>NZ_JBHXDC010000016.1:0-160214 GCF_042725135.1 Streptomyces sp. NPDC060366 | reverse complement strand
CCGCCGCCCTCACCTCCGTACGGAGGTGAGGGCGGCGGCACGACCTCTCCGGTCGGCTCAGACCTTGCGGTAGCGCGCCATGCCGAACGAGAACATCCCGAAGAGCACCAGACCCAGCGCGACCAGCACGAGCAGCCAGGGACCGGCCGGGGTGTCCGTGAACGAACGCAGCGTGGCGTCGAAGCCCTTCGCCTTGTCGGGCTCGTAGTCCATGGCGGCCTTGACCACGAACCAGCCCAGCGCCGCGAACAGCAGCCCGCGCGCCAGTCCGCCGCCGACCCCGGTCACGTCGATGTACCGCTTCGCCGCGCGGGACATCTGTCCGAGCTTGAGGTGCTTGTGGTACGACCGCCTCGCGGCGCGCACCCCGATCCACAGACCGGCGGCCAGGATGCCGACACCGGCCGCGCCGACCAGCCACTGTCCGGCGGGCAGTTCCATCGCCTTGGCCGTGACGTCCTGCGACTGCTCGTCGCCCGACGAGCCGCCCTTGTCGCCGGCGGCGAAGGTGAGGACCGAGTAGGCCACGAAGCCGTAGAAGAGGAAGCGCCCGGCCGACAACAGCCGCGTGCTCGTCTTGTGGCCGTCGGGTCCCGCGGCGCCGAACAGCGCCTCGGACAGCCGCCACAGGCACATGCCGACCAGACCGATGCCCAGGGCCCACAGGACGAACGAGCCCATGGGCTTCTCGCCGATCTCGGCCAGCGCGCCACCGCGGTCGGCCTGCTTGGCGCCGCCTCCGAACGCGATCTGCAGCGCCAGCAGCCCGATCAGCAGATAGATGACGCCGCGCGCGGCGAAACCCCAGCGGGCCGCGGCGTCCATCGCCGAACTGTTCGCCGCCTGACGGCCCTTGCTACGGCCTCTGAGTGACATCGTGCGTGCGTTCATGTGGCACCCCTCCCATCGGTGCTGGTCGGGTGCCCCCGGCGCGGGCGCGGAAACGGTGCGGCGGCCCGGCTCAGCTCCAGCCCGCCACGATGACTGACAGTCCGGCGGCGAAGCCGGCACCCAGCAGAGCCACGTACGCGCCGTAGTAACGGCGGAGACGGTGCAGCAGCAGACCGAGCATTCCGAAGACCGCGCCGACCGTCAGGGTCCGCGAGCCGCGGGCCCGCGCGGACTCCGCGAGCCAGTCGGCCGCCGGCACGTCGGCGCGGCCCGCCTCGGCGGCGTACACCTTGAACGGGATGCCGTTCCACGGCTGGTGGCGTACGGCGGACGCCGACTCGGCCGCCAGCTCGTGACGGACCTCCGCGCGCATCCGGTCCGTCGTCAGCGGCGCGGGCAACTGATGCCCCGTGTTCGCCAGTTGGAGGGCCAGCAGTCCGCCGGCGAGGCTTCCGGCGAGCGCGGCGAGGGAGAGCCGCGGCGCCGCGCGGGGGAGGGCCACGCATGCGATGCCGAGCAGCAGTTCGGGCATCAGCGGCCAGCTCAGCGCCTCGGCGCAGGCCCAGGCGAAGGCCAGCGGCAGTCCCCAGCGGGACGCGGCCACCGCCGCCACCCGGCGCCGTACGGGGGAGTCGCGCGGCGGCTCCGTACCCGTACGGGCGTGCAGCGCCGCGACCGCCGCCCGCGCGTCCTCCGGCGTCGCCGACGGCGGCAGCGGCTCGCCGATCCGCACCCGCACCAGCGACGAACGCAGCCGCCCGTGCTTGGGCAGCAGCCGGTCCGTGCCCGCGATACCCACCGGTACGACCGGGACGCCCGCGCGCTCCGCGAGGACCAGGGCGCCGCGGTGGAAGGCGCCGACCGCGCCGTCCGCCCCGCGCGTGCCCTCGGGGAACAGGACGACCGCGCGGCCGGCCCGCAGCCCGTCCGCCATGGACATCAGGTCGTCCATGCCGCCGCCGGTGCGCCGTACGGGGAACCCCGCGGCGAGCACCCGGCAGACGCGCCGTCGCCACGGCGAGGCGAACCAGTAGTCCGCCGCCGCCCCGATGGTGGGACGGTGCCGGGAGTCGAGCGCCGCCAGGAGCGCGGCGGTATCGGCGTGCGAGGAGTGGTTGGCCACAACTACGCACCCACGGGGCGGCAGTTGGCCCTGCCGCCGCACGCCGCCGGTGACGGTCAGGACGACCCACCACAGCGCGCGCCGCAGGAGCGCGCCGAGGCGCGAGGGCGCGAGGGCGGGCGCCTGCGCCGGGCCGGGGCCGCCGGGGACGGTGCGGCTCCCACGCCCACGCCCACGGCCGAGCGCGGAACCGCGCCGCCCGGAGCCACGAAACCGCCGAGCCTCGCTCCCGCAGAGATCACCGGGGCTGCCGACCGCGAACGCGACAGCCGCCGCCCCCGCACCCTCCCCCACACCTGTGCCCGCGTCCGCGCCCGCGCGCCGTCGCCGGTGCCCGACGACCGTCGGGCGGCGCCGCAGCCGTCGCGGCGCCGAGCGTGCCCCGGCCCCCGTACGGGAAGCGATACGTGCCGTCATGCCGTCACCACCATCGCGAGCAGGAGAGCCAGCAGCAGGGAGTCGATCCGGTCGAGCAGCCCGCCGAAGCCCGGCAGCCAACTGCCCGCGTCCTTCACGCCCGCCTCCCGCTTGACCATGGATTCGAGCAGGTCGCCGAGTACGCAGCCGGCCAGCACCGCCGCCCACAGCAGCGGCGTGAAGGCCCCGACGGCGGCCAGGGCGAGGGCGGTCGCCGCCGCCGCGCCGAGAACCCCCGCCCACGTCTTGCTGGGGGAGAGGGGCGACAGCGGCCGGGAGAGCGGGCCACGCCGCCCCAGCGCCGTACCGCCGCACCACGCCCCGACGTCGCCGAGCGCCACCGCCAGCCCGACCGCGACCGCCGTGTCCTGAAGCACCACAAGTCCCATGAGCGGGAGGGGAATCCACAACAGGGCGAAGACGGTGCGCGCGGAGCGGGTGAAGCCCCGCTCGTGGTCACCGGCCAGCAGCGCCGGGAGCGCCGCCGCCACCAGAAGCAGCGCCACCACCCTCAGATCGACCGCCCGCAGGTCCACCGCGTCCGGTACCAGCCACGCCAGTGCCGGGAGCACGACGGCGGCCACGGCCAGTACGGCGTGCTCCGCACGCGGCAGCCCCGTCATCCGCACGTACTCGCTCACCGCCGTCACCCCGAGCGCCGCGGCGAGCGCGAACGCGCCCCCGGCGCCCAGGACCAGCGCCCCGAGGAACACCGGAGCGGCGATCGCCCACGTCCGCCACCTCTTGCGCAGTTCCGCACGCACCGCGACCCGCGACGGCAGCGCCGCCACCGCGATCCCGCTCGCCCCGAGGGCGCCGGCGACGAGGGGCACGGCGCGCCCCACGGCCTCGCCCGCGATCATGACGGCGCTCATGCGAGCTTCCTCCAGACCCAGCCGAACCGCACGACCGCGGTGAGCGCCGAGCCCGCCGCGATCACGACGAGCACCGGCACCGCCCAGCCCGTCGCGGCGGCGATGACGACGAGCAGGCACCGTTCGGTCTTGCCGACGGGGCCCCCGTTACGGCGCGGCGCGCCCGCCGCCGTACCCGCGAGTGACACCCAGGACGGGAGCGTCGCCGCCAGAGCGGCGACCGCGACCAGCCACAGCGGCGCCAGCGCGACGAAGCCGGCCAGGACGACCAGGTCGGCCGCGCGATCACCGAGTTCGTTGAGGACGGCGCCGCGCCGCGTCGTCCGCCCGGTGTCCCGGGCCAGCGCCCCGTCGAGATTGGCGAAGGCCAGACGGGCGGCGAGAAGGGCGGCGACGGGGAGCGCGGCGAGCGGACCGGCGGGCAGCCACGCCACGGCGGCGGCCGCACCGGCCGCGCTGACGACACCCGCCGCGGTGAGCGTGTCGGGCGACACCTCGCGACGGACGAGGGCGGCCCGGACTCCGGAGAGCCGGGACGCGTACCAGGGCTTAAGTGCGTAAAGGCCGTTCATGCGCCAACTGTCGTGGCAGGCACGTTTTTTCGACATGGAGCAACTACTCAACCGGGCACTGAGTACGTGCGCGGGCGCCCGGCCTGAAAGAGTGAGAAGCATGTCAGACCCGCTGCGCACCGCCCACACCTTCGAACTCGACCCGGCGACCCTCGGCGAGATCCGCGCCCTCCTGGACGATGCCTTCGACGGGGCCTTCAGCGAGGAGGACTGGACGCACGGGCTCGGCGGCGTCCATGTCCTCGTACGGGACGGAACGGGCGCGCTCGTCGCCCACGGCAGCGTGATCCAGCGCCGGTTGACGCACGCGGGCCGGTCGTACCGCGTGGGTTACGTCGAAGCGGTCGGCGTGCGCGCGGACCGGCGCGGCGACGGGCTCGGCGGCCGGGTGCTGGAGGTGCTGGAGCGGGTGATCGCCCGGGCGTACGACGTCGGCGCGCTCTCCGCCTCCGACTCCGGCGCGGGCCTCTACCGCTCACGTGGCTGGCACCTGTGGCAGGGCCGGGTCGAGGCGCTGAGCCCGGACGGGGTCGTACGGCTGCCGGAGGAGGAGGGCTCGACCTATCTCTGGCCGGTGCCGGACCGCGAACTCCCGTCCGCCGACGACGCGTTGATCTTCGACTGGCGCGACGGCGACGTGCTGTAGACCGCGGGCCGCCGGGCGGCGGCCCCGCTCAGCCCCTGTTCCCCGGGTCCCTGTCCTCCCGGCCCGTCGCTCCGTCCTCGGCGCCGTCGATCACGTCCTTCCGGACACCGGACCGGGCGGCGATCCCCGCGGCGACGGCGATCGGGACGAACAGCGCCAGGTTGAACTCCACGGCCCCGGAGCCGTACAGGAACGTCAGGATCAGCGCGCTCACCGCCGTCACGGCCAGCAGCGCGCGTGTCCTCCTGCCGAAGTAGAAGCTCCACCGCGGCGTCCCGGGCCGGGTGGCGACCGTCGCCGCCGGTCCCGCGCTCGCCGCCGTGGGCCGCTTGAGATACAGGTAGTACGTCCACTGCCCGCACGGCTCCCAGCCGTCCGGGGCGAGCTCCGACTCCACCGCGCCGCGCCCGCGGCCGGTCAGCACCTCGCGCCGGTACTCCCAGCGCAGCGCCGCGCCGACGGTGCGGCGGCACACGAAGCGGCCGAAGGCGTCCAGCCGTTCGACCTCCCAGCCCTGGTCGCCGTAGACGTTGAACAGCCTGCGGTCGTTGTAGATGTCGGTGGTCCACTTCCACGTCTCGGCGGTGGCCTCCGGCTCCTCGGGCCCGCCACCGGCACCGTCGCCGCCGTTCGTGAGACGCACGGCGAACTCCTCGACCGGCCCGAACTCCTCCTCGGCGGCGGAGCCGGTCTCCGCCAGATACGCGGTCAGGTCGGTGACGGTGACGGTCACCTCGCGCTCGGCCATGCCGCCGGCCCGCAGGGCGGCGGCCAGTTCCTCGAAGTAGCCGGTCCCGGTGGTGGATCGCTCCCGATCGCTCATGACGCCCCCTCGGTGCTCAGCATCTTCCGCACGGTGGTGTGGAACTCCAGCCAGTTGCCGCTCTCGGTGGCGAGCCGGCGCCGACCCTCGTCCGTCAGCCGGTAGTAACGCCGCCCCGGCCCGCGCTCGGCCGCGCGGAACTCCCCGACGACCAGTCCGGCCTCTTCGAGCCGGTTGAGCACGGGGTAGAGCGTCCCGCCCTTGATGTCGCCGAGACCGGCGCCGGCGAGGGCCTTGGAGATCTCGTACCCGTAGCTCTCCCCGTCGGTGAGACAGGACAGGACGAGAAGGTCGAGGACCCCCTTGAGCCAGCTGGATCTGCGGTCTGCTGCCATGGCTGTATTCCACCACCACCTAGATAGGAATGCAATCTAGGTCGCTGTGCCAGATCGATGCTGCCGTCTCAGATGCTAGGACGTCCGACTAACTGTGGAGACAGAACGGCCTCGCTCCCTTAGCTTTGTAGAAGCCGAACGACTCGCTCGACCCAGCGAACGGCGGACGAGAGCAATCGCCCCCACACAGGCAACCCCTGTAGCGCGTGCTCCCCGCCCAACCGGCGCCTCGCAGATGCCTCATACGGCTTCCCCCGGCCGTATGCCTCAGCTGTCTCAAGGAGTCGATCACCATGGCCGAGACGACAATCCGCCGCCGCGTCCGTCACACCCCCCGCGCCAGTGAGTCCGACCGCAAGAACGCCGCAGCGGCGCTCCAGCGTGCCCTCGACCGCAGGGACAACGGCGGCTCCACCGGCCACTGAGTCGGGGCCGCCCCACCGTCGACGCCGGCGACGGCGCCGTACCTGCGCGCCGTCGCCGTCCAGTGCGCCGCGTTCACGGGCACACGCCCGCGCGCAACACGCGATCGTCCGAATCGTGGACCGCGCGTGTCAGGCACTGGGACGCGAAGTAAGGTGCCCGTCATGTCTCGCAGCATCAATCTCGCAGTGATCCCCGGTGACGGCATCGGCCAGGAGGTCGTGGCCCAGGGTCTGAAGGTCCTCAGCTCCGTGCTCCCGCAGGATGTGAAGCTGGAGACCAAGGAGTACGACCTCGGCGCCAGGCGCTGGCACCGTACCGGGGAGACCCTCCCGGACTCGGAACTCGCCGCGCTCAAGACGCACGACGCGATCCTCCTCGGCGCCATCGGCGACCCGTCCGTGCCGTCCGGGATCCTGGAGCGGGGGCTGCTGCTGAAGCTGCGGTTCGCCTTCGACCACTACGTCAACCTGCGCCCGTCGAAGCTCTTCCCGAACCAGGCGACCCCGCTCGCCGGCCGCCCGGACATCGACTTCGTCGTCGTCCGTGAAGGCACCGAGGGCCCGTACACGGGCAACGGTGGTTCCCTGCGCACCGATACGCCCGCCGAGGTGGCCACGGAGGTCAGCCTCAATACGGCGTACGGCGTGGAGCGTGTCGTACGCGACGCGTACGAGCGTGCCGACTCCCGCCCCCGCAAGAAGCTGACGCTGGTCCACAAGAACAACGTCCTCGTCTACGCGGGCCACCTCTGGAAGAGGATCTTCGACCGGGTCGGCCAGGAGTACCCCGAGGTCTCCACCGACTATCTGCACGTCGACGCCGCGACGATCTTCTTCGTCACCCAGCCCGAGCGTTTCGACGTGATCGTCACCGACAACCTCTTCGGTGACATCCTCACCGACCTCGCCGCTGCCGTGACCGGCGGCATCGGCCTGGCCGCGTCCGCGAACATCAACCCCGACCGGGCGTTCCCGTCCATGTTCGAGCCCGTCCACGGCTCGGCGCCGGACATCGCGGGCCAGGGGAAGGCCGACCCCACGGCCACGATCCTCTCGGTCGCGCTGCTGCTGCCGTACGACCGACGAGATCGGTGACGCGCTCGTCGTACGAGTAGCGAGCTGACCCGACGACTCCCACAGCCGCCGGGTCACAGCACCCGGCGGCTGTGCTTTGCGGCCACCGGGTGTCACCATCATCCGTAGGGCCGCATTCACCCCGTTTCATGCCCCGCCCCGCCGGACGCGATAATTGCGCTGGGCCGCGGCATGAGGGAAAGCTCGGACGTCCTAGTACCTGTAGCGGCGTGAGCGCGGTCCGTCACACACAACCGGTGAAGGACAAGAACTCATGACCACGCCCACGACACCGTTGCCCACGCTCGCGCTGAAGCCGTCGTCGAATCCGCTGTCCGACGCGAAGCGCGAGGCGATCCTGGCCGCCCCCGGCTTCGGCCGCCACTTCACCGACAACATGGTGACCATCAGGTGGACGGAGGGCCGGGGCTGGCACGACGCGCAGCTCGTCCCGTACGGCCCGCTCTCCCTCGACCCGGCAAACATGACGCTGCACTACGCGCAGGAGATCTTCGAGGGGCTCAAGGCCTACCGCCGCCCCGACGGCACCGTCGCCACCTTCCGGCCCGAGGCCAACGCCCGGCGCTTCCAGACGTCCGCCCGCCGGCTGGCGATGCCGGAGCTGCCGGTCGAGACGTTCATCGAGGCGTGCGACGCGCTGGTCCAGCAGGACGAGGCGTGGGTCCCGCCGCACGGCGGTGAGTCGTCGCTGTATCTGCGGCCGTTCATGATCGCGGCCGAGGTCGGCCTCGGGGTGCGGCCCGCGAACGAGTACCTGTTCCTGGTCATCGCCTCCCCGGCCGGCGCGTACTTCCCCGGCGGCGTGAAGCCCGTCTCCATCTGGCTCTCCGAGAACCGGGTGCGCGCCGTTCCGGGCGGCATGGGCGACGCCAAGACCGGCGGCAACTACGCGGCGTCCCTGCTCGCGCAGGCCGAGGCGGCGGCGGAGGGCTGCGACCAGGTCGCCTACCTGGACGCCGTGGAGCACAAGTGGGTCGAGGAACTGGGCGGGATGAACCTGTACTTCGTGTACGGGGACAAGATCGTCACTCCCGAGCTCACCGGCTCGCTGCTCGCCGGGATCACCCGCGACTCGCTGCTGAGACTGGCCGGCGACCTCGGCTACACCTCGCAGGAGCGCCGGATCTCCATCGACGAGTGGCGGCGCGACACGGAGAACGGCACCCTCACCGAGGTCTTCGCGTGCGGTACGGCCGCCGTCATCACCCCGGTCGGGCTCGTCAGGTCGGCCAGCGGCGAGTGGACGCACTCGGGCGGGGAGTCGGGCGCGGTCACGTCGAAGCTGCGCGAGGCTCTGCTCGACATCCAGACGGGACGGGCCGAGGACGTCCACGGGTGGATGCACCAGGTGGGCTGACGCGGAGCCCGTAACTCCACCGATGACAGATGCGGGACATCTCTCGCCGAAGAGATGTCCCGCATCGGTGCCTCGGTCCGCTCCGTGCGCACCGCCGTGCCGGGATTCGCTGTGTGACCCACCGGCAACCCCGTGTGCCCGCATCAGGTACAACGGACGGGTGACACCCACCGCGCGCCGCCGCAACGCCGCTCCGCCCCGCGAGGCCGTGCTCGCCGCCGCCATGGACACCATCGCCGGGGGCGGGCTCGACGGGCTCACCATGGCGGGGCTCGGACGTGACGTCGGGATGAGCAGCGGGCACCTCCTCTACTACTTCCGTACGAAGGACGAGCTGCTGCTCCAGACCCTGGAGTGGAGCGAGGCCCGCCGCGGCGCCGAGCGCCGGGGCCTGCTGTCCCGGCAGGCCACGGTGCGGGAGCGGCTGGACGCGTACGTCGACCTGTACGTCCCCGCCGGACACCGCGATCCGCACTGGACGCTCTGGCTGGAGGTCTGGAACCGCTCGCAGGACGCCGACGACGACGCCCGCGCCCGGCAGGCGGCGATCGAGCGGTCCTGGCACCGGGACCTGGTGGCGCTGCTCGCCGAGGGGATATCGCACGGCGAACTGCGGGCGGTCGACCCCGACAGATTCGCCGCCAGGCTGCGCGCGCTGCTCGACGGCTTCAGCGTCCATGTGGTGGTCGGCATACCGGGCACCGGCAGGGCCCAAGTCCTGCGACATGTTCGCGAGTTCATCGAGGACTCGCTGCTCTGAGCCGGGCACGGAGGCGCCACTCGGCCCCGTCCCATCCCACCCGCACCGCCCACGAGGCGCACCCGCATCGCCCGCATCGTGAGACGGGGCTTCCAGCGGAGGACAAACATGCCAGAATGCTGGCGTGTTCTCGTTCGCCATGATTATGGGCAGCAGGCGCGCCGGTCCGCAGTGACCGCCACGTACCACCACGTACGAGCGGCCATCTTGCCCCAGACCCGCGCGCAGACCTCTCGCACCCGCGAGGGGTTTTTTCGTTTTCCGGCCCCACCCCGGCCGAAACGGGAAGCACGCGAAGACGGTGGCAGTGGAGCCAGACCCTCCATCACTCGACAGGAGCCACAGAGGTATGACCACAGAGCCAACGGTCACCGACGACAGTTTCCATGTCTTCGACACCACGCTGCGCGACGGAGCCCAGCGCGAAGGCATCAATCTGACGGTCGCCGACAAGCTGACCATCGCGCGGCACCTGGACGACTTCGGGGTGGGGTTCGTCGAGGGCGGCTGGCCGGGCGCCAACCCGCGGGACACCGAGTTCTTCGCCCGCGCCCGCGGCGAGATCGACTTCAAGCACGCCAAGCTCGTCGCCTTCGGCGCCACCCGCCGCCCCGGTGCCGCCGCCGCCGACGACCCACAGGTCAGGGCCCTGCTTGAGTCCGGCGCCCCGGTGATCACGCTGGTCGCCAAATCGCACGACCGGCACGTCGAGCTCGCGCTCCGCACGACTCTCGAAGAGAACCTGGCGATGGTCGCCGACACCGTCTCCCACCTGTGTGAACAGGGCAGACGCGTCTTCGTCGACTGCGAGCACTTCTTCGACGGATACCGCGCCAACGCCGAGTACGCCAAGGCCGTCGTCAGGACCGCCGCCGAGGCCGGCGCGGACGTCGTCATCCTCTGTGACACCAACGGCGGCATGCTCCCCGCCCAGATCCAGGCCGTGGTCGCCACCGTGCTCGCCGACACCGGCGCCCGGCTCGGCATCCACGCCCAGGACGACACCGGCTGCGCCGTGGCCAACACCCTCGCCGCCGTCGACGCGGGCGCCACGCACGTGCAGTGCACCGCGAACGGATACGGCGAGCGCGTCGGCAACGCGAACCTCTTCCCCGTCGTCGCCGCGCTGGAGCTGAAGTACGGCAAGCAGGTCCTGCCGCCGGGCGCGCTGGCCGAGATGACCCGGATCTCGCACGCCATCGCCGAGGTCGTCAATCTGACGCCCTCCACCCACCAGCCGTACGTGGGAGTCTCCGCCTTCGCGCACAAGGCCGGGCTGCACGCCTCCGCGATCAAGGTCGACCCCGACCTCTACCAGCACATCGACCCCACACAGGTCGGCAACACCATGCGGATGCTCGTCTCCGACATGGCGGGACGCGCCTCGATCGAGCTCAAGGGCAAGGAACTGGGCATCGATCTCGGTGACGACCGCGATCTGGTCGGCCGCGTCGTCGGCCGGGTCAAGGAGCGCGAGCTCAAGGGCTACACGTACGAGGCGGCCGACGCCTCCTTCGAGCTGCTGCTGCGCGAGGAGGCCGAGGGCAGGGCGCGGCGCTACTTCCGTACGGAGTCGTGGCGCGCGATCGTCGAGGACCGCCCGGACGGCTCGCACGCCAACGAGGCGACAGTGAAGATGTGGGCCAAGGGCGAGCGCATCGTCGCCACTGCCGAGGGCAACGGCCCCGTCAACGCGCTGGACCGGGCCATGCGCGTCGGCCTGGAGCGCATCTACCCCCAGCTGGCCAAGCTGGAGCTGGTGGACTACAAGGTCCGCATCCTGGAGGGCAAGCACGGCACCGAGTCCACGACGCGCGTGCTGATCACCACGGGCGACGGCACGGCGGAGTGGTCGACGGTGGGCGTCGGGGAGAACGTGATCGCGGCGTCGTGGCAGGCCCTGGAGGACGCGTACACCTACGGGCTGCTGCGGGCGGGAGTCGAACCGGCCGAGTAGGCGACCTTCGTACCTAGGACGTACGGGGTGTCGGCGACCGCCCGGCCACCGACACCCCCTCCGTAGGAGGCAGCGCCCGCGAGAGAGCCCGCGGGCCCCGGCTACGCCTGGAGCCGCCACTTCTGGTTGGCCGCCCCGGTGCAGCTCCACAGCTGCGCCTTCGCCCCGTTCGCCGACGAATTGCCGGTGATGTCGAGGCACTTGTCGGCCGGAGCGTTCACCAGATCACCGCTGCCGGACTCGTATCTCCACTGCTGCGCCCCGGAACCGTTGCAGTCGTACAGCTGCACCTTCGCTCCGTTCGCGGTCGACCCGGACGCGACGTCCAGGCACTTGCCGAGCGAGCGCACCGTCCCGTCGCCGCCGACCGTCCAGCGCTGCGCCTGTGAGCCGTTGCAGTCCCAGAGCTGGACCGCCGTACCGTTGGCGGCGCTCCCGCCCGCGACGTCGAGGCACTTGCCGCCGAGACCGTTCAGGGTGCCGGAGGTGCCACCGCCGTCGCCGGACTGGCCGCCCGCCCAGGTGAAGGTGGCCGACGTCTTGCCGGGCAGCGAGTAAGCGAAGTTCTGGCCGCCCCAGTTGACCCGGATCTCGCGGGCCTGCGACGCCGCGTTGTACGCGATCAGCGCCTTGGAGCCGTTCGGGTTCTGCCAGGCCACGTTGGGCACGGTGGTGCTGGCGGTGGACTCGATACGGTGCGCGCCCGGCGTCACGAACTTGGTGAGGTGCCCCATCGTGTAGTACTCGATGTTGTACTTCACCTGGCCGTGCTGGGCACCGCCGTTGTTGACGGTGATCAGCCCGTCGCAGGTGCCGCAGCCGCCGTTGTGCGGACCTCGGTTCTGGTCCACGGCCAGGGACCACTTGGTCACCGACTTCGCCCAGTTACGGGTGTAGTTGATGATGTCGGACATGTCCTCGGTCTGCTGATTGCCGATCCAGGTGCCGCCCGAGTGCTCGGTCTGGAAGGCGTCCAGCTGCGGGTACTGGTTGTGCACCTGCGTCTGCTTGTTGACGTCGCCGCCGTAGCCGTGCCAGGCGATGCCGCCGAAGTTGGGGTGGTTGCGGATCGCCGCGTCGTTCACCGTCTCCGCCGCGTAGGCGTCGTACGTGTCCCAGTTCCAGTCGTGCGCCATGACCTTGGTCGGCAGGCCGGCGGCCTGGAGACCGGGCAGCAGTTCGGCCTTGGTGAAGTACGCGAGACCCGAGGCGTTCCAGCTCATGGACGGGTACGACGAGCAGCAGGTCGGCTCGTTCTGCGCCGAGACGTAGTCGATCGGAACGCCCTGATCGCGGTACGCCTGGAGGTACTTGACGAAGTAGTCGGCGTAGACGCCGTAGTTCTCCGCCTTCAGCCAGCCGCCGTTCAGCTGGCCGTTGTCCTTCATCCACGCCGGGGCGGTCCAGGGCGACGCCATCGTCGTCAGCGCCGGGTTGAGCTGCTTCGCCTGCTTCGTCAGCGGCAGCACGTCCTGGAGATCATGTGCGATCGAGAATTCCGACAGATCGGGGTCGGTCTGGCCGGCCGGCATGTCGTCGAACGTGTAACCGAACCGCGCGAGGTCGGAGCCGCCCAGCGGATTGCGGATGAACGAGAGCCCGATGCCGTCGGTCGGCGAGAACAACTTGCGCATCGTGTCGTCGCGCGTGGCCTGGGAGAGCGCCCCGCTGCCCTTCATCAGCCAGGCGGCCGTGTCCGTGAACGAGGCGCCGCCGCCGGTGAAGGTCTGGTACTTGGTGTTCTCGTTGACGGTGAGGTTCGTACCGCTGCCGCCGTTGCCCGGCTGGAAGGTGACCGGCGTCTGCGGCTGGAGGCCGCGCGTCACGGTGCGGCCGCCGCTGTCGCTGGTGGTCGTCAGCCAGATGTTCACCTGCTCGCCGGCCGCCTGCGCCGTACCCGCGGAGACGCCGGTGAGTCCGGCCGTCGTGAGCACACCGGCGAGAAGCATCCTCGTCAGCCGCCGCCGTGGGCCTCCCGGTCCGCTCCGGCCGCTCCGTCTGCTCGTGCCACTCGGTCTGATCATGGGGCGCTGCCCTTCTTTGGCAGAGGGGTGGGGGGTATTCCATGGATCGTGAGGCGAGAGTGAACTCCGATGTGAACTCCAGTCAAGGGATTGAACATTCAGAACCTGAACGCATAACCCCCTCTGGATCCCCAGGAGTCACCTCCCGAGTAATTTCGGTGTGAAGTCTTGACGACGTTGGTCTGGACCGGTTAACTCACCGCTCAAATTGGAACCGGTTCCGGTACCGGTACCGGAACCGGTTCCACCCAACGATTCGAGGCCCTCCGATGCGCGTCACCATTGCGGATGTGGCCCGCGCGGCCGGTGTCAGCAAGACGACCGTGTCCCGGGTCATCAACACCAAGGGCGAGGTCGACAGCAAAACGGCCGCGCGGGTCCGTGACGTGATCGCATCTCTTGGATACGTGCCCAGCTCGGGCGCCGTCGGACTGGCCCGCGGCAACAGCCGTACGGTCGGGATGCTGGTGCCCTCGCTGACCTGGGCGTGGATGGGCGAGGTCCTTCAGGGCGTCGTGGACACGGTGGAGGCCGCGGGCTACGGCCTGCTGCTCTTCACCTTCAACCGCGGCGCGGACTCCGTCGAGCGCTTCACGACCCAGGTCTCCGCGCGGGCCTTCGACGGACTGCTCGTCGTCGAACCCGAGAACACGCTCGACAAGATCATCGCCCTGAGTCACAAGGGGCTGCCGGTCGTGCTCATCGACGACCGCGGCAGCCACCCCGACGAATTCCCCTCCGTCGTGACCACCAATCACGAAGGAGGTGCGTCCGCCGCCCGCCATCTGCTGGCCGACGGGCGCAGCAGACCCCTGGTCATCACGGGGCCGGAGCGGTTCGGCTGCGTACGTGACCGGCTCGGCGGCTTCCGCGAGATCCTCCCGACCGACCTGGTCGCCGTGGGGGACTTCACGGAGCTGTCCGGGCGCCTCGCCGTCGAACAACTCCTCGCCGCCGGCACCCCGTTCGACTCCGTCTTCGCGCACAACGACATCAGCGCCGCGGGGGCGCTGAGAGCGTTGCGCGCGGCGGGACGGTCGGTGCCGGACGACATCGCCGTGGTCGGGTTCGACGACATTCCGATGGCCCGGCACACCGAACCGCCCCTGACCACTGTCCGCCAGCCCACCCGGCGGATGGGGGAGACGGCGGCGCGGATGCTGCTCGGGCACCTGGGAGGGACGACCGCGCCGGACGAACCGGTCGTTCTCCCCACCGAGCTGGTCGTACGGCAGTCGGCGCCGCTGGCGGGGGTGAGGTCCGGGAGCAACTCCGGTGCTTCCGTCGGGAGTTCGCCGACCGCCCATCCCGTCGGCTCGGTACCCGCGTAACGCACAGCCGCAACGCCGTAACGGTGCACAGCTCCCACCGTGCACACGCGCCACGCCGCACAGCCGCAACGTCGCACAGTCCCATCCAGGCACACCCGTAATTCAGCGCACCCGCACACCCGCACACGGCACCTGGTACCCGCACCAGAACCCGGTCCCAGGCCCACAGCCCCACGGCCCGCCGTCCCACAGAGCCGCATTCCCTTTCTGGAGTCGCCATGTCCGCACACCGCAAGCTCCGGGCGCTGGCCGCCGCCACCGTCGTGGCCGCGCTCGCCGCCGGATGTTCCTCGGCCAACTCGGATGCCAACCGGTCATCAGGCGGCGCCTCCGGCGTCCTCACCGTCGGTATGCCGAACGGCCCGCAGACCAACAACAGCAACCCGTTCCTCGGCACTTCCGCCGGCGCGTCGCTCGGCTACCGCTACATGATCTACGAGCCCCTGGTGATGACGAACCTGGTGCGTCCCAGCGAGAAGGGCAAGCCCTGGCTGGCGAGCGAGTGGAAGTGGGAGGAGAACTTCACCAAGGTCACCTTCACCATCGACGAGCGGGCCAAGTGGTCGGACGGCAAGAAGCTGACCGCCGAGGACGTGGCGTTCACCTTCGGGCTGATCAAGAAGTTCCCGGCGCTCAACGGCAACGGTGTGCCCTACGACGGCATAACCGTCGAGGGCGGCAAGGTCGTCCTCACCTTCAAGGACTCGCAGTTCGTCAACCAGAACAAGATCACCACGACGTTCGTCGTGCCGAAGCACATCTGGGAGAAGGTCAAGGACCCGGCGACCTGGCCCAACCGCGAGCCGCTCGGCTCGGGACCGTACAAGCTCAAGACGTTCACGCCGCAGACCACCACGCTCGACACCACGTCCTCCTACTGGAAGGGCAAGACGCAGGTGAAGGAGCTCCGCTTCACCTCGTACAACGACAACAGCGCGCAGACCACCGCACTGGCCAACGGCAAGGCCGAGTGGTCGTTCGTGTTCATGCCGAACTACAAGCAGCTGTACGTCGCCAAGGACCCCAAGAACAACAAGCTCTGGTTCCCCTCCGGACTCGGCATCCACGGCCTGTGGTTCAACACCACCAAGGGCCCGCTCGGTGACCCGGCGCTCCGCAAGGCGATGGCCATGGTGATCGACCGCAAGGCGATCCACATCCAGGCGCAGGCCACGCTCTACCCGGAGATCACCAACCCGACCGGCATCCCGCTGCCCGCCGGTGAGTCCTTCCTCGCCCCCGAGTACAAGGGCGTCACGATCAAGCCCGACGTCGCCGGCGCCAAGAAGGTGCTGGGCGAGGCCGGTTACAAGCTCGACGGCAGTGTCCTGAAGGACCCGGACGGCAAGGCCGTGAAGCTGACCTTCACCGACCCCGCCGGCTGGAACGACTACATCACGGGTCTGTCCATCATCAAGGACAACATCAAGCCCCTGGGCATCGAGGCGAAGGTCAAGACGCAGACCGCCGAGGCGTGGACCGCCGACGTCGGCAACGGCAACTTCGACGCCACGCTGCACTGGACCAACTCCGGTGCCACGCCGTACGACATGTACCAGAACATCATGGACGGCGCGCTGCTCCAGCCCATCGGCAAGAACGCGCCGCTCGGCAACTTCGGCCGGTTCGACAGCCCCGAGGCGACCAAGGCGCTGAAGGAGTACGCCAACGCGACGGAGGACTCCGCGCGTACGACGGCCCTCAACACCATCCAGAAGATCATGGTGGACGAGGTCCCGATGATCCCGACGGCCGCGGCGCCCATCGGGGCGGAGTACTCCACGAAGAACTGGGTGGGGTGGCCGACCGAGGCCGACCCGTACGCCCCGCCGCAGCCGACCCAGCCCAACGCGCTGGACGTCGTACTGCACCTCAAGCCCGCGAAGTAACGAGGCCGGCCGATGACCAACCACGACCGAGACCCCGCCGAGAGCGGATCCACCCGGGCCGGCGACAACGACATCGTGCTCGAAGCGCTCGGCGTCACCAAGCACTTCCCCGTCAGACGGACCGTCGGCGACCTCTTCGGCCGCCGACGCCGTACCGTCCACGCCGTCGACGACGTGTCGCTGCGCCTGCGGCGCGGCAGCGTCACGGCGCTGGTCGGGGAGTCGGGGTCGGGCAAGTCGACGGTGGCCCGGCTGCTGTCACAGCTGTATCCGCTCACCGAGGGCGAGATACGGCTCGGCGGCACCCCGGTCAAGGCTGGTCGCGGCCGGTCCTTCCGGGCGTACGTGAAACAGGTCCAGCTGATCTTCCAGGACCCGTTCGCCTCGCTCAATCCCGTGCACACCGTGCGCTACCACCTCACCCGCTCGCTGAAGATCCACGGCAAGCAGGCCACCGAGGCGCAGGCGTGCGAACTGCTGGAACGCGTCCAACTGCTGCCACCTCTTCAGTACTTGGACAAATTCCCGCACGAGCTGTCCGGCGGCCAGCGCCAGCGCGTCGCCATCGCGCGGGCGCTGGGTGCCGACCCGAAGGTGCTCCTCGCGGACGAGCCCGTCTCGATGCTCGACGTCTCGATCCGGCTCGGCGTACTCAACCTGCTGCGTGACCTCAAGGAGCGTCTGCACCTGGCGATCCTCTACATCACGCACGACATCGCGTCCGCGAGGTACTTCGCGGACACGACCCTGGTGATGTACGCCGGCCGGATCGTGGAGGGCGGCGACAGCGAGACCGTCACCCAGCAACCCGCCCACCCCTATACCCAGTTGCTGATCGCCTCGGCCCCCGACCCCGACCGGATCGCGGACGAGGAGGACCAGGAGGAGACCGGAAGCGGCGAGCCCCCTTCACTCATCTCCCCGCCGGGGGGCTGCCGCTTCCACCCCCGTTGCCCCAAGGCGATGGAGCGCTGCCGCACCGAACTGCCGCCGCGCTTCGAGCTCGACGGCGGCCAGTGGGCGGCGTGCTGGCTGTACGAGGACCGCCCCGTCACCACCGCCGTCCCCGGCGCCCCCGCGGACGGCGACGGCGCCGCCGGCACCACGGGCTCCGGCCCCACCGCGAGCACGACGGAGGTGGCGGCGAAGTGAAGTTCGTCCTCCAGCGGATCCTCTTCTACGTCATCACGGCGTGGGCGGCGATCACCATCAACTTCCTGATCCCGCGGCTGATGCCCGGCGATCCGGTCCAGGCCCTGATCGCCCGGTTCCAGGGCCAGCTCGACACCAGCGCGATCGCCTCGCTCAAGGCCCTCTTCGGCCTCGACAAGGAACGCTCGCTCTGGCAGCAGTACACCGACTACTGGGGCCAGCTCTTCCAGGGCGACCTCGGGCTCTCCTTCACCTTCTTCCCGACGCCCGTCAGCGAGGTCATCTCGCAGTCGCTGCCCTGGACGCTGGTACTGGTCGGCCTCACCACCCTGATCAGCTTTCTGCTCGGCACCGGCATCGGGGTCTACAGCGGCTGGCGGCGCGGTTCCTGGATGGACAGCCTGCTGCCCGTCACGACGTTCATCTCCTCGATCCCGTACTTCTGGCTCGGGCTCATCGCCATCGCCCTGTTCGCCGTGAAGTGGCCGATCTTCCCGGCCGCCGGCGGTTACGACAGCTCGCTGGTGCCCGCGTTCGACGTGCCGTTCATCTCCAGCGCGCTCTACCACGGCTTCCTGCCCGGCGTCACGATCGTCCTCAGCGCCATCGCCGGCTGGATCCTCGGCATGCGCAACATGATGGTGACCGTCTCGTCCGAGGACTACGTGATGGTCGCGCAGGCCAAGGGACTCTCCGAGCGCCGCGTGATGTTCTCGTACGCCGCGCGCAACGCGATCCTCCCCAACATCTCCGGCTTCGCCCTCTCGCTGGGCTTCATCGTCGGCGGCACGCTGCTGGTGGAGATGGTCTTCTCCTATCCGGGCATCGGCTATCAGCTCTTCCAGGCCGTCGGCGCCAAGGACTATCCGCTGATGCAGGGCGTCTTCCTGATCATCACGCTGTCCGTGCTCGCGGCGAACCTGCTCGCGGACCTGGTCTATCTCTTCCTCGACCCGCGCACCCGGAAGGAGGCCTGAGCCATGTCCATTCCCGCAACAGAGGTCGCCGTACTCGACGCGGCTCCGGCGCCGACGCCCTCCAAGCGAGCCAGGCTGCGCTTCCTGCGCGGAGGCAAGACCCTCACCGGGATCTCGATCCTGGGGTTCTTCACCCTGCTCGCGGTCATCGGCCCCTGGATCGCCCCGTACGACCCCGACATGATGAGCGACCAGCTGCTCCAGCCCCCGTCGGGCGACCACTGGTTCGGCACCACACAGACCGGTCAGGACGTGCTGTCGCAGATCCTCGTCGGCACCCGGGGCGTGCTCCTGGTGGGCTTCATCGCCGGATTCTTCGCCACGGTCCTGTCCGTGCTGATCGGCGTCACCTCCGGCTTCCTCGGCGGCGTCATGGACGAGATCCTCTCGGCCCTGTCCAACATCTTCCTCGTCATCCCGGCGTTGCCGCTGATCATCATCATCGCCAGCTTCGTCTCCGACGCGGGCGACCTGCTGATCGCCGCCGTGATCGCCTTCACGTCGTGGGCCTGGGGAGCGCGAGTGCTGCGCGCCCAGACGCTCTCACTGCGCAAGCGCGACTACGTCGAGGCGGCGCGGGCGACCGGCGAACCCACGTGGCGGATCATCGGCTTCGAGATCATGCCGAACCTCACCGCCGTGATCGCGTCCGGCTTCGTCGGCACCGTCATCTTCGCCGTCCTGCTGGAGATCACCCTCGCCTTCATCGGCGTCGCCGACATCTCCAACTGGAACTGGGGCACCGTCCTGTTCTGGGCGCAGTCCAACCAGGCGCTCGCGCAGGGCGCGTGGTGGTGGTTCGTCCCCGCCGGGCTCTGCATCGCACTCCTCGGCACCGCGCTCGCGCTGATCAACTTCGGTATCGACGAGTTCGTGAACCCGCGGCTGCGCACCGAGACCGGCGCCTCGCGGAAGATCCGGATGCGGGTCGGCTTCACGCCTGTGGCGCGCACGGACCGTACGAACGGGTCGGCCGACGGAGCCGACGGGGCGAACGGGGCGAACGGGTCGCGGGGCACCGGCCTCGCGAAGAGCGGCGCCAACGGCAGCGGCCCCGCCGAGGCCGCCCCGCCCGAACACACCCCCGCACGGACGCCAGACCGCACGCCCGACAAGGAGCCCCGCGCATGACGACCGGTCGCCCCGTCCTCACCATCAGCGGCCTCAATGTCGATTACGGCACCGGCCCCGGCGCGGTCCACGCGCTGCGCGACATCGACCTGACCCTGCACCGCGGCGAGGTCCTCGGCCTCGCCGGCGAGTCGGGCTCCGGCAAGTCCACGCTCGCCTACGCCGTGACCCGGCTGCTCTCCCCGCCCGGCGTGATCACCGGCGGCGACGTCCACTACCAACCGCCGGGGGACGACGCCGCCCCGGTGGACCTGCTGGCGCTCACGCCGCAGCAGTTGCGCGCCTTCCGCTGGCAGGAGCTGTCGATCGTCTTCCAGGGCGCGATGAACTCCCTCAACCCCGTGCACACGGTGCACAGTCAGCTCACCGACGTCCTCAAGGCGCACCGTCCGGCCATGAGGTCGGCCGAGCGCACCGCGCGCGCCGAGGAGTTGCTGACCCTGGTCGGCATCTCCCGCGACCGGCTCGGCGCGTTCCCGCACCAGCTCTCGGGCGGCATGCGCCAGCGCGTGATGATCGCGATGGCGCTCGCCCTGGAGCCCGAGATCGTCATCATGGACGAACCGACCACCGCGCTCGACGTAGTGATGCAGCGTCAGATCCTGCGCAAGCTCGTCGCGCTCCGTGAGGAGCTGGGCTTCTCGGTCGTCTTCATCACCCACGACATCTCGCTGCTGATCGAGTTCTCGGACCGGATCGCGATCATGTACGGCGGCCGCATCGTCGAGGAGGCGGGCGCCGCCGAGATCTACCGCGACCCACGCCACCCCTACAGCGACGGGCTGCTCCACTCCTTCCCCGCCCTGCACGGCCCCCGCAGGGAACTGACCGGCATCCCCGGCTCGCCGCCGCACCTGACGGCGATGCCGACGGGCTGCGCCTTCCATCCACGCTGCGGCAAGGCGTTCGACCCCTGCTCCGAGCACGTACCGGCGCTGTCCGCGCCGGACACCGCCCCGGACGGCGCGCCCGAACGCACCGTGGCCTGCTGGCTCCACCAGTCCCCGCCCGCCGCCTCCGCCGCGCGGTCCCCGGCGTTCGCGAAGGCCTCCGGGCCCGAGCCCGACGCCGGTGCCCCGGAACCGGCCGACGACACATCGGCGGCCCGCTCCGGCTGATCCGCTTACCGACCACCCCCGGCCACGCCTCGCGCTCCACGCGCCCCGCCCGCGCCGTGCGCTCATCGATGAACCAGGAGACCCATGAACGCCACCCCCGTCCAGGACCTCGCCCGCCCCGCCGCGGCGATCAAGGGCCTGCCCGCCGACTTCCGTTGGGGCGTCGCCACCTCCGCCTACCAGATCGAGGGAGCGGCTGCCGAGGACGGCAGGACCCCCTCGATCTGGGACACCTTCTGCCGGGTACCGGGTGCGGTGGAAGGCGGTGAGCACGGTGACGTGGCGTGCGACCACTACCACCGGATGCCGCAGGACGTGGAGCTGATCGCGGGCCTCGGCGTCGACACGTACCGCTTCTCGCTCGCCTGGCCACGCATCCAGCCCGGCGGGCGCGGGCCGGCCAACGCGAAGGGCCTGGACTTCTACAAGCGCCTCGTCGACGAGCTGCACGGCAGGAACATCACCCCCTGGATCACGCTCTACCACTGGGACCTGCCGCAGGAGTTGGAGGACGCGGGCGGCTGGCCGGCCCGTGACACCGCCTACCGCTTCGCCGACTACGCGGCGCTCGCCTACGACGCGCTCGGCGACAGCGTCAAGCACTGGACCACGCTCAACGAGCCCTGGTGCTCGGCGGTCCTCGGCTACGACGCGGGCGTCCACGCCCCCGGCCGCAAGGACTTCGGCGACTCCATCCGCGCCGTGCACCACCTCCTGCTCGGCCACGGACTCGCCTCGCGGCGCATCCGCGACGCCGCCGGCGACAACCCGCTCGAACTCGGCATCACCCTCAACCTCGGTACGGCCACGCCCGAGACCGACAGCGAGGCCGACCGCGAGGCGTGCCGCCGCGCCGACGGCCAGGGCCGGCGCCTCTACCTCGACCCGCTCGTCCACGGCCGCTACCCCGAGGACGTCGTCGCCGACCTGGCGCTGCGCGGCGCCGAACTTCCCGTCCAGGACGGCGACCTGGAGATCATCGCCGATCCGCTGGACGTCCTCGGCGTCAACTTCTACCGGGGCGCCCTGTTCTCCGGCGTCACCGAGAGCGGCTCCCCGGTGGACGACAACGGGCTGCCCGTCACCCGCGGCGTGCCCCGTGACCTGCCCCGTACCGCCATGGACTGGGAGATCACGCCGACCGAACTCACCGACCTCCTCCTGGGCGTCCAGGAGGACTACGCCATCCCCACCGTCATCACCGAGAACGGAGCGGCCTTCGACGACACCGTCGCCGCCGACGGCTCCGTCCCGGACGCGGACCGGACCGCGTACCTCGCGGACCATCTCGCTGCCGTCGCCGAGGCGCGCGCACAGGGCGCCGACGTACGCGGCTATTTCGCCTGGTCGCTGATGGACAACTTCGAGTGGGCGTACGGCTACGACAAGCGCTTCGGCATTGTCCGCGTCGACTACGACACCCAGGTCAGGACCCTCAAGGACAGCGCCAAGTGGTACCGCGACACGATCGGACTCACCCGCGAAGCGCGATAGGTCCCGACCGGACCCCGGCTCCCGCTCCCGCCCCGGCGACGGCAACCCCACGGGGCGGGGGCGGGACCCGTCCGCCCGCACGCATCGATCGCGGTAACACCCCCGTACGGACATCGCTCCATTCACCCGCTTTCCACGGAGTAGTCGATGCCCCCACGTACGTCCTTACTCGCGACCACGACCCTCGCCCTGCTCGCGCTGTCGGCGCCGCTCGCCTTCAGCGCGCCGCCGCAGCCGCGCGCCGTCCAGGCCGCCGCGGCCTGGAACACCGACCGCGCGGCGGAAGCCGTCGCGGCCAGACCGGCGGCCGTCACCACCTCCGGCACCGAGAACGCCGGCACCCCCGCCGCTGCCGCCTTCGACAACAACCCCACCACGCGGTGGGCGAGCAACTTCGCCGACAACGCCTGGATCCAGGTCGACCTCGGCAGCGTCATCCGCGTCAGCCAGGTCAAGCTCGAATGGGAAGCCGCCCACGGCAAGCAGTACGTCCTGGAGATCTCCAGGAACGGCACCGACTGGACGGACTTCTACACCGAGAACGAGGGCACCGGCGGCACCGTCACCGCGCACACGTACCCGCAGGAGGCCACCGGGCGCTACGTCCGGATGCGCGGCGTCGAGCGCGCCACCGCCTGGGGCTACTCCCTCTTCTCCTTCCAGGTCTTCGGCGGCGAACCCGCCCCCGCCTCCACCACGCGCAGCAACCTGGCGCTGAACCACCCCGCGTACGGCAACCTCTACCAGCACGCGGGCAACTCACCGGCCTTCGTCACCGACGGCGGCTGGCCGGCCGACCTCAAGGCCGACCAGTCCCGCTGGTCGAGCGACTGGAACCAGAACCGCTGGGTCGGGGTGGACCTCGGCGCGCAGTCCACGATCCAGTCCGTCGACCTGTACTGGGAGGCGGCCTACGCGGTCAACTTCGACCTCCAGGTCTCCGACGACAACCGCAACTGGCGCACCGTGTACCAGCCTTCGGCCGCACAGATCGCCGAGCGCCGGGCGAACATCAAGTCACCGGGCGACGCCGTCGGCAGGCACGACACGATCAATCTGCCGACCCCGGCGACCGGCCGCTATGTGCGGATGCTGGGCAAGGAGCGCCGCTCCTTCTACAACCCGGCGCCGTCCACGGCGCAGTTCGGCTACTCGCTGTACGAGTTCCAGGTCTGGGGCACCGGCGGCAGCGCGGCGGCGGCGTACCCCGCACTGCCGCAGAACCCGGGCGGCGCCTACCGGCAGACCTTCTTCGACGACTTCACCGGATCCGGCCTCGACCGCAACAAGTGGCGCGTGGTCCGCACCGGCCAGGAGATGGGCTCCGTCAACGGCGAGTCGCAGGCGTACGTGGACTCGCCGGACAACATCAAGACG
Source organism: Streptomyces sp. NPDC060366 (assembly GCF_042725135.1). NCBI lineage: Bacteria > Bacillati > Actinomycetota > Actinomycetes > Kitasatosporales > Streptomycetaceae > Streptomyces > Streptomyces sp. NPDC060366. The sequence continues at coordinate 136,445 of NZ_JBHXDC010000016.1, read as the reverse complement.
CAGAACGGCGCGCTCGTCCTGGAGTCGAAGTACTGCAAGGGCTGCACCACGGTGCCGGGCGGCGGCACGTACGACTTCACCTCAGGCCGCGTCGACACCAACACCAAGTTCGACTTCACGTACGGCAAGGTCAGCGCCCGTATGAAGCTCCCCGTCGGCGACGGCTTCTGGCCGGCGTTCTGGCTGCTGGGCAGCGACGTCGACGACCCGTCGGTGTCCTGGCCGGGCTCGGGCGAGACGGACATCATGGAGAACGTGGGCTACGCGGACTGGACGAGCACCGCGCTGCACGGCCCCGGCTACTCGGCCGCCGGCAACGTCGGCAAGTCGCAGACCTTCCCGAACGGTGGCCGGGTCGACCAGTGGCACACCTACGCCGTCGAGTGGACGCCCGAGGGCATGGTCTTCACCGTCGACGGCCAGGTCGTACAGACCACCTCCCGGCAGAAGCTGGAGTCGACGCGCGGGCAGTGGGTCTTCGACCACAACCAGTACGTGATCCTCAACCTGGCGCTCGGCGGCGCCTACCCGGCCGGGCACAACCAGGTCACCACGCCGTACTGGGGTCTGCCCCAGTCGAGCGTCGACAGGGTCGCGCAGGGCGGGGTGAAGGCGGAGATCGACTGGGTGCGGGTGGAGCAGAAGTAGACGACCGGATGTGACGGCGCGGGACGCCGCGCCGTCCGGACCCCCATGAGTGACGCACCCGGGCCTCCCCGCCCGGGTGCGCCGCTCGTTCCGGGACCGGGAGGGCGGGACCGGGGCCACCCCGGCCGCGCCACGGCGCAGCCCCCGCCCTGCCCCGGCGCCGCCCCGTTCCGTCCTCGTTCCGTCATATTCGGCCCACTCCGGATCGTGCCGCCCTCCGGTACCGTCGGTGATATGAGGACGAGGCTGTTCACCACTCTGTCCGGGTTGCTGCTCGCCTTCTCGGGCGCCGCCGTTGTCGCGGCGCCGGGCGCGCAGGCAGCAGCCACCGGCCCCGATGCCGTGGCCGAGGCCTTCAAGAAGGGCCCGGTCTATGTCGACCCGCGCGCCTCCGACCAGCTCTCCCGGTCGGACGCCGACGCGCTGACGAAGAAGATCAAGGACGCGGACAAGCCGGTCTTCGTCGCCGTCCTGCCACAGGCCGCCGAATTCAACCCGGACAACACACTGCTGAACAGGCTCCGGGACGCGACCGGGGTGTCGGGCGTGTACGCCGTACGCCTCGGCGACAGGTTCGACGCCGCCGCCGACGCCCGCGTGCTGCCGCCGGACGCCGTCCGTTCGATCACCGACGGGGCGAAGGGCACGGGCCCCGTCGCCGCGTCGACGGAACTCAACAACTTCGTGGACCAGGCCCTCGCCGAATCGCGCGGCCAGGCTCCGGCGGGCTGGGACACGTCCTCCGGGGACGGCACCGGCGGTGGAGACGCGACGACCGGGCTGATCACGCTCGGTGGCATCGTCGTGCTGGGCGGCGCCGGTGTGTACGCGGTGCTGCGCCGCAACCGCCTCCGCAAGGAGGAGCGCGACAGGCAGGCCCTCGACAAGCTCAGGGTCGTCGTGGACGAGGACATCACCGCCTTCGGCGAGGAGCTCGACCGTCTCGACTTCCACCCGGGCGAGAAGGGCGCCGACGACGCGATGCGCGCCGACTACGAGCACGCGCTGGACGCGTACGAGAAGGCGAAGTCGCTCATGGCCGCCGCAGGGCGCCCCGAGGACGTACGCGCGGTGACGGAGGCGCTGGAGGACGGCCGGTTCTCGCTCGCGGCGCTGGCCGCGCGGCGGGAGGGCGCGCCGCTCCCGGAGCGCCGTTCGCCGTGCTTCTTCGATCCCCGGCACGGTCCCTCGGTCAAGGACGTGGACTGGTCACCGCCACCCGGCGGCGCCGTGCGCCCGATCCCCGTCTGCGCTGCCGACGCGGCGCGCCTGGAGGACGGCGACGACCCGATGACGCGGATGGTGCAGACCGAACACGGTCCGCGCCCGTACTACGACGCCGGTCCGGCGTACGGCCCCTGGGCCGGCGGTTACTTCGGCGGCGGCATCCTCCCCGGCCTGCTGGTCGGGACCCTGCTCGGCACGGCTCTGGCCACCCCCACCTACGCCGCGGACTTCGGCGGCGGTGACTACACCGGCAACGACGGCGGGTCCGGCGGTGACTGGGGCGGCGGTGGCGGCTTCGACGGCGGCGGCTTCGGCGGGGGAGGGGACTTCGGAGGCGGCGGCGGATTCGACGGAGGCGGCTTCTGACGCCCGCCCCGTACCGTTCCGCCGCCCGCGCTCCTCGTACTCCGGGCCGCCGGCCCGGACTACCTGTCCTTCGGTGCGGCCGGGTCAGGCGGCCTGGGGCTGGGTCTTGATCGCCGAGATGTCGAAGACCAGCTTCACCTTGTCACTGACCACCACGCCGCCGGTCTCCAGCGCCGCGTTCCAGGTCAGGCCCCAGTCGGAGCGCGAGATCGTGGTGCCGCCCTCGAAACCGACGCGCTCGTTGCCGTAGGGGTCCGTGGCCTTGCCGTTGAACTCGAGGTCGATGGTGAGCGGCTTGGTGACATCCTTGATGGTGAGGTCGCCGGTGATGCGGTACTCGTCGCCGCCCACCTGCTCGGCGCTCGTCGAGCGGAACGTCATCTTGGGGAAGGTCTCGGCGTCGAAGAAGTCGGCGCTGCGCAGGTGACCGTCACGGTCCGGCGCGCCGGTGTCGATGCTCTCGATCTCCACGTCGATCGACGCGGAGGAGTTCTCCGGCTTCGAGCCGTCCAGGCTCAGCGTCCCCTCGTGCTTGCCGAAGGTGCCGCGAACGTTGGTGACCATGGCGTGGCGCACCTGGAAGCTGATGCTGCTGTGCGTCGGGTCGATGGTGTATTCACCGGTCAGCGCGGCCAGCTCGGGGTTCACCTCGGTGACGGTGGCGGAGCCGGACTCGGACTTGCGGTTGAAGAGTGACATGGTTTCTCCCTGTACGCGTTTGTTTAGCCTTCAAGTACATTCACTGTAGCCCTATCTCGTTCAAATTTCAACATCTTCCGTCGATCGACTGACTCCGTCCGGAGTGGCGCGCCCCCGGACCCGCCTTCGAGCGCACATGACGGTGCCCCGTCACCCCCTCGGGAGGAGGGAGGTGACGGGGCACCGTCGGGCCGCTGCGGCCCCGGTCTCAGGAGCCGACGGACACGGTGAAGCGCACCGGGTTCCCGTCGTGCGCCGCGCCCGAGACGTCCGGCTCGCCGTCCGGCCGTACGTCGTCGTACGGGAACGCGTACCCGATCGGGGTGTTCGCGTGCAGCACCCGCGCCCAGTGGTTGGTGGACGGGTCCTTGTAGTAGTCCGCCGCGTTGGCGCCGTTCGGCTGGTCGGGGTGGGTGAGCAGCGTCGAGCGGTTGAATCCGGCCGCCAGTCGCGCGAGGAGCGCCTTCTTGTCGTCCGAGTCGCCCGGGTTGTTGGTGAAGGGGCCGTGGTTGCAGGTGAAGATGTCCTTCGAGGACGGCTTGGAGAAGGTGTGGCCGCCGGCGAAGGTGAGCGTGTCACCGCTGACCCGGCCGGCCAGCACGCCGCGGCCGCCCTGGAGGTCGATCTTGAGGTCCTCGGCGGCGTACTTCTGCCAGACCTGGTCGATGTAGCCGTCGAAGACGTCCCTGAAGGGCATCTCGTCGGGCTTGTCGAAGTACGGCGCCATCGCGTTCTGCGGCGCGATCACCCGCAGGACCTGGCCGTCGGCGCCGCGCGTGATCAGCTTGTCCCACGGCTGCCCGTCCGCCGCGGCCTGCGCGGTCAGACCGTCGGCGATCTTCTGGAGCGCGCCCTCGGGCAGCGGGGCGACCTCGTGCTTGGCGTCGCCCTCCAGCGTGATCCCGATGGGCAGCGCGGTCACCAGGTCGACGTAGCTGATGTTCGAGTACAGCTGCTGCGGGTTGAAGGTGAACTCGCAGAACGACCACGTGCGGCCGTAGTTGGGGTCACCCTCGCTCGCGAACGCCGGCTCGACCAGCGAAGGCCCCGGGTTCAGGAAGAAGTCCAGGGTGTCGTCGCGTACGAAGTAGACGCGCGCGCCGAACATCTGAGGCAGCGTCAGCGTCACCGCGGCGCCGCCCGCCGGGTTCAGCGGAATGGCGCAGTCGACCGGCAGGGGGGTGTTGGCCTCTGCGGGCGACTCTGGCTTGTACACGGTGCCGTCGGCACGGAGCAGCACCCAGCGGTCGGTGCCCTGCTCGTGGCCGGTGACGTACGCGTTGACCGAGCCGGGCAACGACTTGTTGACCAGGGCGATTTCACAGGTCTCGGCGGCGGCCGAAGCACGGGGACTGAGAGCGCTTCCCCAGGCGGGGTAGGTGAGCGCCGTGGCCGCCGCGGCCGTGCCGGTCAGAAACATTCTGCGCGATATCACGGATGTTCTCCTGAGATGTGGGGGGAACGCGGTAGGGCGCGGTACGTGGGGGGCGCGCCTCGCGTCTGCGCCCCACTCTCGCCAGGTGTCCGGGACGCGTCAAGAGTTGCGACTGAGAGCGCTCTCAAAAGTTTGGGAGTCTTCACAACCTGACGTCGGTCGCTCACCCGCGGCCATCGGCGCCGGCCCCGTCGGCGCTCCCCGGCGCCCGGTGGCGACGGTGTACCCCTGGTCGGCCACCGGCTCGCTCATCGGTCGGCCACGGCTCGACGTCCGCTCGGCGTCCGATCGACGTCCGCTCGACTTCCAGCTGACATCTGGAGGAACCTCACAAGCGCGAGGGGCTCCCGGCTGTCGAATCAGCCCGCGTTCATCCCGGTTCTGTCCAGGCCCACCAGGAATCCGGGCAGGAGACTGTGTGGAGTCGACGGCGGCTTTTTGCCTCCGATGTTCGTAGGGTCAGTACATGACCGTTGTGGACCAGACGCCGAGTGAGCCCGTCGACGCCCGTGGGCGCGTGGCCGAGCTGCACTCGCTGCGGGGGCAGGCGCTGAGCGGACCGAGCGACCGCGCGACCGAGGCGCAGCACGCCAAGGGCAAGCTGACCGCCCGCGAGCGCATCGCGCTGCTGCTCGACGAGGGCTCGTTCCGGGAGGTCGAACAGCTGCGCAGGCACCGGGCCACCGGCTTCGGCCTGGAGGCCAAGAAGCCGTACACGGACGGGGTGATCACCGGCTGGGGGACCGTCGAGGGCCGCACGGTCTTCGTGTACGCGCACGACTTCCGGATCTTCGGCGGCGCGCTGGGCGAGGCCCACGCCACCAAGATCCACAAGATCATGGACATGGCCATCTCGGCCGGTGCCCCGCTCGTCTCGCTCAACGACGGCGCGGGCGCGCGTATTCAGGAGGGCGTCTCCGCTCTCGCCGGTTACGGCGGCATCTTCCAGCGCAACACCAGGGCCTCGGGTGTCATCCCGCAGATCTCGGTGATGCTCGGCCCGTGCGCCGGCGGCGCCGCCTACAGCCCCGCCCTGACCGACTTCGTGTTCATGGTCCGTGAGACGTCGCAGATGTTCATCACCGGCCCCGACGTCGTCAAGGCGGTCACCGGCGAGGAGATCACCCAGAACGGACTCGGCGGCGCGGACGTGCACGCCGAGACCTCGGGCGTCGCGCACTTCGCGTACGACGACGAGGAGACCTGCATCGCCGAGGTCCGCTACCTCCTGGCGATGCTCCCCTCCAACAACCGCGAGAACCCGCCGACCACCGACTCGCAGGACCCGGCAGACCGCCGCTCCGACGTACTCCTGGACCTGGTCCCGGCGGACGGCAACCGCCCCTACGACATGCGCAAGGTCATCGAGGAACTCGTCGACGACGGCGACTTCCTGGAGATCCACGAGCGCTGGGCCACCAACATCATCTGCGCGCTGTCCCGGCTCGACGGCCGCGTCGTCGGCATCGTCGCCAACCAGCCGCAGTCCCTCGCCGGCGTCCTGGACATCGAGGCCTCCGAAAAAGCCGCGCGCTTCGTCCAGATGTGCGACGCCTTCAACATCCCGATCGTCACACTCCTGGACGTACCCGGCTTCCTGCCCGGCGTCGACCAGGAGCACGGCGGCATCATCCGCCACGGCGCGAAGCTGCTGTACGCGTACTGCAACGCCACCGTCCCCCGGATCTCGCTCATCCTGCGCAAGGCGTACGGGGGTGCTTACATCGTCATGGACTCCCAGTCCATCGGCGCCGACCTCACCTACGCCTGGCCCACCAACGAGATCGCGGTGATGGGCGCGGAAGGCGCCGCGAACGTCATCTTCCGCAGGCAGATCGCCGAGGCCGAGGACCCCGAGGCCATGCGCGTACGCATGGTCAAGGAGTACAAGGCCGAGCTGATGCACCCCTACTACGCCGCGGAGCGCGGTCTGGTCGACGACGTCATCGACCCGGCCGAGACCCGCGAGGTCCTCGTATCGGCCCTCGCGATGCTCCGTACGAAGCACGCCGACCTGCCGTCCCGCAAGCACGGCAACCCGCCGCAGTGAGCCCGCGCCCGCCGGACGCGGCCCCCGCGCCGCGAACGCCGCCGCCCGCCCACCGAGAAGACGGAGACACGAGCCCGATGAACATCCCCGCCGACAACTCCCTGCTCCGCGTCGAGAAGGGGCATGCCGGCCCCGAGGAACTGGCCGCCATCACCGCCGTCCTCATGGCGCGCGCCGCGGCCCGCTCCGACGCCGACGCCGCCCCGGCCCACCGAGGCCGCTCCACGGCGGGCTGGCGCCGCCTGGAGCGCACGCCGGGCTTCCGGGCCCCGCACAGCTGGCAAGGCTGAGCCCAGGCGCCCCAGCGGGCGTACAGCGCCGCGAGAGCCCCGTACTCCTCGGAGTACGGGGCTCTCGCGTTGACCGGACCCGGAATCACCGGACGTGCGACGTGCCGAACGGCTGCGGCCCCGTACTCCGAGGAGTACGGGGCCGCAGCCGTCGCCGGTCGGCTCCGGGGCCCTTGCCCGTGGCCGCACGACGAGAAGGCTCAACGAAGTCGTGCCATGAGTGCGTGTTCGACGAGGGTGATGAGTCCGCTCTTGGCGTCGGCGCGGTGGCGGGCGTCGGTGGTGATGATGGGGGTGTCGGGGCCGATCTGGAGCGCCTCGCGTACCTCGTCGGGGGTGTAGGGCTGGTGTCCGTCGAAGCCGTTGAGGGCGATGACGAAGGGGAGGCCGGAGTTCTCGAAGTAGTCGACGGCGGGGAAGCAGTCGGCGAGGCGGCGGGTGTCGACGAGGACGACGGCGCCGATGGCGCCGCGTACGAGGTCGTCCCACATGAACCAGAAGCGGTCCTGTCCGGGGGTTCCGAACAGGTAGAGGATCAGGTCCTGGTCGAGGGTGATACGGCCGAAGTCCATGGCCACGGTGGTGGTGGTCTTGTCTCCGGTGTGGGTGAGGTCGTCGATGCCGGCGGAGGCGCTGGTCATGACGGCTTCGGTACGCAGCGGGTTGATCTCCGAGACGGCGCCGACGAACGTGGTCTTGCCCACGCCGAATCCGCCCGCCACCACGATCTTCGCGCTGGTGGTTGAGCGGGCTGCACCGCCGCTAGAGCTTGCGAAGTCCACTGAGCACCCTTTCGAGCAGTGTCACATCTGGTTGGCCCCCGGCGGTCTCGTCGCCGCCGGGTTGATGAATGGCGACAAGTCCGGCCTCCGCCAGGTCGGCTACGAGGATCCGGGCGACGCCCAGGGGGATGGAGAGCAGTGCCGAAATCTCGGCGACCGATTTGATCTCGAAACAGAGCCGGCAGATCCGCTGGTGCTCGGGCAACTGCCCTTGCAGCCTTGACGGATCGGCCGTCGTGCTGACCAGTGCCTCGATGGCGAGCTGGTACCGCGGCCGCGTCCGTCCGCCGGTCATGGCGTACGGACGTACCAACGGGTTGTGCGCGGCGTACTCCGGCTCCTGATGGCGCCTCGGCTGCACCGGCTGGATGCGGGGCGGCGGCTGCCCGTACTGCGGCGGCTGCTGACCCTGCCCGTACGACGGCTGCTGACCGTACGGCTGTTGCTGCCCCTGTCCGTACGACTGCTGTTGTCCGTACGGCTGTTGAGGCTGATAAGGCTGCTGCTGCGGATGATACGGCTGCCCGCCGCCGTCCCGCCGCCCACCCTGACCGCCGTTCCCGCCCGGCGTGGAGGGGGAGTTGAAGTGGTTCCGGGCATGCTCACCCGGAACCTGTCGGCCACCTTCGTAAGGGTGTCCGCCTGGGGGTGTTGCCACCGTTGCCTCCTCCGACTCCGAATCGCCGGTAACTGTTCTGTGGAGTCGCGCCACCGAACCCTATGGTGCGATGGCGCGAAACGCACTGTCTGTCTGTTAGTTGAGAAGACTTCCCTGGAGTTCGGCGCGCAGGTCCGGTGTCAGCACCGTTCCCGCCCGGTCGACGAGCAGAGCCATTTCGTAGCCCACCAGGCCGATGTCGGCCTCGGGGTGTGCGAGGACGGCCAGTGAGGAGCCGTCCGAGATGGACATCAGGAAGAGGAACCCGCGGTCCATCTCCACCACGGTCTGGGTGACGGCACCGCCCTCGAAGATCCTGGACGCCCCCGCGGTCAGCGAGGTCAGCCCGGAGGCGACGGCCGCCAGCTGGTCGGCGCGGTCCCGCGGGAAACCCTCGGACATGGCCAGCAGGAGTCCGTCGGCGGAGACCACCACGGTATGGGACACCCCGGGGGTGTGGTCCACGAAATTGGTGATCAACCAGTTGAGATTCTGCGCCGCCTGGCTCATCGGGCTCACACTAACGCTCCTGGTTGTAGGTACTGCCCGGGCCTCGACCCGGTCCGTTCGTATCCGTCCCCGTGGTTCCCGCGTTGCCGGTGTTGCCCGCCCCCGCGTTGCGGCCCCGCTGGACGCCGCGCCGCAGGTTGCTCAGCCTGCCACGTACATCCTCCGGCGCGCGCGAGACCTGGGGGCCGTTCTGCGGCGTAGACTCCGCCGTTCCCTCGATCAGGTTGGCCTTGGGAACGCGCCGGGGGAGTCCCGAAGGAGTGATCCCGCCGGCCTTGGGCTCGCGGAGCTTCTCGGCCCGCTGCCACCGGTCGTCGTTCGTCGAACGCCACTCGTCGGGGCCGTTCGCCTCACTCTGTCCGTTCTGCGGCTGCGGGGCTGCTGTCGGTGCGTACGTCTCGTCTCTCGGGTGGCTGTCGTTGGTCGGGGCCTGCTGCTCGGAGGCCCGCGCTGTCTCCTGCGGCGTACCGGCCGACGGCGCGGTCCCGCCGAAGAGATCGGTCCCACCGCCGTTCTGTCCGTTCCGCTGCCCGTCGTCCTCACCGGTGGACGGCCACGAGTCGGCCTTCGGCGGCTGCGGGGCGCCGCCACGGCGTGGCAGTCCCGCTCCGGTCATCTCGTGACTGGTGCTCGGGGAGGGACCCGGACGTTCGAATTCTACGCGTTTCCCGGTGCCCGCCGCAGCGCCGTCGGAGGATTCCGATTCGGTCCGCCGCTCCGGCTCGAACCCGCCCTGGTAGCCACTGTTGTCACTCCAGCCACCCTGGTCGGCCTGGGGCGCGAAGAGGTTGTCGTAGCCCGCCCCGTTCGGCTGCGGAGCCCCGTAGGCCCCTTCCGTATACCCGCCGCCCAGGGGGTCCTGCTGGTCCTGGTACCCGTCGGGTGTCCCGTATCCGTCGCCGGAGCCGGAGGCCGGGTAGCCGTCGGCGCCGGTGTACGCGCCGTACCCCGCGCCCTCGTACGTCTGCCCGCCCTCGGCGCCACCCTGCTGGGTGGGGTAGCCGTTCTGGTCGTACGACGCCTCCTGCGGCGCGTACCGGCCGTCCGTCTCCTCGCGGTACTGCCCGTCGACCTGATCGCCGTACAGCGGCTGATCGCCGCCGGGCAGGGCCGCGGCGTCGCCGTTGCCACCGCCCAGTGCCGCACGGCGCTCGTCGCGCATGAGGGAACGGTTCACCGGGTCGAGGCTGCGCGGATTCGCCGCCCCGGCCCCGGCCCCGTCGTCGTACCGGGAGTCGTCGAAGCCGAGTTCGGCCGCGGTCAGCATCGGCGTCGAGAACGCCCGCGACTCCGGCTCGAAGGCCGGCGCCTGCTGCTCCGGAATGATCTGGGAGACGGTGAAGTCGTCCGGCGGGAGCTGCTCGCCGCCGCCACCGTGGGTGATCGCGTCCGGGAGCATGACCAGCGACGTGGTGCCCGCCTGCTCGCCCGAGGGTCGCAGCTGCACCCGTACGCCGTGCCGGTCGGCCAGCCGGCCGACCACGAACAGACCCATGCGCTGGGACACCGCGGCGTCCACCGTCGGCGGGTTGGCCAGCTTGTGGTTGATGTCGGCGAAGTCCTCGGCGGTGAGACCGATGCCCTTGTCGTGGATCTCGATCATCACGCGGCCGTCGGGCAGCCGGGTCGCGGTCACCCGCACCTTGGTCTGCGGCGACGAGAACGTGGTGGCGTTCTCCAGCAGCTCGGCGAGCAGATGCACGAGGTCGGTCACGGCCTGGCCGTGGATCTCGGTCTCGGGCACACCCGACAGCTCGATGCGCTCGTAACTCTCCACCTCGGAGGACGCGGCGCGCAGTACGTCGACCAGCGGCACCGGCTGGTTCCAGCGGCGGCCCGGCTCCTCACCGGCGAGGACCAGCAGGTTCTCACCGTTACGGCGCATACGGGTGGCGAGGTGGTCCAGCTTGAAGAGGTTCTCCAGCTGCTCGGGCTCGGCCTCGTTGTTCTCCAGGTCGGTGATCAGGGTCAGCTGGCCCTCGATCAGCGACTGGTTGCGCCGCGAGAGGTTGGTGAAGATCGCGTTGACGTTGCCCCGGAGCATGGCCTGCTCGGCCGCGAGCCGCACCGCCTCGCGGTGCACCTGGTCGAAGGCGCGCGCGACCTCGCCGATCTCGTCCCTGGAGTCGATCGGGATGGGCTGTACGCGGGTGTCGACCCGGCCGGGCTCGGTACGCGACAGCTGGTCGACCAGCATCGGCAGCCGCTGCTCGGCGATGCCGAAGGCGGCCGTACGGAGCTGGCGCATGGACCGGCTCATCTGCCGCGCCATCATGCCGGCCAGCACGAAGGCGGCCAGCAGGGCGATCAGCACGATCGCGCCGTTGATGATCGCGTCGTTCCTGGCGTCGTCGGAGATCTGCGCGGCGTCGCCGACGGCGTTGTCGACCAGGTCCTTCTCGATGATCGTGTAGCCGTCGAACTTGGCGGTGGTCGCCGCCATCCACGCCGTGGGGGTGACGCCCCGCTCCTCCAGCTGGGAGGGGCTGTCGCCGGTGGCGATCGCGGCGACCATGCCGTCGACCACCGAGCCGTCCTGCGCCGGCGGGGCGATGAACTTCTGGCCCGCCGCCGCGGCCTGCTGCCGCGCCGTCGCGAGCTTCTTGGCACCCTCGGCGGCCTTCTCCTCCATGACCTTCTGGAGCTTGGCCGTGTCCGCGTCCGTGCCGCCGGAGACGTACTCGGCGACCGCGATGTCCTCCAGGTAGGCGTACGACGAGAACGCGACCGACTGGCCGGACCGGACGGCCGGTTTCTCGCTAGGCCGCACAAGCAGGTGCAGACCGATGGAACGCTGGAGCGACGAGGCGGCCTTGGAGAGCTGGATGGCGTAGACGGTGCGGCCGTAGCTGGTGATGTTGCCGGTGCCGAGACCCATCTCGTTGGAGAACTCCATGAGGGAGTGCTGGACCAGCACGTAGCCCTCTTCGGTCGCCACCGGACCGCCGTTGCGGCCGGTCTTGTCCGGCGTCTCGACGCCCGCGGTGTACGCCGTCTTGCGGATCGTCTCCAGCTTGGGCTCTTCGGCCCGGAAGAGGCGCAGCCGCCGCTCCAGGCCCTCGTCCGGCGGCATGGACGCGACCGCGCGGTCGAACGTGGCCTTCGCCGCGTCCGTGGTGGCCCTGGCGTCCACGACGATCTTGTCGTCGCGCTTGTTCGTCAGCAGCGGCACGGCGGTGAGGTCGCGCTCGTTGAGCAGGGCCTGGCCGTACTCGGACGCGGCGCGTACGACGAGCGCGGTCCGCTCGGCGTCCTGCGCTTCCTTCCAGGTGTCGATGGAGCCCTTGACCTGGAAGCCGCCCATGACAAGACCGACGAGCACGGGTATAAGGAGGATCGCGTTCAGCCGGGTCGGCACCCGCCAGTTGCGCGGGGCCAGCCGGCTGGTGCTGCCGGGTGCCGGAGGCTTCCCTGGCGCGTTCGCAGGCGGCGCCGCTGTACGCCGCGGCGGGGTGAAGTTACCCCGCGCCGCCTGCTCCGCGGAGCTCGTCTTGCTACGCCTCACTCGACCAACAACCTCTCGGCGTCGGCACCTACGCTGTGCCGTTTTTCGTTCAGGGCTGTACTACTCGGGAGTTCATCGAATTCCAGCACGTGAGGCGGTCCCGTTCCAAACAGTGGGAATCGGCCATTCCGAGTGGTCCATACCGCAGATAAAACGGGCATAAAGAACGAGGCCCGTCAAAAGGCGAAGCCGATATGAGCGCAGGGATACCAGCCGAACGCGTCGGGTGTCCGAGCGGCGTGAATTCTCTTCTCAAACGTTATGAACACCGAGGTGGGCCGTGTCAAAAGACACAGCCCACACCCGGCTGGGGATACAGCAACTGCCGTACGCGGTCGTCTACTTGAGCCGTGCCATGAGTGCGTGTTCGACGAGGGTGATGAGTCCGCTCTTGGCGTCGGCGCGGTGGCGGGCGTCGGTGGTGATGATGGGCGCGTCCGGGCCGATCTGGAGCGCCTCGCGTACTTCCTCGGGGGTGTAGGGCTGGTGTCCGTCGAAGCCGTTGAGGGCGATGACGAAGGGGAGGCCGGAGTTCTCGAAGTAGTCGACGGCGGGGAAGCAGTCGGCGAGGCGGCGGGTGTCGACGAGGACGACGGCGCCGATGGCGCCGCGTACGAGGTCGTCCCACATGAACCAGAAGCGGTCCTGTCCGGGGGTTCCGAACAGGTAGAGGATCAGGTCCTGGTCGAGGGTGATACGGCCGAAGTCCATGGCCACGGTGGTGGTGGTCTTGTCTCCGGTGTGGGTGAGGTCGTCGATGCCGGCGGAGGCGCTGGTCATGACGGCTTCGGTACGCAGCGGGTTGATCTCCGAGACGGCGCCGACGAACGTGGTCTTGCCCACGCCGAATCCGCCCGCCACCACGATCTTCGCGGAGGTCGTCGATCGTGCCGCTCCGCCGCTAGAGCTTGCGAAGTCCACTGAGCACCCTTTCGAGCAGTGTCACATCCGGCGTGCCGCCGGCCTCTCCGTTACCCGGCTGGTGGATGGCCACCATGCCTGCCTCGGCCAGGTCGGCCACGAGGATGCGTGCCACTCCGAGTGGCATGGACAGCAGTGCCGAGACCTCGGCGACGGACTTCACCTCACGGCAGAGATGGCAGATCCGCTGGTGCTCGGGGAGCAGCCCGGCGAGATGCGCCGGATCGGCCGTCGTGCTGACCAGCGCCTCGATGGCGAGCTGGTACCGCGGCCGCGTCCGTCCGCCGGTCATGGCGTACGGGCGTACCAGCGGCTGATCGCCTTCAAGTCCGTAGGACGCGTCGACTGAGGCGCCGTACGGATCGTGAGAGGCGGGTGGCGGGGTCATGAATCCTCCGGGCGTGACAGCAAGATGTCTGCGTGCCGTCTGACTGGGCCGGGGTGGGGCCGGTTGGCGGCCTGACGGTGTGTGGTGCTGTGGGCGGTACCTGGAAGTCTCAGTGCAGCAGGCTCCCCTGGAGCTCGGCGCGCAGGTCCGGTGTGAGCACCGTTCCCGCCCGGTCGACCAGGAGGGCCATCTCGTAGCCGACCAGGCCGATGTCGCAGTCGGGGTGTGCGAGCACCGCCAGTGAGGAACCGTCGGAGACGGACATGAGGAAGAGGAACCCGCGATCCATCTCGACGACGGTCTGGGTGACAGGCCCGCCCTCGAAGATCCGGGACGCTCCCGCGGTCAGCGAGGTCAGCCCGGAGGCGACGGCCGCGAGTTGATCGGCACGGTCGCGCGGGAAGCCTTCGGACATGGCCAGCAGCAGGCCGTCGGCGGATACGACCACTGTGTGGGACACCCCGGGGGTGTTGTCCACAAAGTTGGTGATCAACCAGTTCAGATTCTGCGCCGCCTGGCTCATCGGACTCAACTAACGCTCCTGCTGGTGAGAGGGGCCGAGGTTGAAACTGCCGGTCGTCGAGCTGTCGGCGGTACGGCCGCCGGCCTGACGTCCCTGCTGAATGCCCCGGCGAAGGTTGGTCAGCCGGCCGCGTACGTCATCCGGCGCACGCGAGACCTGCGGACCGGTCTGATTGCTCTGCTCCTGCGCGGTTCCCGGCACCAGGTTGGCACGCGGGACCCGACGGGGCAGGCCTGAGGTGGTGATTCCGCCCGCGGCGGGCTTCTTGACCCGCTCGGCCTGGCGTACCAGCTCGTCATTGGGTGACGTGCGCCAGGAGGACGTGACGGCGCCGTTGCCGTTCGTGTTGCCGTTCGCGGGCTGCCGTTGCGGCATCGGGGGAGGAGAGGACGCCGGTCGGTCCGGCAGTCCCTCCGGGGAGTACTGCGGGGACGTCGGCTGCTGCTCGGGTCCCTCGGGCTGTTCCGGGCGGCCGGAGCCGCCGTTCTGCTGCCCGTGGAACCAGTTCGTCTCCAGCCTGTCGAACAGCGGCGTACGGCCGTCGCCCGGCCCGGCCGGGGGCAGTGCCTCCGGCTGCGGCTGCTGGGGCAGCGCGCCGACCGGCGGGCGCGGGGCGCCGAAGTCGGCGCCGTTCGGGCCGTTCTGGCCGAACGCGGGGCGGCCCTGGCTCTGGTCGTTGCCCGGCCGGCCCTGTCCGGGCGGCGGGTTCTGACCGAAGAGGTCGGCGCCGGGCGAGCCGGGCGCGGCCCCCGGCGCGGGTGGACGGGGCGCGTTGAAGTCGGGACGGGGGAACTGGGCCGTGGAGCCCTGGCCCTGGTCCTGCCAACCGCCATTCACGTCGCCCGAGTTGGGCAGCTGGTGGGATCCGGTGTCACCGAATCCGTTGCCACCGCCGGCGCCGACGGCGCCGGTGTTCAGGTCCGGTCGCGGACCGTCGAAGTCGGGACGCTGGAACTCGGCCGTGGAGCCGGGACCCTGCCCCGCCGACGGCATGGCGAACTGACCGGTGGACTCGGGCTCCTCGTGGCCGCGCGGGGCGTCCGGCGAGAACCGCTGCGGCGCGGGCGGCTGCTGGCCGCCCCAGCTCGTGGTTCCGGGACGCTGCGGGCGCTGCGGCGGCTGCGGGTTGCCCCCCGGCAGCTCGGCGCGCGGACCGCCGGGCGGCGGAAGCTGACGGCCGCGGTCGACCGGCGGCGGTCCACCGGCCGAGGCGTTGGCACCCTGCGGGAACCCGCCGCGGTCGCGGTTGCCGGGGCCGCCGCGTCCGCTCGGACTCGACAGGCTCTGACCGGGCCGGGCGAGCCGGCCGCCGGCCTGCGGCACCTGACCCGAAGGGCCGGGACCGGCCTGGGGGCCCGGACGGCCCGGTGCGCCCTGTTCGCGGGGGCTCGTACCGAACAGGCTCGGCTGACCCGAACCCTGGCCGGGGCCCTGACGCTGCGGATCCTGCGGCGGACCGGACTGCTGCGGCCGGGTGGGCAGACCGCTCTGCGCCCCGTTCCTGGCCGGCAGCGCGGCGCGGGGCCCCGTACCGGCGCCGACCTGGCCGCGTGACGGCGGGGTGGCGAGACGGCCCGCTCCGGCCGCGCCGCCCGCGAGCCCGGCGGCGATGCCGGACTGCTGACCGCCGCCGAGGCCGCCCTGACCGGCGGGTGACTGTCCGCCCGCACCGTTCTGCGCGCCGACGCCGGGGCGCGGCGGCATCTTCTTGCCGCCGTTGGCGACATCGACGGGCAGCATGACCAGCGCGGTCGTGCCGCCGGAGTCGGAGGGGCGCAGCTGGATCCGGATCCCGTGACGCAGGGAGAGCCGGCCGACCACGAACAGACCCATGCGGCGCGACACCGAGACGTCCACGGTGGGCGGCGAGGCGAGCCGTTCGTTGATCGCGGCCAGGTCCTCGGGGGAGAGGCCGATGCCGGTGTCGTGGATCTCGACGAGCACACGCCCGTCGGGCAGCGCGTGACCGGTGACGCGGACCTTGGTCTGCGGCGAGGAGAACGACGTCGCGTTCTCCAGCAGCTCGGCGAGCAGGTGCACGAGGTCGTTGACGACGCGGCCGGCGACCTCGGTCGTGGGCACCGAGGCCAGTTCGATCCGCTCGTACTGCTCCACCTCGGAGGCCGCGGCACGGAGCACGTCGACCAGCGGGACGGGGCGCGTCCAGCGGCGGCCGGGCTCCTCACCGGCGAGGACCAGCAGGTTCTCACCGTTACGGCGCATACGGGTCGCGAGGTGGTCCAGCTTGAACAGCGAGGACAGCTGGTCCGGGTCGGCCTCACGGGATTCGAGCTCGGAGATCAGCGACAGCTGACGCTGGATCAGGCCCTGGCTGCGGCGCGAGAGGTTGGTGAACATCGCGTTGACGTTGCCTCGCAGCAGCGCCTGCTCGGCGGCCAGTCGGACCGCCTCGCGGTGCACGTCGTCGAACGCCGCGGCGACCTTGCCGATCTCGTCCCTGGAGTGCACACCGACGGACTCGACGGAGGTGTCCACGTCCTGCGGGTCGGCCTCGGAGAGCTGCTTGACCAGCTCGGGCAGCCGGTCCTGGGCGACCTTGGTGGCCGTCTCCTGGAGGCGCCGCAGCGAGCGGATCATGGAGCGCGCGACGACGAAGGCGCCGACAAGCGAGACGCCGAGCACGACGAGGATCAGCGCACCGTTGATGAGGGCGTCCTGC
The DNA here is from genome assembly GCF_042725135.1 of Streptomyces sp. NPDC060366. Lineage (NCBI taxonomy): Bacteria > Bacillati > Actinomycetota > Actinomycetes > Kitasatosporales > Streptomycetaceae > Streptomyces > Streptomyces sp. NPDC060366. The sequence goes on along the minus strand of NZ_JBHXDC010000016.1, from coordinate 119,763 downwards.
TGCGACTTCTCGCGCAGCTGACGCGCCTTGTTCTCCATCTCACCGAGCAGCGTCTGCTCGATGATGTTCATCGCGTTGATCTTGGTGGACGCCTGGTCGGTCCAGTCCAGGTACGAGCGCTTCGGCCGCCCCTCCAGACCGCCGGAGATACCGAGCACCCGGTCCGCGTACTCGTCTGCCGCGTTGATCTCCGGGTTGCCCTTGCCGCTGAGCGGCGCCGTCAGCTCCTCGGCGTTGCCGCCCATCGACTCGTACAGGGCGTCGAAGGAGGCGAGTGCGTTGTCGCCCTTGGTGGCCGCCGCCAGACCGTAGAGCCGGTCGTTCTCGTTGAGATCGCCCGCCTCCTTGGGAGAGGCGGGCAGCGCGGAGGCGATGATCGCGCGCTGGATCGACGCGTACTCCTTGGCGGAGGAGAAGGCCGCCAGGGCGCGGGTCCGCTTGATCATGTCCGGGTTGCTGGTCGCCTGCGCCATGTCCTGCGAGAGGCTCAGCAGCGAGTCGATGAGACCGCTGTACGCGTCGACCGTCAGGGAGTGCGTGGCATCCGTGTCGTACGCGTCCTTGCGGATTTCCTGGATCTTGTTGACCTGGGTCGCGATCTGGCTGACGTTGGCGCGGATCGACTCCAGCGCCTGGTCGCCGTCGGTGTTCCCGATGTCCACGGTGGCGCCGAGGAAGGCCTTCTTCGCCCGGTCCGTCTTGGTACGACGGTCCTGGACCTTGAAGTCCTTGGGGTTCGCGCCGTTGGTGAGGGGACCCGCCGACTCGTCACGCTCCGCCTGGAGCGCGGCGGCGAGGCTGGTCGCTTCCTTCGTCATCTTGGTCAGCAACTGCATGTGCTCCAGCTGCTGCATGTCGTTCATGGACTCGTTGATACGCAGTCCACCCAGCGTGGTGGCCGCGACCACCGGCAGGGTGAGCAGTGCCACCAGACGGGTGCTGATGCGCCAGTTGCGCAGCGCTATTCGCGAACCCGCGTCGGTCGACGCCGACTTGGGAGCGGGGCTCGGGGTGTCGCCACCGGGCGCCGCACCGGACTTGGCACCCCGGTCGCCACCCTCGCCGGCCGGACCCGGGCCCGGGTTCTGGGTGTGCTGGGGCGAGGAGCCGCGGTCGGTTCCGCCGCGGGGCTCCTGCTCCGCCGCAGCGCTGCTATCCCTCTTGAAACGTCCCTGCACTAGCGTCGCAACCTCTGGACCAGGCGTCCCCCCGCAGTACGGCGGAACGGTGTCGGCGTCGTGGAGCGCAGAGTGCGCTCCAAGGTGGTCGTTGAGTGACCGGCGATGCTCCCCTTCCCCGCATGCCACTCGGCGCCGCGTCGCGCCCTTACGCGCCGTCCTGAAGAACCCGCGGCGGTGCGTGGAATTCCAGCACAGAGCCGGATCTCCAACAAGGGCCGCGTACCGGGCTGTGACCTGGGTGACACGTTGTGAGGGGGGAGTGACGATCGGTAGACGTCGTTCAGGGAGGAAACGGACTTCCCGTAACGAGTCCCTGACAGTCGGGGGGTGCCCCAGTCCTGATGATCAGGAGCGGAATGAAGGGTTCGATAGGGCAATGTCCGTTTCCGGAGGTCTCGACCTCTGTCCGTGTTGGGCGAAATGCCCGGCAGGTCGTGAGCAAACTCACATGGAGATCGTTGCGGCATCAGGGCTCTGGCGGGGAATTACGTGTTTAGCCTGACGCTTTACAGAGATGACGAATCTGACAACCGGTGCTCCCGGGCACCCGTATCCCGACAAGGTCTGAAACCACCGATGAAGACGACGAAGCTGTTCCGCAACACCGCCAACCCCCGCCGCACCACGCTGGCGAACCTGGACGACGCCGGGGAGCTCCTCCCGCCCGTGCAGCCGGAACACTCCGTCGACCTGCCGCTGCGCACCGCGAACCCGCGGCGTACGACGCTGATCGACGCCCCCGTCGCACACTAAGGCACGGCCCGCGGCGCCACCGCACCGCGTCGGCCCCCGGCCCCCACCGCGCTAGCCTGAGACGTCCTGAGACGGATCGTCTCCAGCCAGCCAGCAGCAAAGTGAGGGGCGACAGCTTCCCGTGCGCATCGCCAGATTCTCCATCGACGGCAATGTCGCCTTCGGCGCGGTCGAGGAGGACGGCACCGGCGGTACGGCCGCCGGCCTCGTCCTCGACATCATCAAGGGCATTCCGTACGCCGACTTCGAGCTCTCCGGCACCAAGGTCCCGCTGAGCAAGGTCCGCCTGCTCCCTCCCGTGCTCCCCAACAAGGTCGTGGGCATCGGGCGCAACTACGCGGCCCACGCGGCGGAGCTCGGCAACGAGGTGCCCGAATCGCCGGTCGTCTTCTTCAAGCCGACCACCTCGGTCATCGGCTCGGGCGACGACGTCGAGTACCCCTCGTTCTCCGAGGACCTTCACTACGAGGCCGAACTGGCCGTGGTGATCGGCCGGATGTGCCGCGAGGTGCCCCGCGAACGCGTCAAGGACGTCATCCTCGGCTTCACCTGCGCCAACGACGTCACCGCGCGCGACGCGCAGAAGCGCGAGAACCAGTGGGCCCGCGCCAAGGGCTTCGACACCTCCTGCCCGCTCGGCCCCTGGGTGGAGACCTCCATCGGTCTGCCGGCCGTCGCCGACGGCCTCGCCGTCCAGTGCACCGTCAACGGCGAACAGCGCCAGCTCGGCAGCACGAGTGACATGGTCCGCTCCGTGGAGGACCTCGTCGTCCACATCACCGAGGCCATGACGCTGTTGCCCGGCGACGTCATCCTCACGGGCACCCCCGCGGGGGTCGGCCCCCTCAGCGTCGGCGACGAGGTCGCCGTCACCATCGAAGGCATCGGCACTCTCACCAACAAGGTGATCAAGCGTGGCTAACGCGACCGTCCGCGTACGTTTCTGTCCCTCGCCGACCGGCAACCCCCACGTGGGCCTGGTCCGCACCGCCCTCTTCAACTGGGCGTTCGCCCGCCACCACGGCGGCACCCTGGTCCTGCGCATCGAGGACACCGACGCCGCGCGCGACTCCGAGGAGTCGTACCAGCAGCTCCTCGACTCGCTGCGCTGGCTCGGCCTCGACTGGGACGAGGGCCCCGAGGTGGGCGGCGAGCACGCGCCGTACCGTCAGTCGCTGCGCATGGACATCTACCGGGACGTCGCCGAAAAGCTGCTCGCCGCCGGCCACGCGTACCACTGCTACTGCACCACCGAGGAGCTGGAGGTCCGCCGCGACGCCGCGCGCGCCGCCGGCCGCCCCTCCGGGTACGACGGCCACTGCCGCGACCTCAGCGCCGCGCAGAAGGCGGCGTACGAGGCGGAGGGCCGTACCTCCATCGTCCGCTTCCGGATGCCCGACGGTCCGATCACCTTCACCGACCTGGTCCGCGGTGAGCTGACCTTCACGCCGGAGAACGTGCCCGACTACGGCATCGTCCGCGCCAACGGTGCGCCGCTCTACACGCTCGTCAACCCGGTCGACGACGCGCTGATGGAGATCACCCACGTCCTGCGCGGCGAGGACCTGCTCTCCTCGACCCCCCGTCAGATCGCGCTCTACCAGGCGCTGATGGGGCTTGGCGTGGCCCACTTCGTGCCGCAGTTCGGGCACCTGCCGTATGTGATGGGCGAGGGCAACAAGAAGCTCTCCAAGCGCGACCCGCAGGCCTCGCTGAACCTCTACCGCGAGCGTGGCTTCCTGCCCGACGGTCTGCTCAACTACCTGTCCCTGCTGGGCTGGTCGTTCTCCGCGGACCAGGACGTCTTCTCCCGCGCGGAGATGGTCGGTGCCTTCGAGATCACCGATGTCAACGCCAACCCGGCGCGCTTCGACCTGAAGAAGGCCGAGGCGATCAACGCGGACCACATCCGGCAGCTGGACGTGAAGACCTTCATGGAGGCGTGCGCCCCCTGGCTGCGGGCCCCGTACGCCAACTGGGCGCCGGAGGACTTCGACCAGGCCGCCTTCGAGGCGATCGCCCCGTACGCGCAGACCCGCGTGACGGTGCTCTCGGACATCACGGCCAACGTGGACTTCCTGTTCCTCGCCGAGCCGGTCGAGGACGAGGCGTCCTGGACGAAGGCGATGAAGGGCGACCCGCTGGCCCTGCTCACCACGGCCCGCGCGAAGCTCGCGGACGCGGACTGGTCGAGCGCCGAGTCCCTGAAGAACGCGGTCCTCGAGGCCGGCGAGGCGCACGGCCTCAAGCTCGGCAAGGCCCAGGCGCCGGTCCGCGTCGCGGTCACCGGCCGCACCGTGGGCCTGCCGCTTTTCGAGTCCCTGGAGATCCTGGGCAAGGAGCGCACGCTGCGGCGTATCGACGCCACGCTCGCCAAGCTCGCGGCCTGACGCGCTGACGAACTGACGCGCGAGCTCCATCCGATCGGTACGACACGTGGGCCCGGCGGCCGGACGCCGTCGGGCCCACGTCCACTCTCTGCGAAAGACAACGGGGGACAACGGTGCGGAAGTTGATACGAAGAAGCGTCCCGGCGGTGCTGCTGGTCGCTCTGGTGACCGGGTGCTCGTCGGACTCGGGCCCGGACTCGGGTTCCGGCTCGGACTCGGGCCGCAAGGGTGGCGACAGCGCGGACGCCGCCGCGTCGCCCGCCCAAGACGCCTCGAAGACGGCGGAGAAGGGCGAGACGATCGGCGCAGCCGGATCTCCCTGCGCCCTGCCCGTGACCTTCGCGCTGGCCGCGAAGTGGACGGCGGAAGCGGTCGAGATCGACGCCGCCGCCGACGCCGCGCTCGCGGAGCTGGCCCGGCAGGGCCCGGTGGAGATGGCCTGCGAGATCGACGCGAAGCCGGCCGGCAACATCGGCTACCTCCGCGTCTGGACCGCGGACACCACCGACTCCACCGCGCGCGAGGTCCTCGAAGCGTTCGTCGCGGCGGACAAGACCGCGGGCGACGCCGAGTACCAGGAGACGAAGGCCGGCTCCCTGCCCGCGGCGGAGGTGGGCTACATCACCACCAGTGAAGTGCTCGAGGAGTCGAAGAAGGAACGGGCCCTGGCGGTCACCACCTCCAAGGGCGTGGCAGTGATCCACCTCGGCGGGCTGGACAGCGGGGAACACGACGCCATGCTCCCCGCCTTCGAACTGGCCAAGAAGACCCTGCGCGCGAACTGAGCCCCCGAGGCCATCGGCGGAGCCGATACCGTGACCGGCATGCCGATCCGCGCCGTCGTCTGGGACATCGACGACACCCTCTTCGACTACACCACCGCCGACCGCGCGGGTATGCGGCTGCATCTCGCGGCCGAAGGGCTCACCGACCGCTTCGGCACCGCCGAGCGGGCCCTGGCGTACTGGCGTGAGATCACCGACGTCCAGTGGCTGCGGTTCGCCGGCGGGGAGACGACCTTCCAAGGACAGCGACGCGACCGCGTAAGGCAGTTCCTCGGTACGGAGGCGCTCGACGACACCGACGCCGACGCCTGGTTCGACCGCTACGTCGCGCACTACGAGTCCGCCTGGAAGCTCTTCCCCGACGCCCTTCCCGCACTGGACTCGCTGGCCCCCGACTACCGTCAGGCCGTGCTGTCCAATTCGAGCCTCCACAACCAGGAGCGCAAGCTCCGTACCCTCGGCGTACGGGACTACTTCGAGACGGTCCTGTGCGCCGCCGAACTCGGTGTCTCCAAGCCCGACGCCGCCGCCTTCCACGCGGCGTGCGACGCCCTGGAACTCGATCCGGCCGAGGTCGTCTACGTGGGGAACGAACCGGACATCGACGCCGGCGGAGCCACCGCCGCCGGACTGGCCGGAGTCTGGCTCGACCGGGGGCGGCTCGGCGGGCGTCCCGAGCTCGTCACGATCACCGATCTGGACCGCCTGCCCGCCCTGCTGCGCGGTGATACTCGTTTTGGAGCGCCGTCTCCCATCGGGTAATGTTCTTCCTGCGCCGCCCGAGAGATCGCAAGGTCTGACCGGAAGGCGCAAACCCAAACAAAACCCCCCATCCAGGGGGTTGGGTTTTGGTGGGCTATGGTGTAATTGGCAGCACGACGGTTTCTGGTTCCGTTAGTCTAGGTTCGAGTCCTGGTAGCCCAGCGCAGAGTTCTTCTGCAACGCCCCCGTTGTGTAGCGGCCTAGCACGCCGCCCTCTCAAGGCGGTAGCGCCGGTTCGAATCCGGTCGGGGGTACAGATCCTTCTCTCCGATTTCTTCGGGTCGCACCCGGACACATCGATGCAGGATCGCTAGGGCCCCCGTTGTGTAGCGGCCTAGCACGCCGCCCTCTCAAGGCGGTAGCGCCGGTTCGAATCCGGTCGGGGGTACGCAGCAAGTAAGTCTGAACCACCCTTGGGCTATGGTGTAATTGGCAACACGACGGTTTCTGGTTCCGTTGTTCTAGGTTCGAGTCCTGGTAGCCCAGCTCAACGCTCCACCTGCTGGCCCCCGTTGTGTAGCGGCCTAGCACGCCGCCCTCTCAAGGCGGTAGCGCCGGTTCGAATCCGGTCGGGGGTACGTGACGAAGAGGCTCTCCGCGTCAGCGGAGGGCCTCTTCTTCTGTTCCGAACCGCTCGACGCGCTCAATTCCCGGGACTGTAGCGCCGGTTGGACTCCTCGGCCTCCGCGAGCCGGCGCAGGCTGAGCAGCACCGGCTCGTACAGCACGGTGAGCGCGACCGCCGCCTCCACCTGCTCGTACGGGTCCCCGTACCGCTCCACCATGTCGATGTCGGTGACGCCGAGCCGGTCGGCGAGCCGCCCGTACGGCAGCAGGTCCGCGAGCTCGCACGGATAGCCGGTCCTGGACAGCCCGGCAATCGCGCCCACCAGGACGCGGTACGCGGCCTCCGAGGCCCCCACCTCGGCCGCGTGCGTCCAGCCCAGCTCCCCGAACAGCTCCTCGGCCCGGCGCCGCGCGGACTCCGTCTCCTCGTCCAGCTCGCCGGCGTCGAACGCGGCGTCCAGCGCCCCGTCGTTGGGGAGCGCCCTGATCGCCGCGCCCAGGCGCCTGTGGTGGTCGATGGACTCGTCCTCGATGGCCGTCAGGACCTCACGCGCCGTGGCGACCGGCATCCGGCCCACCTGGATCAGCGCGCGCACGAGGCGCAGCCGGCGCAGATGCCCGTCGTCGTACGTGGACTGCGTGGCGGTGATCCGGTGGCCCGGCCTGAGCAGCCCCTCCCGCAGGTAGTACTTGATCGTGGCGGTGGGTATCCCACTGCGTTCACTCAGCTCCGCCATGCGCATACCGCTTGCACCTTCCTTTGGAGAGTGCCACTATCCAATCATGGATAGTGGCACTCTCCAATGAGGGGGCCGCCCGTAGCGCCGCCGCCGTGCGGCCGGAACCAGGGGGAACGTCATGGGTACGAAGCCGATCGAGGGCCGCATGACCGCAGATGCCGAGGGCGACGTCGTCGTCTTCGTCATCGGGATGCGCATCAACAACTTCCGCGCCCTGCGCAGCTGGTGGCCGGTGTTCACGGCCATGCCGAGAATGCTCAAGGAGCTGTCGCGGGACAAGGAGAGCGGGCTCATCGGCTTCCAGCCGCTGCTGGGCTTCCCGCGGGTGATGTACGTCGTCCAGTACTGGGACTCGAAGGAGAAACTGCTCGCGTACGCCTCCGCGCAGGACGGCGAGCACCGCCCCGCGTGGGCGGCGTTCAACCGTCGGCTCCGCGCCGGCAAGGGCAAGGTGGGCTTCTGGCACGAGACGTACGTCGTCCCGGCCGGCTCGTACGAGAACGTCTACATCAACATGCCGGCCTTCGGCCTCGCCGCGGCCACGGGAGTCGTCCCCGTCGGCCGCCGCGGTGAGCGCGCGGCCGACCGCCTCGGCTCGTAACGTCCGACAACGCAGACAACGCAGACAACGCAGACAACGCCGAGAACGCTGAAAACCCGGAGGACTCAGCGCACGCTCCGCACTTCACGAGAGCACGCGAGGGCGTGAACTCCGCAGCGTACGGGGCGGAGTTGGGACGCTCGCGGCACACGGAGGCGGCATCGCGGGCGCCGGGTCACGGCGTGTGACGGCGCGGATTCAGCTGGTGCGGCGCAGTGCCTCCGACAGCCGTCCGGCCGCGTCGATGATCGCCTGGGCGTGCATCCGGCCCGGATGCCGGCTGAGCCGCTCGATCGGGCCGGATACCGAGACCGCCGCGACGACCCGGTTGGACGGCCCGCGTACCGGCGCCGAGACCGATGCCACACCCGGCTCGCGCTCGCCGATCGACTGGGCCCAGCCCCGCCGCCGTACGCCCGAGAGTGCCGTCGCCGTGAATCGCGCCCCCTGGAGGCCGCGGTGCAGCCGCTCCGGCTCCTCCCAGGCCATCAGGATCTGCGCGGACGAGCCCGCCTTCATCGTGAGCGTGGAGCCCACTGGCACCGTGTCCCGCAGACCGGACAGCCGCTCGGCGGCGGCCACGCAGATCCGCATGTCGCCCTGGCGCCGGTAGAGCTGCGCGCTCTCCCCGGTCACGTCCCGCAGATGTGTGAGCACCGGTCCGGCCGTCGCCAGCAGGCGGTCCTCGCCTGCCGCCGCGGCCAGTTCCGCCAGCCGAGGGCCGAGGATGAACCGGCCCTGCATGTCCCTCGCCACCATCCGGTGGTGTTCCAGGGCCACGGCCAGCCGGTGTGCCGTGGGCCGTGCGAGCCCGGTCGCAGCGACCAGCCCGGCGAGGGTGGCCGGACCGGACTCCAGGGCGCTCAGTACCAGAGCCGCCTTGTCGAGAACGCCGACGCCGCTAGAGTTGTCCATGCAACGATACTCGCGTCTCACTCTGTGAAACGCAAGTTCAATTTTCCGAGGAACTTGCCAACCTGTAGGGACGGGCCCGTACACGAACCGGGTTCGCAGCCGACGCGGGCGCGTGGGACACCGGCGTGGGCCCCACATATCTCCAGGACTGCCGGCGGCGCTGCCGGCCGAAGGGAAAGCGATGGGTAGGACACTCGCGGAGAAGGTCTGGGACGACCATGTCGTCCGGCGCGCCGAGGGCGAGCCCGACCTTCTCTTCATCGATCTGCACCTGCTGCACGAGGTGACGAGCCCGCAGGCCTTCGACGGCCTCCGTCAGAACGGCCGGCAGGTGCGGCGGCTCGACCTCACCATCGCGACCGAGGACCACAACACCCCGACGATCGACATCGACAAGCCGATCGCCGACCCCGTCTCGCGCGTCCAGCTGGAGACGCTGCGCAAGAACTGCGCGGACTTCGGTGTACGGCTGCACCCGCTGGGCGACGTCGAGCAGGGCGTCGTCCATGTCGTGGGCCCGCAGCTGGGGCTGACCCAGCCCGGCACCACCGTCGTGTGCGGCGACAGCCACACCTCCACCCACGGCGCCTTCGGCGCGCTGGCCTTCGGCATCGGCACCAGCCAGGTCGAGCACGTCCTGGCCACCCAGACGCTGCCGCTGGCCCGCCCCCGCACCATGGCCATCACCGTCGAGGGCGAACTGCCCGCCGACGTCACGGCCAAGGACCTGATCCTCGCCGTCATCGCCCGCATCGGCACCGGCGGCGGCCAGGGTTACATCCTCGAGTACCGCGGCTCCGCCATCGAGAAGCTCTCGATGGAAGCCCGCATGACCATTTGCAACATGTCCATCGAGGCCGGCGCCAGGGCGGGCATGATCGCCCCGGACCGGATCACCTTCGACTACCTCCAGGGCCGCGACCACGCCCCCGAAGGGGCCGACTGGGACGCCGCGGTCGAGTACTGGCAAACGCTGCGCACCGACGACGACGCCGTCTTCGACGCCGAGGTCTTCATCGACGCCACGGAACTGGCCCCGTTCGTCACCTGGGGCACCAACCCCGGCCAGGGCGCGCCGCTGTCGACGCACGTCCCCGACCCCGCTTCGTACGAGGACGCTTCGGAGCGGCTCGCCGCCGAAAAGGCCCTGGAATACATGGGGTTGACCGCCGGGCAGGCGCTGCGCGACATCACGGTGGACACCGTCTTCGTAGGTTCGTGCACCAACGGGCGTATCGAGGACCTGCGCTCGGCCGCCTCGATCCTGGACGGCCGCAAAGTCGCCGACGGCGTACGGATGCTGGTGGTCCCGGGCTCCGTACGGGTCGCGCTCCAGGCCGTCGAGGAGGGCCTGGACAAGGTCTTCACCGGCGCGGGCGCCGAGTGGCGGCACGCGGGCTGTTCGATGTGTCTGGGCATGAACCCCGACCAACTGGCGCCCGGCGAGCGCTCCGCGTCGACCTCGAACCGCAACTTCGAGGGCAGGCAGGGCAAGGGCGGCCGGACCCACCTCGTCTCACCGCAGGTGGCCGCGGCCACCGCCGTGCTGGGCCACCTGGCCTCGCCCGCCGACCTGTCCGACACCCGCACCCCCGTGGAGGCCTGAGCGCCATGGACGCTTTCACCACACACACCGGCCGGGCCGTCCCGCTGCGCCGCAGCAACGTCGACACCGACCAGATCATTCCGGCCCACTGGCTGAAGAAGGTCACGCGCGACGGCTTCGAGGACGGGCTGTTCGAGGCCTGGCGCAAGGACCCGGACTTCGTTCTCAACCAGCCCGAGCGGCAGGGCGCCTCGGTCCTGGTCGCCGGATCCGACTTCGGCACCGGCTCGTCGCGCGAACACGCCGTGTGGGCGCTCCAGAACTTCGGTTTCCGCGCCGTCATCTCCTCGCGGTTCGCCGACATCTTCCGCGGCAACTCCCTCAAGAACGGTCTGCTGACGGTCGTTCTGGAGCAGCGCGTCGTCGACCACCTCTGGGAACTGACCGAGGCGCACCCGACCGCGGCCGTGACGGTGGACCTCGAAGCGCGTCAGGTGCGCGCCGAGGGCCCCGACGGAGCAACGGTGACCGCTGATTTCGAGCTGGACGAGAACGCTCGATGGAGGCTCCTCAACGGCCTCGACGACATCGGTCTCACCCTGAAGAACGAAGCGGACATCGCTACGTACGAAGCCTCCCGGCCCTCCTTCAAACCCCGCACAATTGCCGTCTGATCAGCGCTTTTCTCCACCTGCGCCCCCTGCCTCCGGGTAGGGGGCGCAGTGCCTTGTTGAGACCCCGCCGGGCGACAACTCGCCCCAGATGGCACAATCGGTGCATGGAACGCGACAGCCAACTCGAGCGTTACGGAGTGGTCGCCGACCGGCTCAAGGAAGCGCACACAAGGGTGCGCGCACTGCAAGTCCCGGAGGGCGTACGGATGGCGCTGACCCGGAAGCTGCTGGTCATCACGGCCGCGGCCAAACACGACCTCTTAGACGCGGCACGTCGTCTGGACCGCTTGATGAAGGACCTCGACGAGGGTCGATTCCCGCAAGGCGACTGAAGCCGCGGAACTCCGCGGGGTCGACTTCGTTGCGGCACTAGGGTGATTAGCCCGTTTCGTGTTTGATTTGCGGTATATATCTGCCTAACGTGCGGAAAAGCTTGAACACTTTCGTTCTGGCAATGTCTCCGAAGGGGAAGACGTGAACAAGGCGCAGCTCGTAGAAGCAATTGCGGACAAGGTCGGCGGTCGCCAGCAGGCGGCCGACGCGGTCGACGCGGTACTGGACGCGGTTGTCCGCGCCGTCGTCGCGGGTGAGCGGGTCTCCGTCACCGGCTTCGGTTCGTTCGAGAAGGTCGACCGTCCGGCCCGTTACGCGCGTAACCCGCAGACGGGTGAGCGGGTCCGGGTCAAGAAGACGTCGGTGCCGCGCTTCCGCGCGGGACAGGGCTTCAAGGACCTGGTGAGCGGCTCGAAGAAGCTTCCCAAGAACGACGTGGCCGTCAAGAAGGCCCCCAAGGGCAGCCTCTCGGGCGGTTCTTCCACCCGTACGACCGCCAAGGCCGCGGCCAAGAAGGCCACCGCCAAGAAGGCGACGGCGAAGAAGACCGCCGCCAGGAAGACCGCGGTCGCGGGCACCGCCAAGCGGGCGGCGAAGAAGACCTCCACGGCCAAGAAGACGGCCACGAAGAAGACCACGACCGCCAAGAAGGCCACCGCCAAGAAGACGGGCGCGGCCAAGAAGGCCACGGCGAAGAAGACCTCGCCGGCCAAGAAGGCGACCGCCAAGAAGGCGCCGGCCCGAAAGGTGGCATCACGCACGACCACCGCCAAGAAGGCCACCGCGAGGAACAGGTAAGCGGCACAAGGCCGTAGGGCCACTCACGCGCCGGGCCGGGCTCCCTTCGGGGGAGCCCGGCCCGCGGCGTTGTGGGGCCGCCCGACGGCCCTCAGAACGTCTGGAGCGTCACCAGGGTGATGTTCCCGCTGTTCCCGCCCGCGCGTTCGATACGGACTCGCTGGCCCGGCCGCAGCAGCCGCAGACCGCCCGCGTCGAACGCCACGGCGTCGAAGTCCACCGGAGTCCCGTCGTCGAGCAGCACACTGCCGCTGCGGGTCTCGGAATCGAAGGTGTACGCGGTCGCCTGCATGCCCGCCAGCGTATCGGTCAGCAGCCCGGCCGCGCCCCGCAGACGGGGTCGCAGGCCGGAGCGGGCGCGGGGCCCCCGACGGGGCCCGGCGGGGGGCCTGGAACGGGGCCCGGGACCGGGCGCGGGCCCGCGTGACGCCGCGCCGTGTACGGGCCGAGCCCCAGGGCCGCGGCGGCCAGCAGATCCTCGCCCGTATCGACGTCCCGCCGTACGGAATCCACCCCGGCCAGGACAATTTCCACCGCTCCCGTGGACAAATGCCGATGCCGCGAAGCGCCACCGAATGCCGGATTCAATTCCGATCCGGCCCGCGCGGCCAGCAATGTCGTACCGATTTCGGCGGCATCGGCGAGAAATGCGCGCGGAAAATCCCCGGCGGCCGTGAGCACCCGCGCCAGCTCCGCCGGTCGCAGCGCCGGCAGATCGGCGTTGAGCGCCGCCACGCAGGCCCGTGGCCTGCCCGCCCTGACGGCCCGCGCGCCGTGCGCCAGCGCGGCGTTGAGCCCGGCCGCCGGACTGTCGGGGACGGTGCGCGCGCCCAGCGCGGTCAGTTCGGCCGCGGCCAGCGGATCGTCGGTGACAACCACCACGTCGCGTACGACGGGGCAGGCCAGCGCGGCGGCGACGGTGTCCTGGGCGAACGCCAGCGCCAGCCGGGGCCGCAGCAGATCGCCCGTCGAACCGGCGAGCCTGCTCTTGGCCACGGCGAGCGGCTTGAGCGGAACGACCAGGGACCAGGCGGCGATCGGGTCGGTGTTCGTGGCGAGCTCTCCGTCCTTACGCGTTCGGCCCTCTATTGTGGCCCGATCGCGGCGTGCGGCGCGGTACAGGGCCCACGACGCCCCGGGAATGGCGAACTGAGCCCGCAGGTCCGGTCCGCGGGCCGGGGCGTACGGTGTTCTCGACAGAGCAGAGGCCTGGGGCGACACTTGACCCCCGGCAGCCAGGGCCGGCCCAAGCCAGGCCACAGAGAAAGGTGTCCGAGTGTCCCGCCCCAGAATCGGCTTCTGGTACCGCCTGGCAGCGGTCATCGCGAAACCGCCGTTGATCGTTCTGTTCAAGCGGGAGTGGCGGGGAATGGAACACATTCCGGCCCAGGGCGGATTCCTCACCGCCGTGAACCACAACTCGGCTCTGGACCCTCTCTCCTACGGACACTTCCAGTACAACAGCGGCCGGGTGCCGCGACTGCTCGCCAAGGCCGCCCTCTTCGACCTGCCGTTCGTCGGCATGATGCTCCGCGGCACCGGACAGATTCCCGTCTACCGCGAGAGCTCCAACGCCCTGGACGCCTTCCGGGCAGCCGTGAACGCCATCGAGCGCGGGGAATGCGTCGCCTTCTACCCCGAAGGCACCCTCACCCGCGACCCCGACATGTGGCCGATGACCGGCAAGACCGGTGCGGCACGCGTCGCCCTCCTTACGAAAGCGCCGGTCATTCCCGTCGCCCAGTGGGGCGCCAATCTGGTGATACCGCCGTACGCCAAGCCGAACAAGGTCAGGCTCTTTCCGCGCCAGACGCTGCGGGTGCAGGCGGGCCCGGCGGTCGATCTCTCCCGTTTCTACGGGCAGGAACCGACGCCCGAACTCCTCCGCGAGGTCACCGAGGTCATCATGGCCGCCATCACCGAATTGCTCGCCGACGTACGCGGCGAACCGGCGCCCGCCGCACCGTACGACCACCGCAGGGTTCTGGAAGAGAAGCGGCGCAAGGCCGCGGAAGAGGGGTTGCAGTGACGCGCGTCGCGGTCTTCGGGACGGGATCGTGGGGAACGGCGTTCGCCATGATTCTCGCCGACGCGGGATGCGAGGTGACTCTCTGGGCACGCCGCCGCGAGGTCGTCGACGCGGTCAACAACACCCGCACCAATCCGGGCTATCTGCCGGGTGTCGAACTGCCCTCCTCGGTACGGGCCACGACCGATCCCGCCGAGGCGGCCAGGGACGCCGAGTTCACCGTTATCACGATCCCCTCGCAGACGCTGCGCGCCAATCTCGCCGAATGGGCCTCGGTGCTGCCTGCGGACACCGTCCTCGTCTCCCTGATGAAGGGCGTCGAACTGGGCACCGCCAAGCGCATGAGCGAGGTGATCGGCGAGGTGGCCAAGGCGCCGGCCGACCGGGTCGCCGTCCTCACCGGCCCCAACCTGGCCGGCGAGATCGCCGCCAGGCAGCCCGCCGCCGCCGTCGTGGCGTGCACCGACGAGGCGGTGGCCACCCGGCTCCAGGCGGCCTGCCACACGCCGTACTTCCGCCCGTACACGAACACCGACGTGGTCGGCTGTGAACTCGGCGGCGCCGTCAAGAACGTCATCGGGCTCGCCGTCGGCATCGCCGACGGCATGGGTCTCGGCGACAACACCAAGGCGTCGCTGATGACGCGCGGCCTCGCCGAAACCACCCGGCTGGGGCTGGCGATGGGCGCCGACCCGCACACCTTCTCCGGTCTCGCCGGAATGGGTGATCTGATCGCGACCTGTTCCTCGCCCCTCTCGCGCAACCACACCTTCGGCACCAACCTCGGGCGCGGCATGACGCTGGAGCAGACGATCGCGGCGAGTACGCAGACCGCGGAGGGCGTCAAGTCCTGCCAGTCCGTGCTGGATCTGGCCCAGCGGCACGATGTCGACATGCCGATCACCGAAACGGTCGTGAGCATCGTCCACGAGGGGAAGCCCCCGCTCGTGGCGGTGAAGGAGCTGATGGCGCGCAGCGCCAAGCCCGAACGCCGCTGACTCGGCGGCGGTCGAGCAGGTAACCTCATCGCGATATGAGCAGCGAGAACCTCCCCCAGAGCCCTGAGCAGCAGCTCCGTAAGCCGCGCGTGGCGGTCGTCTTCGGCGGCCGGAGTTCCGAGCACGCCATCTCGGTGGTCACGGCTGGCGCCGTACTGCGGTCCATCGACCGTACGAAGTACGACGTGCTGCCCATCGGCATCACCACGGACGGACGCTGGGCGCTCACCGCCGACGAACCCGACCGTATGGGCATCGCCGACCGCAGGCTGCCGAGCGTCGAGGAACTGGCCGAGTCCACGGAGGGTGACGTCGTCCTCTCCGTAGACCCCGGCAACCGCGAGGTCGTCTACAGCGAGCAGGGCTCCGTACCCAAGGCGCTCGGCGAGGTCGACGTCGTCTTCCCGGTGCTGCACGGCCCGTACGGCGAGGACGGCACCCTCCAGGGCCTGTTGGAGCTCTCCGGAGTCCCGTACGTCGGCGCGGGCGTCCTGGCGTCGGCCGTAGGCCAGGACAAGGAGTACATGAAGCGGGTGTTCCTCTCGTACGGGCTGCCCGTCGGGCCGTACGAGGTGATCCGCCCGCGCGAGTGGCAGCTGGACCCGTCCGCCGCCCGCGAGAAGATCGTCGCCTTCGCCGCCGAGCACGGCTGGCCGATCTTCGTGAAGCCCGCACGCGCCGGCTCCTCCATGGGCATCACCAAGGTCGACGCCCTGGAAGGGCTGGAGGACGCGATCGAGGAGGCGCAGCGCCACGACCCGAAGATCCTGGTCGAGTCGCTGCTGCGCGGCCGGGAGATCGAGTGCGGGGTGCTGGAGTTCGAGGACGGGCCGCGCGCGAGCGTGCCGGCCGAGATCCCGCCCGTCACGTCGCACGAGTTCTACGACTTCGAGGCGAAGTACATCGACGCCGCCACCGGCCTGGTGCCCGCACCTCTTACGGAGGAGCAGACGGCCGAGGTCCAGCGGCTCGCCGTAGAGGCGTTCGACGCCGTGTCCTGCGAGGGACTGGTCCGCGCGGACTTCTTCCTTACGGAGGACGGCGGGTTCGTCATCAACGAGATCAACACCATGCCGGGCTTCACGCCGATCTCGATGTATCCGCGGATGTGGCAGGAGAGCGGCGTCAGCTACCCGGAGCTGATCGACCGGCTGATCGAGGCGGCGCTGCGCCGCCCGACCGGCCTGCGCTGAGGGGACTCGCGGGCGGTAGCGGACCGCCGCTACAGACTGGGCGGCACCGTGTCGGCGACCGGTGCCGCGAGGTCCGAGAGCGGACCGATGTCGTGCATGAACCGCTCGTCCAGAGTGACCTCGACATAGGTCCTGCGGTACGTCGTGGTGAACCGGGGGCCCGAATCCCGTTCCTCCAGCAGCCAGTTGACGCCGTCCACCTCCACGCCCTCCGCCTGGGGGTCGCTCATCCGCTCGGGCCGGGGGACGCCGCAGCGAAGTACGATCGCGGCGTCCCCCCACCCGGCGGTCAGTTCGGAACCCGGCTCCGGATCACTCCGGTCGTGCCCCGCGACGGCCTTCGGCAGCTCCTTGTCCAGTGCGCGGCACAACGCCGCCTCCTCCGCCGGCGGGCTGGGAACCGGGACCTTCGCCGGGGCGTCCGTGGAGGAGCAGCCGACTGTCACGGCGAGCACGAGGACGGCGGGCAGGCGGGCGAGCCGGGGGCCGGATAGCCTGCGCATCGGAAGGGTCACCGGCCAAGCGTAGACGGGGGCTACAGGTGCACGACCGGGCAGGTCAGGGTGCGGGTGATGCCGTCCACTTGCTGGACTTTGGCGACCACCATGCGGCCGAGGTCGTCCACGGTGTCGGACTGGGCACGCACGATCACGTCATAGGGACCGGTGACGTCCTCGGCCTGTATCACTCCAGGGATCTTCGCGATGGTCTCGGCGACGATCGTCGCCTTGCCCACCTCGGTCTGAATAAGGATGTACGCCTGTACCACGGAACCTCCAGGGCGGCCACGAGGATCTTGTGGGGGGAAGGGACGCCACGTTATCGCGTCACCCAGTGCCGCGGGGAGACCTGCGCGTACTGCGGCACCGGCGGCGTGACGTACCGGGCAGTGAAGTTGACGTACAGCGCGGCCGGCTCCGCCGGCCGCACGACGAGAGGTGGGACTCGGTGAAGGGCACCGTGGGCGAGTTGGGGGAGTTCGGACTCATCAGGGAGCTCACTTCCCGGCTCACCACCACCCCGGCGGTCCGGCTCGGGCCGGGCGACGACGCCGCGGTGGTGACCGCACCCGACCGCAGGGTCGTGGCGAGTACGGACATCCTCCTTGAAGGGCGGCACTTCCGCCGCGACTGGTCGACCGCCTACGACGTGGGAAGAAAGGCCGCCGCGCAGAATCTCGCCGACATCGCGGCGATGGGGGCGGTTCCGACCGCGCTGCTGCTCGGCCTGGTCGTCCCGGCCGATCTCCCGGTCACCTGGCCCACCGAGTTGATGGACGGCATCCGCGACGAATGCCAGGTCGCGGGCGCCGCGGTGGTCGGCGGCGATGTCGTACGGGGCGAGACGATCACCCTCGCGATCACCGCGCTCGGCGATCTGCGCAACCACGAGCCGGTGACGAGATCGGGCGCGCAGCCCGGCGATGTCGTCGCGTACACAGGCTGGTTGGGCTGGTCGGCGGCCGGACACGCGGTCCTGTCGCGCGGATTCCGGTCACCCCGTGCCTTCGTCGAGGCGCACCGGCGTCCCGAACCGCCGTACCACGCGGGGCCCGCGGCGGCGGGGCTCGGCGCCACGGCGATGACGGACGTGAGCGACGGCCTCGTCGCCGACCTCGGACACATCGCCGACGCCAGCAAGGTCCGAATCGATCTGCGGTCGGGGCTCATCGACATTCCGTCGCAGATGAACGACATCGGGCAGGCGGTGGGCGTGGATCCGCTCCAGTGGGTGCTGACCGGGGGAGAGGACCACGCGATCGTCGCGACGTTCCCGCCGGACGCCAAGCTGCCCGCCAGATGGAAGGTGATCGGCGAGGTCCTCAACCCGTCGGCGCTGCCGCAGGTGACGGTCGACGGGGCGCCGTGGACGAGCAAGGGCGGCTGGGACCACTTCGGGGACACGGCGTAGGGCCGAGTCCGGCGGGCCAGTAGATTCGGGGGCATGGCCATATCCCCCGAGTCCGCCGCGCTCTCCGGGTCCGCCCGTGTGCCCGCCCGTGTCCTCACCGTCGCCGGTTCCGACTCCGGTGGCGGTGCGGGAATCCAGGCGGACCTCAAGACCATGCTGGCGTTCGGCGTGCACGGCATGAGCGTGCTCACGGCCGTCACCGCGCAGAACTCCCGCGGCGTGCAAGGCGCTTGGGAACTGCCCGTGGAGGCGGTACGGGCCCAGTACCGCAGCGTCGTGGACGACATCGGCGTCCAGGCGGTGAAGACCGGCATGCTCTCGTCGGCGGCGCTGGTGGAGACCGTCGCCGAACTCCTCGCCGGGACCGATGTCCCCGTGGTGGTCGATCCGGTCGGGTTCTCCAAGCACGGGGACCCGCTGCTCGCGGCGTCCGCGCTGGACTCCGTACGGAAGCGGCTGCTGCCGACGGCGACCGTCGCCACTCCCAACCTGGACGAGGTCGCCCAGCTGACCGGTCTGGAGGTGCGGGACGAGGCGGAAATGCCTCGCGCCGCCGCAGCCGTACTGGCCTTCGGGCCGCGCTGGGTGCTGATCAAGGGCGGGCATCTGCCGGGGGACGCCGTGGACCTGCTGACGGACGGCAGCGAGGAGCACTGGCTGCGCGCACCGCGCCACGACAACCGTCATACGCACGGCACCGGCTGCACGCTCGCCTCCGCGATCGCGGCGGGGCTGGGGACGGGGCAGGGGGTCCTGGAGGCCGTCGTCGCGGCGAAGCGGTACGTGACGGGGGCGATCGCCGCCGGCTTCCCACTGGGTGGTGGCATCGGCCCCGTGGACCACGCCTGGCGCTTCCGCTGAGGCTCGTGGCCCGATGCTTGCCGTGCCGCTTGCCGCCGAACGCCGGTGCCCGGTGCTCAACTCCGGGAACACGGTGCGCCAGTTGGGCACGACGGGGCGCGGCACAGCGCGAGACGGGCACGACAAAAAGCCGGTCCACCGAGGTGGACCGGCTTTCAAGGCAACCGCAGGGGCTGCGCTACGACGAGAACGTCAGCGCGAGACCTTGCCGGCCTTGATGCACGATGTGCAGACGTTGAGCCGCTTCGGCGTCCGACCGACCACGGCACGCACGCGCTGGATGTTCGGGTTCCAGCGACGGGACGTACGGCGGTGCGAGTGCGAAATGTTGTTGCCGAAGCCCGGCCCCTTGCCGCAGACGTCGCAGTTGGCAGCCACGGGTCACTCCAAAGACTTCAGATGCACTTACGGTGAATTCCGGCGCGGCAGAATCATTGACTGATTTCTGCTGTGCCGGGGGAAATGGCCCGACTCTCGACGGGCAACCGGAGGAGCATACAACGCCCGATCCGGTTGAACGAAACTACCATGGCCGAACCCGCCCTCGTCCCGCCCCCTCTCCCACCTGCCACTACGGTGCGGGCGGACTACCCTGCGGTGCAGTTCGCAGCCCCAGGCCGCCAAGGAGGACCCCCAGGTGCCGCAGACCCTCGACGCCGCAGCGGTACGTACCTGGTGCTCGCTGGCGCTGGACGCCCTGGGCCGGGACCGCGAGGAGATCGACGCGATCAACGTCTATCCGGTCGCGGACGGGGACACCGGCACCAATCTCTATCTGACGGTGGAGTCCGCCGTGCGGGCCGTCGAGGCCGTCTTCGACGCGCACGCGACGGGGACCTCCGTACCGGACCTGCCCGACGCCGTACGGGCCATGGCGCACGGGGCACTGATCGGCGCCCGGGGGAACTCCGGCACGATCCTGGCGCAACTGCTGCGGGGCATGGCCGAGGTGCTGTGTGAGGACACGGCCGGCGCCGGGGCTGAGGACGGCGGCGATCACCTGGCCAGGGCGCTGCGCAGAGCGGCGCAGCTGGCACGAGAGGCCGTCGCGCACCCGGTCGAGGGCACGATCCTCACGGTGGCCGCCGCAGCCGCGGACGCCGCCGCGCGTGAGGCGGGCGACGGGGCGAACGGTGCGGGCGACGACGGTGCGGCGTACGGCAGCGACGCGGCCGTCCACGCCGCCTACGCCGGGGCCCGCGTCGCGCTCGACGCGACACCGGGACAGCTGGCCGTCCTCGGTCGCGCCGGGGTCGTCGACGCCGGCGGACGGGGCCTGCTCGCCGTCCTCGCCGCACTCGTGGAGGCCGTGACGGGCGACGCCCCGGCCCGCGTCGCGCCGGGCGCCCGCCCGCACGACCTGCCCGCCGTCGTGGAGTCCTGCGACGCCGACGACAGTCCCGTCGGCCCGGCCTTCGAGGTGATCTACCTCCTGGAGACGGACGAGGCGGGCATCACCCGGCTCCGTCGCCGGCTCGACGCACTGGGTGACTCGCTCGTCGTGGTCGGCGGCGACGGGCTGTGGAACGTGCACGTGCACGTCGACGACGCGGGCGCCGCCGTGGAGGCCGGGGTCGAGGCGGGGCGCCCGTACCGGATCCGCATCACGCACTTCGGCGCCGCCGCCGGGCATCAGCGGGAGCGGGCACAGCGCGCCGTGGTCGCCGTGGTTCCGGGCGAGGGTCTCGCCGGGCTGTGCGCCGAGGCCGGAGCCACGACGGTGCTCGCGCGCCCCGGAGAGCCGCCGGCGAGCGGCGAGCTGGTCGAGGCCATCCGGCGCGCCCACGCCCACGAGGTGGTGCTCCTGCCGAACGACGCGGAGCTGCGCCACACCGCCGCTGCCGCCGCCGAACAGGCCCGCGCCGAAGGCATCCGGGTCGCCCTCATCCCGACCAGGGCGGCCGTACAGGGCATCGCAGCCCTCGCGGTGCACGAACCGGACCGCCGTTTCGACGAGGACGTGGTCGCCATGACCTCGGCCGCCGGCGCCACCCGCTACGCCGAACTGGCCGTCGCGGAGCGGCAGTCCTGGACCATGGCCGGCATCTGCCAGGCCGGAGATCTGCTGGGGCTGATCGACGGCGACGTCGCGGTGATCGGCACCGAACTCGCGGCCACCGCCGAGAGCGTCCTGGACCGGATGCTGTCGGCGGGCGGCGAACTGGTCACCCTCGTGCTCGGCGAGGACGTGCCCGACACCCTGGCCGAGCGCCTGGAGCGCTACGTACGGGACGGACACCTGGCCGTCGACACGGTGATCTACCGAGGAGGCCGCCAGTCGGTGCCGTTGCTGATCGGCGTGGAGTAGGGGCGGCACGGCGTACACGCGGCCACGTACACGTACACGCGGCCACGTAGTGGCCACGGCTTGCACGGGGCGCGGTACCTGTGACGATGGTGGGTAGGCGCCTTATGACAGACGCGCGCACCGCCCGAGGTGAGAGGCCCACCGATGGACGACCTGACCGCACTCGCCCGCCACCAGCTCGACGACGCGCGAGCCAGCGCCCACGGCCGGAGCGCGCACCTTTTCCTGCACGACGGTCCACTGCGGCAGACGGTCATCGCGCTGACCTCCGGTTCGTCCCTCGACGAGCACAACGCGCCCCCGGCGGCCAGCCTTCAGGTACTGCACGGCCGGGTACGGGTGACGAAGAAGTCCGGCGACCAGGACATGATCGCCGGGCAGGTGGGCCCTGTTCCGCACGAACGGCACGGCCTGGAGGCCCTGGAGGACTCAGCCGTCCTGCTCACCGCCGTCACCGAGGTCCGCGCGACAAGCCGCTGAACCGAGTCCGCGCCGCCCCGATCCCGCAGCCCCTGACCCGCCTCCGACCTGGGGTTGTCCACAGGTGCGCGACGGATGTCAGTGATGTGGTGTGCAATGGATCGTGTGTCCGCGCTGGATGAATCACTCAAGAAGACGCTCGGCCCCGCCACCGCGAAGGTGATGGCCGAGCAGCTGGATCTGCACACGGTCGGTGACCTGCTGCACCACTACCCGAGGCGGTACGAGGAGCGGGGCCAGCTCACCCGCCTCGCCGACCTCCCGCTGGACGAGGACGTCACGGTCGTCGCCCAGGTCGCCGACTCACGCGTTCTGAAGTTCAACGGCGGCCGGGGGCAGCGGCTGGAGATCACCCTCACCGACGGCAGCGGCCGGCTCCAACTGGTCTTCTTCGGCAGGGGGATCCACAAGCCCCACAAGGATCTGCTGCCCGGCAGCCGGGGCATGTTCGCGGGCAAGGTCTCGATGTTCAACCGGAAGCTCCAGCTCGCCCATCCCACGTATGTGCCGCTCGGTACGGACAGCGGCGACGAGGCCGTGGACGCCTTCGCGGGCAAGCTGATCCCGATCTACCCGGCCTGCAAGGGACTGGAGTCCTGGAAGATCACCAAGGCGGTCGACGCCGTGCTGCCGAGGGCCACCGAGGCCGTCGACCCGCTGCCGCCGTCCCTGCGCGAGGGCCGCGGCTTCGTGCCTTTGCCCGAGGCGCTCATGAAGGTCCACCGGCCCGACACCAAGGCCGATGTCGCGGCGGCCAGGGACCGGCTCAAGTGGGACGAGGCGTTCGTACTCCAGGTCGCCCTCGCCCGGCGGCGGCACGCGGACGCCCAACTCCCCGCGGTGGCACGGCGACCGGTGGCGGGGGGCCTGCTCGACGCCTTCGACGCCAAGCTGCCCTTCACCCTCACCGACGGCCAGTTGAAGGTCACACGCGAGATCTTCGACGATCTGGCGACCGAGCATCCGATGCACCGCCTCCTTCAGGGCGAGGTCGGCTCCGGCAAGACGATGGTGGCGCTGCGCGCGATGCTCACGGTGGTGGACGCGGGCGGTCAGGCCGCCATGCTCGCGCCGACCGAGGTGCTCGCGCAGCAGCACCACCGCTCGATCACCGAGATGATGGGGCAGCTGGCCGAGGGAGGCATGCTCGGCGGCGCCGAGACGGCCACCAAGGTGGTGCTGCTCACCGGCTCCATGGGCGCTGCGGCGCGGCGGCACGCGCTGCTCGACCTGGTCACCGGCGAGGCCGGGATCGTCATCGGCACGCACGCGCTGATCGAGGACAAGGTGCGGTTCCACGACCTGGGTCTGGTCGTCGTGGACGAGCAGCACCGCTTCGGGGTCGAGCAGCGCGACGCCCTGCGCTCCAAGGGCAAGCAGCCGCCGCATCTGCTGGTCATGACGGCGACGCCCATTCCCCGTACGGTCGCCATGACCGTCTTCGGCGACCTGGAGACCTCCGTCCTGGACCAACTGCCCGCCGGTCGCTCCCCGATCGCCACCCATGTCGTACCGGCCCAGGACAAGCCGCACTTCCTGGCGCGCGCCTGGGAACGGGTGCGCGAGGAGGTCGGCAAGGGGCACCAGGCGTACGTCGTCTGCCCCCGGATCGGTGACGGCGAGGACGAGCCGAAGAAGAAGGCCGCGGCGAAGGCGGCCGAGGCCGACGGGGACAAACGTCCGCCGCTGGCCGTGCTGGACATCGCCAAGCAGCTCGCGGCCGGGCCGCTGGTCGACCTCCGCGTCGAGGTGCTGCACGGCCGTATGCAGCCCGACGACAAGGACGACGTGATGCGCCGCTTCGCCGCGGGCGACGTGGACGTCCTGGTCGCGACCACCGTCATCGAGGTCGGTGTGAACGTGCCCAACGCGACGGCGATGGTGATCATGGACGCGGACCGGTTCGGCGTCTCGCAGCTGCACCAGTTGCGCGGCCGGGTGGGCCGAGGCTCGGCCCCCGGCCTGTGCCTGCTGGTCTCGGAGATGCCGGAGGCCAGCCCCGCGCGGGCCCGTCTCGGCGCGGTCGCCTCGACCCTCGACGGCTTCGAGCTCTCCCGTATCGACCTCGAACAGCGCCGCGAGGGCGATGTCCTCGGCCAGGCCCAGTCCGGGGTCCGCTCCTCGCTGCGGATGCTCGCGGTCATCGAGGACGAGGAGGTCATCGCCGCGGCCAGGGAGGAGGCCGTGGCCGTCGTCGCCGCGGACCCGGAGCTCGACACCCTCCCGGAGCTGCGTACGGCACTGGACGCCCTGCTGGACACGGAGCGGGAGCAGTATCTCGACAAGGGCTGAAAGGCCCTCACAGGCGCTCTCAGCGCCCCGGCGGGGGCTCTGGGACTCCCTCCCGGCGGGCCGCGCCGGGAGCGACGCCATATCGTGGGTGACGGCGCGCATGCCCCCCGCCGGCGCACCGGCGGGCGGCATGCACCACGCCGTTCCGCAATCCGCGCACCCCACGAACCGAGGACCCGACACCCATGACCCGCGTGATCGCCGGCGCCGCCGGCGGGCGCCGTCTCGCCGTCCCCCCGGGCAACGGCACCCGCCCCACCTCCGACCGAGCGCGCGAAGGTCTCTTCTCCACCTGGGAGGCGCTGCTCGGCACCCTCGAAGGCCTGCGCGTCGCCGACCTGTACGCCGGCTCCGGCGCCGTCGGCCTGGAAGCCCTCTCCCGGGGCGCCGCGCACACCCTCCTTGTGGAGGCGGACGGCAGGGCGGCCCGCACCGTCCGGGACAACGTCCGCGCCCTCGGACTGCCGGGCGCCGAGGTCCGTACGGGCAAAGCGGAGCAGATCGTGACAGGACCGGCCCCCGAGACCCCGTACGACATCGTCTTCCTCGACCCGCCGTACGCCGTCACCGATGACGATCTTCGCGAGATCCTGCTCACACTCCGTTCGGGGGGCTGGCTCAATGACGATGCCGTCGCCACCGTGGAGCGCAGCACCAGAGGTGGGGAGTTCACCTGGCCAAGGGGCTTCGAACCGTTGCGGGCACGCCGCTACGGCGAGGGGACCCTTTGGTACGGTCGCGCCGCCGCACCCGAAGACGCCCGATGACCGGACCGGAGAGCGAGGGAATCAAGTTGCGCCGCGCCGTCTGTCCGGGGTCCTTCGACCCCATCACCAATGGTCACCTCGACATCATTGGCCGTGCCTCCAAGCTGTACGACGTCGTCCACGTCGCAGTGATGATCAACCAGTCCAAGAAGGGGCTGTTCACCGTCGACGAGCGGATCGATCTGATCCGCCGCGTCACCGCCGAGTTCGGCAACGTCGAGGTGGAGGCCTTCCACGGCCTCCTCGTCGACTTCTGCAAACAGCGCGACATCCCGGCCATCGTCAAGGGCCTGCGGGCGGTCAGCGACTTCGACTACGAGTTGCAGATGGCCCAGATGAACAACGGCCTCTCCGGCGTCGAGACCCTCTTCGTGCCGACCAACCCGATCTACAGCTTCCTCTCCTCCTCGCTGGTCAAAGAGGTGGCGACCTGGGGCGGGGACGTCTCCCATCTGCTGCCTCCGCTCGTGCACGAGGCACTGACCGAGCGCCTTGAGAACCGGTGACGGACGGGGCGCGACACGGGGCGGCGGAGTCGCCCCAAAACTGACGGACCGTCACCTGGTGTCGGGTGCGCACCGACTGGCCGTACAGTCGTTGCGTCCGTCTCCAACCCGGCTGTAGAGAGTGGCGAGCACACGGTGGACGTGCAGAAGAAGCTCGACGAGATCGTCGACGCGGTGGGGAACGCCCGTTCCATGCCCATGTCGGCCTCCTGCGTGGTCAACCGCGGCGAACTGCTCTCGCTGCTCGAAGAGGTACGGGAGGCCCTGCCCGGCTCGCTCGCCCAGGCGCAGGAGCTCCTCGGCGGCCATGAGCAGCTCTCCGAGCAGGCCCGCCAGGAGGCGGAGCGGATCGTCGCGGCGGCCCACACGGAGCGGTCCACGCTGATCTCCGACACCGTGATCGCCCGCACCGCCCAGGAAGAGGCGGACCGCATCCTCGCCGAGGCCCGCAGGGACGCCGAGGAGATCCGCGCCGAGGCCGACGACTACGTGGACTCCAAGCTCGCGAACTTCGAGGTCGTGCTCAACAAGACCATCGGCTCCGTGGACCGCGGCCGCGAGAAGCTGCTCGGCCGCGGCCCGGGTCTGGACGCGGAGGGGTACGCCGACGAGGACGCCCCCGAGTACAGCGCCGACCCCGGCACCCTGATCCGCCGCGCGGACGACTACGTGGACGCCAAGCTCGGTGCCTTCGAGGCCGTCCTCTCCAAGACCCTCGAGGCGGTCGGCCGCGGTCGGCAGAAGCTGCACGGCCGGGTCGCCACCGACGACCTGGGCCTGCACATGGCGGAACAGGACGCGGCGGGGCGCCAGGGGCACATGAGCGACGCGGACTACCTGTCCGGTCTCGCCGAGCTGTCGGGACAGCAGCCGCTCCAGGGCGCCGGGGCGCCCGCGCACCGGCCGATGGAGCCGCAGTCCCCGCCGCAGGTACCTGAGCAGCCGGTCCAGATCCCGATCCCCGCGCAGGCACAGGCCCCGCAGCAGTACGCCGACCCCGCCGCCGCGCAGCAGTACTCGGACCCCGCCTACGGCGGTTACCAGCAGCAGGACGCGTACGCCTATCAGCAGCAGGACCCGTACGCGTACCAGCAGGCCCAGCAGCCGGTCTACGACCCGGCCGCCTACGACCCGAACTACAGCCAGGGCTACGGGCAGAACTACGACCAGGCGGCGCAGGGCTGGCAGCAGCACCCGGACGCCCAGGGCCAGCCGCCCCAGCAGCAGCCGCATCAGCAGCAGTCGCAGGACCCGCAGGGCGCACTCGACGAGACCAGTCTGTTCGACACCAGCATGATCGACCTGGAGCAGCTTCGCCGGTACGAGCAGGGGCGCTGAGCCCCGCGCTCCGCGCCGTATCGCCGCCGGGCGCCCGCGTACGGCCGGATTGGGCCAACGGCGGCCGGTCAAGTATCCTGGTTCTTCGGTCGCGTGATGTCCGCGATCCGGCCGCCCGCCTCGTACGCGACATGGCGGCCCACTCCACGACTCGAAAGTTGGAACAGCCCTGAACGCCCGCCTCGACCACCGCGATCCCCTCGTGTTCGACACACACGAGCTGGGGCGCCGTCCTGGTGCGCTCAAGCGGCTGACCCGCTCCGCGGCGGCGCCCAAGGACTTCGGTATCGACGGAGTCATCGGAGTGCCGGAAGGCGCACCGGTGGAGCTCAAGATCCGCCTCGAATCGGTCATGGAGGGTGTGCTCGTCACCGGCACCGCCCGTGCGATCGCCGAGGGGGAGTGCGTAAGGTGTCTGGAGCCGGTGCGCCAGGACGTGGCAGCGGACTTCCAGGAGATGTTCTCGTACCCTGACGCCGACGACCGGGGCCGCAGCAAGCAGGCGGAACCGGCCGACGACGCCGAGGACGACGAGGACAGGCTCTACATCGAGGACGGACTGTTCGACCTCGAACCTGTGCTGCGCGATGCGGTGGTGCTCGCACTGCCGATGCAGCCGGTGTGCCGGGAGACCTGCGCCGGCCTGTGTTCCGAATGCGGGATCAGGCTGGACGAGAACCCGGACCATCACCACGACGCCGTCGACATCAGGTGGGCGTCACTGCAAGGACTCGCCGAAACCATCACGGACGGCGAGAAGGACAACATGGGCGGCGCCGACGACGGCGCCGACGAGAAGCAGGAGAAGTAGCCGTGGCTGTTCCGAAGCGGAAGATGTCGCGCAGCAACACGCGCCACCGCCGGTCGCAGTGGAAGGCTGCGGTCCCCACCCTGGTTTCGTGTGAGCGTTGCCAGGAGCCGAAGCTCCAGCACATCGCGTGCCCGAGTTGCGGCACCTACAACAAGCGCCAGGTCCTCGAGGTCTGAGCGGCTGGTGAGAGGCTCGATGTCTGAACTGTCCAGTACCAAGAAGGCAGACAACGTCAGCACAGCCTCGTCCCACACGCTTCTGGAAGGGCGGCTCGGCTATCAGCTGGAGTCCGCCCTTCTGGTGCGTGCGCTGACCCATCGCTCGTTCGCGTACGAGAACGGCGGTCTGCCCACCAACGAACGGCTCGAATTCCTCGGGGATTCGGTGCTCGGACTGGTGGTCACCGACACGCTGTATCGCATCCACCCCGACCTGCCCGAGGGCCAACTGGCCAAGTTGCGGGCCGCGGTGGTCAATTCGCGCGCGCTGGCGCAAGTGGGGCGCGGCCTCGAACTCGGCTCCTTCATCCGGCTCGGCCGTGGTGAAGAGGGCACGGGAGGCCGGGACAAGGCGTCCATCCTCGCCGACACCCTTGAAGCGGTGATCGGCGCGGTCTATCTCGATCAGGGCCTCGACGCGGCGTCCGAGCTGGTGCACCGGCTCTTCGACCCGCTCATCGAGAAGTCCTCCAACCTCGGTGCCGGTCTGGACTGGAAGACCAGTCTGCAGGAGCTGACCGCGGCGGAGAGTCTCGGCGTACCCGAGTATCTCGTCACGGAGACCGGCCCGGATCACGAGAAGACCTTCACCGCTGCCGCCCGCGTCGGTGGTGTCTCGTACGGCACCGGCACCGGCCGCAGCAAGAAGGAAGCGGAACAGCAGGCGGCGGAGACCGCGTGGCGGTCCATCCGCGCTGACGCGGACGAACGGGCTGCCGCGGCGAAGGCGGCCGTCGAAGTCGGGACCACGTCCGAGACCAAGTCCCCGGACGAGGTCGAGGGTGAGGTCGAGGTCGACGTTGAAGAGGCCGCCGACACCTCTTCGGTGGCGGCTTCGGAATCCGCCGACGTGGCCAAGTCCTGATCTCTTCTGTTCCGTTCCCTTCCGGTGCGCCCCTTGTGTCGATACGGCACGAGGGGCGCAGCTCGTGCCCGCCCCGTCGGCTGTTCCTCCGCCCTCCCCAACTCCCGCCCCGTGTTCGCCCAGTTGGCCTCCCAAGCCGCTGAACCCGCCACCCCTTAAGGAGCACCGTGCCCGAGCTGCCCGAGGTCGAAGTCGTACGGCGCGGACTCGAACGCTGGGTCGCGGGACGGACGGTGGCCGAGACCGAGGTCCTGCACCCCCGCGCCGTACGGCGCCACCTCGCCGGCGGCGAGGACTTCGCCGCCCGCCTCAAGGGGCACCGGTTCGGCGTCGCCCGACGCCGCGGCAAGTACCTCTGGCTGCCGCTCGCCGACACCGACGCCTCGATCCTCGGGCA
The DNA here is from genome assembly GCF_042725135.1 of Streptomyces sp. NPDC060366. Classification (NCBI taxonomy): domain Bacteria; kingdom Bacillati; phylum Actinomycetota; class Actinomycetes; order Kitasatosporales; family Streptomycetaceae; genus Streptomyces; species Streptomyces sp. NPDC060366. The sequence goes on along the minus strand of NZ_JBHXDC010000016.1, from coordinate 90,745 downwards.
CCTCGGAATGAGCGGCCAGCTCCTCGTACAGCCGGAATCCGCCCCGGGCGAGAAGCACCTGCGGATCCGAATCCGCTTCGACGACGACCTCGGCACCGAACTCCGCTTCGTCGACCAGCGCACCTTCGGCGGGCTCTCGCTGCACGAGAACACCCCCGACGGGCTGCCCGACGTCATCGCCCACATCGCGCGCGACCCGTTGGACCCGGCGTTCGACGCCGCCGCCTTCCACACCGCGCTGCGTCTGCGCCGTACGACGGTCAAGCGCGCGCTGCTCGACCAGTCCCTCATCAGCGGGGTCGGCAACATCTACGCGGACGAGGCGCTGTGGCGCTCCAAGCTCCACTACGACCGGCCGACGGCCTCGCTGCCCCGCCCCCGCTCGGTCGAACTGCTCGGCCACGTACGCGACGTGATGAACGCGGCCCTCGCGGTCGGCGGCACCAGCTTCGACAGCCTCTACGTCAACGTGAACGGCGAATCCGGCTACTTCGACCGGTCGCTGGACGCGTACGGTCGCGAGGGCGAACCGTGCCGCCGCTGCGGCACCCCCATCCGCCGCCGCCCCTGGATGAACCGGTCGAGCTACTTCTGCCCCCGTTGCCAACGCCCGCCCCGCGTCGCCCCGTAACGCCGCCCCGTGCCCGCCCCGTATCCGAAGCCGTGACACGGGCGAGGCCCGCGACGCGGAGCTGTCGCGGGCCTCGTTCGGTTGGTTCGTCCGGCCGTGCGGGCGGGAGTGCGGCGGGTGCGGGCGTGGACGCGGCGACGGCTCAGAAGCCGAAGTCCTGCGTCCACCACGGGCCGCCCCCGGCGAAGTGCGCGCCTATGCCGATGGTCTTGTAGTCGCAGTTCAGAATGTTCTCGCGGTGGCCTTCACTCGCCATCCAGGAGGCCATCACCGCTTGGGCGTCGGCCTGGCCACGGGCGATGTTCTCGCCGCCCAGGTTCGTGACGCCCGCCTGGTCGGCGCGGTCCCAGGGGGTGTCGCCGTCCGGGTCGGTGTGGTCGAAGAAGCCGCGGTCCGCCATGTCCTTGCTGAACGCCTCGGCGAGGCCGTTCAGGGCCTTGTCGGCGCGCAGCGGCTGACAGCCGGCCTTCGCCCGCTCCTCGTTGACCAGCGCGAGGACCTCCGCCTCGGCGGTGGCCGGGGCGGAGACGGAGGGGCGGGGCGTCTGCGGCGGCTGCGTGGGCCGGTCGGTGGTCTTCGCGGGCGCGGGGGCGCTGCTGGACGGGCTGTCGCTCGTCTCCTGGCTCCGGCTCCGTGTGGGATCGCTCTCCGGCGTCTTCGCCGGCTTCGACGGGCTCGTGGACGCGGACGGCTTCTCCGGCGTCGACGGCTCGGACTTCGGCGGCGTGCTCGGCCGGTCGTCGCCACGGCTGGGCGGCGCGGCCGCCTCGTCGGTGGGCTCGGCGGTCGAGCCACCCTGCTGCTGGAGTTCGGGCGCGCCCGCGGTGCGGACCTGCTCGCCCGGGAGATTGCCGCCGCCGACGGTGTACTGCTCCCCGCCGGGAAGCAGCCCGGATGCCACGGCCACGGCTCCCATGGCCATCGCGGCGGAGGCACCGAGCAGTCCGGTGCGCACGGGGCCGCCGATTCCCCTCTTCCGGCCTCGGCCCCGCCCGCGGTGCCGACCTGCCGCACCGGCCGCGTGGTCCTCAGCGGCGGGTGCGCCGGCCGAGCGACTATGGCGTCCCATCAGCTGCGCCTTCCTCGATGTGCCCAGGTGCTCGTGATTGCTCTCGCACCGCTCATGACGTCAATGTCCTTCACCCATTCGAGTGAGGCTCATTTCGACGGGACTGTACGCCAAGCGGCGTGGGGGCGATGTGCTCACGGAGGTATTGGCCCATTAGCTTGCACCTATGAACGAAGACGTGCGGATCACCGCTTGGGTACGCGGTCGCGTACAGGGAGTTGGCTTCCGCTGGTTCACCAGGGCAAACGCTCTGGAGATCGGGGCTCTGACGGGCTTCGCCCTGAATCTGGACGACGGTCGGGTGCAGATCGTCGCAGAGGGACCACGTGAGAATTGCCACCGTTTGCTCGAGTGGCTTCGTTCGGACGACACGCCCGGTCGTGTTGACGGAGTCACCGAGATCTGGGGCACACCACGCGGTGGATACGAGACCTTCGCCATCCGGTGATCGCGACCGACGGAGCAGCGTCCGGAAGCGGCCGGAACGATCGCGATCATTCCTGCTCGATCTTGAACGGGCCGCGGTATGCCGAGCCGCGCCCGACCGAAGTGGCGCCCGGCCTGCCCGTATGCCTCCGGCAAGTGCGTTTGGCAGGAATTGACTGATGGTTGCCAAGAACGGGCGCTCATGCCAAGCTGCCGCGTTAACGATGATCTCCACGCCCTCCGGGGCCGCAGGAGAGGCGCCGCCGCACCGCACGCGGACGCACGCCCCTGGGCCGCCCGGCGATGACGGGCTGTGATCGTGTTGACCGTCAAACTTTTTGGTGAGACTCTGGAAGCCCCGCGCACCTTGGCTGTTTGGCAGTAAGAATCACAGTGCGGAACCTCTGCCAGGCAGTGCGGGTGCGGAAATCCCTCACGACCCACACCGCTTCGGTCGGTCACTCAGTGTGGAGGCCCATCCATCATGGCAAAGGCGCTTCTCGGTTACGTCGGCGGTTCTGACCCGCGACTCCTCGCCGAGATGCGACGGCTTCAGCAGCGCGTCCAGGACCTCGAATCCGAGCTTGTACGGATCCAGTCCGAGAATGACGCGTTGAGCGCTGCCGCCGCACAGCACCATGGCGATTCGCCGTTCGACGGCATCGACCTCGATGTACCCCAGGCGGAGCCAGCACTCACCTGACAGCAGCCCCCGCCGGGGCCAGGTGAGAAACACTCTCGCGAGAACATGCAAGGGACGCTTCGGCGTCCCTTCTGTCTTTCCCCCCACCGTGAAGCCGGTTCTTCTCACGTCTGATGTGCCCTCCTCATTCGGCGGTGAAACCGCCGTCGGGCGAAGTGAGGAAGGTAGAGTCCGGCGGCGTGCACCTCAAGGCCATGACCCTGCGCGGGTTCAAATCCTTCGCCTCCGCCACGACGCTGCGGTTCGAACCCGGTATCACGTGCGTCGTGGGTCCGAACGGCTCGGGCAAGTCCAACGTCGTGGACGCCCTGTCCTGGGTCATGGGCGAGCAGGGGGCCAAGTCACTGCGCGGCGGCAAGATGGAAGACGTGATCTTCGCCGGCACGACCGGCCGACCACCGCTCGGACGAGCCGAAGTCTCCCTCACCATCGACAATTCCGACGGTGCGCTGCCCATCGACTACGCCGAGGTCACCATTACGCGGATCATGTTCCGCAACGGCGGCAGCGAATACCAGCTCAACGGAGACACCTGCCGGCTGCTCGACATCCAGGAACTCCTTTCCGACTCCGGTATCGGCCGCGAGATGCATGTCATCGTCGGCCAGGGACAACTCGACTCCGTTCTGCACGCCGATCCGATGGGGCGCAGGGCATTCATCGAAGAGGCCGCGGGCGTTCTGAAGCACCGTAAGCGCAAGGAGAAAGCGCTGCGGAAACTGGACGCGATGCAGGCCAACCTCGCACGCGTCCAGGACCTGACCGACGAACTGCGGCGACAGCTCAAGCCGTTGGGACGGCAGGCCGCGGTGGCGCGCCGCGCCGCCGTCATCCAGGCGGACCTGCGCGACGCGCGGCTGCGGCTGCTCGCCGACGATCTCGTGAAGCTGCGCGACGCCCTCCGTACGGAGGTTGCCGACGAGGCGGCGCTCAAGCAGCGCAAGGAGGAGGCGGAGCTCCGGCTGAGGAACGCGCTGGCGCGCGAGGCGGAGCTGGAGGACGAGGTACGGAGGCTGGCACCGAGACTCCAGCGCGCGCAGCAGACCTGGTACGAACTCTCGCAGTTGGCCGAGCGGGTACGGGGCACCGTCTCGCTGGCCGACGCCAGGGTGAAGAGCGCCACCGCCACACCGGACGACGAACGGCGCGGGCGGGACCCCGAGGACATGGAGCGTGAGGCCGCGCGCATCCGTGAGCAGGAGGCCGAGCTGGAAGCCGCGCTCGAAGCCGCCGAGCGCGCGCTGGAGGACACCGTCGCGCACCGCTCCGACCTGGAGCGTGACCTCGCGTCGGAGGAACGCCGCCTGAAGGACGTGGCGCGCGCGATCGCCGACCGCCGGGAGGGACTCGCCCGGCTGAACGGGCAGGTGAACGCAGCCCGCAGCCGCGCCGCGTCCGCGCAGGCCGAGATCGGCAGGCTCGCCGAGGCCCGCGACGGGGCGCGGCAGCGCGCCGTCGCCGCCCAGGAGGAGTACGAACAGCTCAAGGCCGAGGTCGACGGACTGGACGCCGACGACCACGAGCTGGGCGAGCGGCACGACGAGGCCAAACGGGCGCTGGGTGAGGCGGAGGGTGCGCTGACGGCCGCGCGAGAGGCGGCCACGGCGGCCGAACGCGAACGCGCCGCCCTCTCCGCCCGCCACGACGCGCTTGCCCTCGGCCTGCGCCGCAAGGACGGCACCGGTGCGCTGCTGGGGGCGCGGGACAGGCTCTCCGGCCTGCTGGGTCCCGCCGCCGAACTGCTCACCGTCACACCGGGCTTCGAGGTCCCGGTGGCGGCGGCGCTCGGCGCGGCGGCCGACGCGATCGCGGTGACCGACGCGACGACCGCGGCCGAGGCGATCCGGCTCCTCCGTAAAGAGGACGCGGGCCGGGCCTCCCTGCTGCTCGGCGCCGATCGGCCCGCGCGGGCGGCCGGCGTACCGGGGCAGGTGACGCCGCCGGGCGGACCGGACGACGGGGCCCCGGCCGAGGCGACCGGACCCGGTACGGCGCCGGGCGTGCCCGGTCAGGGCGCCGCCGGAGCGAGGGGCGTCGCGGACGCGGCGTCGAGCACCACCGGTGCGGCGGACACGGGGCCGGTGCCGCACCAGGACGGCGGCGTCCCCGCCGCCTCCGGCGCCGTGCCCGGCCAGGGGGACGGGGCGCGCGATGTCCCCGCCGTCGCGGACGGCGGCGACGCCCACGGGGCCGCCCACGCCCGCCCCGTGCACGCCGCGGTCACCGATCTGGCCGTCCCCCGCGTCGTCGACCTCGTACGGGGCCCCGACGCGCTCATGGGCGCCGTACGACGCCTCGTCCAGGACGTGGTCGTCGTCGGCACCCTGGAGGACGCCGAGGAGTTGGTCGCCGCGCGCCCCGGGCTGACCGCCGTGACGGCGGAGGGCGACCTCCTCGGCGCGCACTTCGCTCACGGCGGCTCCGCCGGGGCGCCCAGCCTGCTCGAAGTGCAGGCTTCCGTCGACGAGGCGGCCGCCGAGCTGGCCGAACTCGCCGTACGGTGCGACGAACTGGCCGAGGCACAGCGCCGGGCGACCGCCCGCCGTACCGAATGCGCCGCGCTCGTAGAGGAGTTGGGGGAGCGGCGGCGGGCCGCCGACCGTGAGAAGTCCGCCGTGTCCGGCCAGTTGGGGCGCCTCGCCGGCCAGGCCAGGGGCGCCGCGGGCGAGGCCGAGCGGACCTCGGCCGCCGCCGCCAAGGCCCAGGACGCGCTGGACCGGGCCACCGAGGAGGCCCAGGAGCTGGCGGAGCGCTTGTTGGTCGCCGAGGAGGCGCCCGTCGAGGAGGAGCCGGACACCTCCGTACGGGACCGGCTCGCCGCCGACGGGGCCAACGCCCGGCAGACCGAGATGGAGGCGCGGCTCCAGGTCCGTACCCACGAGGAGCGCGTCAAGGGGCTGGCCGGCCGCGCGGACTCCCTCGACCGGGGCGCCCGCGCCGAGCGCGAGGCGCGGGCCCGCGCGGAGCAGCGGCGTTCCAGGCTGCGCCACGAGGCCGCCGTCGCCGGGGCCGTCGCCTCCGGTGCCCGGCAACTGCTGGCGCACGTCGAGGTGTCGGTCGTACGCGCCGACGAGGAACGCACGGCGGCCGACGCGGCGAAGGCGGGACGCGAACAGGAACTGGTCGCGGAGCGGAACCAGGGACGCGATCTCAAGAACGAACTCGACAAGCTCACCGACTCGGTGCACCGGGGCGAGGTCCTGGGCGCCGAGAAGCGCATGAGGATCGAGCAGTTGGAGGCGAAGGCCCTGGAGGAGCTGGGCGTCGAGCCCGCCGGCCTGATCGCCGAGTACGGCCCGGACCAGCTCGTACCGCCGTCCCTGCCCGCCGAGGGCGAGGAACTGCCGGAGGACCCCGACGACCCGCGCAACCAGCCCCGGCCCTACGTACGGGGCGAGCAGGAGAAGCGGCTCCGGTCGGCCGAACGGGCGTATCAGCAACTCGGGAAGGTGAATCCGCTCGCCCTGGAGGAGTTCGCGGCGCTGGAGGAGCGGCACAAGTTCCTCTCCGAGCAGCTGGAAGACCTCAAGAAGACGCGCACCGATCTGCTCCAGGTCGTCAAGGAGGTCGACGAACGCGTCGAGCAGGTCTTCACGGAGGCGTACCGGGACACGGCCCTTCAGTTCGAGGGCGTCTTCTCGCGGCTCTTCCCCGGGGGCGAGGGACGCCTCATCCTTACGGATCCCGACAACATGCTCACCAGCGGCGTGGACGTCGAGGCCCGGCCTCCCGGCAAGAAGGTCAAGCGGCTCTCCCTGCTGTCGGGCGGCGAGCGGTCGCTGACCGCCGTGGCGCTGCTCGTGTCGATCTTCAAGGCGAGGCCGAGCCCGTTCTACGTGATGGACGAGGTCGAGGCCGCGCTGGACGACACCAACCTCCAGCGGCTGATCCGGATCATGCAGGAACTCCAGGAGAGCTCCCAACTGATCGTGATCACGCACCAGAAGCGCACGATGGAGGTCGCCGACGCGCTGTACGGCGTCTCCATGCAGGGCGACGGCGTCTCCAAGGTGATCAGCCAGCGCCTCCACTGAAGGCGCGCCCGGACGAGCACAGGCGCCGCCGCTGAACGGCCACCGTCAGGTGGTGGGCCCCGCTGAGCTGTGCCCAACTGAGGGGGCTTTCCAACCACGCCCGGCGCAGCTTCCGGGCGGCCACAGGAGCCCCATGTGACGAGCACAGCGGAGTCGCCGAGGTCCGGCGGCCGACAGTCCCACCCGGAGCACCTCGGCCACGTCGTCTTCATCACCGCCGCAGCCGCCATGGGCGGCTTCCTCTTCGGCTACGACAGCTCCGTCATCAACGGCGCCGTCGAGGCCATCAGGGACCGTTTCGACATCGGCTCCGGCCCGCTGGCCCAGGTGATCGCCGCCGCGCTGATCGGCTGCGCCATCGGCGCCGCGACGGCCGGCCGGATCGCCGACCGCATCGGCCGTATCCGCTGCATGCAGATCTCGTCCGTGCTGTTCACCATCAGCGCCGTCGGCTCCGCGCTGCCGTTCGCGCTCTGGGACCTCGCCATGTGGCGGGTCATCGGCGGGTTCGCCATCGGCATGGCCTCCGTCATCGGCCCGGCATACATCGCGGAGGTCTCGCCGCCCGCGTACCGCGGCCGGCTCGCCTCGTTCCAGCAGGCGGCGATCGTCCTGGGCATCGCCCTCTCGCAGTTGGTGAACTTCGGCATCCTGCAGATCGCCGACGGCGACCAGCGCGGCGAGATCGGCGGCCTGGAGGCCTGGCAGTGGATGCTCGGCGTCATGGTCGTCCCGGCGATCCTCTACGGCTTGCTCTCCTTCGCCATCCCCGAGTCGCCCCGCTTCCTGATCTCCGTCGGCAGGAACGAAGCGGCCAGGGGCGTGCTCGCCGAGGTCGAGGACAAGAACGCCGACCTGGACGCACGGGTGCGGGAGATCGAGGCCAACCTCCATAAGGAGCACAAGCCGACGTTCAAGGACCTGCTCGGCAGGGTGGGCTTCCTGCCGGTCGTCTGGATCGGCATCGGCCTCTCCGCGCTCCAGCAACTCGTCGGCATCAACGTGATCTTCTACTACAGCGCGTCGCTGTGGCAGTCCGTCGGTATCGATCCCACCAGCTCGTTCTTCTACTCGTTCACCACGTCGATCATCAACATCATCGGCACCGTCATCGCGATGATCTTCGTCGACCGGATCGGCCGCCGGCCGCTGCTGCTGATCGGCTCCGTCGGCATGACGGTGTCGCTGGCCCTGGCGGCCTGGGCGTTCTCGCACAAGAGCGGCAGCGGCACCGACATCTCCATCCCGAACACCCAGGGCACGGTGGCGCTCGTCGCCGCCCACTCCTTCGTGCTCTTCTTCGCGCTGTCGTGGGGCGTCGTCGTCTGGGTGCTGCTCGGCGAGATGTTCCCCGGCCGGATCCGGGCCGCGGCGCTCGGTGTGGCCGCGTCGGCGCAGTGGATCGCCAACTGGGCCGTCACGGTCACCTTCCCGACGCTGTCGGACTGGGATCTGTCGGGGGCGTACGTCATCTACTCGGGCTTCGCCCTGCTCTCGGTCTTCTTCATCCTGAAGTGGATTCCCGAGACGAAGGGCAAGGCGCTGGAGGAGATGGGCTGAGGCGCCCCGGGCCGGCCCCTGGGGCCGGGATCCGGCGCCCCGCCGGGGCCCGGAATCTCCCCACCGGCCGAAGCGGGTCATCGCCTGCGAAGATGACGTGGTGGACATCGTCATTCTTGCCGTAGTCATCGCCGTGGTCGCTGTCGGCGCAATCACCGGGCTCCTGGTCAGCAGCCGTAGGAAGAAGCTGCCGCCCTCGGGACCGTCGAGCACGCCGACCATCACGACCCCGCCCGCCGAGCCGCACGTCGGCGACGAGGCGGGGCCGCCGCGGGAGGAAACCCGCCGCACCATCGAGGAGGTGGGCCTCCCCGACGCGACGGCGACGCCGCCCGCCGTCGAGGACCCGGTCGTGGCCGCCCCGCCCGTGGCGATCGAGATCCCGGAACCGTCGGCCGGCCGTCTGGTCAGGCTTCGCGCCCGCCTCGCCCGCTCGCAGAACACCCTCGGCAAGGGACTGCTCACGCTGCTGTCGCGCGAGCACCTGGACGAGGAGACGTGGGAGGAGATCGAGGACACCCTGCTCACCGCCGACGTCGGTGTCGCGCCCACGCAGGAGCTGGTGGAGCGGCTGCGTGAGCGGGTCAGGGTGCTCGGTACGCGTACTCCCGACGAGCTGCGGGCCCTGCTCCGCGAGGAACTGCTCGCCCTGCTGCGTACGGACTTCGACCGCGCCGTGAAGACCGAGAGCGGCCTGGACACCCCGGGCGTCGTGATGGTTGTCGGCGTCAACGGCACCGGCAAGACCACGACGACCGGCAAGCTGGCCCGGGTCCTGGTGGCCGACGGCAGGTCGGTCGTGCTCGGCGCCGCCGACACGTTCCGCGCCGCCGCAGCCGATCAGCTTCAGACGTGGGGCGAGCGGGTGGGCGCGCGTACGGTGCGCGGCCCCGAGGGCGGCGACCCGGCGTCGATCGCGTTCGACGCGGTCAAGGAGGGCATCGCCGAGGGCGCCGATGTCGTCCTCATCGACACGGCGGGGCGGCTGCACACCAAGACCGGGCTGATGGACGAGCTCGGCAAGGTCAAGCGCGTGGTGGAGAAGCACGGTCCGCTGGACGAGGTGCTGCTGGTCCTGGACGCGACGACGGGGCAGAACGGCCTCGTGCAGGCGCGGGTGTTCGCGGAGGTCGTGGACATCACCGGCATCGTGCTGACCAAGCTGGACGGCACGGCCAAGGGCGGCATCGTGATCGCGGTCCAGCGCGAACTGGGCGTGCCGGTCAAGCTGATCGGGCTGGGCGAGGGTCCCGACGACCTGGCGCCGTTCGAGCCGGAGGCGTTCGTCGACGCGCTGATCGACGGCTGAGGACGCGGTACGCACCGTACGAGACGCCGTACCCGGCGGAGTACGGGGCGGCGTACGAAGAAAGGGCCCTTCCGCGTGGTGCGCACGCGGTGGGGCCCTTCGTACGGAGGCGACGTGGCGCGGCCCCGGACGGCGCCGCGGTCGGGGCCGGTTCAGTCGCGGACGGGCGAGCGGTGGCAGACGTACGCCAGGGTGCCGAGCAGCAGTCGCGCCTGCGGCGGATCGGCGGCCGTGTCCAGGGCCGGCGGCCGGAGCCAGCGGACGGGCCCGAGGCCGCCGAGGTCGGACGGCGGGGCGGTGACATGGTCGCCCGCGCCCAGACAGCGCAGATCGAGGCCGGCGTCGTCCCAGCCCATCCGGTAGAGCAGGTTGGGCAGTTCGGCGGCGGCGCCGGGCGCGACGAAGAAGTACGCCCGCCCCGTCGGCGTGACGGCGACGGGGCCGAGCGGCAGCCCCATCCGCTCCAGCCTGACCAAGGCGCGGCAGCCCGCCGGTTCGGTGACGTCGAGGATGTCGAAAGTGCGCCCCACGGGCAGCAGTACGGCCGCTCCCGGGGTCTCGGACCACGCCTTGGCGGCATCGTCCAACGTGGCACCCGCGGGGACTTCCGGCCCGGCCTCCAGCGGATGCGCGCCCGGTGCCGGGCACTCGGCCTCGCCGCAGGAGCAGCGGCCCGCCACGGCACGTGCGCCGGGGGCGACGTCCCAGCCCCAGAGTCCGGTGTACTCGGCCACCGTCGTGAATTCGGTACCGCGCCCGCGGCGCCGTGTACCGGACCGCATCTCCCGGATCCCGCCGATCGTGAAGCCCATGCCCCCTCCAACGGGTCGAACTCGTCGGTAGTTACGATGCGGAGTTCCGTCGCTACCCTCCGTCGGATTTCTGTCCTCTTCGCGAACTTCGTACTCGTTCCGGTGGTGTGAAGTGACATCTTGGGTGGTGCGTTCGGGCTCGCGCGCCCCCGCGTGCAACGCTCCACCTGTTCCTGATCGTCACTCGACAAGTGAATCGCGCCTGGCCGTGGGCGAGTTCATTCGAAGGGGTGGCGAATGGTGGCGTTTATGGAATCCTCCTCGCCGGAGGGGTGATCGTAGGATTACTTTGAGTACGCGAACGCTGGGAAGTCGCACGTTCGCGGTTATGCCGCAGGCAACTCGGTTTTCTGTTCGAAGGAGCGCGATCTCCGGACAGACGGCCGTAAGTGACGGCATTCTGGTAGAAGTTCGCGCGACAGGGCTTCAGCGAATGGGGGCGTTCCAGTGGGCGGCAGCGGCGCAGACGGTACGGCTACCGGCAAGCGCCCGAACGAGCAGTTGAGCTCGTGGTTCCGGCGCAGCGGCTGGTCCAAGGGTGAACTCGCTCGACAAGTGAACCGCCGGGCCCGCCAGATGGGCGCGCACCACATCAGCACGGACACCTCGCGCGTGCGCCGCTGGCTCGACGGCGAACAGCCGCGGGAGCCCATCCCGCGCATCCTCTCGGAGCTGTTCTCGGAGCGCTTCGGCACCGTCGTCTCGGTCGAGGACCTCGGACTGCGCTCCGCGCATCAGTCGCCGTCGGTCTCCGGCGTCGACCTGCCCTGGGCGGGCCCCCAAACCGTCTCGCTGATCAGCGAGTTCTCACGCAGCGACCTGATGCTGGCCCGGCGCGGCTTCCTTGGGACGTCGCTGGCGCTCGCCGCCGGACCCGCCCTCGTCGAACCGATGCAACGCTGGCTCGTGCCCACCTCGCCGGCCGAACAGGACGCCGCGGACGCGGCTACGCCACGCCGCCCCTCCCGGCTCTCCGCACCGGAGTTGGACCTCCTGGAGTCCACCACGGTGATGTTCCGCCAGTGGGACGCCCAGTGCGGCGGCGGTCTGCGCCGCAAGGCGGTCGTGGGCCAGCTCCACGAGGTGACGGACCTGCTTCAGGAGTCGCAGTCCGAGGCCACGGCGCGGCGCTTGTTCAGGTGCGCGGCCGAACTGTCCGAGCTGGCCGGCTGGATGAGCTACGACGTGGGACTCCAGCCCAACGCCCAGAAGTACTTCGTCCTGGCCCTGCACGCGGCCAAGGAGGCCGGGGACAAGGCCCTCGGGTCGTACATCCTCTCCTCCATGAGCCGTCAGATGATCCATGTCGGTCGCCCCGACGACGCCCTGGAGCTCATCCACCTCGCCCAGTACGGCAGCAGGGACTGCGCCACGGCCCGTACGCAGTCGATGCTGTACGCGATGGAGGCGCGGGCTTACGCCAACATGGGGCAGCCCGGCAAGTGCAAGCGCGCGGCGCGGATGGCGGAGAACATCTTCGGCGACGCCGGGGAGGACGGCGAGCCGGAGCCCGACTGGATCCGGTTCTTCTCCGAGGCCGAGCTCAACGGCGAGAACGCGCACTCCTACCGAGACCTGGCCTACGTCGCCGGGCGCAGCCCGACGTATGCCTCGCTCGCCGAGCCCGTCATGGAGCGCGCCGTCCAGCTCTTCGAGAAGGACGAGGAGCATCAGCGGTCGTACGCGCTGAACCTCGTCGGAATGGCCACCGTCCACCTCCTCAAGAGGGAGCCCGAGCGGTCCACTCCGCTGATCAAGGAGGCGCTGGGCATCGCCAAGAAGGTGCGCTCCGAGCGCGTCAACACGCGGCTCCGTAAGACGGTGACCACGGCCACCAGGGACTTCGGAGACGTCTCCGAGATCAACCAGCTCACCGAGCAGCTCACCGAGGAGCTTCCGGAGGCCGCGGAAGCCGTCTGAGCGGCCCGTGGAACGCCTCGTGGGTCCTCCGAGCCGGTGGAGGGCCCCGCCTGTCCCCACGGCCTCTGAGCCCCCCCGGCCGCGGTCCTTGCCCCGTACGGTCCGGCACGGCTTCCCCACGCCAGGTCACCGCGGTGGGTGCCGCGGCCGGATTCTGCCATCGCCGCACCCCGCGACACGGCAGTTCATCCAGGCGTAACACCCCGGACCACTTCGTCACTGGCGTGAAACATCGGGTGGCATCGACCGAAATCACCCCACGTCAATCTCCTCACCACTAGTCGGCCCACAGAAGTAAGAGCATCCGCACGGGCCGTATTTCCCACCCACGAGGAGACGCCGGCCTTGAATGGCGCAGATACCGCATTCGTATTGATCAGTGCCGCGCTCGTCATGTTGATGACGCCCGGCCTGGCCTTCTTCTACGGCGGCATGGTCCGGGTCAAGAGCGCCCTGAACATGCTCATGATGTCCTTCATCTCGCTCGGCATCGTCAGCGTGCTGTGGGTGCTCTACGGGTACTCGCTCACATTCGGTGACGACATCGGTGGAGGACTGCTCGGGAACTTCGACCACATCGGTCTGAAGGGCATCACCCCCGAGACACTCACAGGTGGCGACGAGGGAATCCCCGTCTACGCCTTCGCCCTGTTCCAGTTGATGTTCGCCGTACTGACCCCGGCGCTGATGAGCGGCGCACTCGCCGACCGCGTCAAGTTCACCGCCTGGGCCCTGTTCATCGGCCTCTGGGTCACCGTCGTCTACTTCCCGGTCGCGCACTGGGTGTGGCAGGCCGACGGCTGGCTCTTCAAGCTGGAAGTGATCGACTTCGCCGGTGGTACGGCGGTCCACATCAACGCCGGTATCGGAGCACTCGCCGCGGTCCTTGTCGTCGGCAAGCGCATCGGGTTCAAGAAGGACCCGATGCGGCCGCACAGCCTGCCGCTCGTGGTTCTCGGCGCCGCGCTGCTGTGGTTCGGCTGGTTCGGTTTCAACGCCGGCTCCGCCCTCGCCGCCAACGGCACGTCCGCGATCATGGCCTTCAACACGCAGATCGCCACCGGCGCGGCCATGCTCGGCTGGCTCATCTACGAGCGCATCCGGCACGGCGCGTTCACCACGCTCGGCGCGGCCTCAGGAGCCATCGCCGGTCTCGTGGCGATCACCCCGTCCGGCGCTCACGTCAACCCGTTCGGCGCGCTGCTCATCGGCGTCGTCGCCGGAGCGGCCTGCTCGTGGGCCGTCAGCCTCAAGTACAAGCTGGGCTACGACGACTCGCTCGACGTGGTCGGCGTCCACCTCGTCGGCGGCGTCATCGGCACCCTGCTCGTCGGCGTCCTGGCCGTCGACGGCATCGGCGGCGCCTCGCAGCTCGGCAAGCAGGCGATCGGCGCCTTCTCGGTGATGGCGTACTCCTTCGTGGTCTCCTGGATCCTGGCCAAGATCGTGGATGTCACCATCGGCTTCCGGGCGTCCGAGGACGACGAGACCAGCGGTGTCGACATGGCGTTCCACGCGGAATCCGCCTACGACTTCAGCGCGGTGGGAGGCTCGCCCTCGGGCCGCAGCAGTGTGACCGCTACGGACAAGGACCTCGCCGGCGCGGCGCGGAACAAGAAGGTGGATGTATGAAGCTCATCACCGCAGTCGTCAAGCCACACCGACTGGACGAGATCAAGGAGGCCCTCCAGGCCTTCGGAGTCCAGGGCCTGACGGTCACGGAAGCAAGCGGATACGGCCGGCAGCGCGGCCACACCGAGGTCTACCGGGGCGCGGAGTACACCGTCGACCTCGTACCGAAGATCCGCATCGAGGTGCTCGTCGAGGACGGCGACGCCGAGCAGCTCATCGAGGTCGTCGTGAAGGCCGCCAGGACAGGCAAGATCGGCGATGGCAAGGTGTGGAGCGTGCCGGTGGACACGGCGGTCCGGGTCCGCACGGGGGAACGCGGCCCCGACGCCCTCTGACACCGGACACGGTCCGATGCCAGCGCGTGCTCGGTGAGCGGGCACGCTCTGGCGCCGGGCGCACTCCGTCAAGGGGTGCGTCCGGCGCCGCTCGCGTTCCGGGGACGGGGCGGGAGCAGGCGCCCAACTCGTGACAACGGCGCGCGAGTTGAGACACCGAGCGCGCTCGGAGACCGGACGCGCAGCGAAACCGGGCGTTCCGTACGCGGGACGCCCGCCGAAAGACGGGACCTGCCGGGTGACCACCCCTGAACAGACGACCGGACGACCGGACTCGGGACCCAGCGGCTACGCGGCAGCCCGGCTGCGCCTGCTGCACGAGAAGACGCGATCGGGCCCGCCACGCAGGGCCGCCCTGGCACGGCTCACGGACGACTGGCTGCACGCCCTGTTCACCGCCGCTGCCCGCGAGGCGGGCGTCCAGGGCGCGGCCCTCGTCGCCGTCGGCGGTTACGGACGCGGCGAACTGTCCCCCCGCAGCGACCTCGACCTCCTCCTCCTGCACGACGGCAGCTCCGACGCCGCGGCGATCGCCGCGCTCGCGGACCGCGTCTGGTACCCCGTGTGGGACCTCGGGCTCGCCCTCGACCACTCCGTACGCACGACCGCCGAGGCCCGCAAGACCGCCGGCCAGGACCTGAAGGTGCAACTCGGGCTCCTCGACGCCCGCCACATCGTCGGCGACCCGGCGCCCACCGCCGCGCTGCGCACCGCCGTACTCGCCGACTGGCGCAACCAGGCCCCCAAGCGCCTTCCCGAACTCGACGAACTCTGCCGCGAACGCGCGGAGCGCCAGGGCGAGCTGCAGTTCCTCCTCGAACCCGACCTCAAGGAGGCACGGGGCGGGCTCAGGGACGCCTCCGCGCTGCGCGCCGTCGCCGCGTCCTGGCTGGCCGACGCCCCCCGTGAGGGACTCGCCGACGCCCGCCGCGCGCTCCTCGACGTACGCGACGCCCTGCACCTGACGACCGGGCGGGCCACCGACCGGCTCGCCCTCCAGGAGCAGGACGGCGTCGCCGCCGACCTCGGCATCGCCGACGCCGACGAACTCCTGCGGCAGGTCTACGAAGCGGCCCGTACCGTGTCGTACGCCTCCGACGTCACCTGGCGCGAGGTCAACCGCGTCCTGCGCTCCCGCGCCGCCCGTCCGCGCCTGCGCGCCCTCCTGGGCGGCAGCAGGCCCGCCCCGGAGCGGACGCCGCTCGCCGAAGGCGTCGTGGAGCAGGACGGCGAGGCCGTGCTCGCCAGGACGGCGCGCGTCGAACGCGACGCCGCGCTGCCCCTGCGCGCCGCTGCCGCCGCCGCCCAGTCCGGGCTGCCGATCTCGCCCTACGTCGTCAGGCGGCTCGCCGCCGCGCGCCCGCTGCCCGTGCCGTGGCCCGCCGCGGCGCGTGAGGAGTTCGTCACGCTGCTCGGCGCGGGGGAGCCGACCGTCGCCGTCTGGGAAGCGTTCGAGGCCGAAGGCCTCATCACCCGCCTCATCCCCGATTGGGAGCGCGTCCGCTGCCGGCCCCAGCGCAACGCCGTGCACACCTGGACCGTGGACCGCCACCTCGTGGAGACGGCGGTCGAGGCGTCCGCACTGACCCGCCGGGTCAGCCGCCCCGACCTGCTCCTGGTCGCGGCCCTTCTCCACGACATCGGCAAGGGCCTGCCGGGAGACCACTCCGTAGCCGGCGAGCCCGTCGCGCGCTCCGTCGCCCTGCGGATCGGCTTCGACCGGGCCGACGCGGAGATCGTCGCCACGCTCGTACGCCACCATCTGCTGCTCGTCGAGACGGCCACCCGGCGCGACCTGGACGATCCGGCGACCGTCAGCTCCGTCGCCGAGAAGGTCGACTCGCTCTCCACCCTCGAACTGCTCCACGCGCTCACCGAGGCCGACGCGCTCGCCACCGGGCCCGCCGCGTGGTCCACGTGGCGCGGGTCACTCGTCACGGACCTCGTCGCCCGCGTCGCCGCCGCCCTCGCGGGCAAGGCGCCCGCCGTCCCGCGCCCCGTGGTGACCAGCGCGGAACAGGAACGCCTCGTAGTCGAGGCGCTGCGCACCGGCGGCCCCGTCCTGTCCCTCCACGCCCAGCCGGAGCCTCCCCAGGAGGGCGACGAACCGGAGCCGGTCGGCGTCGAACTGCTGATCGCCCTCCCCGACCGCCCCGGCGTCCTGCCGGCCGCCGCAGGGGTCCTCGCGCTGCATCGGCTCACCGTACGGGCGGCCGATCTGCGCACCGTCGAACTGCCGACGGCGCTCGGCGAGGTCTCCGACGTCCTGCTGCTGAGCTGGCGCGTCGCGGCGACGTACGGCTCCCTGCCCCAGGCGACGCGGCTGCGCGCCGACCTCGTACGGGCCCTGGACGGCTCGCTCGACATCCCGTCCCGGCTCGCGGAGCGCGAGGCCGCCTATCCCCGACGGCGCGGCACACAGGCGCCGCCGCCCCGTGTGGCGGTGGTGCCGGGCAGCTCGGAGCTGGCCACCGTCATCGAAGTACGCGCGCAGGACGCCCCCGGCCTGCTCCACCGGATCGGCCGGGCGCTGGAGGAGGCGGCGGTACGGGTCCGCAGCGCGCACGTCTCCACGCTGGGTGCGAACGTGGTGGACACCGTGTACGTCACCCGCCCCGACGGGGCCCTCCTGACGTCGGGGGAGGCGACGACGGTCGCGAAGACGGTGGAGGAGGCCCTGCGCGGGTGACGCGGGGCGGCGGACCGTCGCGGCACGGGGCGGGGACGACGCCGCGTCGGAGGGCCCCGTCGGGGCAATCCCACCGGGCACGGCCCCTCGTATTTGCCGGGCCGGATACCCTGGAGAGCAATCCACTCTGCCCCCGACCCCTGAGGACCTACGAGCGCCGTGTTCGATACCCTCTCCGATCGCCTCTCAGCGACTTTCAAAACCCTCCGCGGCAAGGGGCGACTGTCCGAGGCGGACATCGACGCCACCGCACGCGAGATCCGCATCGCGCTCCTCGAGGCGGACGTCGCGCTCCCCGTGGTCCGCGACTTCACCGCGAAGGTCAAGGAGCGGTCACGCGGTGAAGAGGTCTCGCGGGCGCTCAATCCCAGCCAGCAGATCATCAAGATCGTCAACGAGGAGCTCGTAGGCATCCTCGGCGGCGAGACGCGGCGCCTGCGCTTCGCCAAGCAGCCGCCCACCGTGATCATGCTCGCCGGTCTCCAGGGCGCGGGCAAGACGACCCTCGCGGGCAAGCTGGGTCTCTGGCTCAAGGGACAGGGACACTCCCCGCTGCTGGTCGCCTGTGACCTCCAGCGCCCCAACGCCGTCAACCAGCTCGCCGTCGTGGCCGAGCGCGCGGGCGTCTCGGTGTACGCGCCGGAGCCCGGCAACGGTGTGGGCGACCCGGTCAAGGTGGCCGAGGACTCGATCAAGTACGCCAAGGACAGGGTCCACGACGTCGTCATCGTCGACACCGCCGGTCGTCTCGGCATCGACGAGGAACTGATGCGGCAGGCCGCGGACATCCGCGACGCCGTCAACCCCGACGAGGTCCTGTTCGTCGTCGACGCGATGATCGGCCAGGACGCGGTCAACACCGCCGAGGCCTTCCGCGACGGGGTCGGCTTCGACGGCGTGGTGCTGTCCAAGCTCGACGGCGACGCCCGCGGCGGCGCCGCGCTGTCCATCGCACACGTCACCGGCAAGCAGATCATGTTCGCCTCCAACGGCGAGAAGCTGGACGAGTTCGACGCGTTCCACCCGGACCGCATGGCGTCCCGCATCCTCGACATGGGCGACATGCTCAGCCTCATCGAGAAGGCCGAGCAGACCTTCAGCCAGGCCGAGGCCGAGAAGATGGCCCAGAAGCTGGCGAAGGGGCCCAAGGAGTTCACGCTCGACGACTTCCTGGCGCAGATGGAACAGGTCCGGAAGATGGGCTCCATCTCGAAGCTGCTCGGGATGCTGCCCGGCATGGCGCAGATGAAGGACCAGATCAGCAACATCGACGAGCGGGACGTCGACCGCACCGCCGCGATCATCAAGTCCATGACGCCGGGTGAGCGGCACGAGCCGACCATCATCAACGGTTCACGCCGGGCGCGCATCGCCAAGGGTTCGGGCGTCGAGGTCAGCGCCGTGAAGAGCCTGGTTGAGCGGTTCTTCGAGGCCCGCAAGATGATGTCGAAGATGGCGCAGGGCGGCGGGATGCCGGGAATGCCGGGCGCTCCGGGCTCGGGCGGCGGACCCGGCAGGCAGAAGAAGCAGCAGAAGCAGGCCAAGGGGAAGCGGCGCTCCGGCAACCCGATGAAGCGCAAGGCCGAGGAGCAGGCCGCCGCGGTACGGCGCGAGGAAGCGGCGCAGTCGGGCGGCGCGTTCGGCCTGCCGGCGGCCGAGGCGGACAAGAACTTCGAACTGCCCGACGAATTCAAGAAGTTCATGGGCTGAGGCCCGCTCCGCCGGCGGCCGCTCGGTGCCGCGCCTCTTCGCCCTGGACGGGGCGGTACTCAGCGCGGCCGACGAGCGGTGTGACCCGCTGGTCGGCCGAGCAGCGTCGCTCCCGTCGTGAGGGCGCCCGCGTCCAGGCCCAGGGCGGCCGCGGCCGTCGCCCCCACGTCCGCCAAGGTGGCCGCGTCCGGGAGGAGTTCGATCCCCGTGGCGTCCGGGCGGTGGATCAGTACCGGGACGTACTCGCGTGTGTGGTAGGCGTGCCCGATCGTCGGATCGTTCCCGTGGTCGGCCGTGACGATCAGACGGTCGCCCGGCGCGGTGAGCAGCCCCGTCAGCTCGGCGAGCCCGACGTCGACCTGCTCCAGGACGTTCCCGTAGCGCCCCGTGTCCTGCTGGTGGCCCGCGAGATCGGTCTCCTGGACGTTCGCGACGACGAGGCCGCCCCGCCCGCCCCGTACCGCCGCCAGCGTGTGCTCCAGGACCTCACCCGTCGCGACGGCGGGGCGACGCACGGCGGCTTCGCACGCCAGGATGTCCGCCGCCTTTCCGACGAGGGTGACCGGGACGCCGGCGCGGGCGGCGACGTCGGGCAGTTGCCGGGTGTGGTCGAGCTCCACGCCCAGATGCCGCACCTGGAGGCCGCCGTTGCGGTAGAAGCCGGTGGCCGGGGTGTCCAGGCCCACGGTGCCGCCGTCGCCGTCCCGTACGTACATGGCGAGCGCCCCGTCCGCGTGGCCGCCGACCGCGATCACGCGGGCGACCGGCGCGATGGCCCGCACCGTACGGGCGATGGCGAGGATGCGGTCGAAGGACATGTCGTCCAGACGCCCGGAGGCGTTCCAGTTGATGCCGGGGTCGGCCTCCAGGTTGTCGTGGACCAGGACGGCGCCGTCGACGAGCAGGAGCGGCCGTCCCGCCAGGGGCTCGACAAGGTGGCCCGCCGACTTCAGCGCGCCGCTCACCTCCTCCAGATGCCCGGCGAGCGGAGCCACCGTGACCCGGCTGAAGTCCGCGCCCATCATGGTCTGATGCCCGGCGAAGGTGTCCGCCCCGGGGTAGCCGAGAGCGGCCCGGCCCGCGGCGACGGGGCGGTCGGTGCGGCGGGCGAGATCCGGATGCGGATGCACGAGACCGAGGCCCAGCGCCCCGAGCGCGGGCAGCCGGAGCGGCCGGCCCAGCGCCGCGCGGCAGTGATCGAGTACATGCCCGCAGGTGTCTGCGGTGAGATCGCCGGGCCGTAGCGCCCCCGCGTCCGGCATCGCGCCGACACCGAATCCGTCGATCACGACGATCACGGTCGTGCTCATGGCTCTGGCTCCTTACCGGGCCCGGCCCTGAGCGTCGTACAGGCCGGTCAGCCGAGGTTCTCCGGTGGAGAGCCCGGCGACCACCGCGACGGTCGAGCGGGTGACGAAGATCTGGGTGCGGAAGGCGAGTACGGCGGTGTCCCCGACCTGAACGTCCGTGGCGTGGGTGGGGAGTTGGAGCAGCCGGTAGTAGTCGATGTTCTCCGGGAGCGCGTCCTGCACGGGCAGCCGCAGCCCGGTGCGCGGCAGCAGGGCGTCCCGGATGTGCGCGCGCGGATAGAAGCCGCCGCCGTGGATCGCGGGCCGTCCGTCGGCGAGGGTATGGGCGACCTCGCTCACGTACACATAGGCGGGGCGTTCGGGCTGCTGGTGGTCGACCGCGTGCAGCGGCGTCGTCCCGGTGAGGGCGTGGCCCGGCTCGCCGTGCGTGGCGCCCAACTCGGCGAGGAGCGGGAGGGAAGCCATGGAGGTGGCACTGGGAGCGCTGAGCTTCAGCCCTTCATGCCCACGCCCCGCCAGCAACTCCCGCGCCTTGATCGCGAGTTGAAAGTTCTGAGTGGGAGCCGGAGCACCCGTCGACGGATCGCACAGGACACAGGGGAACGCGGTGACACCCGCGATCCTGATGCCCGGCAACGTCTCCGCCACCGCCGCGAAGTCGTCGAGGTCGGCGAACGGCACGCCGCCCTCCTGCCCCGGATAGACCCTGTCGGTGCCCTCAAGCCGTACGAGTACGTCCTGGACGACGCCGAGTCGCCGGGCGGCGTCCGAGACGGCGCGGGCGTTGGCGAGGTCGAAGACGGTCACCGTCTCCGGCCGCCAGCCGAGCATCTCGGGCAGCTGGCGGGGCGGGATCTGTACGAGGTGGCCGAGGTTGCCGGCCCGTGCCCCCGCGTCGTGCAGCAGCCGCGCCTCGTACGGATCGATCGCGGCGAACCGGGGGATGTGCCGGGCGATCGCCCGGATCAGCTCCGGATTGCGGCCGATCTGCTTGACCACGAACCAGAGCGAGAGGCCGAGCCGTTCGGCCTCACCGGCCAGTAGCGCGGCATTGGCCTCCACGGTGTCGGCGTCGATCACATACGTGTCGGGCGGGACGGCGCCGGAGCGGTGCAGCGAGACCGCCACATCGACGAGCGCGGGGTTGCGGGCCAGGACAGCGTCCAGGAACACGGTCAGTCCTTCAGGTCGTGCAGCGAACGGCGGAGGATCTCGATCACCAGATCGGCGCCGGCCCGCATGGGGTTGATCCGCACCGTCCGGTCGGCGAGTTCCGGAGCGTCGTCGAGGGACGAGCTGGACATCCGGTAGAAGAGCGGGGCGATCTCGTAGCGGGAGTTGGAGCCTACGGGGTACGGCGCGGCGCCGTACCGCGCCGCCGCTGCGGGCAGTTCACGCGCGACGGGGCGGTCCAGGCGTACGAGCAGACAGCGGTCCTGTGCGTTGGCGATCCGCACCTCCGCCACGCCGGGCACCTCGCCGGCTGCGAGCCGGTCGGCGATCTCGGCGCCGACCTGGGACTGGACGGCCCACATGACGGGGACATGGGTGAGGGCGCGCAGCGCGTCGAGCGCCTGGTGGCCCTGCACCTGCCCGCCGCCCGAGTAGTTGTCGGCGCGCACGCGCTCCACGACATCGGCCGCCCCGACGACGGCGCCGACCCCCTCGGGTCCGTGCAGTTTGAAAAGTGAGAAGCACGAGGCGTCGGCGCCGAGCTCAACTCCCGACGACGGTGCGCGCATTACCGCGTAGTTGTCGTCCACGATCGTGCGTACCCCCGCGGCCCGGCAGGCGGCGAGAACGCCCCCAGCGTCGTACGAGTCGGCGAGCCGCTGCCGGCTGTGCTGGACGTACGCCCACCCGAACTCACCCGAGTCCAGGGCCCCGCGGAGCGCCGCGTCATCGTTGAAGTCCGCCTCGACGGTGCGGACTCCGAGCCCGCGCAGTGTCACGGCAGTCGTGCGGTAGACCGGCGCCCGGTGGATCAGCAGCGGGTCACCGGGCCCCACGGCGCCCTGGAGCGCCGCCCGGATGGCGCCCGTGCCCGCGCCCTGCACGAGCGCGGCGTCCTCGGCGCCGAAGAAGTCGGCCAGCACGGACTCGACCCGCGCGGTGGTACGGGGCCGGCCCAGGTCCGGCACCACACCCGCGTCCGCCTCGAAGAGTTGCTGACCCTCGAAACGCGCGGCGGTGCACTCCAGCAGCCGGAACTGCATCCGTACCGCCTCGTCCAGCGGGATCGTCGCCAGGGGGAAGGTCAGCGGCAGTTGGACGGACATCTCAGTTCTCCTTCGTGTCCGCGCCGGTCAGGAACCGGAGCGGATTGCGCCGTGTCATCAGGTCGATCAGGTCCTCGTCCACGCCGGCCGCGCGCACCCGGGGCAGGAAGGACCGGAAGAGATGCCCGTACCCCTGGCCCCCCTCCGACCGCAGATAGGCGTGCCGGGAGATGTCGCAGCTGAGCAGGACGCGGTCGGCGTGGCCGGCCTCCACCAGCGCGAGCAGGAGACGCAGCCGTGTGGTGTCGCTCTGGTAGCTCTCCTTGCCGACGGTGTCGAAGGCGACGTACGCGCCGCTCGCCGCCAGCTCACGGTGCACCGACGGGGCGTCGAGAAGGTCCTGGTGGCCCAGCGAGATCCGGTGCGGTGGAAGTCCGGCGCCGGTGAGCAGTTCAAGCTGGGCGAGACCGCCGCGGCCGAGCTGGGCGTGGGTGGCGACCGACAGGCCGGTGGCGACGGCGGCGTGCGCCGAGGCCAGCAGCACACGTGTCTCGGGCTCGCTCGGCGCATCGCCGTGGCTGCCGATCTCGCCGAGTACGCCGGGCCGGATTCCGGTGTCGCCGAATCCGTCGTGGATCTCCCGTACGAGGGTCGCGGTCAGCTCCTCGACGCCGGCCCCGTTCAGCTCCGCCGGGTGGAACGGCTCGTAGTACCAGCCCGTGGCGGCCACCACCGGCACGCCGGACTGCTCGGAGATCCGCGCCAGGGCGTGCGGACTGCGGCCCATGCCGCGGCAGGTCAGCTCGACGACCAGGCCGAGTCCGTACTCCTCGCGCAGATGCGTCAGTTCCGTGGTGACGGCGGGCCCGTGCGGGTCCGCGTGGAGAACCGCCGCGCCGTCCCCGGCACGGTCGAGGTCGAGGACCAGGTGCTCATGGGCGAGCGCCGGGCCGCGTACGGCGGAGACGGGCAACGTGCCGGTGACGGTGCGCAGATGGCGTGGATGGTGGGAATCGTCGGACTGCTGCTGCATGGTGCGCGGGCCTTCCTGTGTCGTGCGAGTTCGGCGCGGTGGTCCTTGAGCGCCACCTATCCCTTGATCGGCGTGAACAGGTCCAGCCAGTAGAGGATGTTCAGCAGCACGCCGCCGACGATCACCGCGGCGGGGGCGGCCGCCATCCGCACCACGGGGCGGCCCATCGACTCGTTGAGCAGATAGAGCCCGCCGACTATGAGGATGCCCAGGCCCCCTCCCATGACGTTGGCGGCCATCAGCGAACCGAAGAGGATCGCGAGCCCCAGCGCGTCGCCGATCGCGCTCCGCAGATGCTCGGAGGAGTCACGCACGCTCGGCAGCTTCCCGAGGACCTTGCCGATCGCGGAGAGCGCCAGGACCTC
Source organism: Streptomyces sp. NPDC060366 (assembly GCF_042725135.1). NCBI lineage: Bacteria > Bacillati > Actinomycetota > Actinomycetes > Kitasatosporales > Streptomycetaceae > Streptomyces > Streptomyces sp. NPDC060366. The sequence continues at coordinate 66,988 of NZ_JBHXDC010000016.1, read as the reverse complement.
CAGGGCGAAGACCGCCGCGCCGACGACGGCGGCGATGAACGGGTTCGGCATGAGGTAGCCGATGGGGTAGACGAAGGTGAAGCCGGCGATGCCGTACGCGCCGGAGGCGAGCGCGGTCGTCGCGATCAGCGGTACGAAGCCGAACGCCCGGTAGAAGTCCACCTGGGCGGCCTCCGCGTAGTCGCCCTTGGCGATCAGGAAGCTCGTCGCCTCGCCGCCGCCGAACACATGCGACTGGGCCAGTACGCAGACGCCCGCCCCGAGCAGCATGAACAGCGGCAGGTAGCGGCGCAGCCGCAGCGCGCTCGCGCTGAACAGCGAGGCCATCGGATCTTCCGCGTCGTCCCCGGCCCCGTTCTTCACCTCCGGGGACAAGCCGCCCGCTGCCACCGCCTTCGCCGCCTCGGCACGGTCCAACTTCCGCTGTGCCAGGTCCTTGTTGACGGCGAAGCCGATGAGCGTCAGGACTCCTACGGCCATGGCGATGGAACCGGGGAAGATGTCGGGCCAGATCTTCATCGTCATCACGACGAGCGCCAGCTCGACGACCGCCGCGATGCCGCCCCGTAGGCGCCCGAACTGCTTCGTGATGGCCAGCACCGGGAAGAGCGTGAACAGGAACAGGATCGGCGTCGACATCTGCTGGAGCGCGGTCAGGAAGTCGACGGGCAGGTCGTGCGCGATGCTGTTGGCCCCGTTGAGGCCGAACACGACCACGGCGCCCCACGCGCCGCCGAGCAGCGGCGCGATCCACTTCTTGGGCGACAGGATGCCCAGGATGTCGGTGGGCAGGAAAACGAGCCACGGGTTGAGTACGCCGGTGGACAGCGCCATCGGGGCGCCCAGGCCGAAGATGAAGCCGGCCGAGAGACCGAAGGACACGGCCGTGGTGGCGTTGCGTGTGGACCGCCCCTGGATGAAGTCGAGCATGAAGGGGCGGACACCGTCGTTGAAGACGGCCAGTGCCATATGAGAGATGAACGCGGTCAGCGCACACAGCGCTATCACGGTCAGTTGCTGTGCCAGCGAGAGTTCGAGATCGGTCGAACTCGCTGCGAGGACGCTGTTCACGGGATTCACTCCTCAGTGCCCGGCGGGGGCTTGGCCCGGCGCGGGGTCTTACGAGGTCTGTCGAGCCCTTGGGGCTCGTACGGGGCCGTCAGCCGCGCGCGGCGATGGCGCGGGCCATGAGCGGGGCGATCACGTCGATCTGGTCGATGGCGAAGCCGAAGACCTTCTTGCCTTCCGCGAGCAGGGCATTCACCTCGTCCTCCGTGGGGACGGAGCGGCCGAAGGTGTGGCAGGCGGGCTTGCCGAGCAGTCCGACGAGTACGCCGAGGGAGGCGCCGGCGCCGGTGTGGCAGGTGCCGAGGAAGTAGTCGGCCTGGCCGCCACGCAGCTTCATCGCGGCGTCCATGTCGTTGGAGACAGTGATCTCGATGCCGTCGAGGCCGAGTTTCTTGACGGTCTCCGTGACCTCGGCCTTGCCGACGCCGCCGGTGAGGATCTTCGTCATGGCTGGTTCCTTCTCATGTCTCGTGCCGTGGGGGCGATTTCTGGTCGAGCAGGGCGAGGTGCAGTCCGAGGAAGTTGATCTCGGAGTCGGGAAGGGGCGCGCCGAGTTCCGAGGCGGCCCGTACGGAGACGGCGCGGGCCCGCGCCACCGCGTCCGGGTGCCCGGCGAGTTCGGCGGTGATCTCGGAGTCGGTGGGGAATTCCGCGATCGGCTCACCGTTGAGCAACCTGGTGAGGGCCATCATGAGGTGGCTGGTGAGCGTGCCCGCCGTCTCCTCGGTGACGGTGCGGCCCTCAGCGCCCAGGGCGTCCAGCTCGGCGGTCACGAACGCGGCGACCTCGGGCCGGACCTGACCGCTCTCGCGGAACAGTTTGATGCGTAGGGCGAGCTGGTCGTCCATGGTGTTCCCTCCACCCCTTCGAATACGACAGTAACCAGGATTTTGGATTTTGAGCAGAGGCTCGGCTTCTTCTTTTCTCGACAGGAGAGCGGGCCCGCCCGCCCCGTCGGGGCGGGCGGAGCGTCAGTACGACGGGGCGCGCTCACCCCGCAACACCTCGGCCTGGCAGGTGGTGATGACCGACAGGTCGAGGGAGTCGCGTACGGCGCCGAGCGCCTTCGCCCCCTCCGTCCTGCCGATGATCGCGGCGCTCGAGTTGCGCAGCGACAGGTCGCGGGTGACCTCGTCGCCCAGCGGCAGTACGTCCATGCCGGCGCCGAGCCGGTCCTGCACCTCGTCGAGATTCCAGAGGGTCGCGTCGACACGGTCGTGTGCGAACAGATCACGCAGCTGCATGTACGACGCCTCGACCCACCTGATGTCCGTGCGCCCGGCGAAGACCCGCTCCGCGAGTATGCGCTGGTCCTCGGAGGCGTGGTCGACGGCGACGCGCAGCCCCTTCGCCTCCAGGGCGGCGCCGTGCCGCAGCAGCAGCCCGTGAGCCCCCACGTACGTAGCGGGCCCGAGGTCCGCGACGAGTTCCACGGGGCGCTCCTCGATCAGCCGGTCGGCGGCGAAGCGCGAGAGGACCACCAGGTCGACCTTGCCCTCGATCAGGGCGGTGGTACGTGCCCCGGCGCCGCGCATGAACGTGATCGCGAAGGGCGCCCCGGCCTGCTCGAACGCGGCGCGCAGCCCGGTGGCCAGGCCCTCGTACCGGTGCGAGTACGGCAGCGGCATCGCCGCCAGCAGTGTGCCGAGCCCGGAGAGTCGCCACAGGACCGAGCGGTCGGAGTGGACGAGGAAGGTGCCGAGGTGACCGCGTGCGGTCGTACGGATCGCCCCCGCCGTCTCCAGGAGTTGGAGCGCCGCCTGCACCGTGCCGTTGCCGACGCCCAGCTCTTCGGCGAAGTCGCGGACCCGGGGCAGGCGCGTGTCCGGCTCGTGGTTGAGCAGCAGGACGGCGAGCTGCCGGGCGGCGAGGCCGTTGCGGGTCAGGAAGCGTTCGTCGAAGCCGGTCACAGGTGGGACAGTAACCAGGATTCTGGATACTGACAAGGCTGTCTCGAAGTGTCCTTCATCGGGGGTTGATCGGGTGTCGCTCGTGACGTCGGCTGTCAGCCGACGGCGATGTCCTCAGTAGGAAGGGCGGCCCGCGGCGCACCGCACGGACCGCCCGCACCCACTGTCGTCAGGGCGTACGTGCGATCAGGTAGCGGAAGACGTTGGGCATCCATACGGTGCCGTCGCGCCGGACATGCGGGTGCAGCGCCTCCGTTATCTCCTTCTCCACCTGAGACTGGTCCGTCGCCCGCACCGCCGCGTCGAACACCCCGGTCGACAGCAGCCCACGCAACGCGCTCTCCATCCCCGCGTAACCGAACGGGCAGGACACGCGCCCCGAGCCGTCGGGCTTCAGCCCGGCTCGCGCCGCCACGTCCTCCAGATCGTCCCTGCGTGGCGGACGGTACCCGCCGCCCTTCCGCAACCGTTCGGTCAGCCGCCCCGCGACCCGCAGGACGGCGGACGTCGCGCAGCGCTCCGGTGGTCCCCAGCCGGCGAGGACCACGGGCGTGCCGTGGTCGGCCATCGGTACCGCCTCCGCCAGCGCGGGTCCGAGCCCGTCCGAATCGTCGTCGGCGACGCCGATGGGCTGGAACGCCGTGATCACGTCATAGGCGGGGCGCTCCGCCTCCACGACGGCCGTCGCGCCGCCCGTCAGCACTCGCGCCCCCGCCCGGCCGCCGAACGTCCCGGACGCGACGCTCGCGGCCCTCACGGGCACCGCGGACGGCGCCGTGAGCGCCATCGGGTGCGAGTCGTCGTGGACGAGCCGCTCGCGAGCCAGCGCGACGCGCTCCTGGTCGGCGTCCACGCCGGTCACGTGAGCGCCCCTGGCGGTCGCGATCAGCAGCGCGAGCCCCGAGCCGCAGCCGAGGCCCAGCAGCCGCGTTCCGGGGCCGACCTCCAGGCGCTCGTACACCGCCTCGTAGAGCGGCACCAGCATTCGTTCCTGGATCTCGGCCCAGTCGCGGGCACGCTCGCCCGCCTCCCTGGAAGGATCGGTCGAGGCCGCGTTCACCTGCTGCTGGTGGTGCTGGACGAGCGTACGAGTCATTGATAGCGCCCCAATCCGGCCGAGAGTCCTTGTGCCCCGATTGACAGCCCCCGTGTGCATGCGCGCCTTCGTCCCCCGTATGCCAGGGAACTCCGCATCCGTGCCCGCGTCCAGTGGTTCGCGGGCAATCCTTGTGCGCTCCGGTCGTACGCCCCGGCGCACGGAAAAAACGCTCTCACCGGACCTTGTCCTCCTACGGTGCGAGCCTCCGCCGAAACGCCCCTGGCCGCGCCCCGAGCGCCGCCGCTCAGGACCTTCGTGGAGTCCGCACGGGCAAGGCGGAGCGGCGTACGGGGGCGTGGACGCGCGTCGGTGAAGGTTGGGCCGAAAGGGTGAGGCCGTCGGGACGGGATCTCTCAACTCCCCGCCGGCCGCGCCGGTATCGGACGATTGCGCGCTGCCCGCCCCGACCGGGGCCGATGCCGGGGATCGGCGGCGCGCCCGATAATGTCGTTCTTGTGGCCCCGCCCTCCTGGAAGAGGGCCGAGCCGCGACGCCATCGGCGCGGTGGCCCGAACGGTCGTCGGCACGCGTGGCCTCGATCTGGTGTACGTATTTCTCCTACGCGTCCAGGCGTAGGAGACGCTACGTACCGGCTTGTGGTGAGAAGCGAGGCTTCTCCGCAGATCTACGCACCCGCCCTCGTCAGGACGCATCAACGGCAACTGACGGGTACGTGCAAAATATTTGGGATGCCCCGGAATGGAACCCGGGAGGGCTCAGGCTCGTTGTTCACGACGTGAGCACGACACCACCTGTTCTCGCCGCAGAGCTGGCGCAGGCGTGGGCCGAGATTCAGCGGTACCACGCCGAGCTGCCGGATCTTGCCGCGCCAGAGTCCCTGATCGGAGAATCGTCGTCCGCCTGCGGCGCCGAGCTCTCCTTCGAGCGACTGCTTCACGAGGCAGTCCATGGCATCGCCGCCGCCCGGGGTGTCCGAGACACCTCCCGCGCGGGCCGCTACCACAACCGCCGATTCCTCGCGATCGCCGAGGAGTTGGGCCTGGACCATTCCGAGGAGCCGCATCCCAGCAGCGGTTTCTCCCTGGTCTCACTCAACCCGGAGGCGAGACGGCGCTACCGCCCCACCATCGAACGGCTCCAGCGCGCCCTCGCGGCGCACACGGTCGCGACGACGTCCGACACCGAGCGCAGCTTCCGGGGCCCCGCCGCTCGGCACGGCTCGTCGGGCGGTGGCGTCCGTGTGAAGGCGGTCTGTGACTGCGGCCGTAACGTACGCGTCGTTCCGTCGGTCCTCGCGCAGGCCCCCATCGTCTGCGGCGGCTGTGGCAAGCCCTTCCGCATTCCGGAAGTGGTCGCCGCTGCGAGCTGAGCACCACCGATGCACCACCGATGCCCGCCCGGCCCCGGAGCCGCCCCGGTCGGGCGGGGCGCGGCGCGCCTCGGGCGTGTGGCACAATGGCCAGCTGTACTCGACAGTCGCACAGGACCCCTCTCTCCTCCGGCTGACGCGTCCATCGGGCACACGAGTACCGCAACCCCACGCGGCATGTCGATGTGCCCAACCACGTCAAGATCCAGGAGAGACCACTTCCGTGGCAGTCAAGATCAAGCTGAAGCGTCTGGGCAAGATCCGTTCGCCTCACTACCGCATCATCGTCGCCAACTCCCGCACCCGCCGTGACGGCCGGGCGATCGAGGAGATCGGCCTGTACCACCCGGTGCAGAACCCGTCGCGTATCGAGGTCGACTCGGACCGCGCGCGTTACTGGCTGTCCGTCGGCGCCCAGCCGACCGAGCCGGTTCTCGCGATCCTCAAGCTCACGGGCGACTGGCAGGCGCACAAGGGCCTGCCCGCGCCGGCGCCGCTGCTCCAGCCGGAGCCGAAGGCCGACAAGCGTGCCCTCTTCGAGGCTCTCACCAAGGACGGCGACGAGCCCAAGGGTGATGCCATCACCCCCAAGGCGAAGAAGGCGGACAAGAAGGCGGACGACGCCGACGCCGCTGCTTCGGCGCCCGCCGCTGAGCCGACCGAGGCCTGAGCATGCTCGAGGAGGCTCTCGAGCACCTCGTGAAGGGCATCGTCGACAACCCGGACGATGTGCAGGTCGCCTCGCGCACCCTGCGCCGTGGCCGTGTGCTCGAGGTACGGGTGCATCCCGACGACCTCGGTAAGGTGATCGGCCGCAACGGCCGCACCGCACGCGCCCTGCGCACCGTCGTGGGCGCGATCGGCGGCCGTGGTATCCGTGTCGACCTCGTCGACGTGGATCAGGTCCGCTGACACAGTTGTGAACCGGCACGGGCCGGGGAGGGCCACCGCCCTCCCCGGTCTTTGTCGTCTTCGCGGCGGCGCGGAAGCGGCACGCCGCGGCGTCTCTCCGCCGCCGCGCCAATGTCGAAGTAGCCGCAGAAGTCGCAGAAGTTGGAGAACAGGGACGTGTGCAAGTGCAGTTGGTAGTCGCGCGGATCGGTCGTGCCCACGGCATCAAGGGCGAGGTCACCGTCGAAGTGCGTACGGACGAGCCGGAGCTGCGGCTCGGCCCCGGAGCCGTACTGACCACCGAACCGGCCTCCACGGGGCCCCTGACAATCGAGACCGGCCGGGTGCACAGCGGCAGGCTGCTGCTGCGCTTCGCCGGGGTGAGCGACCGTACGGCCGCCGAGGCCCTGCGCAACACCTTGCTCATCGCCGAGGTGGACCCCGAGGACATGCCGGAGGACCCGGACGAGTACTACGACCACCAGCTCATGGACCTGGACGTCGTCCTGGCGGACGGCACGGAGATCGGCCGGATCACCGAGATCACCCACCTCCCGTCGCAGGACCTGTTCATCGTGGAGCGCCCCGACGGCGCCGAGGTCATGATCCCCTTCGTGGAGGAGATCGTGACCGAGATCGACCTGGTGGAACAGAAGGCCGTGATCGACCCGCCGCCCGGCCTCATCGACGACAACGCGGTGGTCGCGGCTCCCACCGACGGCGCCGACAGCCTCGATGACCACCGCCGCGGTGACGACGGCCCTGATGGCGACGGTCCTGATGGCGACGGCCCCGACGGTGCGGTCAAGGGCGAGTCGGCATGACGTACGCCAGCACCCTGCGGGCCGACGTGATCACGATCTTCCCGGAGTACCTCGAACCGCTGAACGTGTCCCTCGTCGGCAAGGCACGCGCGCGTGGCCGTCTCGACGTCCATGTGCACGACCTCCGGGAGTGGACGTACGACCGGCACAACACGGTCGACGACACCCCGTACGGCGGCGGCCCCGGCATGGTCATGAAGACCGGCCCCTGGGGCGACGCCCTGGACGAGGCGATCGCGGACGGTTACGAGGCGGGCGCCCACGCCCCCGTCCTGGTCGTTCCCACCCCCAGCGGCCGTCCCTTCACCCAGGAACTCGCCGTCGAGCTCTCCGAGCGGCCCTGGCTGATCTTCGCGCCGGCCCGGTACGAGGGCATCGACCGCCGCGTCATCGACGAGTACGCGACGCGGATGCCGGTGTACGAGGTGTCCATCGGCGACTACGTCCTGGCCGGCGGCGAGGCGGCCGTACTCGTCATCACGGAGGCCGTCGCACGGCTGCTGCCCGGGGTCCTGGGCAACGCCGAGTCCCACCGTGACGACTCGTTCGCCCCCGGAGCGATGGCCGATCTGCTCGAGGGCCCCGTCTACACGAAGCCCCCGGAGTGGCGCGGTCGCGCCATCCCGGACATTCTGCTCAGCGGTCATCACAGCAGGATCGCGCGGTGGCGGCGGGACGAGGCTTTCCGTCGTACGGCGCTCAACAGGCCCGACATGATTGAGCGTTGTGACGCCGCGGCCTTCGACAAGAAGGACCGCGAGACGCTCTCCATCATGGGCTGGGCCCCTGAGCCCGGTGGCCGATTTTGGCGCAGGCCCGAGGCCATGGAAGAATGAGCCGTTGCCGTACTTCCGGTGCGCGCCCCTGCCACAGGGGGAACGACGCCCACCCGACGCGAACGGCGCTCCGAACTTTCCTTTCGACATTCCGTTGATGACCTGTGGCATCAGCGAGGAAGCAGACCATCATGGCTCACCTGCTCGACACCGTCGACTCGGCGTCGCTGCGCAGCGACCTCCCCGCGTTCCGCCCCGGCGACACCGTGAACGTCCACGTGCGTGTCATCGAGGGCAACCGCTCCCGTATCCAGCAGTTCAAGGGTGTTGTCATCCGCCGGCAGGGCTCGGGCGTCCGTGAGACCTTCACGGTCCGCAAGGTCTCCTTCTCCGTCGGCGTCGAGCGCACCTTCCCGGTGCACAGCCCGATCTTCGAGAAGATCGAGCTCGTCAGCCGCGGTGACGTACGTCGCGCCAAGCTCTACTACCTCCGTGAGCTGCGCGGCAAGGCCGCGAAGATCAAGGAGAAGCGCGACAACTGAGCCCCCGGCTCGAATCTCGCGCATGGTTCCACCGGACGGCCGGATAAGCTCTGAGCCCGATGGACACCGAACCACAGCACTCGGAGCGCGACCCTTCTTCCACACCCGCCACAGGGAAGGAAGAGGGGTCGCGCTCCGTGCGTATGCCGGGCCTCCCGGATTTTCTGAGAGATCTGTCATGGCGCCGGGCCGCGGTGCTGGGCGTGCTCGGCACGGCCTCTCTCCTGCTGTTCAGCGCCTTCGTCGTGCAGCCCTTCCTGATCCCGAGCGGCTCCATGGAGCCGGGTCTCCAGGTCGGGGACCGGGTGCTGGTCAACAAGTTGGCGTACCGTTTCGGTACCGAACCGCGCCGCGGTGATGTGGTCGTCTTCGACGGCACCGGGTCCTTCGTCCAGGAGCCGGCGCGGGAGAACCCTCTCACCGGGCTCGCACACGGGGCGGCTGCGGCCCTCGGTCTCGCCGAGCCAGCCGAGACCGATTTCGTGAAGCGCGTGGTGGGCGTGGGGGGCGACCGAGTGGTCTGCTGCGACGAGGGGGGCAAGGTCGAGGTGAACGGCCGGGCGATCGAGGAGCGGTACGTGTACTTCGGCGACGCGCCGTCCAGCGCGCCCTTCGACATCGTCGTGCCCTCCGGAACCCTCTGGGTGATGGGCGACCACCGCAGCAACTCCCGCGACTCACGTGACCACTTGGGCGAGCCCGGCGGTGGCACGGTGCCCGTCGACAAGATCATCGGGCGGGTGGACTGGATCGGCTGGCCGCTCGGCCGCTGGGCCTCTCTGGAGCCCACCGACGCCTTCAGGGACGTACGAGATCCGGACGGCGCCCATGGGTAACCGAGGACGGCCCGGGGGCCACCGGGCCGACACCCGGCTGCCGACGGGCACCAGACCCACCGCGGGACGCGCCCTGCCGGGGCGCGCGGAGCGGCGCAGGCTCGCCCGTAAGGTGAAACGGCGCCGCCGCCGCTCCGCGATGACGGAGATCCCACTCCTGATCACCGTGGCGCTCCTGATCGCCCTCGTACTGAAGACCTTCCTCGTCCAGGCCTTCGTGATCCCCTCCGGATCCATGGAGCAGACGATCCGGATCGACGACCGGGTGCTCGTCGACAAGCTGACGCCCTGGTTCGGCTCCCGCCCCGAGCGTGGCGACGTCGTCGTGTTCAAGGACCCCGGCGGCTGGCTCCAGGAGGAGACAGAGGTACCCCAGGACGACCCCGTCGTCGTCAAGCAGGTCAAGCAGGCCCTCACCTTCATCGGGCTGCTGCCGTCCGCCGACGAGCAGGACCTGATCAAGCGCGTCGTCGCCGTGGGCGGCGACACCGTGAAGTGCTGCGACAAGGACGGGCGCATCGTCGTCAACGGCGTACCGCTGACGGAGCCGTATCTGAATCCGGGCAACCCGCCGTCGACGCTCGACTTCGAGGTGAAGGTGCCGGCGGGGCGGATCTTCGTGATGGGCGACCACCGGTCGAACTCGGCCGACTCGCGCTTCCATCTCGACGAGGAGTTCCGCGGCACCGTCTCGGAGGACGAGGTCGTCGGACGGGCCGTCGTGATCGCCTGGCCGCTGGGCCACTGGCGGCGTCTGGAGGAGCCGGAGACGTACGCCTCGGTACCGGACGCGCGCGCCGCACCGACCACGGCGCTCGGCCCGTCGAATAGTGTGTCCTCTCAGGATCCGAACGGAATAATCCTGCTCCCGACCCCTGCGGAACTCCCGCTCGTTATGGGAGTAGTGGGCCTGCTCCGTCTCCGGAGCGGGCAGTTGCACGGAGTGAGGAGTGGATGTGGGGGATTTGGCCGTCGGCGCACGATCCGGACACGGTGAGCCCGAGGACAGGCCCGAGCAGCTCGCCGAGCCTTCCGTCGGTTCTGCCGGTTCCGCCGCGGAGACCCCATCCGCAGGGGCGTACGCAGAGACGAAGGACCACACGGTGGAGCGGCCGGACAGCGAACCGGACGACGACGGGGCTTCGAACGTGCGGAAGCAGCGTTCCTTCTGGAAAGAGCTGCCTCTGCTGATCGGTATCGCGCTGCTGCTCGCGCTGCTGATCAAGACCTTCCTGGTGCAGGCGTTCTCGATCCCCTCTGACTCGATGCAGGACACCCTGCAGCGTGGCGACCGGGTGCTCGTGGACAAGCTCACGCCGTGGTTCGGCGCGGAGCCCGAGCGCGGCGAGGTCGTGGTCTTCCACGACCCGGGCGGCTGGCTCGACAGCACGGAGGCGCCCGAGCCCAACGTGGCGCAGAAGTTCCTCAGCTTCATCGGCCTCATGCCGTCGTCCGAGGAGAAGGACCTCATCAAGAGGGTCATCGCGGTCGGTGGCGACACGGTGGAGTGCAAGAAGGGCGGCAGCGTCCAGGTCAATGGGAAGGCGCTGGACGAGAAGTCGTACATCTTCCCCGGGAACACCGCCTGTGACGACGAGCCGTTCGGACCGATCAAGGTGCCCGACGGCCGGATCTGGGTGATGGGCGACCACCGGCAGAACTCGCTCGACTCCCGCTACCACCAGGAGCTGCCCGGTCACGGCACAGTCTCCACCGACGAGGTCGTCGGCCGCGCGATCGTCATCGCCTGGCCCCTCGACCGGTTGGCGACACTTCCGGTGCCGGACACGTTCGACCAGCAGGGCCTCAACGCGGCGGCCGTCGCGACGGCGGCTGCTCCGCCCGTGCTCGGCGTAGCCGGCGCCCTGCCGCTGGTGTTCTGGCGCAGGCGAAGGCTGACCGGCGGCCGTACCGCCGGGTAGGGTGCCGTCCCAGATCGCCGATCCGGCGATGATCATTCTCCGGAACGGGGGACGGCTGGGATGAGCGGGACAGGACGTACGAACGGCGGCCACGGCCGCCTCGGCAGTGTGCTGTCGGGGCTGGCCGTGGCCGTCGGCTGTGTGCTCTTCCTCGGCGGTTTCGTCTGGGGAGCGGTGGAGTACCAGCCCTACACGGTGCCGACGGACTCGATGGACCCGACGGTGAAGGCCGGCGACCGGGTCCTGGCGCAGCGGATATCCGGCGACGAGGTGCGGCGCGGCGATGTCGTGGTCTTCAAGGACGCGCAGTGGGGCGACATGCCGATGGTGAAGCGGGTCGTCGGTGTCGGGGGCGACAAGGTCGCCTGCTGCGACGACAAGGGGCGCCTGAGCGTCAACGGGAAGTCGATCGAGGAACCGTATGTGGGGCGGATGCCGGGCGGGCTCGCGTCGACCACCGGCTTCGGGGCGACGGTCCCGAAGGGACAGCTGTTCCTGCTCGGTGACGAGCGCAGTGGCTCGCTCGACTCGCGGGTTCACCTCCAGGACCAGGGGCAGGGCTCGGTGCCGCGCTCGACGGTGACGGCGCGGATCGACGCCGTCGCGTGGCCGCCGGGCGGCCTGATCGAGCGCCCGGACGCGTTCGCGGCGCTGCCCGGCGGGGTGTCGGAGCCGGGGCCCGTGACGTTGGTGCTGGGCTCCGTGGTCCTCGGTGCGCTGCTGATCCTGGGCGGCGCGGCGTACGGGCCGGTCGCACAGCGGCTGAGCCGACGGCGGCGTACGGGGCCGACGGGGCGGACCGACGGGGAGGTGTCGACCGTTGCCCGGTGACGCGCTGCGGAAGGTCTCGCGGGTCGTGCTGCTCGACCCGGACGATCGCATCCTGCTGATGCGCGGGTACGAGCCGGACGACCCCGCGAACAACTGGTGGTTCACGCCCGGCGGCGGCCTGGAGGGCGACGAGACGCGGCAGGAGGCCGCGCTGCGTGAGCTGGCCGAGGAGACGGGCATCACAGAGGTCGAGCTCGGGCCGGTGCTCTGGCGCCGTACCTGCTCCTTCCCGTTCGACGGACGGCGCTGGGACCAGGACGAGTGGTACTTCCTGGCACGTACGGCGCAGACCGAGACCAGCGTCGAAGGGCTGACGGAGCTGGAGCGGCGCAGTGTCGCGGAGCTGAGGTGGTGGACCTCCGCCGAACTGTCGACGGCCCGTGAGACGGTGTATCCGACCAGGCTCGCCGGGCTGCTGCGCACGCTGCTCGACGAGGGTCCTCCGGGTGCACCGGTGGTTCTCGCCTCTGAAATCGTCTAGGGGCGCACGGGGCCGGAGCACAATAGGGGGACGTACGGCTGAAGGGGAACATGCCATGAGCGCCGAGGACCTCGAGAAGTACGAGACCGAGATGGAGCTGAAGCTCTACCGGGAGTACCGCGATGTCGTCGGTCTTTTCAAATACGTGATCGAGACCGAGCGACGCTTCTATCTCACCAATGACTACGAGATGCAGGTGCACTCGGTGCAGGGCGAGGTCTTCTTCGAGGTCTCGATGGCGGACGCGTGGGTCTGGGACATGTACCGGCCGGCCAGGTTCGTCAAGCAGGTGAGGGTGCTCACGTTCAAGGACGTGAACATCGAGGAGCTGAACAAGAGCGATCTGGAGCTGCCGGGCGGCTGATGAGGGTGGCGTGTGCCGATCAGGGCGGCGCGGTTGGCGTGGGCGGTGTGGGGGCTGGGCTGGCTGGGGTTTTCGTGGCGGTTGCGGCCTGTGTGACTCCTGGTGTGCTGGTGGGTGACGGAGTTATCCACAATCGGTGAGTTGTCCACAATGATCCGCCCGCTTCTGGTCTTCGCCTCAGAGTCGGTGCCGGAGGTGGTGCCGACATGAACGCGACGGGGGCACTCGGGCGGTACGGCGAAGGGCTGGCCGCGCGGCGGCTGGCGGCGGCGGGAATGACCGTGCTGGACCGCAACTGGCGGTGCGGCAGGACGGGCGAGATCGACATCGTCGCCCGCGACGGCGACGTGCTGGTCGTCTGTGAGGTGAAGACCCGCCGGGGAGGCTCCTTCGAGCATCCGATGGCAGCGGTGACGCCGGTGAAGGTGGACCGGCTGAGGCGCCTCGCGGCCTGCTGGCTGGAGAAGAGCGGCGGACCGCCCCCGGGCGGTGTGCGTATCGACCTGGTCGGGGTGGTGCTGCCCAGACGCGGCGCTCCGGTGGTCGAGCACGCCCGAGGGGTGGCCTGATGGGATTCGCGCGTGCGTGCTCCGTGGCGCTGGTGGGTGTCGAGGGCGTGGTGGTGGAGGTCCAGGCGGATCTCGAACCGGGCGTCGCGGCCTTCACCTTGGTCGGGCTGCCCGACAAGAGCCTGGTGGAGAGCCGGGACAGGGTCAGGGCGGCGGTGGTGAACTCCGGCGCGGAGTGGCCGCAGAAGAAGCTCACGGTGGGCCTCAGCCCCGCCTCCGTACCGAAAAGCGGATCCGGATTCGATCTCGCTGTGGCCGTCGCCGTGCTGGGAGCGGCCGAGCGCATCGAACCGCGGGCCATCGCCGACCTGGTGCTGATCGGTGAGCTGGGGCTCGACGGCAGGGTCCGTCCGGTACGAGGCATCCTCCCGGCCGTTCTCGCGGCCGCCGAGGCCGGCTACCACCAGGTGGTCGTGCCGGAGCAGACCGCGGGCGAGGCGTCCCTGGTGCCGGGGGTGTCCGTGCTCGGCGTACGGAGCCTGCGCCAGCTCATCGCCGTACTGACCGGTGAAACAGTGCCGGAGGAGCCAACGGTCAGCGACGAGGGGCGTCCGGATCCCATGCTCGCGGGCCTGATGGTGCCCGGCGCCGGGGTGGGGACGGGACTGGCTCCCGGCTTCGGCCGGCAGGGCACGCACCGCCCGGACCTCGCCGACGTGGCGGGACAACGGGGAGCCCGGACAGCCCTGGAGGTCGCTGCGGCGGGCGGACATCACCTGCTCCTGCAAGGGCCGCCGGGCGCGGGCAAGACGATGCTGGCCGAGCGGCTGCCCGCACTGCTCCCGGCGCTGACGCGACAGGAGTCCGTCGAGGTCACGGCGGTGCACTCGGTCGCCGGGATCCTGCCGCCCGGCGAACCTCTCGTACGTACGGCGCCCTACTGCGCACCGCATCACTCGGCGACCATGCAGTCCCTCGTCGGAGGCGGCAACGGGCTGGCGAGACCGGGCGCGGTCTCCCTGGCACACAAGGGTGTGCTTTTTCTGGACGAGGCGCCGGAATTCTCCGGCAAAGCTCTCGACGCGCTGCGCCAGCCCCTCGAATCGGGACAGGTCGTCATCGCGCGCAGCGCCGGAGTCGTACGGCTGCCCGCCCGCTTCCTGATGGTCCTCGCCGCCAACCCGTGCCCCTGCGGACGCCACACCCTGCACGGCGCCGGGTGCGAATGCCCGCCCTCGGCGATCCGCCGCTACCAGTCGCGTCTGTCCGGCCCCCTGCTCGACCGGGTCGATCTTCGGGTGGAGGTCCAGCCCGTGCACCGCGCGGATCTCATGGGCCAAGGCGGCAGGGGCGAGACGACGGAGGTCGTCGCCGAGCGGGTCGCGCGGGCCCGGCTGCGGTCGGCCCAACGGCTCGCGGGGACGCCATGGACGGTCAACAGCGAAGTGCCCGGTCATGAACTCCGTACCCGGTGGCTCACCGCACCCGGAGCTCTCGACGCCGCAGAGCGGGACCTCGAACGGGGACTGCTCACGGCCCGCGGTCTGGACCGGGTCCTGCGAGTCGCGTGGACGGTCGCGGACCTCGCCGGACGGGACCGTCCCGACGGCCGGGACGTGGGTCTGGCGCTGGAACTGCGCACCGGCATCGCCCGCGGCGCCGTGGCCACGATCGGAGAGGTGTCATGACCGCGGGGGTCGACGCCGACGAGCGACTCGCGCGGGCCGCCCTGACACGAGTGCTCGAGCCCGGCGACGAGAACGGCGGGCGGTGGCTGCGCGAGTACGGCGCCCGAGGGCTGATGGATCTACTCACCTCCCCCGCCAGGAGCAACGGCGAGGCCCTGGGGGAGGTCGGTCCACGCCGTATCAGCGGCCTCCGGGCGCGCGCGACGGCAGCGGCCCCCGATCGAGACCTGTCGGTCATCGCCGGGATCGGCGGCAGGTTCGTGTGCCCGGGAGACCAGGAGTGGCCGACACAGCTCGACGACCTGGGCACGGCACGCCCCATCGGGCTGTGGGTGCGCGGCAGGCCCGACCTGAGGCTCTGGTCCCTGCGCTCCGTCGCCATCGTGGGAGCCAGAGCCTGCACACCGTACGGGGCGCACATGGCGGGGAGCATCGCCTCCGGCCTGGCCGAGCGGGGCTGGGTGGTGACATCGGGCGCGGCGTACGGCGTCGACGGAGCCGCTCACCGGGGCGCACTCGCCTCCGGTGGCGCGACCGTCGCCGTCCTGGCCTGCGGAGTCGACGTGGTCTATCCGCCCGGACACGCGGAGCTGGTGCGCCGCATCGCCGAACAGGGCCTGGTCGTGGGGGAGCTGGCGCCCGGTGATCACCCGACCCGCAGCAGGTTCGTCCTCCGTAACCGGGTGATCGCCGCGCTCACGCGGGGGACGGTCGTGGTGGAGGCCGAGTACCGAAGCGGCTCGCTGGTCACCGCGCGCAGCGCACAGCGGCTCGGGCGGTTCACCATGGGAGTGCCGGGCCCGGCGACGAGCGGACTCTCGGCCGGGGTGCACGAACTGCTGCGAGGCGAAGGCGTGCTGGTCACGGACGCCGCCGAAGTGGCGGAACTGGTGGGGGACATGGGCGATCTCGCACCCGCCCGGCGCGGACCCGTCCTGGCCAGAGATCTGCTCGATCCTCTCGGCAGACGGATTCTCGACGCGCTCCCCGGTCGCGGCGCCCTCGTTACGCGGGACGTCGCGCGGGAGACCGCGACGACGGCCGACGAGGCCCTCGGCAAGCTGTACGAACTTCACTCCCTCGGGTTCGTACAACGGCACGGTGACGGCTGGCAGTTGACGCCGCGGACCACAAGCGCGGACGGTACGCGGCGAGCCGGTACTTGACCTGGGGCATTCGGGTGAAAAGGTGAGACAGGTGACCATCCCAGCTCTCCCGGCGGTGCGACAGCGGCCGATACGCGCGGTGTAGGCGGCGGTTCGCGACCTCGCGGCGCCGGCCCGGCCGTGCCTGTTCGGACAGGCGCTCTCCCCGTCTTCTCGCGCGCCGCGACCGCGCTGTCACGCTACGCTCACCAGGAATCCGGCCCAGACGTACTTTCCCTCACTTCACGGCAGAACGGCTCAAGGCAACGCATGCCCCAGCACACCTCCGGGTCCGACCGCGTGGCGGCGCCACCCCCGGCGCCCCCAGCGGCCCGCGGCGAAGTGCGACCCTCCGCCCCCTCGGCGCTCGACACCTTGTGGCGGTCGTACAAGTCCACGGGTAACGAGCGGCTGCGTGAACAGTTGATCCTGCACTACTCGCCGCTGGTGAAGTACGTCGCCGGCCGGGTGAGTGTGGGACTGCCGTCCAACGTCGAGCAGGCGGACTTCGTCTCCTCCGGGGTGTTCGGGCTCATCGACGCGATCGAGAAGTTCGACATCGAGCGGTCGATCAAGTTCGAGACCTACGCGATCACGCGTATCCGCGGCGCGATGATCGACGAACTGCGCGCGCTGGACTGGATCCCGCGCTCCGTACGCCAGAAGGCCAGGGCCGTCGAGCGTGCCTACGCCACCCTGGAGGCGCAGTTGCGGCGCACCCCCTCGGAGAGCGAGGTGGCCGCCGAGATGGGCATCGCCGTCGAGGAACTGCATGCCGTCTTCAGCCAGTTGTCGCTGGCGAACGTCGTGGCGCTGGAGGAGCTGCTGCATGTCGGCGGGGAGGGCGGCGACCGGCTCAGCCTGATGGACACGCTGGAGGACACGGCGGCGGACAACCCCGTCGAGGTCGCCGAGGACCGCGAACTGCGCCGGCTGCTCGCCCGCGCCATCAACACCCTTCCCGAGCGCGAGAAGACCGTGGTCACGCTCTACTACTACGAGGGGCTCACGCTGGCGGAGATCGGCAACGTCCTCGGTGTCACGGAGAGCCGCGTCAGCCAGATCCACACCAAGTCCGTGCTCCAGCTCCGCGCCAAACTCGCCGACGCGGGACGCTGAATCGTCACTGCCCCGCCTGCGCGAGCGGTCTCCGCCGTAGAGTGGGCGCGTGCCCAGGATTCGAGCGGCCTCCGTGGCCGAGCACCGGACCATGCAGCGCGGCGCCCTGCTTGACGCCGCACGCTCCCTCTTGTCCGAAGGCGGCACGGAGGCGCTGACCTTCCCCGCCCTCGCCGAGCGCACCGGCCTCGCCAGGTCGTCGGTCTATGAGTACTTCCGCTCGCGCGCGGCCGTTGTCGAAGAGCTCTGCGCCGTCGACTTCCCTGTCTGGGCCGCCGAGATCGAATTCGCCATGGCGGAGGCGCCGACCCCCGAGAGCAAGATCGAAGCGTACGTACGCAAGCAGTTGAGCCTCGTCGGCGACCGCCGCCACCGCGCGGTGGTCGCCATCTCCGCGAGCGAACTCGACGCGGGCGCCCGGGAGAAGATCCGGGCGGCGCACGGCGGCCTCATCGCGATGATCGTCGAAGCCCTCGGGGAACTGGGCCACGAGCAGCCGAGGCTGGCCGCGATGCTGCTCCAGGGCGTGGTGGACGCCGCCGTGCGGCGGATCGAGTTGGGCGCGGCCGAGAACCCCGTGGTGATCGCCGAGGCGACGGTGTCCATGGTGCTCCAGGGCGTACGCGGTACCTGACGCCCGTACGACTCTGCTGCCGCACCCACGCGGCGGCCGCCAGCAGGGCCACGGCGTGCAGGGCGTCCCCCGCCGCCGCCGCGGCGGCGGTCTCCTCGGCCACGATCGCCGCACTTTCTGGGAGATCTTCCGGCAGCGAGGGCGGTCGCGATCCTGTCGGCGCGTCCGTGGAAGTCGGCTCGGGGACCCCGAACACCGGCAGCAGGCGCGCCGGGCCGCCGTCGAGCAGATTGTCGGGTAGCAGGGACAGCGGGTCGAGATAGGTCTCGCCCCGCAGCAGCCCCCAGTGCAGACAGCCGCCCGCGCAGTGGAACGGGCCCGGTCCCAGGACGGCCACGACCTGGCCCGCCGCCACCTCGTCGCCCTCGGCGACAAGGGCCGTCACCGGTTCGTAGGTGGTGCGCAGCGGCGGCTGTCCGGTGCCGGTGAGCGTGATCGAGAGCACGCCGCGTCCGGCCACCATGCCGGTGAAGGACACGCGGCCGGGGGCGGCAGCGCGGACGAGGGTGCCCGCGGGGGTGGCGATGTCCACTCCCCGGTGGCCGGGGCCGTACGGCGAGGCGGGCGGCTCCCACCCCCGTACGACGGTCGGCCGCGGCCCCACCGGCCAGGCCCGGTCGCCGCTGACGCCGTTGGCGGCAGCACCGTTACCGGTCCCGTCGCCCGTGGCGGTGTCGGAGGCGGCACCTTTACTCCCTCCGGGAGCGGCCGTGGTCGCCTCGGAGCGGGCGTCGGCGCCCGTACCCACCTCCTCGTCGTCCGCCGCCCGCGCGTCGGACGAGGGGGCGAACAGGGCGGCCGCCACCACCCCCGCGAGCGCGGCGACACCGGCGCGGACGCACAGGGAGATGAGCCGCCGCCGACCCCGGCGGCCGGGTCGGGCGGAGACGCGGATGAGTAGTTCGTCGACAGTGATCATGCGGCTCACGCTGCCGCAGTCGGCCGATTCAAGTGGATCATGCTCGGATCCTGTGGATAACCGGGCCATTGTGTATATCTCCGTCACCCTCGCACTCCGTCGCCGGGCGCTGTGCGGGTCCCGTACACTTCCTGTGGCGATCCGGGTCACCGGATCGACTTCGCACGCCCCGCCGCCGGCCTTCTCGCCGGTGTCCGCGCTTCTCGGTCCCTAGTGGCAAAGCGTTCCGGGGCGTCAGGCGCGACCGCCGTCCGGCGGACGCGACAACCGAGTACCTCAAGGAGTACGGCCATGGCCGTCGTCACGATGCGGGAGCTGCTGGAAAGCGGCGTCCACTTCGGTCACCAGACCCGTCGTTGGAACCCGAAGATGAAGCGCTTCATCTTCACGGAGCGCAACGGCATCTACATCATCGACCTGCTCCAGTCGCTGTCGTACATCGACCGCGCCTACGAGTTCGTCAAGGAGACCGTCGCGCACGGCGGCTCCATCATGTTCGTCGGTACGAAGAAGCAGGCCCAGGAGGCCATCGCCGAGCAGGCGACGCGCGTCGGGATGCCGTACGTCAACCAGCGCTGGCTGGGCGGCATGCTCACCAACTTCTCCACCGTCTACAAGCGCCTTCAGCGTCTGAAGGAGCTCGAGCAGATCGACTTCGAGGACGTGGCCGCCTCGGGCCTCACCAAGAAGGAGCTCCTGGTCCTCTCGCGCGAGAAGGCCAAGCTGGAGAAGACCCTCGGTGGTATCCGCGAAATGCAGAAGGTGCCCAGCGCCGTCTGGATCGTCGACACCAAGAAGGAGCACATCGCCGTCGGTGAGGCGCGCAAGCTCCACATCCCGGTCGTCGCGATCCTCGACACCAACTGCGACCCCGACGAGGTCGACTACAAGATCCCGGGCAACGACGACGCGATCCGCTCCGTCACCCTGCTCACCCGCGTGATCGCCGACGCCGTCGCCGAGGGCCTCATCGCCCGCTCCGGTGCCGCCACCGGCGACTCCAAGCCGGGCGAGAAGGCCGCCGGCGAGCCCCTCGCCGAGTGGGAGCGCGACCTCCTCGAAGGTGACAAGAAGGCCGACGCGGAGAAGTCCGCCGACGCCGACGCGGCCCCGGCCGACGTCCAGACCTCCGCCGAGACGGAGAAGGTCGCCGACGCCGAGCAGGCCGACGAGGCCGCCGCTCCGGCCGAGGCCCCCGCCGCCGAGGTCACCGAGGCTCCGGCCGCGGACGCCGACAAGGCCTGACCTCAAAGGTTCGGTTGCTGACGGCGGGGGCCACGGCCCCCGCCGTCCACCCGTAGATCTTCGACTTCCGAGAGAGACTTACAGACATGGCGAACTACACCGCCGCTGACGTCAAGAAGCTCCGCGAGCTCACCGGCGCCGGCATGATGGACTGCAAGAAGGCCTTGGTCGAGGCCGACGGCGATGTCGACAAGGCCGTCGAGGTACTCCGCGTCAAGGGCCAGAAGGGCGTCGCCAAGCGCGAGAGCCGCAG
The DNA here is from genome assembly GCF_042725135.1 of Streptomyces sp. NPDC060366. NCBI lineage: Bacteria > Bacillati > Actinomycetota > Actinomycetes > Kitasatosporales > Streptomycetaceae > Streptomyces > Streptomyces sp. NPDC060366. The sequence goes on along the minus strand of NZ_JBHXDC010000016.1, from coordinate 46,602 downwards.
TGCCGAGAACGGCGCGGTCGTCTCCCTCGTCTCCGACGACAACACCTCCGGTGTCCTGCTGGAGCTGAAGTGCGAGACGGACTTCGTCGCCAAGGGTGACAAGTTCCAGGCCGCCGCCAACGCGCTGGCCGCGCACGTGGCCGCGACCGGCCCCGCCGACATCGAGGCACTGCGCGCCTCCGAGATCGAGCCCGGCAAGACCGTCCAGGCATTCGTCGACGAGGCCAACGCCAACCTCGGCGAGAAGATCGTCCTGGACCGCTTCGCCCAGTTCCAGGGCGACGGCAGCTACGTCGGCACGTACATGCACCGCACCATGCCCGACCTCCCGCCGCAGGTCGGCGTCCTGGTCGAGCTGGACAAGGGCAGTGCCGACGCCGCGACGGCCGCCGCCGTCGCCAAGGACGTCGCGCAGCACATCGCCGCGTTCGCGCCGAAGTACCTCACCCGTGAGGACGTTCCGGCCGACGTCGTCGAGAACGAGCGCCGCGTGGCCGAGGCCACCTCCCGCGAGGAGGGCAAGCCCGAAGCCGCGCTGCCCAAGATCGTCGAGGGTCGCGTCAACGGCTTCTTCAAGGAGGTCACCCTCCTCGACCAGCCGTTCGCCAAGGACAACAAGAAGTCCGTCAAGAAGGTCCTGGACGAGGCCGGTGTCACGCTGAAGCGCTTCGCGCGCATCCGCGTCGGCGCCTGACGTTCCGGTCATCGTCCCGGGGCCGAGCACCCGGGACAGCGCAGTCGTACGCGATCGACGGTGGACCCCGCTAGGGTCTACTGCAGCCGCCGGCCGAACACGCGCCGGACGGCCGCAGATCTGACGAGGAGGCCATTGCCGCTAGGGACACAGACCCACCGGCAATGGCCTTCTTCGTATGTGCACGAGGAGATCCCCATGAACAAGGGCGCGGACGCCACCCAGTCCACCGACGACAACAGCGACCCCGGCAAGAAAGCCGGGCGCTTCATGCTGAAACTGTCCGGTGAGGCGTTCGCCGGCGGGGGAGCGCTCGGCGTCGACCCCGACGTCGTACACGCCATCGCCCGCGAGATCGCCGCCGTCGTGCGGGACGGGGCGCAGATCGCCATCGTCATCGGCGGAGGCAACTTCTTCCGCGGCGCCGAACTCCAGCAGCGCGGCATGGACCGGGCCCGCTCCGACTACATGGGCATGCTCGGCACGGTCATGAACTGCCTTGCCCTCCAAGACTTCCTGGAGAAGGAAGGCATCGACTCGCGCGTGCAGACCGCCATCACCATGGGGCAGGTCGCGGAGCCCTACATCCCGCTGCGCGCCGTGCGGCATCTGGAGAAGGGACGCGTCGTCATCTTCGGCGCGGGCATGGGGATGCCGTACTTCTCCACCGACACCACCGCCGCCCAGCGCGCCCTTGAGATCGACGCCGAAGCGCTGCTGATGGGCAAGAACGGCGTGGACGGGGTGTACGACTCCGACCCCAAGACCAACCCCGACGCGGTGAAGTTCGACGCGCTGGAGTACGGCGAGGTGATCACCCGCAACCTCAAGGTCGCCGACGCCACTGCCGTCACTCTCTGCCGCGACAACGCGCTGCCGATCCTTGTCTTCGAACTCCTCACGGAGGGCAATATCGCGCGCGCCGTCAAGGGTGAGAAGATCGGCACGCTCGTGAGCGACCAGGGCACCCGGGCCTGAACTCGGGCTGCCCCGCACGGGGATGGACAAAGCCCTGCCGGTCGGACACCGTGCAGGAAAGAAGACGCGACGCAGGTTCCGCCGGCCCTGTAAGCACACCGGGCCCACTCAAGACACGCAGGAGCAAGTGGTGATCGAAGAGACCCTCCTCGAAGCAGAGGAGAAGATGGAGAAGGCCGTCCTGGTCGCCAAGGAGGACTTCGCCGCGATCCGCACCGGTCGTGCGCACCCGGCGATGTTCAACAAGATCGTGGCGGACTACTACGGTGCGCTGACCCCGATCAACCAGCTGGCCTCGTTCTCGGTGCCCGAGCCGCGTATGGCCGTGGTGACCCCGTTCGACAAGAGCGCGCTGCGCAACATCGAGCAGGCCATCCGCGACTCCGACCTCGGGGTGAACCCGAGCAACGACGGAAACATCATCCGGGTGGTGTTCCCCGAGCTCACGCAGGACCGCCGCAAGGAGTACATCAAGGTCGCCAAGACCAAGGCGGAGGACTCGAAGATCTCGATCCGCTCCGTGCGCCGCAAGGCCAAGGAGACGATCGACAAGCTGATCAAGGACGGCGAGGTCGGCGAGGACGAGGGCCGCCGCGCCGAGAAAGAGCTCGACGACACCACGGCGAAGTACGTCGCCCAGGTCGACGAGCTGCTCAAGCACAAGGAAGCCGAGCTGCTCGAGGTCTGATGAACGACTCTTCCTGGGGGGCCCCGCCGACCGCCGGCTACTGGGGACCGCCTGACCAGGGGGCTGCCCCGGCGGGTCCCGCATACGATGAGCTTGACGCACAGCAGACTCGGCCCATGCCCATCGTGCCCGACGTACCCGCGAACGGCGGGGCCCAGGATGACGACCGGGGGGCTGCTCGGCCGGGCGGCCCCCTGTTCCGTGACGAAACGCCGCAGGAGCCCATGTCCGCCACTCCGCCACCTCCTCCGAAGAAGCGGGCGGGCCGCGACCTGCGTGCGGCCATAGGGGTCGGTGTGGGGCTCGGCGCGGTGATCGTGGCATCCCTCTTCATCGTGAAGGCCGTGTTCATCGGCGTCATAGTGGTCGCCGTCGTCGTCGGGCTGTGGGAGCTGACCTCCCGTCTCAACGAGAAGAAGGGCATCAAGGCGCCTCTCGTCCCACTCGCGGTCGGTGGCGCCGCGATGGTCGTCGCCGGCTACGTACGGGGCGCGGAAGGCGCCTGGGTCGCGACCGCGCTCACGGCACTCGCCGTGCTCGCCTGGCGCATGACGGAGCCGCCCGAGGGCTATCTCAAGGACGTGACGGCGGGCGTCTTCGCGGTGTTCTACGTGCCCTTCCTCGCGACGTTCGTCGCGATGATGCTCACGGCGGACGACGGCGCGCAGCGCGTCCTCACCTTCCTGGTGCTGACCATCGTCAGCGACACCGGGGCGTACGCGATCGGCTGGCGCTTCGGCAGCCACAAGCTGGCGCCGCGCATCAGCCCCGGCAAGACCCGTGAAGGTCTCTTCGGCGCAGTGGGATTCGCCATGGTGGCGGGCGCACTGTGCATGCAGTTCCTCATCGACGGCGGCACCTGGTGGCAGGGCCTGCTGCTCGGCCTCGCCGTTGCGGCCAGTGCCACGCTGGGTGACCTGGGCGAGTCGATGATCAAACGGGACCTCGGGATCAAGGACATGGGCACGCTGCTGCCCGGTCACGGCGGCATCATGGACCGCCTCGACTCGCTCCTGCCGACGGCACCGGTCGTGTGGCTGCTGCTGGTGGTGTTCGTCGGCTCGGGCTGAGCCGTATCCGTACCGGTTACCCTGGTAAGGCCCGCCGTCCTGGACGGCGGGCCTTACTGCGCTCCGCGGTCGCGGAGCCCGTCACATGAGGTCTCCTGGCACCGGCAGCGTGCCCGCGTCCCTCCCGCGGTCGGCGGGGAACACCGGCCTCGTCGTACCGAGGAGAAAACAGCTCATGGCACCGCCCAATCCCGGAGAACTCACCTTCGTCGCGCCCCGTGGCGCCAAGAAGCCGCCGAGGCACCTCGCCGACCTCACACCGGAGGAGCGCCGCGAGGCCGTGGCGGCGCTGGGCGAGAAGGCGTTCCGTGCCAAGCAGCTCTCGCAGCACTACTTCGCGCGGTTCGCGCACGACCCCGCCGAGTGGACGGACATCCCCGCCGCCGCACGCGAGAAGCTCGCCGCGGAGCTGCTGCCCGACCTGATGTCCGTGGTGCGGCACATCTCCTGCGACGACGACACCACCCGTAAGACGCTGTGGCGGCTGCACGACGGCACGCTCGTCGAGTCCGTCCTGATGCGCTACCCGGACCGCGTCACCATGTGCATCTCCTCGCAGGCCGGCTGCGGGATGAACTGCCCGTTCTGCGCCACGGGGCAGGCGGGTCTCGACCGCAACCTGTCCACGGCGGAGATCGTGCACCAGATCGTGGACGGCATGCGCGCGCTGCGCGACGGTGAAGTTCCCGGCGGCCCCGCGCGGCTGTCCAACATCGTCTTCATGGGCATGGGTGAACCGCTCGCCAACTACCGCCGCGTCGTCGGGGCGATCCGCCGGCTGACCGACCCCGAGCCGGACGGCATCGGACTCTCGCAGCGCGGCATCACTGTCTCGACGGTGGGCCTGGTGCCCGCGATGCTGCGATTCGCCGACGAGGGCTTCAAATGCCGCCTCGCCGTCTCGCTGCACGCGCCCGACGACGAGCTGCGCGACACCCTCGTGCCGGTCAACACCCGTTGGAAGGTGCGGGAGGTGCTGGACGCCGCCTGGGAGTACGCGGAGAAGTCCGGCCGCCGGATCTCCATCGAGTACGCCATGATCCGCGACATCAACGACCAGGCGTGGCGGGGCGATCTGCTGGGCCGGCTGCTCAAGGGGAAGCGGGTGCACGTCAATCTGATCCCGCTCAACCCGACTCCCGGATCCAAGTGGACGGCCTCCCGCCCGGAGGACGAGAAGGCATTCGTCGAGGCGATCGCGTCCCACGGGGTGCCGGTGACGGTGCGTGACACCCGCGGTCAGGAGATCGACGGGGCGTGCGGTCAGCTGGCGGCGACGGAGCGCTGAGCGCGGCGAAGGGCCCCGACGGGGCCCATGTACGCTGGGTTCGAACGAATTACATATTCCGACAGGGGAGCGCCACAGCGCTGAGAGTGCGGCAGAGGCTCGGACGAGCCTCACGGTCGCAGACCCTCTGAACCTTGCCCAGGTCATTCTGGGTAGGAAGTTCGGACATCACTCAAGCTGTTGCGCCCTGCCCTGCTCCGGTCCGCCGGTGCGGGGCAGGGCCGCGTCTTCTCCTGGACATCCCAGGAGGAATTCAGTGCGTACCACGAAGAGAATGGCGGCCGGCGCCCTCGCCGCCGCGCTGGGCGTCTCCGGGCTCGCCGCGTGCGGCGGCGAGTCCGACGACTCCACGTCGTCGGACGGCGCGAAGTCCAAGAATGTGACGCTGGTCGCCCATGACTCGTTCGCCGCCTCGGACTCCGTACTGAAGGAGTTCACCGAACAGACCGGTTACACCGTCAAGGTGCTGAAGAGCGGCGAGGCGGGCGAGGCGCTCAACAAGGAGATCCTCACCAAGGGTGCGCCGCAGGGCGACGTCTTCTTCGGCGTCGACAACACCCTGCTCTCCCGCGCCCTCGACAACGGCCTGTTCACGCCGTACGAGGCGAAGGGCCTCGACCAGGTCCGCGCCGACGTACGGCTCGACGACGCCAAACACCGTGTCACGCCCGTCGACACCGGCGACATCTGCGTCAACTACGACAAGAAGTACTTCACCGACAAGAAGCTGGCCCCGCCGCAGTCCTTCGCCGACCTGACGAAGCCCGCCTACAAGGACCTGCTCGTCGTCGAGAACGCGGAGCAGTCCTCACCCGGCCTCGGCTTCCTCCTCGGCACCGTCGCCGCGTACGGGGACGACGGCTGGCAGGGCTACTGGAAGCAGCTCAAGGCCAACGGCGTCCAGGTGGTCGACAGTTGGGAACAGGCCTACAACGAGGAGTTCTCCGGCTCGGCGGGTGGCAAGAAGGCCAAGGCGGAGCGCCCCCTCGTCGTCTCGTACGCGTCGAGCCCGCCCGTCGAGGTCCTGTACGCCGACCCGCAGCCCAAGGAGGCGCCGACCGGCGTCGCCACGGGCACCTGCTTCCGGCAGATCGAGTTCGCGGGACTGCTCCAGGGCGCGAAGAACGGGGCGGGTGGCAAGGCCCTGCTGGACTTCCTGGTGAGCAAGACCTTCCAGGAGGACATGCCGCTCAACATGTTCGTGAATCCGGTCGTCGACGGTGCGAAGCTGCCCGCGCTCTTCACCGACCACGGCGCCGTGGTCGACAAGTCGGAGACCGTGGCCCCGGAGAAGATCGCCAAGAACCGTGACGAGTGGATCCAGTCGTGGTCCTCACTCGTCGTCAAGTAGTCGCGAAGGGCGCCTTGGAGGGCGACACGACCACGCGTACGGACGCGGGGCCGGTCGTCCGGGGCCCGGGCGGAGGGGCGGGGCGAGGACGGGGCCGGGAGGCGGGCGCCGCGGTGCGCGCCGCACGGCGACGGGGCAGCGTCGTACGGCTCTGCCTCATGGCCGTCCCCGTCGCGTTCTTCGCGGTCTTCTTCGCGTACCCCGTCACGGCGATCGTCGCCCGCGGGCTGAAGGTGGACGGCTCCTGGCACTGGGGCCGGTTCGGGGACGTGCTGAGCCGGCCCGACATCCGCCAGGTGCTCTGGTTCACGACGTGGCAGGCCGCGGTCTCCACCGCCCTCACTCTGCTGATCGCGCTCCCCGGTGCCTACGTCTTCGCGCGCTTCGAGTTCCCCGGCAAACAACTCCTGCGCGCAGTCGTGACCGTGCCGTTCGTCCTGCCGACCGTCGTCGTCGGCACGGCGTTCCTCGCGCTGCTGGGGCGCGGCGGCCCGCTCGACGAGCTGTGGGGTGTCCGGGCGGACACGACGGTGTGGGCGATCCTTCTCGCGCATGTCTTCTTCAACTACGCGGTGGTCGTCCGCACCGTGGGCGGCCTCTGGGCGCAGCTCGACCCGCGTCAGGAGGAGGCCGCGCGGGTGCTCGGCGCCGGCCGGCTCGCGGCGTGGTGGCGAGTGACGCTGCCCGCGCTCGGCCCCGCGGTCGCCGCCGCGGCGCTGATGGTCTTCCTCTTCACGTTCACCTCCTTCGGCATCGTCCAGATCCTGGGCGGCCCGGCGTACTCCACCCTGGAGGTGGAGGTCTACCGGCAGACCGCGCAACTTCTCGACCTGCCCACCGCCGCCGTCCTGACGATGGTGCAGTTCGCCGCTGTCGGCGCGATTCTGGCGCTGCACGCCTGGACCGTACGCAGGCGGGAGACGGCCCTGAAACTGGTCGACCCCGCCCTGACGGTGCGCAGGCCGCGCGGAGCCGGCCAGTGGGCGCTGCTCGCCGGCGTGCTCGGCACCGTCCTCCTGCTGATCCTGCTGCCCCTCGGCGTACTGATCGAGCGGTCGCTCGACGGCCCCGCCGGGTACGGCTTCGACTACTACCGAGCGCTCCGTTCGGTGGAGGCGAGCGGCGGCACCTTCCTCGTACCGCCCCTGGAAGCGGTCTGGAACTCCCTGCGGTACGCCTTGACGGCGACGGTCATCGCCCTAATCGTGGGCGGGCTGGCCGCCGCCGCTCTCACCCGACGGGCGGGGCGCCTCGTACGTGGCTTCGACGCGCTGCTGATGCTCCCGCTCGGCGTCTCCGCCGTGACCGTCGGCTTCGGGTTCCTGATCACGCTCGACAAGCCGCCGCTGGACCTGCGGGCGTCGTGGATCCTGGTGCCGCTCGCCCAGGCGCTGGTCGGCGTCCCCTTCGTCGTACGGGTGATGCTGCCCGTACTGCGCGCCGTGGACGGGCGGTTGCGGGAGGCCGCGGCCGTTCTCGGGGCCTCGCCATTGCGTGTGTGGCGGGAGGTCGATCTTCCGATGGTGCGGCGGGCGGTACTGGTGGCCGCCGGATTCGCCTTCGCCGTCTCGCTGGGTGAGTTCGGTGCCACGGTCTTCATCGCGCGACCGGACCGGCCGACGCTGCCGGTGGCGGTCGCCCGGCTGCTGGGGCGGCCCGGTGATCTCAACTACGGGCAGGCGATGGCGCTGAGCACGGTGCTGATGGTGGTGTGCGCCGTGTCGCTGCTGGTGCTCGAACGTATCCGTACCGACCGCTCCGGAGAGTTCTGATGGCCCTGCTCACTCTTGAGGACGTGACCGTGCGATTCGGGCGGCGTACGGCGCTCGACGCGGTGGATCTGGAGATCGCCGCACACGAGATCGTCTGTGTGCTGGGGCCGAGCGGCAGCGGCAAGTCAACCTTGCTGCGCGTCGTCGCCGGGCTTCAGCCGCCGGACGCGGGACGGGTGTTGCTGGAGGGGGCCGACCAGGCGGGGGTGCCGGTGCACCGGCGCGGCGTAGGGCTGATGTTCCAGGACCACCAGCTCTTTCCGCAGCGTGACGTCGGCGGCAACGTCGCCTTCGGAATGCGCGTGCGTGGCGAATCGCGCGGCGAACAGCGGCGACGTGTCGACGAGTTGCTCGATCTGGTCGGCCTGCCGGGCGCCCAGAGCCGCGCCGTCGCTGCGCTGTCCGGCGGCGAGCAACAGCGCGTGGCACTGGCGAGGGCGCTTGCCCCTCGGCCCCGGCTGCTCATGCTCGACGAGCCGCTCGGTCAGCTCGACCGGAGTCTGCGCGAGCGCCTGGTCGTGGAACTGCGCGGCGTGTTCGGCCAGTTGGGTACGACGGTGCTCGCCGTCACGCACGACCAGGGCGAGGCCTTCGCGCTCGCCGACCGGGTCGTGGTGATGCGTGACGGACGCGTCGCCCAGACCGGCACGCCGGTGGAGGTCTGGCAACGGCCGGCGTCCGCCTTCGTGGCGCGCTTCCTGGGCTTCGACAACGTCGTGGCGGCCACCGTGGACGGTGACACCGCCGACACGCCCTGGGGCAAGATCCCGGTGCCCGACGCCTCCCCCCAGGGCTCACGCGCGCTGTTGGTGCGTCCCACCGGGGTACGGCTCGGCGCCCCCGAGGACGGACTGCGCTGCACCGTCGGGGCCCGCACCTTCCGCGGCAGTCACGTCGCCGTCCTGCTGCGCCCCGAGGACGGGCCGGAGATCGAGGCGGAGTGCGGCCTCCGCGACGTACCCGACGAGAGTGCGAGGGTCGGGGTCTCCTTCATCGCCGAGGACGTGGTGGTCCTGGACGAACGGGAGCCGGACTCGACCGACGTCGCGAAGGGCGAGGCCCCAACGGGCGACAACGGGGCGCACTGACGCGACCTCACCCGGTGCGCGCCGGGTCGGTCAGCTGGAGAGCCGGGCCAGGGCCTCGGGGACCTCGGCCACCGAGTCGACGAGCGCGATGCGTGATTCCATCGAGCGCTTCCGCGCCAGCGACGTGAGCAGCGGCCAGGCCGGCAGCCGCTCCGTCCAGTGCGTGCGGTCGACGAGGACCATGGGCGTCGGCTCGCCACGTGACTCGTAGTAATTCGGCGTCGCGTTGTCGAAGACCTCCTGGACGGTGCCCGCAGCGCCGGGCAGGAAGACGACGCCGGCGTTGCAGCGGGCGAGCAGACCGTCCTCGCGGGTCGCGTTGGCGAAGTACTTCGCGATGTGGCCCGCGAAGGCGTTCGGCGGTTCGTGGCCGTAGAACCACGTGGGGATACCCACGGAGCCGTCGCCCCCGGGCCAGCGGCCCCGTACCTCGAAGGCGGCGCGCGCCCAGTCGGAGATCGACGGGCTGAACGACGGTGTCTTGGCGAGGATTTCGAGGGCCTCGTCCAGCATCTCGTCGGGATGCGGGGCCGCGTACGCGCCCAGGTTGGCGGCCTCCATGGCACCGGGGCCGCCGCCGGTCGCGACGGTCAGCCCCGTACGGGCCAGGTCGCGGCCGAGGCGGGCCGCTCCCGCGTACGCGTCCGTACCGCGCGCCATGGCGTGGCCGCCCATCACGCCGACGACCCGTGCGCCAGCGAGATGTTCGTCCAGGGCATCCGAGATCGCGTCGTCGTGGACCGACCGCAGCATCGAGGAGAGTATGTCGCCGTCGGCCTTGGTGCGCTGAAACCACTCGTAGGCGAGCGCGTCCGGCGTCGCCTCGTACCCGCCCTCGTCCAGCCTCTCGAAGAGTTGCTCGGGCGAGTAGAGCAGGCCCCGGTACGGGTCGAACGGGAGATGCGGGACGGGCGGGAATACCAGGGCCCCGTCGCCCCGTATCTTCGCCGCGGCGTCGGGCGCCATCGGGCAGCCGAGGAAGACCGTTTCGGAGGTGTCGGTGGACAGCAGGGCGAGCGTACGGCCCGTCAGGTCGACCGACTGGACCCGGAAGCCGCTGAGCGTCCCGCCCAGGATCACCTGGTCGAACTCGTCGAGGGATTCGATCTCGCGATCCAGGCCGTCCGCCCGGTGCTCCCAGGGTCCCTGGGGGCTCTGCGCCGCCGCCTGTTGTGCTTCATGTCCGTCGTGTCCCGCGCCGTTCGCCATGCGGACACGATAGGCCCCCGTTCGGACAGGGAGCCTGAGTTCGGGAAGGCGGCCGGTTCAGCCGGTGAGCGGTACGGCGGCCAGCGCGGCGATCATCCACGTCAGCGGTCCGAATACGGCGAGCAGCGCTCCCGCCCTCAGCGCCGCCGCGGTACGCAGGAGCCCCGTGGGCGCGCCGACCCGTACCATCGCGGCCGTCGTGTCTGTGCGGGCGTGCTTGGCCTCCAGGACCGCCATCAGCAGCGTCGCGACGGTGCAGCCCACGACAAGTGTGGCGCCGAGGCCGGTGAGCGGCCCGAACGGGCGCTCGTCGCCGGGGCCGTACAGCGCCGCGGCGGCGAATCCGCCGGAGATCACCGCGCAGACCACGCCGAGCGGTCGGCCGATCCGCACCGCCTCGTCCATCAGGATCCGCCCCGCGAGCAGTCGCGTCGCACCGGGGCGCAGCATTTGGAGGAGTTGGCCGCAGAGGTACGCGATGCCGGGACCGGCGAGGGCCAGGCCCAGCGCCGTCAGTGACCAGCCGGCCAGGACACCGGCCGGGCTGCCTTCGAACCGTCCCGGCATCGGCAGGGGCGATCCGGAATCGGCTCTGCTCGCGTAGGTCTCGACGGCGAGCCCCGCCGCGGTGAGTGCGACGCCCCAAGGGAGCCCCGACGGTGCGGGCTTGGGCGTCGCGGGCAGTTCGCTATCGGTGTGTTCGGCCCGCCCCGTCGTACGCGGACGCAGGGCGAGTCCGGTGGCCGCGCCGGCGAGGACAGGTACGACGGCGAGCAGCGTGAGGGCGGCGGCCAGGGGCAGCGGCTGTCCCGCGCCGAGCAGATCGGCCGCGGCACCGTCGAAGGGGAGCCCCGTGATGTCGCCACGCAGGTGAAGGAAGAACAGCAGCGCCACCATGCTGCCGACGGTGCAGGAAAGAGTGGTCGACGCGGCGGCGAGCGCGGTGAGTTGAGCCGGGCCGAGGCCGACGGCGGAGAGACCGGAACGTGGCCGGGTGCTCGGGTCCGCACGCGCTACGGCGACCGCGAACTGCAGCGTCGCGGCGAGCGGGAGCACGCACCACAGCAGCCGCAGCAGTGATCCGGAGGGGTGGTTCACGGCCCAGCCCAGGGTGCACAGGAGGAGGAAGCCGACCCCCGCCGACGCCGCGGCCACCAGCAGCCTGCGCAGCAGGACGAGGGGGTGGCTGCCACGGGCTAGACGGAGAGCGAGCACGCTGCCTGGCCTTCCGCCTCGGTCGGCCGCAGGGCGCCCACGCGGTGGCCGTCGACCAGGGTGACGATGCGGTCGGCGAGCGTCGATACCTCGTCATCGAGGGTGGCGAGGATGACGGTGATGCGGTGCGAGCGCGCCGCGGTCGTCAACGTGCGCAGGACCTGTGCGCGCTCGGCGGCGTACAGCGGCGCTGTCGGCTCGTCGGCGAACAGTACGGAGGGCGTGCTGACCAGGGCGCGGGCGACGGCGACGCGTTGGCGCTGCGACTGGAGCAGGGCGTGCGGACGCTTGCCGGCGCACATACCGACGTCGAGCCGCTCCAGCCACTCCATGGCCGCCGCCTTCGCCGCGCGGCGGGAGGAGCCGCGCAACAGCAGCGGCAGGGCCGCGTTCTCCCACGAGGTGAGCTCCGGGACCAGGACCGGATCCGAGTCGATCCATCCGAAACGGTCGCGCCGGAGCCGTTCACGCAGCGACGGGGGCATCGTGTGGACGGCGGTGCTGTTGAACCAGACCTCGCCCTCCTCCGGGACGAGCTGACCCGAGAGACAGCGCAGCAGGGTCGTCTTGCCACTTCCGCGCGCGCCGGTGACGGCGAGGATCTCTCCCTCGCGCACACCGAGCGAGACGCCGCTGAGCGCGGGTGAGCCGTTGTGCGAATGGTGCAGGGAACGCGCCCAGAGCACGTCGTTGTCCGGCGGGGCAACCATGGCGTACACCTCGGTTCGGATCAGGCTCGGTTCAGAGATGACGTACCGCGCCCCGTCCGGGGGAACGAAGGCGAAGCCGATCGGTCACTGCACCGTAAAGATCGCGAACGAGGAGCGCGGACAGCACGCGGCCCGGGTGCCCCCTTTGCACTCGAACGGGGGCACCCGGGCCGTCATGAGGATCAGGCGCGGGTACGGCACCTACGGGGCGGCCCGCGGCACCCGGTAGGTGCCGTACGCCGCCCCGTACGCTGCGGGGATCAGAGCTTCGTCCAGGCCTCCGTCAGCACTGTGCGCAGGATCTGCTCGATCTCGTCGAACGTCGACTGGTCGGAGATCAGCGGCGGCGCGAGCTGTACGACCGGGTCGCCGCGGTCGTCGGCGCGGCAGTACAGCCCGCTCTCGTACAGAGCCTTGGAGAGGAAGCCGTAAAGGACGCGCTCCGTCTCCTCGTCCGTGAACGACTCCTTGGTGACCTTGTCCTTGACGAGCTCGATGCCGTAGAAGAAGCCGTTGCCCCGTACGTCGCCGACTATCGGCAGGTCGTGGAGCTTGCGCAGCGTCGAGAAGAAGGCGTCCTCGTTGTCCAGCACATGCTGGTTGAGGCCCTCACGCTCGAAGATGTCGAGGTTGGCCAGGCCGACGGCCGCGGAGACCGGGTGGCCGCCGAAGGTGTAGCCGTGCAGGAAGGTGTTGTCACCTTTGTAGAAGGGCTCGGCGAGACGGTCGGAGATGATGCAGGCGCCTATCGGTGAGTAGCCCGACGTCATGCCCTTCGCACAGGTGATCATGTCCGGTACGTAGCCGAACTTGTCACAGGCGAACATCGTGCCGACCCGGCCGAACGCGCAGATGACCTCGTCCGAGACGAGCAGCACGTCGTACTGGTCGCAGATCTCGCGGACCCGCTGGAAGTAGCCCGGCGGGGGCGGGAAACAGCCACCGGCGTTCTGCACCGGCTCCAGGAAGACGGCGGCGACCGTGTCCGCGCCCTCGAAGAGGATCTGCTGTTCGATCTGGTCGGCGGCCCAGCGGCCGAAGGCCTCCGGGTCGTCGCCGTGCAGCGGGGCGCGGTAGATGTTGGTGTTCGGCACCTTGCGGGCGCCGGGGACCAGCGGCTCGAACGGGGCCTTCAGGGCCGGCAGCCCGGTGATGGACAGCGCCCCTTGCGGCGTGCCGTGGTAGGCGACGGCGCGCGAGATGACCTTGTACTTGGTGGGCTTGCCCGTCAGCTTGAAGTACTGCTTGGCGAGCTTCCAGGCGGTCTCGACCGCCTCGCCGCCGCCGGTGGTGAAGAAGACCTTGTTGAGGTCCCCGGGCGCGTAGTTGGCCAGTCGCTCGGCAAGCTCGACCGCCTTCGGGTGGGCGTAGGACCATACGGGGAAGAAGGCGAGTTCCTGAGCCTGCTTGTAGGCGGTCTCGGCCAACTCGTGGCGCCCGTGGCCCGCGTTGACCACGAACAGGCCGGAGAGGCCGTCCAGGTAGCGCTTGCCCTTGTCGTCGTAGATGTAGGTGCCCTCACCACGCACAATGGTGGGCACGGGTGCGTTCTCGTACGACGACATGCGGGTGAAATGCATCCACAGGTGGTCGTAAGCGGTTTTGGAGAGGTCCTTGCTCACGGCTATCGGGTTCCCCACATGTAGGTCTGCTTCTTCAGCTTGAGGTAGACGAAGCTCTCGGTGGAGCGCACGCCGGGGAGCGCGCGGATCCGTTTGTTGATGACGTTCAGCAGGTGGTCGTCGTCCTCGCAGACGACCTCCACCATCAGGTCGAAGGAGCCCGCGGTCATCACCACGTACTCGCACTCGGCCATCTCCGTAAGCGCGTCGGCCACGGAGTCGAGGTCGCCCTCGACGTTGATGCCGACCATCGCCTGGCGCAGGAAACCGACGGTCAGTGGGTCGGTCACGGCAACGATCTGCATGACCCCTTGGTCGAGCAGCTTCTGGACGCGCTGGCGTACGGCCGCCTCGGAGAGGCCGACGGCCTTGCCGATCGCGGCGTAGGGGCGCCGTCCGTCCTCCTGAAGCTGTTCGATGATCGCGAGGGACACGGAGTCGATCGTCGGCGACGATCCGTTGCCGTGCCCGTTCCTGGGGTCTGCGCTGCGACTGGCCACGCGCTCACTGTGCACCGCGCCTCGTCTGTCTCGCAACCCTCGAGCGATGAAATTCGTTGTGTAAGGGTCAGGATATGACTGAATCCGAAGTTAGGAGGGGTCGGGCCTGTCGAAAGCGTCGGCGGAACGCTTAAGGTGGGGTGTCTCACCCATCGGACATCCGGCATGACTTCTGTAAGGAGGGGTGGCAGTGACCACCGAGCTGCGCCGTCTGCGTAACTACATCAACGGGGAGTTCCGGGACGCGGCCGACGGACGGACCATCGAGGTGGTCAACCCGTCCACGGGCGAGGCTTACGCCACGTCCCCGCTTTCCGGCCAGGCCGACGTCGACGCCGCGATGGAAGCCGCCGCCGCGGCCTTCCCTGCCTGGCGCGACACCACCCCGGCCGAGCGTCAGAAGGTGATGCTCAAGATCGCGGACGCGATCGAGGAGCGCGCCGAGGACCTGGTCGCCGCCGAGTCGGAGAACACCGGCAAGCCGCTCGAGCTGACCCGGACCGAAGAGATCGGGCCGATGGTGGACCAGATCCGCTTCTTCGCGGGTGCGGCGCGCATGCTCGACGGCCGCTCGGCCGGCGAGTACATGGACGGTTTCACCAGCATGGTGCGGCGTGAGCCCGTGGGCGTCTGCGCGCAGGTCGCGCCGTGGAACTACCCGATGATGATGGCCGTCTGGAAGTTCGCCCCGGCGCTCGCCGCGGGCAACACCGTCGTACTGAAGCCGTCGGACACCACCCCCGCCTCCACACTGCTGATGGCGGAGATCATCGGCGCGATCGCGCCCAAGGGCGTCTTCAACGTCATCTGCGGCGACCGCGACAGCGGTCGCACGATGGTCGAGCACGCGACTCCGGCGATGGCCTCGATCACCGGCTCCGTACGGGCCGGGATGCAGGTCGCCGAGTCCGCATCCAGGAGCCTCAAGCGCGTGCATCTGGAGCTGGGCGGCAAGGCGCCCGTCGTGGTCTTCGAGGACCTCGACAGCGAGGCGATCGCCAAGGCCGTCGAGGAAATCTCGGTGGCCGGCTTCTTCAACGCCGGGCAGGACTGTACGGCGGCGTGCCGCGTCCTGGTGCACGAGTCGATCCACGACGAGTTCGTGACGGAGCTGGCCAAGGCCGCCGCCGGTACCAAGACCGGTGCTCCTGATGACGAGGACGTGCTGTACGGGCCGCTGAACAACGCCAACCAGTTGAAGCATGTCTCGGGCTTCATCGAGCGGCTGCCGGCCCATGCCAAGGTCGAGGCGGGCGGTCACCGGGTCGGCGACAAGGGGTACTTCTACGCGCCGACCGTCGTCTCGGGGCTCAAGCAGGACGACGAGATCATCCAGAACGAGGTGTTCGGGCCGGTCATCACCGTCCAGTCGTTCACGGACGAGGCGCAGGCGCTGGAGTACGCGAACGGGGTCGAGTTCGCCCTCGCGTCCTCGGTGTGGACGAAGGACCACGGGCGCGCGATGCGCATGTCCAAGAACCTGGACTTCGGCTGCGTGTGGATCAACACGCACATCATGCTGGTCGCGGAGATGCCGCACGGCGGCTTCAAGCAGTCGGGCTACGGCAAGGACCTGTCGGCATACGGCTTCGACGACTACACGCGCATCAAGCACGTGATGACATCGCTCGACGCGTGAGATACGAGGGCTGACGCATCGGATCGACGGGTCGGTCGCCGCGAGGCGACAGGCTCGTCGACCCGTCAACTCGCGCACACGTCGCCCGAGTTGCTTTCCCCGGGGCGGGGCACGGACACGCTGGTGGTCCGTGCCCCGCCCCGTCTGTCGTGGGCCGCGTCTGAGAGGGTCGCGAACATGACCGAGATACACGTCCACGGCGAACGGGTGGGCCCCGCCGTGACCCTGGGGCTGCTGGTGGCCTGGGCTCTGCACGATGCCGAGGAACTGGCCACCGGGCCCCGTTGGATCAGCGAGAACCTGCCCGCGCTGCGGGAGCGGATCCCCGGCGTGCCGGAGCCGGTGTGGAGTGCCATGGCCGCCGTCGAGCCACGCGAGTTCGCCGTGGCCGTCGGGATAATGGCTGCCTTCGTCGGCTCCGCGGCCCTGGCGGGGCACCGTACGGGGGGCCGGTCCGGCTTCTACCAGGGGCGCTGGACGGATTCGGACTGCACGGTCTGGTGCATCTCGCCCAGGCCGCCGCCGTACGGGGGTACACGCCCGGGTCCGTCACGTCCCCGCTGATCGTGGTGCCGTTCACGCTGTGGGCGCGGGGGCGGCTGCGGCGGGCCGGGGTGCTGAAGCCGGCGCGGGCGCGCGACATCGCCTTGGGGCTGGCCGTAGCCGGGGGTGCCACCGCGATCTCGCACGCCGTCGCGCGCGGGGTGGTCGGGGGCCGCTGAACTCCGGCCCCGTTCGTGGCGGTTGGGGCGAGTCGGCGCCGGGAAGCCGGGCCCTCGGCGGCGGGGGCGCGCCGCCCCGTCCGGTCCCGCCCGCCCCTGCCCCGTCCTGGCGCCGACTGCCCCCGCCGTCCCTACGTCTCCAACTGGTCCGGTCGACCGGTGCGCAGCAGTTTCGCGAGCGTGTCGATGCGGTTGGTGGTGATCGAGTCGACTCCCGCCGCGACCAGGCGTCGCATGCTCCGCCCCGTGTCCGCCGTCCAGGCGGAGACCAGCAGCCCGTCGCGGTGTACCCGCTCCGTCAGCTCCCGACTCACCAGGCCGAAGCGGTAGTTGAGCCAGCGGGGCCGTACCGCGTCGAGCAGTACGGGGCGCGGCGGGGACAACGACTGCCACGTCATCGCGATCTCGGCGCCCGGGTCGGCGTCACGCACGGCGAGCATCGCATCCGCGCCCGCGCAGTAGTACACCCGCTCTGCCGCGCCGCATTCGCGCACCGTCCCTACCACCGCGCGCACCGTCGCCGCCGTGGCGCCGGGCAGATCGATCATGAGACGCGCGTCCCCCACCGGCTCCGGCGCCAGCAGAACCTCTTGAAGCGTCGGCACGCCGCCCCGTGTCAGGGTGCGCACCTCGGCGTGGGTGACGTCCGCGAGCGCCCGGTCATGCCCCCAGAGCCGTTTCAGCGAGGAGTCGTGCAGCAGGACGGGCACCCCGTCGCGCGTGACCCGTACGTCGATCTCCACAGCGTCCGCGCCCCGTTCCAGGGCGGATCGGACCGAGGGAAGGGTGTTCTCGCGGACTCGGTACGGATCTCCTCGGTGCCCGACGGCCACGACGGAGCGCAGCAGCGCGTCGCCGATACCGTCGCCGACACCCTCGGAGGCGCCCCGTGCGGCCGTCACGTGGCGAGCCACTGCGCGGTGTACGTGTCGATCTCGGCGGTCAGCCGGTTCTTGCCGGCCTGGTCGAGGAACGACGCCTCGACGGCGCCCTTCGCGAGCCCCGCCACCCCCCGCTCGTCCAGTTCCAGCAGTCGTGCCGCGACCGCGTACTCCTTGTTGAGGTCGGTGCCGAACATGGGCGGGTCGTCGCTGTTGACCGTCACGAGTACGCCCGCGGAGACGAGCGTCCTGATCGGGTGCAGTTCGATGTCGGTGACCGCCCGCGTGGCGATGTTGGAGGTGGGGCAGACCTCCAGAGGGATGCGGTTCTCGGCGAGGTACGCCATCAACTCCGCGTCCTGGGCGGAGCTGATGCCGTGACCGATCCGTTCGGCGCGCAGCTCCTTCAGCGCGTCCCACACCGTTCCGGGCCCCGTCGTCTCACCGGCGTGCGGTACGGAGTGCAGTCCCTCGGCGATCGCCCGGTCGAAGTGGGGCTTGAACTGGGGCCGCGGTACGCCGATTTCCGGCCCGCCGAGACCGAAGGACACCAGACCTTCGGGACGGAGGTCGACGGCGAGCCGCAGGGTCTCGTCCGCGGCCTCCAGGCCGGCCTCGCCGGGGATGTCGAAGCACCACCGCAGCACGACTCCGAATTCGGACTCCGCCGACTTGCGGGCGTCCTCGATCGCCTCCATGAAGGCCTCGGCGGGGATGCCGCGCCGGGTCGAGCTGAAGGGGGTGATCGTGAGCTCCGCGTAGCGGATGTTCTGCCGGGCCATGTCGCGTGCGATCTCGAACGTCAGCAGCCGGACGTCCTCCGGGGTACGGAGCAGGTCCACGACGGAGAGGTAGACGTCGATGAAGTGCGCGAAATCGGTGAAGACGAAGTAGTCGGCCAGCGCCTCGGGGTCGGTCGGCACCTTGGATCCGGGGTGCCTGGCCGCCAGTTCGGACACGATACGGGGCGAGGCCGAGCCGACGTGATGGACATGCAGTTCGGCCTTGGGCAACCCTGCGATGAAGGGATGAAGGTCGGTCATCGGATCCTCCGCGTACTGAGCGGCGGCGGAAAGGGTGCCGCCGTCCGCCGGGCAGGACGTCCCCCTGCCCAGGGCTTTACCGGTCGGGAGCCATCGTAGGCGGGGCGGGCAGCGCGCTCGGCGGAGGCCTTAGCATGACGGAATCACGATGGGGGAGGACCATGTCAGACAGCAGCGCGCAGCCACCGGGCGCCAACGAGCCGAGCGATCCGTGGGCGCCGCCCGAGCGCCGGGTGCCGTTGGACAAGCCGGCGCAGGCGTCGAGCCCCGTCCAGGACCAGCCGCCGTTCACGCCTGTTCACGACCAGTCGACCGTCACGTCGATGCCCATCGCGGGGCCGCAGCCGGGCGCCGCCGGCGCCCCGGGCACCGGGCCCGTCTCCGGAGCCGTACCGCCGCCGCCGATAGCCCCCGGGGGGCCGGCCCCGACCACTTCCGGTCCGTACGGCTACCCGAGCGCGCCCGTGGCCACCCCGTATCCCGGCGCCTCCTATCCCGGATACCCGGGATACCCCGGCTATCCGGGATACGGCCAGGGCGGCTGGCAGCCCGGCCCGGCGAACGGCATGGGTGTCGCCGCGATGACGCTCGGCATCCTTTCGATCTGTCTGTTCTGCCTGTACGGCGTCGTCGGCATCGTCCTGGGCGTCCTCGCCGTGATCTTCGGCGTCGTCGGCAGGAAGCGTGCCGAGCGGGGTGAGGCCACCAACGGCGGTCAGGCGCTCTCCGGAATCATCATGGGCACCATCGGGATCGTCATCGGGGCGGTCGTCATCGGTCTGATCGTCTGGGGGATCACCGACGCGATCAATGACGACAACAACGACTACGACTACGACAGCGGCACCGACGGCTACTCCGCCATGCTTCTCGTGGACGCCGACCACTGATCCCGCCGGGACCTGATACGCCCCGCTCGGCCCGGCGGTCGGTGAGGCGTCCAGCAGACGGCCGTCGAGGCGTCAGGCCCCCGCCGCCTCCGTACGGAGCCGTTCCCGCGCCTCCATCAGAGCGAAGCCCAGCAGATTGATCCCGCGCCAGCGCGCGGGGTCCTGCGCCCTCTCGTCGTCCGCGGCCAGTCCGATGCCCCAGATCCGGTCCATCGGGCTGGCCTCGACGAGGACCCGGTCGCCGGTGCCCAGCAGGTAGTCGCGCAGCCGGTCGTCCTGCCGGAACTTGTGGACGCTGCCTTCCACGACGATGCCGGACCGCGCGCGCTCCCACGCCCCGTCGTCGAACCCCCGCACCAGCCGCCCGGCCTTCTTCGCCAACGCCGGACCGGAGGCGGTCAGAGCCTTCCGCTCGGCCTCCGCGTCGTCGAAGAGCCGGGCCTTGGCCGCCATCATCCAGTGCTCCGCCGTGGCGTACTCCACCCCGTCGACCGTGAACGGTGACTGCCACCACTGGCTGAGACAGCTCGCGCCGATGACGCCGTCGCGCCGCGGGGCGTGCCCCCAGAAGTGCAGATACTTGAATCTCTCGCCGTGACCCGTACGGTCGATCAGCTCGGCAACCGTGATCATCCCCATGCACGCGAGTCTGGCAGCCACCACTGACAGTCCGTATGCGGATCAAGGCGATGCGGCGACACATGGTCAACCGATTCCGTCGCGTAACCAAAAGGCAACAACGGAATCACTTGTTGGACGCCCCGTGCTCTGTCAGTATCGGCACTCAATTCAAGCCAGAACAACGGTCACGGCGTCGGAACGACTGGGGCGACAGCCGGAATACGGAGGGCGCCATGGGCAACCGCTTCCCCGCACGGGAGCGTTTCGCGGACGGTGCGCAGTTCATCGACGGGCGGCTGCGTCCCGGCACCTCGGGCCGTACGCAGGCCGTGATCGACCCTGCGACGGGCGAGGAACTGCTCACGTACGAACTGGCGGGCACGGCCGATGTCGACGCGGCCGTCGCCGCGGCGCTCGCGGCGTATCCGGGCTGGGCCGGCGCCACTCCGGGTGAGCGTTCCGACGCGCTGCACCGTTTCGCCGCCGTACTCGCCGATCGGGCCACGGAATTCGCGGAGGCCGAGTCGGCCCAGTGCGGCAAGCCGATCAAGCTGTCCACGGAGTTCGACGTTCCGGGGACCGTCGACAACGCCGCCTTCTTCGCGGGCGCGGCCCGTCATCTGGAAGGCGCGTCCGCGGGGGAGTACAGCGGCGACCACACCTCCTACGTACGACGCGAGCCGATCGGCGTGGTCGGCTCCATCGCCCCCTGGAACTATCCGCTCCAGATGGCCGCCTGGAAGATCCTTCCGGCGGTCGCCGCGGGCAACACGATCGTGCTCAAGCCCTCCGAACTGACGCCGTTCACCTCACTGATGTTCGCTCAGGCGGCGCAGGAGGCGGGCATCCCCGACGGCGTGATCAACATCGTCAACGGCGCGGGCGCCGACGCGGGGGAGCGCCTCGTCGGCCACCCCGACGTCGTCATGACCTCCTTCACCGGCTCCACCGCCGTCGGCAAACGCGTCGCCGAGATCGCCACGGCCACCGTCAAGCGGCTGCATCTGGAACTCGGAGGCAAGGCCCCGTTCCTGGTCTTCGACGACGCCGACCTTGAGGCCGCCGTCCAGGGCGCCGTCGCGGGCTCGCTCATCAACACGGGGCAGGACTGTACGGCCGCCACCCGCGCCTACGTCCAGCGTCCGCTCTACGACGCCTTCGTGAGCGCCGTAGCGGCACTGATGGAGACGGTGCGCCTCGGCGACCCGTTCGCCCCGTCGACCGACATGGGGCCGCTGATCTCGCACGCGCACCGCGACCGGGTCGCCGCCATCGTCGACCGGGCGCGCGGATACGCCCGCGTCGTCACCGGCGGCAGCGCGCCGGACAGCAACGATCTGGACGGCCACGATCTGCACGGTGACGCCCCGGAGGGCGGCCACACGGCGCGCGCCGGCCTCGCCGACGGCGCGTACTACCGGCCCACCCTCGTCGTGGACGCCGCCCAGGACAGCGAGATCGTCCAGTCGGAGATCTTCGGCCCCGTCCTGGTCGTCCTGCCCTTCGACTCCGACGACGAGGGCATCCGCCTCGCCAACGACACCCCGTACGGCCTCGCGGCATCCGTCTGGAGCCGCGACGTGTACCGCACGGGGCGCGCCACCCGTGAGATCAAGGCCGGCTGCGTCTGGGTGAACGACCACATCCCGATCATCAGCGAGATGCCGCACGGCGGCTACAAGTCGAGTGGTTACGGAAAAGACATGTCGGCGTACTCGTTCGAGGAGTACACACAGGTCAAACATGTGATGTACGACAACACCGCGGCCGTCAGGAAGGACTGGCACCGCACGATTTTCGGGGACCGTCTCTAACTCTCGTCACCCTCTCCTCACCCGAAAGGGCACCGCCCATGGAGCAGTACGAGCCCGACCGTCTCTCGGCGGCCCAGATAGCCGCGACGCGTCGCAGCCTCAGCAACGGCAGAGGCGCGCTCAGCCGCCGTTCGCTGCTGCGTGCCACGGGCGCCGGGGCGCTCACGATCGGCGGCGCGGCAGGACTCGCCGCCTGCGGGATCCCGCCCGCGAAGAGGGAGAGCGACGGCCCGGCGTCCACCGACCACTCGGCGAAGGAGAAGCGCGTCGTCTTCTCCAACTGGACCGAGTACATGGACGTCAGCGAGAACGAGAAGGGCTATCCCACCCTGGAGGCGTTCACGAAGCGCACCGGGATCCAGGTGAAGTACACGGCGGACATCAACGACAACGTCGAGTTCTTCGGCAAGATCCAGCCGCAGCTCGCGGCCGGCCAGGACACGGGGCGCGATCTGATCTGCGTCACCGACTGGCTCGCCGCCCGCATCATCCGGCTCGGCTGGGCGCAGAAGCTCGATCCCGCCAACTTGCCCCACGCGTACGCGAATCTCTCCCAGCAGTTCCGCTCGCCCGACTGGGATCCGGGGCGCGCCTACACCTACCCGTGGACCGGTATCCCCTCCGTCATCGCCTACAACATGAAGGCGACGGGGGGCCGCAAGGTCGAGTCCGTGTCGCAACTGCTCGACGACCCGGACCTCAAGGGGCGGGTGTCGTTCCTCTCCGAGATGCGCGACTCCATCGGGCTGACCCTGCTCGACATGGGCAAGGACCCGGCGTCGTTCTCCGACGACGACTTCGACGGCGCCGTCGCCCGCATACAGAAGGCCGTCGACAAGAAGCAGATCCGCCGCTTCACCGGCAACGACTACACGGCGGACCTCAGCAAGGGCGACATCGCGGCGTGCGTCGCCTGGGCCGGTGACATCGTGCAGCTCCAGGCGGACAACCCGGATATCCAGTTCGCCATCCCGGAGACCGGTTACATGATCTCCAGCGACAATCTGCTGGTACCGGCGAAGGCACGGCACAAGACCAACGCCGAGAAGCTCATCGACCACTACTACGAGCTTCCGATCGCCGCGCAGCTCGCGGCGTACATCAACTACGTCTGCCCCGTCGAGGGTGTCCGTCCGGAACTCGCGAAGATCGACGAGTCGATGGCGTCCAATCCGCTGATCCTCCCGGACGCGGCGATGGCCTCGCAGTCCCACGCCTTCCGCTCACTGAGCAGTGAGGAAGAGACGGCGTACGAAGAGAAGTTCGCCAAGCTCATCGGCGCCTAGGCCACCGGCTCACCGGCTCACCGCTTCACCGGGCCGTACGGCCGCAAGGGCCCCAGAGGCCCCGTCCGCTCCGCTCCTCTCCTCCCAAGCCCCCGGGATCGTTACCCATGACTGAGACCGCATCCACCGACCGGGGCGGCGACGACGTCCGCCTCACCGGGATAAGCAAGTCGTACGGCTCCTTCCACGCCGTGAAACCCCTCGACCTCACCGTGCCCCAAGGCTCCTTCTTCGCCCTCCTCGGTGCCTCGGGCTGCGGCAAGACCACCACGCTGCGGATGATCGCCGGCCTGGAGGACCCCACCACCGGATCGGTCTTCCTCGGCGACCGGGACGTCACCGGCCTGCCGCCGCACAAGCGCCCCGTCAACACCGTCTTCCAGAGCTACGCGCTCTTCCCGCACCTCGACATCTACGAGAACGTCGCGTTCGGCCTGCGCCGTCGGGGCGTCAAGTCGGTGAAGAAGCAGGTCGGCGACATGCTCGACCTCGTGCAGCTCAGTGACTACGCGAAGCGCAAGCCGCACCAGCTCTCCGGCGGGCAGCAGCAGCGCGTCGCCGTGGCCCGCGCGCTGATCAACCATCCGAAGGTGCTGCTCCTCGACGAGCCCCTCGGTGCGCTCGACCTCAAGCTGCGCCGCCAGATGCAGCTGGAGCTCAAGCGCATCCAGACGGAGGTCGGCATCACCTTCGTGCATGTCACGCACGACCAGGAGGAGGCCATGACGATGGCCGACACGGTCGCCGTGATGAACGCGGGGCGGGTCGAGCAACTGGGCGCGCCGGCCGAGCTGTACGAGAATCCGCAGACCACCTTCGTCGCCAACTTCCTCGGCACGTCCAACCTCATCGAGGCCGAGGTCGCTGAGAAGACCGGCGACGAGCTGGTGGTGACGTCGGCGGGCGTGAAGCTGAGGCTGCCCGCCGACCGCTGCACGGCGCGGGTGCCGGACGGCGGCCGGCTGCTCGTCGGCGTGCGCCCCGAGAAGATCTCCCTCGCGCACGCCGACGACGAGGGCTCCATCCCCGCGGGCCGCAACCGGATCACCGGGCGCATCGTCGACTCCAGCTTCATCGGGGTCTCGACCCAGTACGTCATCGACAGCCCCGTATGCGCGGAGTTGGAGGTGTACGCGCAGAACATCGAGCGCGACGGCAGGCTCACTCCCGGGGCCGAGGTGGTCCTGCACTGGAACCCCGCGCACACCTTCGGACTCGACGCGGACCAGGACATCGACGCGGGCGTCAAGACGGTGGACGAGGAGGGGTCGTGACCGCCACGGCAGCACCACCGGCGCCGCCCGCACCACCGGTCACCGACGCGGCAGTACGCAAGGTTCCGCGCCGCAAACGCCTCGTCCCGTACTGGCTGCTGCTGCCCGGAATCCTGTGGCTGCTGGTCTTCTTCGCGCTGCCGATGGTGTACCAGGCGTCGACCTCCGTACAGACGGGCTCCCTGGAGAAGGGTTTCGAGGTCACCTGGCACTTCCAGACCTACTGGGACGCGCTCCAGGAGTACTACCCGCAGTTCGTGCGCTCCCTGCTGTACGCGGGCACCGCCACCGTCCTGTGTCTGCTGCTCGGCTACCCACTGGCGTACCTCATCGCCTTCAAGGCCGGCCGCTGGCGCAACCTCATGCTGGTCCTCGTCATCGCCCCGTTCTTCACGAGCTTCCTGATCCGTACGCTCGCCTGGAAGACGATCCTGGCGGACGACGGCGCCGTGGTCGGCGCACTGGACGCCCTTCGGGTGCTGGACGTGACCAGCTGGCTCGGCTGGACGGCGGACGACCGCGTCCTGGCCACGCCCATGGCCGTCGTCTGCGGCCTCACGTACAACTTCCTGCCGTTCATGATCCTGCCGCTCTACACCTCGCTGGAGCGCATCGACGGCCGGCTGCACGAGGCGGCCGGAGACCTCTACGCGAGGCCCGCGACGACCTTCCGGAAGGTCACCGTGCCGCTGTCCATGCCGGGCATCGTCTCCGGCACGCTGCTGACCTTCATCCCGGCGAGCGGCGACTACGTCAACGCCGAGCTGCTCGGCTCCACCGACACCAAGATGGTCGGCAGCGTGATCCAGAGCCAGTTCCTACGCGTGCTCGACTATCCGACGGCGGCGGCTCTCTCGTTCATCCTCATGGCGGTCGTGCTGGTCGTGGTCACCGTCTACATCCGCCGTTCAGGGACGGAGGACCTGGTCTGATGCGCTGGATCCGACGCAATGTGGTCGTCGTCGCGGGCCTGCTCACGCTCGCGTACATGATCCTGCCGAACCTCGTCGTCATGGTGTTCTCCTTCAACAAGCCGAAGGGGCGCTTCAACTACACCTGGCAGACGTTCTCGCTGGACGCCTGGAAGGACCCGTGCGGCGTCGCGGACCTCTGTGGATCGCTGACGCTCTCGTTCCAGATCGCCGTCTGGGCGACGATCGGGGCGACCGTACTCGGCACCATGATCGCCTTCGCGCTGGTCCGCTACCGCTTCCGGGCGCGCGGCGCGATCAACTCGCTGATCTTCCTGCCGATGGCCATGCCCGAGGTCGTGATGGCCGCCTCGCTGCTGACCCTGTTCCTGAACATGGGGGCGGAGTTGGGCTTCTGGACCGTCCTCATCGCCCACATCATGTTCTGCCTCAGCTTCGTGGTGACGGCCGTCAAGGCGAGGGTCATGTCCATGGATCCGAAGCTCGAGGAGGCGGCGCGCGATCTGTACGCGGGGCCGGTGCAGACCTTCGTACGGGTCACCCTGCCGATCGCCGCACCGGGCATCGCCGCGGGCGCGCTGCTCGCCTTCGCCCTCTCGTTCGACGACTTCATCATCACCAACTTCAACGCCGGTTCGTCCGTCACCTTCCCCATGTTCGTCTGGGGATCGGCACAGCGCGGCACACCGGTGCAGATCAACGTCATCGGGACAGCGATGTTCGCCGTCGCGGTACTGATGGTGATTGGCGGCCAGCTGGTCAGCAACCGGCGCAAGAAGGCCGCGACACCCTGAGCAGGACCTGAAGGAGATGGAAGACATGGCCCCTGGAGCCATGCGTACAGCAGCCGCCTCACTCGCCGACGCGCAGCCCGTCGCCTACTGGCTCGACGATCCCGGCAAGCCGGGCGCGGTGCCCGCGCTCGCGGGCGACGAACGCTGCGACCTGCTCGTCGTCGGCGGCGGCTACAGCGGCCTGTGGACCGCGCTCCTCGCCAAGGAGCGCGACCCGCGCCGCGACATCGTCCTGATCGAGGGCCGTGAAGTTGGCTGGGCCGCCTCCGGCCGTAACGGCGGCTTCTGCTCCGCCTCCCTCACCCACGGCTTCGCCAACGGTCTCGGCCGGTGGCCCGGCGAGCTGCGGGCGCTGGAGGACCTCGGCGAGAGCAATCTCGACGGTATCGAGTCGGCCGTAGAGCGCTACGCCATCGACTGCGACTTCGAACGCACCGGTGACATCGCCGTCGCCACGGAGCCGCACCAGGTCGAAGACCTGCGCGAGCTGTACGACGCGGCGACCGCGGCCGGCTTCACCGGTCTGGACCTCCTGGACGCAGAGGCGGTCCGCGCGGAGGTCGACTCGCCGACGTTCCTGGGCGGCCTGTGGGACCGGCGCGGCGTCGCCATGCTGAACCCGGCCAGGCTCGCGTGGGGGCTGAAGCGGGCCTGTCTCGACCTCGGCGTACGGATCTACGAGAACACGCCCGGTCTCGAACTGGCCCGCTCCGGCCCCGGTATGGCCGTCCGCACGCCGTACGGGCGCGTCATGGCCCGTCACGTCGCGCTCGGCACGAACGTCTTCCCGTCCCTGGTGCGGCGCGTGCGGCCGTACACGGTGCCCGTCTACGACTACGCCCTGACGACCGAGCCTCTTACCGAGGACCAGCTCGGCGCGCTCGGCTGGAAGAAGCGGCAGGGGCTCAGTGACGGCGCCAACCAGTTCCACTACTTCCGGATCACCGCGGACAACCGCATCCTGTGGGGCGGCTACGACGCGATCTATCCGTACCGAGGGCGCCTCGACGCCGCCCTCGACCACCGGCCGGAGACCTATCTCAAGCTCGCCTCGCACTTCTTCGAGTGCTTCCCTCAGTTGGAGGGCCTGCGGTTCAGTCACGCGTGGGGCGGGGCCATCGACACCTGCTCGCGGTTCTCCGCCTTCTTCGGTACGGCGCACGGAGGGCGTGTCGCGTACGCCGCCGGGTACACCGGTCTCGGCGTCGGCGCGACGCGCTTCGGTGCCGACGTGATGCTCGATCTGCTCGCGGGGGAGCCGACGGAGCGGACGGAGCTTGAGATGGTCAGGACGAAGCCTGTGCCGTTCCCGCCGGAGCCGGCCGCGTGGGCCGGGATCGGGCTCACCAAGTGGTCGCTCGCCCGCGCGGACGCGAGGGGCGGGCGGCGCAATCTGTGGCTGAAGGCCATGGACCGGGTGGGGCTCGGCTTCGACAGCTGACGCCCGACCCTGCGTGGCTCGGTGGTGATGTGATCCACATCACCACCGACTGCCGCCTCGAACTCGCGTAATGATCCGGCGCGACCTCCCTCTCCCTCTGTGGACGCACTGTCCGGCAACGTGGAGCGGAGGCCGCATGATGACTGACTCGGGGGCGCACCCGGGGGCGAGGACCGCGCTGGAATGGCTGGCGTCGGTGGCGCCCGATCCCGACGCCTGCCGCTGGGAATGGGAGCGGAACCCGCAGGGGGTCGCTCTCCTGCCCGCCGGGAAGCGCTGGGATGTCCTGATCCTCCCCGGTGAGCTGGGGTGTCCGGCGCTCGACGTGCTGAACCGCCTCGTGGACCGGGCGGGCCCCGTCCTGGCCGATTTCGGCGACGCGCGCCTCGGATTCTTCGTGCCGCCGGGCACCGTCGCCCGCTGGATCGGTACGGGGGTACGGGGCGCGGGCGGCGGCACCTGGATCGTCGTCCCGTATCCGGGGCGAACCGGCGGTGGCGTTCGCTGGCTGGTGCCGCCCGACGGCTCCGGCACGCTCACCGATCCGCTGTTGCTTGAACTGGCGATGCACGAGGCGGCGGCCGGGATCGCGGGGGGTGTCGGTGGCGACGGCGCGGACGGTGAAGGCGGGGGTGGCGGTCGCGACGACTGAGGGGCTGGGGGCATTGGGCTGCGGGCGGCACCAGGTCTTGACAAGCTGATTGGTCTGGACCATGTTGTGCCCCGGCTCGGTCACTCAATTCCGCCACGCCCGGAGGCAGTTGTGGAACGCAACAGACGACCTTCTCGGTACTCCAGATTTGTGGCCGCGCTCGCGGCCGCCGTGCTTACCGCGGCCGGTCTCGTCGTGTCCGCCGAGACGGCGCGCGCGGCCGACGCGGACGTCGCCACCAACGGCGGCTTCGAATCGGGCCTCACCGGCTGGAGCTGTACGGGCGGCAGCGGCGTGATCGTCAGCACCCCCGTGCACGGCGGCACTTCCGCGCTGAAGGCCACGCCGGCGGGCAGCGACAACGCGAAATGCACCCAGACCGTCACGGTCCGGCCCGACTCGGCGTACACGCTGAGCGCCTGGGTCCAGGGAAGCTACGTCTACCTCGGAGCCGCGGGCACCGGCACCACGGACGTCTCAACTTGGACCCCGTCCGCGCCGAGTTGGCAGAAACTGACCACCTCGTTCCGCACCGGTCCGGCCACCACGTCGGTAACCCTCTACACGAACGGCTGGTACGGCACCCCGGCGTACCACGTCGACGACCTCAGCCTTGTCGGACCCGGCGGAGAGACGGGCCAGCCGCCCGCCGTCCCCGCGGGGCTCAGAGCCTCCACGGTCACCGCGTCGTCGGTCGGCCTCGCATGGTCCCCCGTCGCGGGCGCGACCGGCTACACGGTGCACCGTGACGGCGCCCCGGACGTGAACGTCACCGCCACGTCGACCACCGTCACCGGACTCAGCCCGGCGACCGCCTACAGCTTCCAGGTCTCGGCGACCAACGCCGCAGGCCGCTCCGCGCGCTCCACGGCCATCACCGCCACCACCCAGACCGGCGGCGGAGGCGGCAACGGGGCGGACCTCCCCGCCCACGCCCTGGTCGGCTATCTCCACTCCAGCTTCGCCAACGGCTCCGGCTACACCCGCATGTCCGACGTGCCCGCCTCGTGGGACGTCATCAACCTCGCCTTCGGCGAACCGGCATCGGTCACCTCGGGCGACATCCGCTTCAGCCTCTGCCCCGTCGCCGAATGCCCGAACGTCGAATCCCCCGCCGAGTTCAAGGCCGCCATCAAGGCCAAGCAGGCCGCGGGCAAGAAGGTCCTGATCTCCATCGGTGGGCAGAACGGTCAGGTGCAGCTCGCCTCGACCGCCGCGCGCGACGCGTTCGTCAGCTCCGTATCCAAGATCATCGACGAGTACGGTCTCGACGGCCTCGACATCGACTTCGAGGGGCACTCGCTCTCCCTCAACAACGGCGACACCGACTTCCGCAACCCCACCAGCCCCGTCATCGTCAACCTGATCTCCGCCGTGAAGAGCCTCAAGGCCAAGTACGGGGCGGACTTCGTCCTCACGATGGCGCCGGAGACGTTCTTCGTACAGCTCGGCTACCAGTTCTACGGATCAGGCCCCTGGGGCGGCCAGGACCCGCGCGCCGGGGCGTACCTCCCCGTCATCCACGCCCTGCGCGACGACCTCACCCTGCTGCACGTCCAGGACTACAACTCCGGGCCGATCATGGGGCTCGACAACCAGTACCACTCGATGGGCGGCGCCGACTTCCACATCGCGATGACCGACATGCTGCTCACCGGCTTCCCGGTGGCCGGTGACACCACCAAGGTCTTCCCGGCGCTGAACCCGGGCCAGGTGGCCATCGGACTCCCGGCGTCGTCGCAGGCGGGCAACGGCCACACCACGCCGTCGGAGGTGAACAAGGCCCTGGACTGCCTGACGAAGAAGACGAACTGCGGGTCGTACCAGACACACGGCACATGGCCCGCGCTGCGCGGGCTGATGACGTGGTCGATCAACTGGGACCGCTTCAACCAGTGGGAGTTCTCGCGGAACTTCGACACCTACTTCGGAGGCTGAGCCGACCGCGTCGATCCGATCGGGCCCCACGCCCTACCGGCCGTCCGCCCCCGTGCCGGCGGCCCCGCGGTTGTCGATCCACCGCAGGGCCGCCACCAACAGGGCCAGCAGCATGCCGCAGAGCAGCCAGCTGCCGAGGACGTCCAGCGGCCAGTGGTAGCCCCGTAGCACCAGTCCGATGCCCGTCGCCGCACTGAGCACCACGGCGACGGGCATCGGCCACGCGCGCCCCGTGCCGCGCCCTGTAAGGGGACTCAGCAGCAGCGCGGCGCCGCAATAGGTGACCATCGCCGTCGCCGTGTGACCGGACGGGTAGTAACCGGAGTCCACCGTGAGCGGCCCGGCGCGGTCGGTCCACAGTTTGAGCGGCATGACGAGCACCGGAACGGCGACCATGGCCAGCGCGACCGCCACCGCTCGCGCACGGTGCCCCCGCCAGGCCGCGAACCCGACCGCGACGGCCAGAACGGGCACGGCGACCGGCAACCCGCCGAGATCGGCCAGCAACTCCGTCAGCCAGGTGGGGCCGTGCCCGAAGGCCCCGCGGCCCAGGCGCTCGTCGGCGTGACGGAGCGGCCCACCGGCGACGACCTGCCAGGTGACGAGTGCGAAGAGGACGGCGCAGAGAGCGAACACTGCGAGGGGAAAGAACGATCCGAAGGGGCCGGCGGAGCCGAGGCGCCCGGAGAGGAATGTCGGCCGCCCCGGAACAGGGGGGGTAGTTCCGAGACGGCCGCCGGGACCGGGTCGCCGCGCGCCCCGGGGGGTTTGGGGCGGGCGGCCGTCCGATCGGTGAGGATTTCCGGAGCTGGATGCTCCAGTGCGCCCGAAGACGCGACCAAGACGGTGCTGGGGACGCGCCGCCGTGGGATCGCCCGCAGTCTCCTGCGAGCGGGGTGTTTCTTTCATCTGCCGAAACCGTACGTCAGGGCCGTGAGGTCCGACAGCGGGAAGGTGAACCCGCCATCGGCCCCGCACAGCTTCTTCACAGGCCCCGCCCCGTGACCCGCACCGTACGGGGCGGTGGAGCCCTTCGTACGGAGGCGGCTCCGACGGACGGTCAGAGTCCGGCGAGCGCCTGCTCCAGAATGTCCAGGCCCTCCGTAAGGAGATCCTCACCGATCACCAGCGGCGGCAGGAAGCGGAGCACGTTGCTGTACGTGCCGGTGGTGAGCACCAACAGCCCTTCCATGTGGCACGCCTTGGCCAGAGCGGCCGTCGCCTCCGGGTTCGGCTCCTTGGTGTCCCGGTCCTTGACCAGTTCCAGCGCGAGCATCGCGCCACGGCCCCGTACGTCGCCGATGACGTCGAACTTCTCGGCCATCTCCTTGAGGCGAGGCTTCATGATCTCCTCGATGCGCCTGGCCTTCGAGACGAGGTCCAGCTCGCGCATCGTCTCGATGGCACCGAGCGCGGCGGCGCAGGCCACCGGGTTTCCGCCGTACGTACCGCCGAGGCCGCCCGAGTGCGGGGCGTCCATGATCTCCGCGCGGCCCGTGACTGCGGCGAGCGGCAGGCCGCCCGCGATGCCCTTCGCCGTGGTGATCAGGTCCGGTACGACGCCCTCGTCCTCGCACGCGAACCACTGCCCCGTCCGGCAGAAACCGGACTGGATCTCGTCGGCCACGAAGACGATGCCGTTGTCCTTGGCGAACTTCGCGATCGCGGGCAGGAAGCCCTTCGCCGGCTCGATGAAGCCACCCTCGCCGAGCAGCGGCTCGATGACGATCGCCGCGACGTTGTCCGCGCCGACCTGCTTGCTGATCTCGTCGATGGCCTGGGCGGAGGCCTCAGCGCCCGCGTTCTCCGGGCCGGTCGGCCAGCGGTAGCCGTACGCCACGGGGACGCGGTAGATCTCCGGGGCGAACGGACCGAAGCCGTTCTTGTACGGCATGTTCTTCGACGTCAGCGCCATCGTGAGGTTCGTACGACCGTGATAGCCGTGGTCGAAGACCACGACCGCCTGGCGCTTGGTGTAGGAGCGGGCGATCTTCACGGCGTTCTCGACGGCTTCGGCGCCCGAGTTGAACAACGCGGACTTCTTGGCGTGATCCCCCGGGGTCAGCTCGGCGAGCTGCTCACAGACCTCCACGTAGCCCTCGTACGGCGTGACCATGAAACAGGTGTGGGTGAAGTCGGCGAGCTGGGCGGTGGCGCGGCGTACGACGGCCTCCGCCGAGGAACCGACGGACGTCACGGCGATCCCGGACCCGAAGTCGATGAAGCTGTTGCCGTCCACGTCCTCGACGACGCCGCCACTCGCGCGGGCGGCGAAGACGGGCATCACGGACCCCACGCCGGCGGCGACCGTGGCGGTACGGCGGTTCTGCAGCTCCAGCGACTTGGGGCCGGGGATCGCGGTGACGACGCGCCGCTCCTGCGGGATTGCGGTCATGAGGGGCTCCTGGGGGTGGTTCCGGACGCTACGTGTCTCGCGTTCTCGCATCTGCCTTCACTTCGCAGGCTAGGGGCGGAGGAGGGCGGCGGGCATGCGCCGTTCGGGAGTATCGGGGGCGTGTCGTTGTCCGCCACGGACATACGGGGCCGATGGACCGTTTCAGCTCGCCGATGGGCGGGCGATCAACACTCCGTACGGCCGGAACGGTGAACTCCCCCTGCGTGGGCACTAGATTGAGGCGTGTACTGAGCGGACCTGGCTGGTCAGGGGACAGGGGTTCATGAACACCGACGGCACGCACGACTCACGAGGCACACGAGCCAATCCCGTGCCACGTCCGGCAGGGCCACCGCCCCAGCCGTCCACGCCGCCGCCGTCGGCCCCACCACCCGCCGCCCCCTCGGCATCGCCCGTCGTCCCGCCCGCGGCCTCCGCCCCGTCGGGGCACGACGTCCCGCCCGCGTCCCCGGCGCCGCCGCCCTCGCCGGCCCACGCGCCCGCCCCGGGCATCGGCGCGTCCGTGGCCGACTGGCTGCGGATCCCCCGGCCCCAGGCGGAACCCGGCATCTGGCGCCTCGGCCACCGTCCGCGCCCGCCGGAGCAGCCCGAGCAGGTACCGGCCCGTCAGCTGTTCAGCGGCGCTCTCGTCGCCTACCTCTGCGGCTGGCTCGTCTGGTCACTGCTCTGGAACGGCTATCTGGGCGGGTGGTGGATCTTCGGCGACAGGTGGTGGCTGCTGCCGATTCAGTGGTTGACCCCCGAGAGCTGGCGGTCGAGGGACAGCGCCAACGTCGAGCTGTACGTCGTGGCGAGCTATCTGTACTACGCCCTCGTCATCAGCCTGCTCGCCGTCGGCTTCGGCAGGATCGGCAACTGGAACGAGGTCTGGCGGCGCTACGGGGTGCCACTGTGGCCGCTCTTCGTACTACTGCCGGGCTTCTGGCGCGAGATGCCGCGCACCGTCGACTGGCTCACCACGGTGTCGAACATCTACTACGTGCTGCTCGTCGCCGCCGTGATCGCGGTCGTCGGACGCGTCGGCACGTGGCCTCCCGTACGACGGCGCCTCGGGACGGTCACCTCCGACGAGCCGCCCCCGCCGCCGACCGCCGAGGCCGACCCCGCCGAGTGGCCCGAACTGCGCGCCGCCGGACTCACCGAAGCCGCCGCCAGGCTCGCCGAAGCCGTGCGGCGCGGCACGCTCAGCGACGTCGACTACGCGCGGATCCGCCGCGCCTGGCAGGGCGTCCGTACCCGGCCGGAACGGCTGCCCGCCTTCACCGACACCGTCCGCGCCCACGGGGCGGGCGCCTGCGCCCACCCTTCCGGTGTACGTGACCTGCCGCTGCGTACCGCGAGCCACGACCTCGCCACCGGGCAGGTCAGGATCGGCACCGCCGCCGACCACCCGCGCAATCCCTACGCGCGGCGTACCACCGGCGTCGCCCTGGAGCCCGGGCTGCTCGGCACGTCGCTGCTGGCGGTCGGCCCCGCGGGCTCCGGCAAGACGGTCAGGCTGGTCCGCCCCGTCGTCGAGTCGCTCTGCCTTCAGGCGCTCGCCAACCGCGCCGCCGTCGTCGCCGTCACCGCCTACGGGGCGGCGCTCGCCCCCGACGACTCCTTCGACCTCGTGATCGCCGTCGGCCGCCCGGAGGCCGGCCACGACCTCGATCTCTACGGAAGCGCCGACGACCCCGACGAGGCCGCCCGAACGCTGTCGGAGGCCCTCGTGGGGGATCTGGCGGCCGGTCTGCCCGGCGGCGACAGCCGCAGGGCAGCCACCGCGCTCGCCCAGCTCATCGGCCCCTACCGCAGCGTCCACGGGTGTTTCCCCGCCGTCCCGGAACTGCGGGAACTGATCGGCGGCTCCCCGGCGGCCGTCCAGGCACTACGGAACGAGCTGGAGACGTCCGCCGCCCCCGGTGCCGCCGCCCAACTGCGCGAGCTCGACGCGCGAGAGCGGCAGTCGGCGCGCGGCGACGACATCGGCGTGCTCCTGGCCGAACGGCTCGCTTTCCTCGACCGGCCCGCCTTCGCCGACTTCTTCCGTACGGACGGCAGCGGCCGGTCCTTCTCGCTGCGAGCCATCGAGCATCCACTGAGGGTCAGGATCGACCTGCCCGAACGGGGCCACGCCGAGGCGTCACGGATCATCGCCCGGCTCCTACTCGCCCAGTTCACGGACGCCGCGCTCACCCGCGCCGACCGCTCCCTCTTCGCCTGCCTGGTCCTGGACGACGCGACGTACACCGTGACGGGCGACTCCGTACGCGCAATCCAGCGGCTCCGCTCGGCGAACGCCGGAGTGGTCCTGGCGCTGCGCACCCTGGAAGACGTTCCCGACCCGCTGCGCGGCCCCCTCCTCGGCGCCGTGGGCTGTCGCATGGCGTTCTCCGGGCTCGGCCCGTGGGACGGCGGACGCTTCGCGGAGAGCTGGGGCACCGAGTGGGTCCAGACCCGCGACGTCACCAACCGACAGATCATCTCCGACGAGCCGCTCACGAAGGCCGTGCACTTCATGCGGCGACTCGTGACCGGCAAGGCGGCCACAGCCGAGGCGGTCACGGTGCGGGAGGTGGAGCGTGAACGCTGGTCGGCCTCCGAACTGGCCCATTCCGTGCCGGCGGGCCACGCCGTGCTGTCGCTGACCACGGTCGGCGGAGAGCACGTGCCGCCCATGCTGGTGGATCTGCGTACCTGAGCGCACAGAGCCCACGTACAGGCGGGGCGGGGTCCAGGTACGTAGGCGACGCCGGCGGCGCGGCTCCCGTGCGCTGTACCGCGTACCGGTCGCCGTGACCTGACTCGTACCCCTGTTCTCATACACTCTGGCAGAATTGGTGCAAGCCGTTCTACGAGACGGCGAAAACGTCCGCTCGCCCTCTTCATGAAGGTCCTACGGTCCACCATGCCGCCCACCCTCGCCTCGCTCATCCAGCATTCGGCGCTCAAGCTCACCGTGCGCGCGGGGGAGGACCGGCTCGATACGCCGGTGCGATGGGCCCATGTCAGTGAACTGGAAGACCCGGTGCCGTACATGGACGGGGGCGAACTGCTGCTCGTCACCGCCGTCACGCTGCACGCCGAGGACCCCGACGCCATGCGGCGCTACGTACGGCGCCTCGTCGGCGCGGGCGTCGTAGGACTCGGCTTCGCCGTCGGCGTCAACTACGAGGACATCCCGGACGCCCTCGTCGACGCCGCACGCGCCGAAGGGCTGCCGCTGCTCGCCGTGCCGCGCCGCACCCCCTTCCTGGCCATCAGCAAAGCCGTCTCGGCGGCCATCGCGGCGGATCAGTACCGGGCGGTCACGGCGGGCTTCGAAGTGCAGCGAGAACTGACCCGTGCGGCGCTCTCCGAAGGCCCCGCCGCGCTGCTGGCCCGGCTTGCCGCGCACATCGACGGCTGGGCCGCGCTCTACGACGCCACCGGCGCCGTGATCGCCGCCGCGCCCGACTGGGCCGCCCGCCGCGCCGCCCGCCTCACACCCGAGGTGGAACGGCTCCGGAAACGCCCCGCGCCCGCCAGCGCCGTGGTCGGCGATCCGGACGACCGGGTCGAACTCCAGTCGCTGGGCAGCGGCAGGCGAGTACGGGGCGCGCTCGCCGTCGGTACCGGGGCGGCGCTGGGCACGGCGGAGCGGTACGCCGTGCACTCGGCCGTCGCCCTGCTGACGCTCACCACCGAGCGCTCACGCGCGCTCCAGGAGGCCGAGCAGCGCCTCGGCTCGGCGGTGCTCCGGATGCTCCTCTCAGGACAGCCCGACCACGCGCGGGCAGTGGCGGGAGATCTGTACGGAGGGCTGCTGGACGCCCCCTTCCGGCTGCTCATCGCGGAACCGGCCGAGGTGGCGCCCGAGCCCCGCGATCCGGCCACCGCCCATCCACTCCAGTCGCTGACCGACTCGCTGGAGGCGTCCGCGGCGCACGGAGGGGAGGCGGTGCTCGCCGTGCCCGACGGAGAGGAGCGGCTCGTCGTGCTCGCGGCGGACGCGGGCGCGGTCACCGCCGCCTGCGAGACGTACAAGGAGCAGGAGGCGGAGGACGCCGGGGTCGTCATCGGTCTCTCGGCCCCGACGGGGCCGATCGCGGCCGCCGGCGCGTACAAGCAGGCCAAGCAGTCCCTGTCCGTCGCGCGCCGACGGGGCCGCGCGTTGGTGGAGCACGAGGAGTTGGCGGCCGGCTCGCTGCTGCCCCTCCTCGCCGACGACGCCGTGCGGGCCTTCGCCGACGGCATGCTGCGCGCGCTGTACGAACACGACGCCAAGGGGCGCGGCGACCTGGTGGAATCCCTCAGGGCCTGGCTCTCGCGCCACGGTCAGTGGGATGCCGCCGCGGCCGATCTGGGCGTCCACCGGCATACGCTGCGCTACCGCATGCGCCGTGTGGAGGAGATCCTCGGCCGCACGCTGGACGATCCGGACGTCCGGATGGAGCTCTGGCTGGCTCTGAAGGCCACCTCGGCGACACCGCCTTCGGCGCCCTGAGGCTCGGGCGCCCCCACCGGGGCTGACCCCGGCCCTCGGTTGACCGAGTGCCACGCGAACCGGCCGACGATCGCGGGCGGCGCGCTCGTCGGCCCCAACTGCCGCGACGTGTTCGGCACTTGCCGGGAACGGCCTCCGGGAACCGACGGGCAGCCCGGTCCGCTCAGGGGCGGTCGACGCCGTTCGATGGG
Source organism: Streptomyces sp. NPDC060366 (assembly GCF_042725135.1). Classification (NCBI taxonomy): domain Bacteria; kingdom Bacillati; phylum Actinomycetota; class Actinomycetes; order Kitasatosporales; family Streptomycetaceae; genus Streptomyces; species Streptomyces sp. NPDC060366. The sequence continues at coordinate 9,415 of NZ_JBHXDC010000016.1, read as the reverse complement.
TCGGTGAAGCGGCGCCCCCGACCGCGGGTACGACAAACCGTCACAGCCGGCACCTCCCACCACTCCACCCCGGACAAATCATGTCCGCGGCCCGTGCCCCTACGGTGGGAACAGAACTCCACCACTTCGGAAGGGCCGGGACTCGCAATGCCGAACGAAACCGTGGCAGCCACCCATGCCTTCTGGCTCGCCGGACGCCAGGCCACCGGTGAGGAGACCTTCGACGTCACCTCCCCGTGGGACGGCCGGCTCGTCGGCAAGGTCGCCGTCCCGACAGAGGCCCAGGTCGAGGAGGCCGTCGCCGCCGCGTACGCCGTGCGCGACGAATTCGCCGCGACGCCGGCGCATGTCAGGGCAGCCGCGCTCGACCACGTCTCGCGGCGTCTGGTCGAGCGCACCGAGGAGATCGCCCGTCTGATCTCCGCGGAGAACGGCAAGCCCATGAAGTGGGCACGCGGCGAGGTGGGCCGCGCCGTCTCGGTCTTCCGTTTCGCGGCCGAGGAGTCCCGCCGGTTCAACGGCGGCGAGGCGCAGCGACTCGACACCGACGCTGGCGGCACCGGCCGCCTCGCCCTGACCCGCCGCTTCCCGCGCGGCGTCGTCCTCGGCATCGCGCCGTTCAACTTCCCGCTCAATCTCTGCGCCCACAAGATCGCCCCGGCCATCGCCGTCGGCGCCCCGATCATCCTCAAGCCCGCCCCGGCCACGCCGCTCTCCGGCCTGCTCATCGGCGAACTGCTCGCCGAGACCGAGCTGCCGGCCGGTGCCTGGTCGGTGCTGCCCGTCGCCAACGACCGGATGCCCACCCTCGTACAGGACGAGCGGCTGCCGGTGATCTCCTTCACCGGCTCCGACAAGGTCGGCTTCGCCATCATGGACTCGGTGCCGCGCAAGCACTGCACCCTCGAACTCGGCGGCAACGGTGCGGCAGTTGTCCTCGCCGACTACGCGAGCGAGAAGGATCTCGACTGGGCGGCGACCCGGATCGGCACCTTCTCCAACTACCAGGGCGGCCAGTCCTGCATCTCGGTACAGCGCGTCGTCGCGGACGCGTCCCTGTACGAGCGCCTCGTACCGAAGATCATCGCCGCCGTCGAGGCGCAGGTCACCGGAGACCCGTCCGACGACACCACGGACGTGGGCCCCCTCGTCAGCGAGGACGCCGCCAAGCGCGTAGAAGCCTGGGTGGACGAGGCCGTAGGGGCAGGAGCGCGTCTCCTGGCCGGTGGCAAGCGTGACGGTGCGTCGTACGCGCCCACCGTCCTCGCCGACGTCCCGGCGGACGTCACGATCTCCTGCGAGGAGGTCTTCGGCCCCGTCCTCACCCTCACCCGTGTCGACGGCGAGGACGCGGCGTTCGAGACGGTGAACGACTCCAAGTACGGCCTCCAGGCAGGCGTGTTCACCCACGACGTGCAGGCCGCCTTCCGTGCCCACCGGGCGCTCGAGGTCGGCGGAGTGATCGTCGGTGACGTCCCCTCCTACCGAGCCGACCAGATGCCGTACGGCGGTGCCAAGCAGTCCGGTGTCGGCCGTGAGGGCGTCAGGTACGCGATGGACGACTACACGTACGAGCGCGTGATGGTCTTCACCGGCCTCGCCCTCTAGAGAAGCGAACGCAGTACGAGGAAGGCCGGGTCCGCCGCGCGGCGGACCCGGCCTTCCTCGTGTACGCGTACGGCACCTTTCCGCGGCCCCGACGGTGCGCGCCAGGACTGGCTACACCCTCCGTATTGGGGTAGATACGGACGAGTAGTACCGGCCGGTACCTTTCCCACCGGGGCGGCATGAGAACGCCCTGGCCGGTCGGGCCCATCGACCCGACGTTCGCGGCGAGGTGAGTTCCCGATGTCCGCTCCATCCGATTCATTCGACACGGCCCAGGTCCCGGAGCCCAAGGTCTCCGAGCGGGAAGCGCGACGGGTGGCCGAGGCCGCCCGCGAGCAGGGCTGGCGCAAGCCGAGCTTCGCCAAGGAACTGTTCCTCGGCCGTTTCAGGCTCGATCTCATCCACCCCCACCCCGCACCCCCGGCGGAGGACGTACGGCGCGGAGAGGCCTTCCTGGCCACGCTGCGCGACTTCTGCGAGACGAAGATCGACGGTGCGCGGATCGAGCGCGAGGCGCGGATCCCTGACGAGGTCGTCAACGGCCTCAAGGAACTCGGCGCCTTCGGCATGAAGATCGACAGGAAGTACGGCGGCCTCGGCCTCACCCAGGTGTACTACAACAAGGCGCTCGCCGTGGTCGGCATGGCGAACGCGTCGATCGGCGCGCTGCTCTCCGCCCATCAGTCGATCGGCGTACCGCAACCGCTCAAAATGTTCGGCACCCAGGAGCAGAAGGACACCTTCCTGCCGCGCCTCGCCCGTACCGACATCTCCGCCTTCCTGCTGACCGAGCCCGACGTCGGCTCCGACCCCGCGCGGCTCGCCACCACGGCGGTGCGCGACGGCGACGACTACGTCCTGGACGGCGTCAAGCTGTGGACGACAAACGGCGTCGTCGCCGACCTCCTCGTCGTGATGGCCCGCGTACCGAAGTCGGAGGGGCACAAGGGCGGCATCACCGCCTTCGTCGTCGAGGCGGACTCGCCGGGCATCACGGTGGAGAACCGCAACGCCTTCATGGGCCTGCGCGGCCTGGAGAACGGCGTCACCCGCTTCCACCAGGTAAGGGTCCCGGCGGCGAACCGCATCGGCCCCGAAGGCGCGGGGCTCAAGATCGCCCTCACGACGCTCAACACCGGCCGCCTGTCGCTGCCCGCTATGTGCGTCGGCGCCGGCAAGTGGTGTCTCAAGATCGCCCGCGAGTGGACGGCGGCGCGCGAGCAGTGGGGCAAACCGGTCGCGCACCACGAGGCGGTGGGGGAGAAGATCTCGTTCATCGCGGCGACGACGTTCGCCCTGGAGGCCGTGGTCGACCTGTCGTCCCAGATGGCCGACGAGGACCGCAACGACATCCGTATCGAGGCGGCGTTGGCCAAGCTGTACGGCTCCGAGATGGGCTGGCTGATGGCGGACGAACTGGTCCAGATCCGCGGCGGACGGGGCTTCGAGACGGCGGACTCGCTGGCAGCCCGCGGCGAACGCGCCGTCCCCGCCGAGCAGGTCCTGCGCGACATGCGGATCAACCGGATCTTCGAGGGCTCCACGGAGATCATGCATCTGCTGATCGCCCGTGAGGCGGTCGACGCACACCTGGCGGTGGCCGGCGACATCATCGACCCCGACAAGACGCTGTCCGACAAGGCGAAGGCCGGGGCGCAGGCGGGCGCCTTCTACGCGCGCTGGCTGCCGAAGCTGGTCGCCGGTCCCGGCCAACTTCCCGGTTCCTACGCGGAGTTCCACCCCAAGGGTCATCTGGATCTCGCCGCGCACCTGCGCTATGTGGAGCGGACGTCGCGCAAGCTCGCCCGCTCGACCTTCTACGCCATGTCGCGCTGGCAGGGCGGGATGGAGACCAAGCAGGGCTTCCTCGGCCGCATCGTGGACATCGGCGCCGAACTGTTCGCGATGAGCGCGGCGTGCGTACGGGCCGAGATGCTGCGCTCCACCGGAGAGCACGGCCGCGAGGCGTACCAGCTCGCCGACGTCTTCTGCCGACAGTCCCGGATCCGTGTCGAGGAGCTGTTCACGCGGCTGTGGTCCAACACCGACGACATCGACCGCAAGGTCGTGAACGGTGTGCTGGCCGGCACCTACACCTGGCTGGAGGAGGGCATCATCGACCCCAGCGGCGACGGGCCCTGGATCGCCGACGCCACACCGGGTCCCTCCGAACGGGAGAACGTCCACCGGCCGATCCGCTGAGCCACCGGCCACTGGCCACCGGCGACCGCGAGCCGAGTGCGTCCGGCGGCCCCGACGGGGCGGGTCCCACCGGTCCGCCTCGTCGCCACGAAGGAACCACCGGGCCGCGTCCTCCTTACGGAAGACGCGGCCCGAGGCTCCACGGCGGACGGGGAGCCGTCTCAGCCGGCCGTGCGCCGACTCAGTTGAACGGGTCGAGCGTGAGGTACGCCTGCCGCGGGTCGCCGTCGTGCACCAGCGACTCGTGCGCGCCGACGTCGTCGAAGGCGAAGGCGTACGCCTTGCCGTCGACCATCTGCGCGTGAATCATCCGGGCGTAGTGGTTGGTCACGGCGTCCTTGTAGAAGTTCGCCGAACTGGCGTCCGGCTGGTTGGGGTTGCTCAGCAGCGTGGAGCGGTTGAACCCCGCGCACAGGGTGCGTGAAATCGGACCCCGTACTTGGTCGTTGGGAGCGTCGAGCAGCTTGTAGCAGCCGAAGATGCTGTCGGCGTCGGGCTTCTGGAACGAAGTGACCACCGCACCCGAGGTGTTGGTGAAGTTCATGGTGTTGCCGGAGACCCTGCCGGTGTACTTGACCGCCGGCTGGTTCGCGAACGGGGTCACCGTGAGTGGGGAGTTGGCGTACTTCGCCCACACCCGGTCGATGTAGTCGTTCAGGACACCGGCCGGCAGCGCGCCCGACGCGATGCCGTGACCGGGCGCGAGAGCCCGCAGGACGGTGCCGTCCGACCGGGTCTGGATCAGGCCCGCCCAACCGCCCGGCTGGCCTCTGAGAGCGTTGAAGAAGCCGTTGTAGCCCCCCGGCTTCAGATGGCCCGTGGTCTTGGTGGTCCCGTTGGGGGCCTTGACGCCGACCGCGTACGGCGCAGAGAACATGTCGACCTGGGTGCTGTTGATCCACAGACCGGAGTCGTTGAGCGTGTACTCCGACCAGTTGAAGAGGATGTTCCTGTTCGGGTCGTTCGGATTCTGTACGGCGGGCTGGACCAGACCGCCTGTCGTCAACTTGAAGACGAGCTTCTGACCGTACGAGAAGTAGACCCGCCCGGAGAACTTCGGCAGTTGGATCGTCATGCTCTGGCCCGGAGGCGGTCCGGCGATCGAGGCGTCCGGCGCCGGGGTCGGCGGATTGCCGCCGCCGGGCCAGGCGTGGAAGGTGCCGTTGGAGTCGGCCCAGCCCTGCCGGCCGGACGACAGCTCCGTACCGAGGTTGTAGATGTAGACCTGTTCACCTCGGCCGGAGTTGTTGGTGATGGTGAACGGAATGGTGTTGGGGACCGCGGCCTCGGCCGGGGCCACGGTGCCGAAGGCCGTGAATCCGGTGGCGAAGACCACCGCGGCGGCCAGGGAAGCCAGCAACTTGCGTATCGCAGGCACTCGCTCTTCCTCCTCGTCAGGTAGATCCCAGTGGGGACGGTGGGGGGCGGAATCTGACGTACGGACGCCGCCGGTGAGGCGGGTGTGCCTGAAGGGCCGACAGCCGGAACCGGGAAGCGGGGACGGGGAAACCGGAAGGGAGCGGGCCTTCAGGTACAGACCTTTCTGAGAGCGCTCTCAGAATTGCGCCACTCGTGAGGCGTGTCAATGCGGATGCCGCAACTCGCCGAAGATGTCTTGAGTCGATCGCATCGACCGCACCGTCCCCGCTCGGTGCGCGTGTGACCCGGGCCGCCCGCATGCAGCACAATCGGGCCTCGACATGGCCGCACGGGGCACCAGCCGCGCTATGGACCGACGAACAAGCGATCAGAAGAAGCGATCAACCGACGATTGGGGCAGGCATGTTCGGGGCGGGGAACGAGGGACGGCCCGGCGGCCGACGCGCACGGCTGCGCCGCACGGCGGCGCTCGCGCTCGTCGGCGCCGTACTGACCGGAGCGGCCGCCTGCGGCGGCGACGAGAAGGGCGACGGCGACAAGGGCGGCCAGGAGACGGGAGCGGACGGCAAGGCGCCCGCCTCGAGCCCCGTCGCGGAGCCGGGCGACTCAGGCGACTCAAGCGACTCGGCCGGCTCGGGCGGCACCGGGGCGCTCGGTCAACGCGACCTCACGGCCCTCGCCTTCACCGACGGCGAGAAGATCGGCAAGTACACCGCCGGCGAGTTCACCCTCGGGGCGCCGCTCGGCGAGGACTACACCGCCGACCCCGCCACCTGCCAGCCCCTCGTCAGTCTCGCGAAGGGCGCCACCGCCTTCGATCCGGCGTCCGAAGTCCACCGCAACGTCGACGTCGCGGAGGAGATGCTGGGCACGACCGTCGCCGTACAGCTCCGCTCCTACAACGGTGACGGTGCGGCCGGCGTCATGAAGGCCCTCGCCACGGCAGGCAAGGAATGCGCGGGCGGCTTCGTCGAGAACCGCGCCGTCGCCAAGGGGCAGTACCTGAAGGTCGAGTCGGCCAAGGCGCCCGACCACGGCGACGAGGCGCAGGCGTACCGCTTCACGATCCTCGACGTGAAGGGCACGCTGAAGCTGTACGAGTACCTCACCGTCGTACGCTCCGGCACCACCACCCTCTCCTTCCGTGCCGACATCACGGACACGAAGGACATCGGCAAGGTGCCGGACGAGGTCATCTCGGCGCAGTGGAAGAAGTTCGAGGCGGGCTCGAAGGGCTGAGGCGGTGGTTCGGCGACGGCCCGGGGACTGTCCCCGCGCCCCGTTTTCCTCCCGCGCTGTCCGCGCCGCGCCCGGATGCGGCAAGAATGGGGCCATGAGCGACAGTCCAGCCCCCCTCGCCGACCCCCATATCGCCTTCGACGTGTCCGAAGGCCGCCGGGACGTCGTCGTCCTCGGCTCCACCGGGTCCATCGGCACGCAGGCGATCGACCTCGTCCTGCGCAACCCCGACCGCTTCCGTGTCACCGCGCTGTCCGCCGCCGGCGGGCGGGTCGGACTGCTCGCCGAACAGGCGCGACAGCTCCGGGTCCGCACCGTCGCGGTCGCCCGTGAGGACACCGTGCCCGCGCTGCGCGAGGCGCTCGGTGCGGAGTACGGCTCCGAGCCGCTCCCCGAGATCCTGGCGGGGCCGGACGCCGCCACCGACGTCGCGACGTCCGAGTGTCACACGGTGCTCAACGGCATCACCGGATCCATCGGCCTCGCGCCGACGCTCGCCGCCCTCGAAGCGGGCCGTACGCTCGCCCTCGCCAACAAGGAGTCGCTGATCGTCGGCGGCCCGCTGGTCAAGGCGCTCGCCAAGCCGGGGCAGATCATCCCGGTCGACTCCGAGCACGCGGCGCTCTTCCAGGCCCTCGCGGCGGGCACCCGCGCCGATGTGCGCAAGCTGGTCGTCACGGCCTCCGGAGGCCCCTTCCGCGGCCGTACGAGGGCCGAGCTGGCCCACGTCACCCCGGACGACGCCCTCGCTCATCCCACCTGGGCGATGGGCCCCGTGATCACGATCAACTCCGCCACCCTCGTCAACAAGGGGCTGGAGGTCATCGAGGCGCATCTGCTGTACGACATCCCGTTCGAGCGCATCGAGGTCGTCGTCCACCCTCAGTCGTACGTTCACTCGATGGTGGAGTTCACCGACGGTTCGACCCTCGCGCAGGCCACGCCGCCCGACATGAGCGGCCCGATCGCCGTCGGCATCGGCTGGCCGGTACGCGTGCCGGACGCCGCACCCGCCTTCGACTGGTCGACGGCTTCGACCTGGGAGTTCTTCCCGCTCGACACCGAGGCCTTCCCGTCGGTGGGACTCGCCCGGCATGTCGGATCGCTGGGTGGCACGGCTCCGGCGGTGTTCAATGCCGCCAACGAAGAGTGTGTGGAGGCGTTTCTCGCGGGGCGGCTGCCGTTCAACGGCATCATGGATACCGTCACCGAAGTCGTCGCCGAGCACGGCCGGCCCGCCAAGGGAACCTCGCTCACCGTGGCCGACGTCCTCGAAGCGGAGACCTGGGCGCGCGCCCGGGCCCGCGAAATGGCAGAGAAATTCGGCGAAGAACAGCCAGCGGAGGCTCGCGCATGACGATCCTGTTGACAGTCCTCGGCATAGTGATCTTCGCCGTGGGGCTGCTCTTCTCCATCGCGTGGCACGAATTGGGTCACCTGTCGACGGCCAAGTTCTTCGGTATCCGCGTGCCGCAGTACATGGTCGGTTTCGGTCCCACCATCTGGTCGCGCAAGAAGGGCGAAACCGAATACGGGATCAAGGCGATCCCGCTCGGCGGCTACATCCGCATGATCGGGATGTTCCCGCCCGGTGCCGACGGGCGTATCGAGGCGCGGTCGACCTCACCCTGGCGAGGCATGATCGAGGACGCCAGGTCGGCGGCCTTCGAGGAGCTGAAGGAGGGCGACGAGACCCGGCTCTTCTACACGCGCAAGCCGTGGAAGCGCATGATCGTGATGTTCGCGGGACCGTTCATGAATCTGGTTCTCGCCGTCGTGATCTTCATGGGTGTCGCGATGAGTTTCGGCTTCCAGACCCAGACCACCGAGGTGGCGGGCGTCCAGAAGTGCGTCATCTCTCAGAACGTCGCGCGTGAGAAGTGCGCGGCGGGTGATCCGGTGTCGCCGGCCCGCGCCGCCGGTCTCAAGGAGGGCGACAAGATCGTCGCCTTCAACGGACAGCGGGTCGAGGACTGGTCCGTGCTGTCGAACCTGATCCGCGAGACGATCGGCCCCGCCAGCATCACGGTGGAGCGCGACGGCAAGGAGCAGGTCCTCCAGGCGACGCTCGCGAAGAACATGGTGGCGCAGAAGAACTCCGACGGGGAGGTCATCCCCGACAAGTTCGTGCCCGCCGGGTATCTGGGCTTCGCCGCGGCGACCGAGATCATCCCGCTCTCCTTCGGAGACTCCGTCGACCGCATGGGCGACATGATCGTGACCGGAGTCGAGTCGATCATCGCGCTGCCCTCCAAGATCCCCGATCTCTGGAACGCGGCCTTCTCCGACGGTGACCGAAAGGACGACTCGCCGGTGGGCGTCGTCGGCGCCGCGCGGATCGGCGGCGAGGTGATGACGCTGGACGTCCCGGCGCAGAACCAGATGGCGATGATGCTGTTCCTGCTGGCCGGATTCAATCTCTCGCTGTTCCTCTTCAACATGCTGCCGCTGCTGCCGCTCGACGGCGGGCACATGGCCGGGGCCCTGTGGGAGTCCGTACGGCGCAAACTCGCCCGCATCTTCAAGAGGCCGGACCCGGGGCCGTTCGACGTGGCGAAGCTCATGCCCGTCGCGTATGTCGTGGCCGGGATCTTCATCTGCTTCACGCTGTTGGTGTTGATCGCCGACGTGGTGAATCCGGTCAAGATCATGTAGCTCGTCGGGGCGTCGCACCCTCACGCTTCGCGTGACGGGCGAACACACCGCGTCGTCCGAGCGGCAGCGGGTTTACGGCCGGGTGTCTCTTCGCACCCGGCCGTAAGCCTTTGGGGGGTTTGCCGGTAGCGATGTGCTCGTACGGCGGGGCGGTGGCGTAATCTCGATGACTGGAGCCCGCCGAACTCGGGACCACGATCCACACCTTGGGGTTGCACAGCAGATGACTGCGATTTCTCTCGGAATGCCGGATGTTCCGGTGAAGCTCGCCGACCGGAGGGTCAGTCGACAGATCCAGGTCGGTTCGGTGGCTGTCGGTGGGGATGCGCCG
>NZ_JBHXDC010000015.1:0-171815 GCF_042725135.1 Streptomyces sp. NPDC060366 | reverse complement strand
GGCTGCATTCGCAGCCCGTCCGGCGCTTGAGGACAGCGTGTCCCGCGGGCCGGGAGGGGCTACGCGCCGGTCGGGGCCGGGAGGGACGTCGCGCCCGACTCGTACAGCGCGTGGGCCGCCCGCATCACCAGGGCGTCCGCGTGGCGCGCGCCGATCAGCTGGAGACCGATCGGCAGCCCGTCCTCGTCCACCCCGCACGGCACCGTCGCCGCCGGCTGCTGGGTCAGGTTGAACGGGTACGTGAACGGGGTCCAGCCGGTCCAGCGGCGGTGCCCCGAGCCCTTCGGAGTCTCCACGCCCGCCTCGAAGGCCGCGATCGGCAGCGTCGGCGTCACCAGCAGGTCGTACGTCTCGTGGAACCGGCCGAGCCGCCGCCCCAGCTCCATCCGCGCGTCCACGGCCGCCAGATAGTCCAGCGCGCTCGCCCGCGCGCCCTCCGCCACGACCTCCCGGAGCCCCGGATCGAGCAGCTCGCGCTGCTCCTCGCCGAGCGACTGCGTCACCCGCGCCGCACCCGAGAACCACAGCGTGTGGAACGCCTCCACCGGATCCGAGATGTCCGGGTCGGCCTCCTCGATGTACGCGCCCAGCTCGGCGAGCCGCCCCACCCCGCGCCGTACGGCCGCCGCGACGGACGCCCGCACCGCGACCTGGCCGCCGAACGACGGCGAGTACGCGATCCGCAGCCCCGCGACCCCCTCGGACAGCGTGGCGGTGACACCCGGTGCCGGGGCGAGCTGCGACCAGTCGCGCCAGTCGGCGCCGCTGATCACGTCGAGCAGTAGCGCCGCGTCGGCGGCGTCGCGCGCCATCGGACCGGCGTGCGCCAGCGTGCCGAAGGGGCTGGACGGGAACAGCGGGATCCGCCCGTAGGTGGGCTTGAGCCCGAAGATGCCGCAGAAGGACGCCGGGATCCGGACCGAACCGCCCCCGTCGGTCCCGATCGACAGGGGACCGGCGCCGAGGGCGACCGCCGCCGCGCTGCCGCCGCTGGACCCGCCGGCTGTCCGGGACAGGTCGTACGGGTTGCGCGTGATCCCGTTCAGCGGTGAGTCCGTCACGCCCTTCCAGCCGAACTCCGGCGTCGTCGTCTTGCCGATGAGGACCGCGCCGTGCTCGCGCAGCCGCGCCACCGCCGGCGCGTCGTCCGGCCAGGGGCCCGCCGGGTCGACCGTCCGTGAACCGCGCAGGGTCGGCCCGCCGCGCTGGAGGAAGATGTCCTTCACGGAGACCGGGACACCGTCGAGCCGCCCCTGCGGTTCCTTTCTGTGCCACCGGCCGGCGGAGGCCTCCGCGGCGGCGAGCGCCTCGTCGGCGTCGACCCGGACGAAGGCGTTGACGAGCGGTTCGACCGCCTCGATCCGTTCCAGCGCGGCGCGCGCCGCGTCGACCGGTGAGAAGTCGCCCTTCTCGTAGCCGGCCAGCAGCTGTCGTGCGGTGAGATCGGTGAGGAACATGGACTCAGTCATGCATGGGGACGTACCCACGTTTCTTGTCCACCACGTTAGGCAGTGGCTCTCCGGACGCCCAGATGTCGTAAAGCCCGACGAACTGCTCGCCCAGTCGGTCGCGCCAGCCGACGGTGTCACCGCTCATGTGGGGCGACACGATCAGGCCCGGCACGTCCCACAGCCGGCTCTCCGGATCGAGCGGCTCCGCCTCGAAGACATCCAGTGCGGCGCCCGCGATCCAGCGCTTGGCCACGGCGTCCGCCAGCGCCTTCTCGTCGACGAGCTGGCCGCGCCCCACGTTGATGAAGTGCGCCGAGGGCTGCATCAGACCGAAGAGACGGGAGTCGAACATGCCGCGCGTGCTCTCCGTGAGCGGCGCCGCGCAGATCACCCAGTCGGAGCGGGTGAGGAGGCGGTCCAACTGGTCGGCGCCGTGGATCCCCGGGCGCGCCGTGCGCCCGGTGACCGCCACCGTCACGCCCAGCGCCCTCAAAGTCTCGGCGATCGCCCGGCCGATCGGGCCCGCGCCGACCACGGTCGCGCGGCTCTCGGCCACCCGTAGCCCCTCGCGGTGGCGCCAGCGCCGCTGTCGCTGCAGTTCGAGAGTTCCGGGCAGGTCCTTGGCCATGGCAAGGACAAGACTTGCCACATATTCGGCAATGGGCTCCTCGAAGATGCCGCGGGCGTTCGTGACGACAGTTTCGGAGTTGATCAGTTCGGGGCAGAGCAGCCGGTCCACGCCGGCGCTCGCCGTGTGGACCCAGCCGGGCCGCGGACCGTCGCCCGGCCAGGCCAGCCGGATCGCGTCCGATGTGAAGTCCCACGCCAACAGGACGTCGGCCAGCGGGAGTTGAGCGGCGAGCGAGGACTCGTCGGCGTACCGGACGTGCGCCCGACCGGTCAGCCGGCCGAGGCGCGGCGGCGGGTCGGCACCCAGGACGAGAAGGGTCGGTTCGGTCATCGGGAGAGCCCTTCCGATCGGGTCGGGGATTTCCTCCAGGAAAATTCGGTGCAACGTATTTCCTGTGCTCATTGACCACGCTCGCATTCAGCTCCTACCGTCGTCAACAACAGCCAAAGGGGGCCGTGCGATGGATGTCTCCTTTCTGGGCGGACCACAGCCGCAGCGTGGTGTCGGCGTGGTCGCCCCATTCGACTTTGCTCTTGATCGTGAACTCTGGCGTTGGATGCCCGACGAGATCTCGCTGCGCCTGACGAGGACGCCTTACGTCCCCGTCGAGGTGTCGCTGGACCTTGCCAGGATCGTGAGTGAGCACGAGACCCTCGGAGAGGCGGTGATGGCCCTTGGCGCGTCAGAGCCGGAGGTGATCGCGTACGCCTGCACATCGGGCAGCTTCGTCGGCGGTGTCGTCGGCGAGCGGGCGATGTGCGAGGCGATGAACAGAGCGGGCGAGGTGCCCTCGCTCACCACGTCGGGCGCGCTGCTGGAGGCGCTCGAGGAGCTGGGCGCGAAACGGATCGCGCTGGTCACTCCCTATACGGAGTCGGTCACCGAGTCGCTGGAGGAGTACCTGGCGGAGGCCGGGGTAACCGTCACGGGTCGCGCCTTTCTGGGGCTGACCCGGCACATCTGGAAGGTGCCGTACCGGTCGGTCGTGGACATGGCGCGGCAGGCCGTCGTCGGTGCGGCCGACGCGCTGTTCATCAGCTGTACGAACCTGCCGACGTACGACGCGATCCCGCAGTTGGAGGCCGAGCTGAGGATGCCGGTGCTGTCGGCGAACCAGGTCACGATGTGGGCGGCCCTGCGCAGAATCGGCGCGCACGCGGTCGGTCCGTACCAGGGCCTGCTGATCAACCCGCCCCCGGCGCGCCACGTGCCTACGCTGGAGGGGATGGGAGAAATCCCTGAGATGCCCGAGGTCCACCACTTCCCGGAGATGTCCGGGATCGGTGACATCCCCGGCATCGCGGAGATGGAGCGGATGGAACCGGTCCAGCACCTGCAGGACATCCAGCCGGTCCAGCCCGGCGAGTGGGCGCAGCCCTCCCAGCCGGACGCTCCGACCGAGGAACAGGAAGGGTGGACATGACGACCGTCGGACTTCTCTACCCCGGCCACTCCGCCGAGGACGACTACCCCCGTCTGGAGATGCTCTTCGACAGCGACATCAGACTGCCCCTCGTCCACACCGACATCGGTGAGGACGCCCACCGGGTCGACGCGCTCCTGGAAATGGGCTCGGCGCGGCGGCTGGCGGACGGTGTCGAGGAGCTGCGGATGGCGGGGGCCGAGTCCGTGGTCTGGGCGTGCACGAGCGGCAGCTTCGTGTACGGCTGGGACGGTGCCCACGAACAGGCACGGCAACTGGCGTTGGAGGCGGGACTGCCGGCCTCCAGCACCTCCTTCGCCTTCGCGCACGCCGTCCAGGCGCTGGGCGCGCGGAAGGTCGCGGTCGCCGCGACCTATCCGGAGGACGTCGCGGGCTACTTCGCCGCCTTCCTCAAGGCGGCGGGCATCGAGGTGGTCTCCACACGCGGCAGCGGCATCATCACGGCGGCCGAGGTCGGCACCTGGGGCCGGGACGAAGTACTCGCCCTGGCCCGCGAGGGCGACCACCCGGACGCGGAGGTGGTCCTCCTCCCGGACACGGCGCTGCACACCGCGGCGTACCTCCCGGAGCTGGAGGCGACCCTGGGCAAACCGGTCCTCACCGCGAACCAGGTGACGGTCTGGGAAGGGCTGCGCCTGGTGGAACGCCACGCGTGGGCCCCGAAGCTGGGAACGCTGTTCGCGAGCCGCGACTAGGTTCCCGGCCCGGTCCGGGCCGCGACCAGGCTCCCGGCCCGGTCCGGGAATAAAACGGAGCCGTCCTCCTGTTGGTGCGGGCTGTACGTACTTCCCGCACCAGAAGGGCCCGCACCGGTGGTTGACGCAATTCGAGGTACGGCGCTGGGCAGCGCGCCCGTGCCGCTGTCCGTGCTGGATCTGGTCACCGTCGGCAGCGGGAGCACCGCCCGGCATTCACTGCGGACCAGCGTCGAGATCGCCAAGCTCGGCGAGCGCAGGGGCTACCACCGCCACTGGGTCGCCGAGCACCACTCGATGCCCGGTGTCGCCTCCTCGTCGCCCGCCGTGATCCTGGCCCACCTCGCCGCCCACACCGAGCGCATCCGGCTCGGTTCGGGCGGCGTCATGCTGCCCAACCACGCGCCGCTCGTCATCGCCGAGCAGTTCGGCACCCTGGAGGCCCTCGCCCCCGGGCGGGTCGACCTCGGGCTCGGCCGGGCGCCCGGCACCGACGGGGCCACGGCCGCCGCGCTGCGCCGTACCGACCGGCTGAACGAAGGCGCCGACGACTTCCCGCAGCAGCTCGCCGAACTCACCCGCTTCCTGGACGACGACTTCCCGGACGGGCACCCGTACGCGCGGATCCACGCCGTCCCCGGACCCGTCCAGGGCCCCGCCGCCCGGCCGCCGCTCTGGCTCCTCGGCTCCTCCGGGTTCAGCGCCCGGCTCGCCGCCACGCTCGGGCTGCCGTTCGCCTTCGCGCACCACTTCTCGGCGCAGAACACGATTCCCGCGCTGGACCTCTACCGCGAGTCCTTCCGGCCCTCTGCCGTGCTCGACGCCCCGTACGCGGTGATCGGCGTCGCCGCCCTCGCCGCCGAGGACGAGAACGAGGCCCGCCGCCAGGTCCTGACGGGCGCGCTGTCGATGCTGCGCCTGCGCACCGGGCGCCCCGGACTCGTCCCGACGCCCGAGGAGGCGGAGGCGTACAGCTTCAGCCCGCAGGAGCGCGACTTCGTCGACGGCTGGCTGACGAACATCGTGCACGGCACCCCGGACGCCGTCCGCGCCGGTCTCGACGACCTCCAGAAGCGCACGGGCGCCGACGAGCTGATGCTCACCGCCAACGCCCACGGCGCCGACGCGCGCCTGCGCAGCTACGGCCTGATCGCCGACGCGTACGGCCTCCCCGACGCGCTCTAGGTCCTGCCAGGTGTCCCGGGCCCTCGAAGATCCGCCGGACAGGCGCTGGGGCCGGTCGTTTGGATCAGGCCGGATCAGGGAGCGGGGTCAGACCTTCAGCGGGCTGACCCCGATCATCTCCGCGATCCGCTCCGGGCCCACCGCCCGCGAGTACAGCCAGCCCTGCCCGGTGTCGCACCCGATCCGGCGCAGTCGCGCCGCTTGGCCCGCCGTCTCGACGCACTCCGCCGTGACCGTCAGGCCCAGCCGGTGGGCGAGATGGACCAGCGTCTCGACGATCGTCTCGTCCGCCGGGTTGGGGTGGACGCCCTCGTCGTAACGGAAGCCCCGGACGAAGGAGCCGTCCAGCTTCAGTACGGAGACGGGCAGCCGGCTCAGATACGCGAGGTTCGAGTAGCCGGTCCCGAAGTCGTCGATGGCGATGCGCACGCCCATGTCGCTCAGCGCCTGGAGCGCCTGTAGCGGCCGGCCGGCCGAGCCCATCACCGCGGACTCGGTCAGCTCCAGTTGCAGCAGACGCGGCGCCAGACCCGTCTCGGCGAGGATCGCGGCCACGTCGGCCACCAGGTCGGAGTCCCAGACCTGCCGTACGGCGACGTTGACACTCACGAACAGCGGCCGGTCCGCCGGGTGGTCGCGCTGCCACTGACGGGCCTGGAGACAGGCCGTACGCAGCACCCAGCGGCCGAGCTGAACGATCGATCCGTCCTCCTCGGCGATGCCGATGAAGCGGTTCGGCGCCAGGATGCCGAACTGCGGGTGGTTCCAGCGCACCAGTGCCTCCACGCCCCGTACGACTCCGTCGGCCATCCCCACCAGCGGCTGGTACTGGAGCACGAACTCCTCGCGCTCGACCGCCGGGCGCAGCGTGGACGACAGCGCCTGGCGGGTCATCCGGTGGGCGTTGCGCTCGGGGTCGAAGAGGGTCCAGCGGGCCTTGCCGTCCGCCTTCGCCCAGTAGAGCGTCGTGTCGGCGACCTGCATCAGACCGGTGGGGGTGGTGCCCTCGGCGGCCCGTTCGACGACGCCGATGGACGCCGAGACGGAGAGCCGCTGCCCGGCGAGGTCGAACGGGAGCTGGAGCGCGGCGAGCACGGCGCGGGCGAGATCGGCGAGCTGTTCCGTACCGGCCGAGTCCTCGACCAGGATCGCGAACTCGTCTCCGCCGAGCCGCGCGACGAGGTGGTGGCCGCCGCGGCTGTGGCCGTCGTTGTCGGCGCACTCGGTCAGCCGGGCCCCGACGGCGGCGAGCAGCCGGTCGCCGACGCGGTGCCCGAGCGTGTCGTTGACGGCCTTGAAACCGTCGAGATCCAGGTAGCAGAGACCGATCCGCCCCGTTCTGCCATGGTCGTACGACGATTCGAGCGCGGTCGAGAGCCGCTCGAAGAACAGCGTGCGGTTGGGCAGCCGGGTCACCGGGTCGTGCATCTGGAGATGGCGGAGCCGGGCCTGGAGCTCGCGCCGCTCGCTGATGTCCGTCAGGGAGAGCAGGACGCTGCCGCCGTCGGGCAGGGGCGCGACGGTGACCTCCGCCCAGAGCGCGCGGCCGTCGGGGTGCTTGAGGCGGCGGGTGCAGCGGAAGCGGGAGCGACGGCCGCGCAGCACTTCCTGGTACGCGTGCCAGGTCCGGTCGTCGGACGCGAGGTCGACCAGGTCGGCGGCGGCCCGGTCGTGCAGCGAGTCGCGCTCGGTGCCGACCAGTTCGGCGAGGGCGTCGTTGGCGGCGACGACGGTTCCGCGCCGGTCGACGACGGCCATGGGGAGCTGGGCCGCGTTGAAGGCCGCCCGGTAGTCGCGGTGGTCCTTGTGGTCGTGTTGCTCCCCGTGGTCGCGCGCCTCGGGTTCGGGGGGAACGGGCCCTGCGAGGCCGGGCTCCGCGAGGGCGGCGGGCCGCCGTTCGCCGCGTGCGTGGCGGAGGTCGTCCTGTATGGCCAGAGCGTGACACTCCGTGACTGGCGGCGTGGCGGAGTGGGGCGCCGCGACTGCCGCGGGCTGGGGCCTTTCGGAGGTTCCGCTCACGGCTCGCTCCCGCAGTGCAGTGGTGTCGTACAGGGGTGTGATTCGCGATGATCGGTGCAGGAAAGTCTGCCGATCATAGAGGTAGGCCGGTCGGCCGTTCCAGCTCCCCGGTGGTGAACCGGGGAGCGCGATGTCGACGCCGATCGGTGGACGATCGTTTCTGCGCGTCTGTGGCGTGACCTGTTTGCGACCTGATCGATTGTGACTTTCCGTGATCCGCCGGGGGTGTCGGTCCGCTCACCCAACTGGGCCAGCGGAACAGGGCGTACCGCACCAAAAGGACGGAAAGTGGGTGAGCTGTCCCGCATTCCGCAGCCGGAGGTCCACGTGGAGCGTCGCCTGACACCCGGGGGAGTGGACCGGCCGCGCCTGCGCAGCACGGCTGCGGCCTTCACCTCCCTCGTCGCGGTCGCCGCCACCTCACTGGTGGCCGGCCCCGCCGTCGCCGACCCCGCCGGACCCTGCGCCCTCCCGCGTACCACCGCGCACCACTCGCTCGGCCTCGATACGTGGAACGCCTCCTATCCACGCCCGGCCAGGACCCTGGACGCGGTCATGGTCTTCCTGTCCTTCCCGGACGCGGCCCCCCGGATCGAGCCCGCCGATCTGGTGGCCGACCACTTCCCCGCGACCAGCAGATTCTTCGAGCGGGCCTCGTACGGGAAGTTCGCGCTGCACCCGCATCCCCGGCTCCAGTGGATCGACATGCCGCGCGCGTCCACCGACTACGCCATACAGCGCGACTGGGCGCCGGAGATGCGCACGGCGTATCTGCGGGACGCGCTGGCCGTCGCCGATCCGGTGATCGACTTCTCGCGGTACGACGTCGTCTACCTGGTCGCGGACCCGGACGCGCCCGGCGTGGATTCCGACGCGACGAAAGTGGTCAACTTCGATCACCCCCTGACCGCGGACGGTACGGACATCAAGCGCGTCGTCACCGTCTTCGAACGGCATCCGCCGGACCGCAACGTGCTCGCCCACGAGACCGGGCACGTCTTCGACCTGCCCGACCTCTACCACCGGCCCACCGACGGCAAGGGCGACTGGGACACCCATGTCGGCGACTGGGACGTGATGGGCAGTCAATTCGGCCTGTCCCCGGACCTGTTCGGCTGGCACAAGTGGAAGCTGGGCTGGCTCGGCGGGCGGCAGGTGAGCTGTGTGAAGCCCACCGGCAGCAGCATGCTCACCCTGGAGCCGCTGGACGCCGCGCCCCCGGTCGGCGCGGATGCCGGGACCCGGCTCGCGGTGGTCAGGACGGGCGAGCACTCGGCCCTGGCGATCGAGGCACGCGGGTCGACCGGCAACGACGCCACCACCTGCACCGAGGGCGTGCTGATCTACCGGGTGCGGGGGGAGACGGAGTCGGGCGGCGGCCCCATCGAGGTGGTGGACACCCACCCGGACAGCGAGGCCTGCTGGGACCAGTCGGTCTACCCGCCGCTGGCTGACGCGCCGCTGGGGGTCGGGGAGACGTTCACGGTGCCGGGGGAGGGGACGAAGGTGGAGGTGGCCGACCGTACGCGGACGGGAGCCTGGACGGTCAAGGTGACGACGGGGGTGTGAGGGGGCCCGACGAGACGGGGTTTCGAGGGAGGACACGAAAAAGCCCCTCGCTCTCGCGAGGGGCTTTTCCCGTCTGTGCGCCGCCAGGGACTCGAACCCCGGACCCGCTGATTAAGAGTCAGCTGCTCTAACCAACTGAGCTAGCGGCGCCTGCTGACGTCGTAGACCTTAGCACCAGGATCGGTGCGAAGAAAAATCGATATGACAGGCCCCGGAAGGCGCTGGAGCGCTGCTCAGGGGCGGGTACCCGGCAGGCTGGTCACCGAGCCCTTCCGGGGGCGGGCGACCGCGGTCCGCAGGGTGGGACGGCTCGCCCGTACGCAGGCCCACAGCAGGACGTCGGGCCCCGGCAGCCACGGATGACGGGTGTCGGGGGCCACCACCCAGCGCGGCGCCGGTCCGACGGCGGGGACCAGCGAAGGCACGGTCACCGCGTCGCCGGAGCCGTGGCAGAGCAGCGGCGGAACGGTCGGCGGCGCGCCTTCGGGGGCCGAGCGGCCCCACTCCTCCCAGGACAGCAGCGAGGGCAGCCGTTGGGCGGTGCCGGGGGCCGCGAACAGCATCATCCGGCCCCGGTGCGTGGCGACGGGCCCGGAGCCCGGCCCGTCGGACCACAGCCGGTCGAGCATGCGCCTGCCGAAGACGGCGGGCACGTTCACCACGTCGAAGAGGACGCCGCAGGGCAGCACGCCGGGGGCCGTCGGCCTGGCCTCCCAGAGGGAGAGCGTGGAGCGGGGGTACGGCCCCGCGGAGGCGAGCCATCCGGCGCCGGCGGCGGTGACCTGCGCGGTGTGGTGGCGCCCTTCCTCGCGGAGGTAGGTGAAGACGTCGGTCCGGCGCTCGTCGTCGCAGGCACCCGGGCTCAGAGGGGATTCATCTCGCAGCCATGCGCTCATGACGACCAGGTCTACCTGGAGTAACTGTCCCGTTCCGGGGAGTTGCGTGAAATCGGGACAGGGTGGGGCGGGAGGGCGTAACCTGCGGCCCGGCATATGCCAGACGGGCGGGCGCGTCGCGGAGGGGTCCGCTCACTCCCCGGGCGTACGCCCGTTGCGCAGCAGATCGCGCCCGAACTCCACCATCTTCTTCGCGTAGTCCTCGGTCCACTCGGCCCGCTCGGCGATGTCGGCGGGCGTCAGCCGGTCGAACCGCCGGGGATCGGCGAGCTGCGCGGCGGCGACGGCCTGGAACTCCACGGCCCGGTCGGTCGCCGCCCGGAAGGCCAGCGTCAGCTCGGTGGCCCGGTCCAGCAGCGCGCCGGGGTCGTCGATCGACTCCAGGTCGAAGAAGTGCTCCGGATCGGAGGCCGCCTCGGAGGGCTCGAACAGCAGCGGAGCGGGCCGCAGCCGTCGCTGACTCGACTCGGATTCCGCCATGTGTTCCTCCTGCTGCTCCTGGTGGGGGCGTGTGTCATGTCGTGCGTGCCCTTTCGGCCACCGTCCATTGTCCCGCCCCGCGCAAGGGGGCCTCACGACCGTGCCCCTGGGCCGCCTCCGGCGGCGTGCCGGACTCCGCCCGGGCTCATGGCTGCCAGGGCACACGGTGTTCCGAGAGGTGGGAGAGCACCGCGTGGTTCGCCTCCCAGCCGTCGGGGAACTTGATCGTCACGCCCAGTTGCACCGGCTCCGTCGACGGGTGTTCGTCGAGCAGTTCCGGGACGCCCGCGCGGCAGACCACGATGCACGCGTGGCGGTGCCGCGAGGTGAGCACGCACAGGCGGCCCGTCTCCAGATGGAACGCCGTCGCGTCCGGGCGGCCCGAGAGCGGGTGCAGGACGACCGTGACGTCGAACTCACGGCCCTGGAGCCGGTTCGCCGTGTCCACGGCCACACCCGTCACACCCAGCTCCGCGAGAGCCGCGCGGATCGCCGCCGCCTGGTCGCGATGCGCCGTGCCGACCGCCACACGGTCGGCCGTCAGCGGCGCCGCGTCCGGGCCGCGCTCGCCGACCGTCGCGCCGCCCCGGTCCAGCAGCCGGCGGACGACCAGGGCCACCGCCCGTACGGCCTCGGGGTCCGTACGGGGCGTACGCCGCGCGGGCAGCTCCAGCAGACCCCAGCCGGACTCCGCCGCCTCGTCCACCACCCGGTCCGGGCCCGAGCCGTCGGAGGGCACGGCGAAGGTCAGGCGCCGGTCCGCCGGGCCCGTACCGCTGCGGAACGGCGTGTACGGGTAGAACGCGTCCGACACCAGCGGCGCGGCCGACGCGGGCAGCCGCCACGACACCGGGAGCCGGTGCTGCGGCAGTTCGGGATTGTGCGCGAGGAGAGTGGCGACCGCGCTCGCCGACGGGTCGTAACTCAGCCCCGCCCACTGCTCCGCTCCGACCACGCTGAACGGGTCCAACTGGCCCGGATCGCCAACGAACAGCGCCCGTTCGAAGAGGCCGGCCACGGCGAGCAGCGCGTCCGAACGCATCTGGTACGCCTCGTCCACGATCGCGTGCCGCCACGGCTCGACGCCCTGCACATGCGCCCACTTCGCCGCCGTCGACACGACCACGTCGAGGCCCGCCAGATCACCCGCCTTCGCCGACTTCCGTACGGACGGCAGCTCGTTGAGCGACGGGTCGTAGGGATCCGGGTCGTTGCTGTGCAGCCGGCCCACCGGCAGGCCGGGTGCCTTCTCGGCGAGGCGCGTGACCAGATCGTCGACCTGGGCGTTGGTCTGCGCGACGACCATCAACGGCCTCCCCGCCGAGGCCAGTTCGAGCGCGGCGCGCACCACCAGCGTCGACTTGCCCGCGCCGGGCGGCGAGTCGACGACCACACCCCGGTACGCGCCGTGCAACGTGTCGTACAGGATCGCGTCGGTGGCCCGCGTGGCCTCGGCTCCGGGATCGAAGCCGGCCCGGTCGGATGCGATGGCGGCGGTCACAGGAAGTCCTCCTCGGTCACCGGATCAGGGAGCGGCAGCGGCGGTGGCGCCTCACCGGCGCCATCGGCTGCGGTGTCCGGGGCGACGACCGCGACCGCAGCCGTGACGGCGCCCGCACCCGCCCCCTCCACGCCCGGCGGACCCCCGTGCGTCCACGGCGTCTCCTCCGTGGAAGGCAGCTTCGGCCCGCCCCGCTGGTCGTGCTCGAACAAGGTCCAGGCGATCCGGTCGCCCTTCTGAGGGAGCGACCCCTCGGCCGGCTCCTTGCCACGGCCCATCCGGTCCGTCAGCCGCACCACCAGCGTGCCGTCCCCGGCCGGGTCCCAGCCGACGAACTCGGCCGACTGCGGCTTGCCGTCGAGCGACCGGTAGACCTTCGTGCGCTCGCCGAGCTGCGGACTGTCCTCGCAGTACAGCGTGATCAGCGGGCGCGGGCCGGGACGCTTGCCCTCGCTGTAGGCCATCACCACGTCCGTGACCTCGCCGATGAACGCCTCCCCCGACAGCCTGCGCCCGGCCAGCACCAGCGGGTCGTCCAGCGCCTCCTGCGCCTCCAACTGCCCCTGCGCCGTCTCCCGCGAGGCGAGCTTCTGCGCCGCCGTCACCGCGTCGTCGTGCCGGGGCTGCGGCGGCTCGCCGGAGCGCACCCGGTCACGGTGACCGGTGAACGACCAGCGGTCGCGCGTCCAGCGGTCGGCGACCCGCGCCCCCTCCGGCAGCTCCCGCAGCAGGTCGAGCCCACGCCACACCGCGTCCCACGTCGGCCGCGCCTGGCTCTCCAGCAGCGCCCGGATCTCCCGCTCGGCCCTGGTCAGCCGCCCCAACTGCTCGTCCGCGCCCGGCCCGTCCTCCGCGGCCCCGAGCGACTGCCGCGCCCGGTCGTACTCGTCGATCGCCGGAGCCAGCAGCCTGTTGTCGAACGCCGGGTCCGTCGCCGGACCCGCCGGCGGGCAGAGCAACTGGCCACGGCCGTCCCGTGCCGTCTCCGCACGGAGCGCGGCGTCCCGGCCCGAACCGCCGTCCTGCGGCGGGTCGATCCAGGCCAGCAGCGCCCCCAGATGCTGGTCCTCCAGGTTGGACTGCCCCGTCGCCCAGTGCCTGTTCAGCAGATCGGTCGCCGCCAGCAGCAGCGACGACCCCGGCACCCGCGCCCGCTCCCCGTAGTGCGTCAGCCAGCGGCCCAGCAGCGGCACGCGCGCGGGCGCCGGATACGGCGTGTCCGGGTCCTGATCCGCCGTACGCCGGAACCGCATCGAGCGCCCCAGCAGCCGTACGAAGTCCACACCCGGCCGGTTCGGCACGATCAACTGCGGCGCGTCCACGCACAGATCGACCGCGACCTTGACGCGCTTGCCCGTCTCCGGGTCGGTCTCGTTCCGCTCGGCCGGCTCCACGTCGTCCGCGTACGCGTCCAGATGAGGCAGCAGCACCTCCGCCAGATCGGCGAGGAACGCGAAGCGCAGATCGCGGTCGCGCGGCTGCGCCACGGTCAGCAGCCGGGGCGAATCACGGTCCGTACCCACGAGCGCGCCCAGCGGGGCACCGGCCTCACCGGCCGTCGTGAGCGGGACGAACACGAGCGGGCGCGCCGACAGCCGGCGGTGGCACACGGTGGCCAGCGGCTGCGCGCGACCGCTCTCCACCGCCTCCAGCCGGGCCAGTGTGTTGATCAGCGACATCCGGCGACCGCGCCTTCCGGGACGGACTCCAGCGCCTCGGCGCGCAGCGCGGCGGCCCGCCGCAGCGCCACCACCGTCGGATCGTCGTCGGCGGCCTCGGGCGCCGTCTCGCCGCGCGCCGCCGCCAGGACGGCGCCGACCGTCGTCAGGCCCCCCAACTCGCCCCGTACGCCCCGTCCCAGCGCCTCCACGGCCCCCGCCGAGCGCGCCCGGCCCCGGCAGTGGAAGGCCAGCTCGCAGGCCGCCAGACACTCGGGCGCGTACGCCGCCGTCACCGCGTCGACCGCCGCCGTCAGCTCGGCGGGCGAACACCGCTCCAGATCGAAGCTGGTGCCTTCCGGCAGGGTCGCCGCGATGTCCTCGATGCGGGTCAGCCGGGTCAGCTGCCGCCGGGTCACCGACCGCTGCTTGCGTACGTCGACGACCGACGCGGTCGGCAGGTTGGAGAAGTCCCTGGGGCAGACCAGCAGCACCGAGTGGTCCACCCGGGCGCCGGTCAACCGGTCGGCGACCCGCTCCAGCGCCAGCACGTACACGGCGGCCTGCCGCGCTGCGGCGCCCACCTTCGACGCGTCGGCCGAACTGTCGATCATGGGGAAGGACTTGATCTCCACGACCGTCCACCTGCCGTCCGGATGCACCACGACGGCGTCCGGCTCCAGATAGGCGGGCGAGCCCGCCACCTCCAGCGCGAGCAGCGGGTGCACGAGCAGCGTCCACGCGGCGGACTCCGCGGCGGCGCCGGTCGCCTCGCGCAGCGCCAGCGCCGTACGCGCCGCGCGCCCCTCGGGACCGGCCGCCGACAGGGCGGGGACCCGCACCTCACCGGGCACGGGCGCGGGCGACCCCGCGCCCATGCGCTCGTGCAGCAGCCGCATCAACTCCGTGCCGCCGTCCGCCTTGACGCGCGCCTCGAACGCGTTGCCGCGCATGAAGGCGAACTGCGACTGTCCGAACGGCGCGGGGGAGCCGAGCGCCGCGGCGAGCGCCGTCTTGTCGACCCCGGCGCCGTCCAGCAGCGCACGGCGTCCGCAGCCGGGATTGGCGGCGAGGGCGGCCAGCGCGCGGGCGTCCAGCGGATGCGGCGCGACGTCCGGTCCGCGCAGCTCAGCGAGTCTTTGCCGGAGCGTCGTCGGTCGCGGCTCCGCTACTGCCGGGGGTGCCGGTGCTGCTGTTGGTGCGGGTGCGCTGCCCGGGGAATCGCTCACCCGCGGAAGTCTCGCATCCGTCACTGACATTCGGAGGTTTGACCGGGGACTTGGCCACCGAGGCCTTGCCTGGGGAGCTCGCTGCCGGGGACTTCGCCACCGTGGAAGTCACGACCGCTGACGTCACGACCGTGGACTTCGCGACCGCGACGGACTGACGCCGCTGCCCGGGCACCGATCCCGTTCCCGCCACGACCGGCAGCCGCGTGAGCCTTCCCACGAACGCGTACCGGTCGGCCGCGCGCGTCCAGGCCCGGTCGGCGGCCCGCAGCGCCGGCGCCGTCAGCAGCGCGCCCGCCCCCATCACGAGGCCGCCGGCGACCGCGTCGAGGAAGTAGTGGTTCGCCGTCCCCATGACCACGATCACGGTCAGCAGGGGATAGACGATGCCGAGGACCCGCATCAGCGGCGTCCTGCCGTGCCGCCACAGCAGCACCCCGCACCACAGCGCCCAGCCGACGTGCAGACTCGGCATCGCGGCGTACTGGTTGGTCATTCCGCCCAGTCCGCGCGGCGCGCTCGCCTCGGCGCCCCACCAGCCGTACGAGCTGTACTGAGCCATCGTGTCGACGAAACCGTACGACGCGTCCAGCAGCCGCGGCGGGCAGGTCGGGAGCAGGGTGAAGCCGATCAGGCCGAGCAGTGTGGAGAGCATCAGCCAGGTCCGGGCGGCGCGGTACCGCGCGGGGCGGCGGCGGAAGAGCCAGATCAGCACGGCGGGCGTGACGAGATAGTGCAGGGAGGCGTACGCGAAGTCGGCGGGTATGCCGAGGGCCGGCGTACTGGTGAAGAGTCTGTTGAGCGGATGTTCGGCGTTCAGGAAGAACGCCTTCTCTATTCGCAGGATCGCCAGGCCGTGGTCCACCGCGGTCGACACGTCACCGCGCGCCAGCAGTCTGCCGGCCGAGTACGCCCCGTAGACCACCACCAGGAGCAGCAGTTCGGCCCACCAGCGGGGCCGGTGGGCGGTGCGCGCATGGACGATCTGCGGCATCCGGACGCTCTCCCTCATGTATTTACGCGGCCTTCCGCCGACGTTCAACCGTACGGTGTAGGCGATCGCACGCATGCGAGGGGTCCCCCTACGGACCCCGGTGCTGCGACGGAAGCTCGTCGGCCTCACCGTGGGCTGCCCATTGGGACGCCGAGATCGTCCCGGAGGTTGCCCTCCGTTCAGGTACGGGATGATGGGACGGCACCTGTTGTGAACCTCAGGGAGAGCTCCCATGGCACCGCGCATCCTCCTCGCCCGGCACGGTCAGACGGCGTGGTCGCTGTCCGGCAGGCACACCGGGAGGACGGATGTCCCACTGCTCGACGAGGGCAGGCGGGGCGCCGAGCTGCTCGGGGAGCGGCTGCATCGGGGGCCGTGGTCCGGTCTGCCCGACGCCGAGATCCGCACCAGCCCGCTGCTGCGCGCGAGCGACACGTGCGAACTCGCGGGGTTCGGCGGCCGGGCGCGGGAGTGGGACGCGCTGATGGAGTTCGACTACGGCGCGTACGAGGGCATGACCCCCGCCGAGATCCAGGCGGTGCGGCCGGGCTGGTTCATCTGGCGCGACGGTGTCCCCGACGGCGAGACCCTGGCCGAGGTCGCCGCGCGCGCCGACGAGGTCGTGGACTGGGCGCGCTCGGCCGACCGTGACGTACTGGTCTTCGCGCACGGCCACATCCTGCGCGCGATCGGCGCGCGCTGGCTGGGGGAGGACGTGTCCTTCGCCTCCCGGATCCGGCTGGCGCCCACGTCACTGTCGGTCCTGGACTGGGCGTACGGGGCGCCGGCGATCGACATCTGGAACGACACGGGGCACCTCGCCAGGTAGGCCGAGCGGGCGTCAGGCCCGTCGCGCGGTCGCCGCCGTCGACGCGTGGCGGTCCAGGAAGCCGCTCACCTCCGCCGTACGCCGCTTGGGCAGCAGCACCCGCACCATGCCCGCGAGCATGCCCTGGATACGGGACGACTGGACCTCGTCCATCAGGTCCAGCACCTGGTGCCCGGCCGCGGCGGCCTCGTCGAGGAAGCCCGCGCGCGCCAGGTTCGAGGCCAACTCCGCCCGGTAGAGCGCGAGATTGCGGGTGAAGTGCGGGTCCTGGAGGACCGTGGCCCGGTACGCGTGGCGGGCCGCTGTCGACCAGTCGCCCAGCGCCGCCCGGCACTGCGCCTCCAGCACCTCCAGTTCGGGTTCGCCGAAGAACGACATCCACTCGGGGTCGTCGTGCGACGGACCGCGTTCGAAGAACGTGTGCGCCTGTCCGAGGGACTGCTCGCAGCCCGTACGGTCCCCGAGCCCGGCCCAGCCGCCCGCCTCGCGCAGCGCGAGGAGCGACAGCAGCCGCGGCGAGGCGAGCTCCGTCGCCGCACGCCGTCCGGCCTGCGCCGCGCGTACCGCCTCACGGTGCCGGCCCGCGTCCCTCGCCAGGAACGACGTGTTGCAGAACGCGTGCGCCTCAAGTGCCGGATCTCCGGCGACCCGTGCGGTCGCCAGCGCCTCCGCGTAGTGCGAGCGCGCGTCGTCGAACCGGCCCGAGTCGTGGGCCAGCCAGCCCACCGAGATCGCCAGTTCGCCGGCGCTCGCGTGCAGCCGGTCGGCCGTCGAGCTCCGGGTCGCGGTGCCCGCGTCGAGGAGCGCGTACGCGGTCCGCAGGGGCTGCGCCGCCCGCCGGTAGAGCCCGTCGGCGCCGTGCCGGTCGTCCAGCAGCCGGATCCGGCGTACCGCCTCCTCCAGGGCGCTGATCTCGGCCTCGCCCACCTGCCGGGGGACGGTCGCGGCGGTGACGGGCGCACCGCCGATGTCGAGGCCGAGAGAGGCCGCCGCCATCGTCGCGGTGCCGTTCGTCATGAATGCGCGACGCAGCACGTCGCTCTCCTCGCTGGTGTCACCGGTGTCGCTGCACACCGGGGTCGGGTTCGGGACGGGGGCCGGCGCCGGGCAGGCGTCGGCCTTGGTTCTGGATGCCCGGCCGCGCACGGTGTCGCGAGCCGAGAAGCCCAGATCGGCCAGGGTGAGACCGGGGAACATATGGAGGAAGACGCGTTCGTACGCGTAGTTGGGACAGCGGATCTCGCCGGCCTCCACCCGTCCGATATAACGTGCGTCGCACGCGACCTGTTCACCGATCTCCCGGGCGGCCCTTCGTACGGCCGCCGCGAACTCCCCCGGCGAGCGACGGCCGCGCAGCCGGCGGAAAGTGAGATTGGGAACTGCCCGGGTCGACACCATGGCCGAGACCTCTCTTGGGACACGTTGGTCCTGCGTGCCTGTTCACCTCGTCGCCGGTGTACGCGCGTTCCGGCGGTCCGGCGTCCAAGAACGTACCGGCTGTGACGAGTTGGCTACACGGTGTTTGGCTACAAACCGGATATCTCACCCACGATCTGCCATGAACTGCCATCCTTTGCGGCGGACTCACGCCGTTGCTGTTGACGCCCCGACGCGTTGAACCATGCGGAGACGCACAACGTGTCTCCACTCGACGAGGAGGGGTTCCCTTGTTGAAGTTGGAGGTCGATATGAAGGCCAGTGACGGCTCATGGGCGGCTGCTCGACGCAGACCCTCGGCCGAGGCGAGCGAGTCGCCGGCGGGCGCCCCCGGCGGGTGCCACGGTGGTGTGCCCTGCGATCTGGTGACCGTCCCGGCCCGTCAGGGGCTGGAGGCCGTCGACATCCTGCGCCGCGGCGCGGGTGAGACTCCGTCGGTGGGGCCCGTGGTCCTCGACGGCAACTGCGACAACCTCGGGTTCCTGGTGCCCCCCGGCACGGCGGCGGGCTGGGACATGCCCGGCAGCGCGTGTACGGAGACGGCCGGCCGGGGGCTGCGTGTGCCGGCCGAGCCGCCCGTCACCGGTGGCGCGTGGCTGCTGCCGCCCGACGCCGACACCGGTGAGGTCACGGACCCGGAGGTGCTGCGGGAGGCCCTCGGTGAGGCGGCCCGGCTGATCGAGGCGGCCGACGGCCACCGGTAGCGACCACCGGCAGCGGTCAGTGCCCGCGCCGCGGCGTACCGCCGCCGGGTGACAATGGACCGGTGGCGAAGAACCCTGCGGCGAAGAACAGGCGACGTGGACGAGGTGTCCCCGGGGCGGGACCCGGGCACGACACCGCCACCGAGCCGGTCGACGGCGGCCTCGCCGAGCTGGTGCCCGACCGCGAGCGTTCCCGTGCCTGGACGCTGCTGATCGACGGCGCCCCGCAGTCCCACGTCGACCTCGACGACCCGACGCATCTCTCCTTCCCCTATCAGCGCAGACTCGGCCATGTCGCCGATCTCGTCGCTCCCGCGAGCCGCCCGCTGCACGTCGTGCACCTCGGCGGCGGCGCCTTCACCCTCGCCCGTTACGTCGCGGCCACCCGCCCCCGGTCCACCCAGCAGATCGTGGAGCTGGACGCGCGCCTCGTCGAACTGGTCCGCAGGGAACTGCCGTTGGACCCGGGCGCCCGGATCCGGGTCCGCTCCGCCGACGCGCGGGCCGGGCTCGCCAAGATGCCCGACGGCTGGGCGGACCTGGTGATCACGGACGTCTTCGACGGAGCCCGCACCCCGGCGCATCTCACCAGCACGGAATTCCTCACCGACGTACGGCGCGTGCTGGCGCCCGGCGGCGGCTACGCGGCCAACCTGGCCGACGGGCCCCCGCTCGCGCATCTGCGCTCCCAGATCGCCACGGCGGCCACCGTCTTCCCGGAACTGGCGCTCGCCGCCGACCCGGCCGTACTGCGCGGCCGGCGCTTCGGCAACGCCGTACTCCTCGCGTCGGACCGGGAGTTGCCGGTCGCCGAGCTGACGCGCCGGGTCGCGGGCGATCCGCATCCGGGGCGGGTGGAACACGGGCGGTCGCTCACGGACTTCACGGGCGGCGCGGCGGTGGTCACCGACGCGAACGCGAAGCCCTCCCCCGTGCCACCGCCGGGTACGTTCGACTGAACGCCGGGGCGGTGTGCGGGACTTGCCGCGCGCCGAGGACGCCTACCGCTCGTCGATCTGTACCCGCGGCGCCGAGTCGTGCCAGGTGCAGAAGACCGAGATCTCCCGGTCGTCCCGGGTGAACGTCACCCGGATCCAGAAGTCCTGCTTCCACACCTGCATCTGCCAGTCGGCCTCCGGCGTCGCCGAGACCAACTCCGCCGAGTGGGCGCCGAGATCGAAGACCACCCGCCCGCCGTCGACCGGATAGCTCTTCACGTTCCCCGGTGTGGCGGGGCCCGTGTCCGGACCCGGCGGCGGGTTCTTCTCGGGCGGCTCCGCGGGCGGGGTCGTCGACGGCCTGCCGTCCGGCGTCCCGGAGGACTCCGGGGTCTCGGCGGACGCCGGGGACTCCGGCGACGAGGGCGAGGGCGGCGGGTTCGGCGGGCGGTGCGTCGAGGAGGACTGCGGCCGGGCGCGCTGCGTCGTCGCGTTGTCCCCGGTGATCGGAAGTGCCCGGGGCCTGTCGTACACCGTGCCCACGACGACCGTGTGCACGCCCCACCAGGACAGCGTGACCGCCGCCCCGGTCGCGAGCGTCCACGCCATGGCATGTACGAGTCCTCTGCGCATCGGGGCCATACTGCACCACCCGCCCCACGTCTGTCCCTACCGCCCGCGGTCCCGTCCCGCGTCCCGGCCGCCTTCCCGAACGACGGACCCCGGACCCCCCGAATGGCGTACGGTGCCGCCCATGCCAAGTGTGCTCGTGGTCGAGGACGACCAGTTCGTGCGCTCCGCCCTCATCAGGCACTTGACCGAGGCCTCCCACACCGTACGGAGCGTCGGTACCGCCCTGGAGGCACTGCGCGAGGTCGCCCATTTCCGTTTCGACGTGGTCATCCTCGACCTCGGACTGCCCGATCTCGACGGCTCCGAGGCGCTGAAGATGCTGCGCGGGATCACCGACGTACCGGTGATCATCGCCACGGCACGGGACGACGAGGCCGAGATCGTAAGGCTGTTGAACGACGGCGCCGACGACTACCTCACCAAACCGTTCTCCGTGGAGCATCTTTCGGCCCGGATGGCCGCCGTGCTGCGCCGCTCGCGGGCCCTCACCTCCGACGACCCGCCCTCACGCGTCATCCGCGTCGGCGGCCTCGCCATCGACCCGCTGCGCCGCCAGGCCGAACTCGACGGTGGGCGGCTGGATCTGACCCGGCGTGAGTTCGATCTCCTCGCCTTCCTCGCCGGCCGACCCGGTGTGGTCGTCGCGCGCAAGGAGCTGCTGGCCGAGGTGTGGCAGCAGTCGTACGGCGACGACCAGACCATCGACGTCCATCTGTCGTGGCTGCGCAGGAAGTTGGGCGAGACGGCGGCCCGGCCCCGCTATCTGCACACACTGCGCGGCGTCGGTGTGAAGCTGGAGCCGCCGGCCCCCGGTGCGCCGGTGGCCGGCCCCGGCGCGCACGAGCCCTCGTCATGAGATGGGCGCTGGTCAGGGTCTCGCTGGCGGTGACCGCGATGGTCGTGCTCGCCTTCGCCGTCCCGCTCGGTCTCGTCATCAAGGAGATGGCCAAGGACCGGGCCTTCTCCAACGCCGAACGGCAGGCCGCGACCCTCGGCCCCGTGCTCTCCATCGCCCAGGGCCGCGAACAGCTGGAGTGGGCCGTCCGGTCCAGCCCCATCGGCGACACGGGGCAGCTCGCCGTCCATGTGCCGGCCTCCGGCGAACCGGGCGGCCTGCCCATGGAGATCGGCACCCGCCGGGCGGCACAGAAGGACCTGCGCGCCACCGAGCGACTGGGCAGGGCCTCGATCGCCGAGGTCAGCGGCGGGTCCGCGCTGCTCCAGCCGATCGCGATCTCCACCGGCAAGATCGCCATCATCGAGGTGTTCGTCCCCGAGGACGAGGTGTCCAACGGCGTCGCCACCGCCTGGCTGGTGCTCGCGGGTGTCGGCATCGCGCTGGTCGTGGGGTCCGTCGCCGTGGCGGACCGGCTCGGCGTACGGATGGTGCGGCCCGCCCAGCGGCTCGCGGGCGCCGCCCATGACCTCGGCGAGGGCAGACTCGGCGCGCGGGTCCCGGAGAAGGGCCCGACGGAGCTGCGGTCCGCGGCGATCGCCTTCAACTCCATGGCCGACCAGGTGGTCCAACTCCTAGCCAACGAACGGGAACTGGCCGCCGATCTCTCGCACCGCCTGCGCACCCCGCTCACCGTGCTGCGCCTCAACGCCGCGTCACTGGGGGAGAGTCCGGCCGCCGACCAGACGCGGGCGGCCGTCGCGCAGCTCGAACGCGAGGTCGACACCATCATCCGTACGGCCCGCAAGGCCAAACCGCAGACCCGCGCGACGACACCCGGCGTGGGCTGCGACGTCTCCGAAGTCATCCGCGAGCGCATGGACTTCTGGTCGGCGCTGGCCGAGGACGAGGGGCGGAAGGTACGGCTGGCCGGGGTCGGCCGCCCGGTACGCATCCCGGTCGCCAGGCCCGAACTGGCCGCCGCCCTCGACGCGTTGCTCGGCAACGTCTTCCGGCACACCCCGGAGGGCACCGCCTTCGCCGTCGACGTCCACCACGCCGACGACGCCGTGATCGTCCTCGTCTCGGACTCGGGCCCCGGGATCGCGGACCCCGAGGCGGCGCTCGTACGGGGCAACAGCGGGGCCCGCGAGGGCTCGACGGGACTCGGGCTCGACATCGTGCGCAGGGTCGCGGAGTCGACCGGCGGAGACGTACGGATCGGGCGCTCCGTGCTCGGCGGCACGGAGGTACGGATCTGGATCGGGCTCGGCGGGCGGCGCTCCGCGCGGTCCACGGGGGAGCGCCGCGGGCACCGGCTGCGGCGGCGGGGGAGCGGCCTGCGGCCTGCGGACCATTAATCCGCTCCCAATGGTTCCTTAAGGGGGCCTCAAGAACACCGACACCCGTCCGCTATCGGCGGCTTGTCCGGATCGGGACGGCTAGCGTGCTGCCGCGAGACCGTACGAACCGCACGGCTGCCGTCCCCCACCGGTCGCCACCCCCCGCGTCCCGGCCGGCCCACCCGACCCCCCACCCGGCCGGGGCGCGCCCCGACACCAAGGCCCTACGCGGGCGGGTCCGGCAGGGTGCCCGTCTCCGTCAGGCGGGCGTACCAGCGGGCGCTCGACTTCGGGGTGCGTGCCTGCGTCTCGTAGTCGACGTGCACCGCCCCGAACCGCTTCCCGTAACCCCGCTCCCACTCGAAGTTGTCCAGCAGCGACCAGAGGAAGTAGCCACGTACATCCGCCCCGTCGGCCATCGCGCGGTGCGCCGCCGACAGATGCCCGTGCAGGAAGCGGATGCGGTCCGGATCGTGGACCGCGCCCTGCGCGTCCGGCTTGTCGTCGTACGCCGCGCCGTTCTCGGTGATCACCAGCGGCACGTCGGGCGCCTCGCGGGTGTACCGCATCAGCACGTCGTAGAGCCCGGTCGGATCGACCGACCAGCCCATCTCGGTGACCTCGCCCGGCGGCCGATGGAACGTCACCGACTCGGCGCCCGGCCACGGCGACTTCTCGCCCTCACCGTGCGCGTGACCGTGGCTGTCGCGGCGCGACGCGTCCGCGCCCGTGTCCGTCGCGGCCGAGACCAGGTGCGGCGTGTAGTAGTTGATGCCCAGCCAGTCCAGCGGCTGATGGATCGTCACCGCGTCGTCCGCCTTCACGAAGGACCAGTCGGTGATCCGCGCGGTGTCCTTGAACAGGTCCTCCGGGTACGCGCCCGACAGCATCGGCCCGGTGAAGATCCGGTTCGCCAGCGCGTCGATACGGCGCCGCGCGTCCAGGTCCTCCGGCGACTGCGAACGGGCCCGCACCGCAGCCGCGTTGTGGCAGACGGTGATCTGCGCCCGTCTGGGCAGCACGGTCCGCAGCGCCTGGGTGGCCAGCCCGTGGCCGAGGTTGAGATGGTGCGCGGCCCGCAGCGCGAGCACCGGGTCCGTACGGCCGGGCGCGTGGACACCGGAGGCGTACCCGAGGAACGCGCTGCACCAGGGCTCGTTGAGCGTCACCCACCGGTCGACCCGGTCACCGAGCGCGTCACCGAGGATCCGCGCGTACTCCGCGAACCGGAACGCCGTCTCGCGCACCGGCCAGCCGCCCGCCGTCTCCAGATCGTGCGGAAGGTCCCAGTGGTAGAGGGTGAGGACGGGCCGGATGCCGCGCTCCAGCAGGTCGTCGACGAGCTTGCGGTAGAAGTCGAGACCGCGCTGTACGGCCGGGCCGCGCCCGATGGGCTGGACGCGCGACCAGGAGACCGAGAAGCGGTACGCGTTCACCCCGAGGTCCGCCATGAGGCGCACGTCCTCGGCCCGGCGGTGGATGTGGTCCGCCGCGGTGTCACCGGTGTCGCCGTTCTCGACCTTGCCGGGTGTGTGGCTGAACGTGTCCCAGATCGACGGGGTGCGGCCGATCTCCCGCGCGCCGCCCTCGATCTGATAGGCGGCAGTGGCGGTGCCCCATATGAAGTCGGACGGAAAACTGAGGGACATGGATGCGCTCCGGGTCGAGGAAAACGCGCGGTCAGCCCTTGACCGCACCTGTCATGATGCCACCGACAATATGCTTGCCGAAGATCACGAAGGCCAGCAGCAGCGGCAGCGTACCGAGCAGCGCGCCCGCCATGATCACCGACTGGTCGGGAATGTAGCCGCGCCCGAGACCCGTCAACGCGACCTGCACGGTCGGGTTGCCGTTCTGCGTGAGCGCGATGATCGGCCAGAAGAAATCGTTCCAGGCCATCACGAACGTCAGCATGCCGAGCACCGCCATCGCGGGCCGCGCCGCCGGGAGGACGACGTGCCACACGACCCGCCAACTGCTCGCCCCGTCCACGCGCGCCGCCTCGACCAGCTCGGTCGGCAGCGCCTGGAGCAGATACTGCCGCATGAAGAACACCCCGAACGCGCTGACCAGCGTGGGCAGGACGACGGCCTGGAGCCGGTCGGTCCAGGACAGCTCGGCGATCAGCATGTACAGAGGGACGACGCCGAGCTGCGGCGGCACCATCATCGTGCCGATCACCAGCAGCAGGAGCAGCTTCTTGAACCGGAAGCGGAGCTTGGCGAAGGCGAAACCCGCGAGCGTCGAGAACAGCACCGTCCCGGCGGCCACGGTCCCCGCCACCAGGACCGTGTTGAACAGCGCCGTACCCATGTTGGCGTCGGTCCAGGCGATACGGAGATTGCGGAAGAGATTGCTCCCGAACCAGAACGGCGGCGGAGTCTGTGCCAGCCGGGTGGTGTTGCGGGACGCCGCGATCGCGGTCCAGACGAGGGGGAACAGGGAGCCGGCGGCGAACAGGGTCAGCACGGCGTAGGTGATCCGCCCCGCGTGCCGGTGCCGGTGGTGCTGCTGCCGGTGCCGCCCGGCGCCGCGCGGCGCCCTCCATGTCCGTGCTCCGCTCTCCGTCACGAACTCCTCCGCAGCCGACGGGCGAGGAGCCGGTTCACCGCGCCGATGATCAGCAGGATCAGGAACATGGCCCAGGCGATGGCCGAGGCCCGGCCGAGATGCAGATTCACCCAGCCCTGCTCGTACAGATAGAGCCCGAGCGTCTGGAACTGGTGGTCGGAGCCGCCGGTCGCGCCCGCGCCGCCGTTGAACAGCAGCGGCTCACCGAAGAGTTGGGTCGCCCCGATCGTCGAGACGACACAGGTGAAGAGGATCGTGGGCCGCAGGGACGGCAGCGTCACATGGCGGAACTGCTGGAGCCGCGAGGCCCCGTCGAGCGCCGCCGACTCGTACAGCTCGTCGGGGATCGACCGCATCGCCGCCAGATAGATCAGCGCGTTGTAGCCCGTCCACCGCCAGACGACGATGGTGGAGACCGCGAGCTGGGACGTCCACGTGCCGTTCTGCCAGTCGACCGCGTCGAGACCGGCCAGCCCCAGACCCCAGTTGATCATTCCGTGGTCGCGGCCGAAGATCAGGACGAAGACCAGCGTGGCCGCCGCGACACTCGTGGCGTACGGCGTCAGGACGGCCACCCGGAAGAACGTCGAGCCACGCAGCCGGTGGTTGAGCAGATGCGCGACGCCCAGCGCGATCAGCAGCTGCGGGACGGTCGAGAGCAGCCCGATGGTCACGGTGTTCCGCAGGGCGTTCCAGAAGAACGAATCGGTCAGCAGCCGCGAGAAGTTGTGCAGCCCCACCCACTCCATGTCGTCGGGCGAGGTGAGTTCGACCCGGTGCAGCGAGGCCCAGCCGGTGTACAGGAGCGGGAAGAGCCCGAAGACGGCGAAGAAGAGGAAGAAGGGCGCGACGAAGGCGTACGGGCTCCACCGGGTGTCCCAGCGGTGCCACCGGCCGCGCCGCTCCCGCTCCCGGTCCGCCCGCTCGCGGTCCTCCCGCCGCTCACGGTCCTCCCGGTCGCCGTATCCGCCGCCGGGGAGCGCCGCCGCGCCCTCCTCCCACCCGGAGGGCACCGCCCTGGTCGCGTCACCCGCCACGCCGGCCATCTCGCTCACTGGTCCAGCGCGTTGTCGATCGCCTTCACCGCCGCGTCCCAGCCCTGCCGGGACGATCTGCCCTTCTGGTCGACCTGGAGCATGCCGATGTCCGCGAGGTTCTGGGCGATGACCAGGTCCTTCGGGCCCACGATCTGGACCGGTACGCCTTGCGCCGCGTCGGCGAAGATCCGCCCCATGGGCGCGTTGCCGAAGTAGGCGTGCCGCGCGCCGGAGACGGCCGGCAGGTCGTACGCGGCCCGTGCGCTCGGGAAGCTGCCGCGCTTCTCGAACAGCTTCGCCTGCTGCTCGGGCGCGGTCAGCCAGGCGACGAGCCTGGCCGCCGCCGCCTTGTTCCTCCCGGTCTTTGGCACGGTCAGGAACGAGCCGCCCCAGTTGCTCGGCCGGGGCGCCGCAGCCACGTCCCACTTGCCCCGGCCCGCCTCGCCCGCCTTGTCCTGGATGTAGCCGAGCATCCAGGCCGGACAGGAGACGGTCGCGAAGGTCGCGTTGGCGAAGCCCTGGTCCCAGGCGGGCGTGAACTGCTGGAGCCTGCCGGTCAGCCCCGCGCGGGCGAACTCGGCGGCGGTGTCCCAGGCCTGCCGTACGGCCGGGTTGGTCTTGTAGACGACCTTGCCGCCCGCGTCGTAGAAGCGCTTCTCGTGCCCGCCGGTGATGGCCGCCATCACCCCGGCCGCCGAGTCGACGAAGACCGTCCCCCGGGGCGCCCGCGCCTTGTACCGCTTCCCCGCCGCCAGGTACTTCCGCCAGTCGCCCGCCCACAGCTTCCCCACGGCCGTACGGTCGGTGGGCAGCCCGGCCTTGGCGAAGAGGTCCCTGCGGTAGCAGATGCCCTGCGGCCCGATGTCCGTACCGAGGCCGACGGTCTTCCCGCCGGAGGTGGTGGCCTGCGACCACTTCCAGGGCAGGAAGCTGTCCTTCCGTACGCCCTCGGTCCGGCCCAGGTCCATGAGCTTGTCCGCCTGGGTGGCGGTGATCTCGGCGATGTTGTTGACCTCGACGGCCTGGATGTCGGCGAGCCCGCTGCCGCTGCCCAGATGGGTCAGGAGCTGCGGGTAGTAGTTCTCGTTCCGCTCGATGGACGTCTGCTTGATGACGATGTCCTTGTTGAGCTTCATGTACTCGTCGTAGAGCCCGGCCTCCTTGAGGCCGAAGGCCCCGAAGACGCCCACCGTGAGCGTGGTCCCGCCGCCCCCGCCCCCGCCGCCGCTCGTGCCCCCGTCGTACGCGGCGCTGCCCGAGGGCTCGGCCGGGTCCTCGGCGCAGCCGGCCAGCGGCCCGGCCCCGAGCGCGACGACGGTCACCAGGCCCGCCAGCCGCCGGGACGCGCGGGAGTGTGTGCGCATGACGTCCTTCCTCGGACCGGCCTCGGACGGGGGTGGACCCGGCCTCGGACGGACATGGGAGCGCTCCCATGAGGGTCGAGCGTCCCCGCTCGTACGGGAGGTGTCAAGGGACCGGGCGGCGACACGACGAAGGGCCGGTCCGCTCGCGCGAACCGGCCCTTGTTTCGTCAGGGTGAGTAACGGGACTTGAACCCGCGACATCCTGGACCACAACCAGGTGCTCTACCAGCTGAGCTATACCCACCATGCCCGGTCAATTCTCTGCCCGACCGGCCGAGAAAAAGTGTACAGGGTCCGTGAGGGTGCTCGCGCCCGAGTTACGGCGGGCCCGCGGACCGCCCCCGGTGAATCCGGCGGCGGACCCCGCGGCTCACAGCACGTGCTTCGCCGCGATCGCCTTCGCCGTGTCCGAGTCCGGGCCGGGCTGCGGCACGAAGACCGCCTCACGGTAGTAGCGCAGCTCCGCGATGGACTCGCGGATGTCCGCCAGCGCCCGGTGGTTGCCGCCCTTCTCCGGGCTGTTGAAGTAGGCGCGCGGGTACCAGCGGCGCGCCAGCTCCTTGACCGACGAGACGTCGACGATCCGGTAGTGGAGGTAGCCCTCCAGCTCCGGCATGTCCCGCAGCAGGAAGCCGCGGTCGGTGCCGACCGTGTTGCCGCACAGCGGCGCCTTGCCGGGCTCCTTGACGTGCTCGCGTACGTACGCCAGCACCCGCTCCTCGGCCTCGGCCAGGGTCGTGCCGCCGGCCAGCTCGTCGAGGAGGCCCGAGGTGGTGTGCATCTGCCGCACCACCTCGGGCATCGTCTCCAGCGCCGCGTCCGGGGGACGCACGACGATGTCGACCCCCTCGCCGAGCACGTTCAGCTCCGAGTCGGTGACCAGCGCGGCCACCTCGATGAGTGCGTCGTCCGTCAGCGAGAGCCCGGTCATCTCGCAGTCGATCCACACCATTCGATCGTTCATGCGCCTTACCCTACGGTGCGCTCCTCTGACCGGGCAGGCTCGGGCGGCCCTGGCCGGCGGCGAAAGCCTCCGAATAGGACTTGACCGGCTCCTGCACCGTCGACGAGGCCGTCGCGGAACCGGACGGCGCCGTGGCCGTCGCCGTCCGCCGCGCGTGCGGGGACGACTGCGACGGCACGACCTGCTCCACCGCCGCAGGCGCGAGCTGTTCCCCGTGCGGACGGCGGGCCCGGTAGGCGGCCCGGTACGCGGCGGGGGACGAGCCCAGCTGACGCCGGAAGTGCCCGCGCAGCGCCACCGGCGAGCGGAAGCCGCAGCGGCCGGCGACCTCGTCGACCGAGTAGTCGGAGGTCTCCAGCAGCCGCTGCGCCTGGAGGACGCGCTGCGTGATCAGCCACTGCAACGGCGCGCTGCCGGTGAGCGAGCGGAAGCGGCGGTCGAACGTTCTGCGGCTCATATAGGCGCGGGCGGCCAGAGTCTCCACGTCGAACTGCTCGTGCAGATGCTCCAGCGCCCAGGCCACGACCTCGGCGAGCGGGTCGGAGCCGATCTCTTCTGGTAAAGACCTGTCGAGATAGCGCTCCTGACCGCCACTGCGCCGCGGCGGGACGACGAGCCTGCGCGCCAGTGCCCCGGCGGCCTCGGTCCCGTGATCCGTACGCACTATGTGCAGACACAGATCGATTCCGGCCGCCGTGCCCGCGGAGGTGAGCACATCGCCGTCGTCCACGAAGAGTTCGCGCGGATCGACATGGACGGACGGATACCGCTTGGCCAGCGTCGGCGCGTACATCCAGTGCGTGGTCGCCGGGCGGCCGTCCAGCAGACCGGCCGCGGCGAGCACGAACGCGCCGGTGCACAGTCCGACGATGCGGGCGCCTTCCTCGTGCGCGCGGCGCAGCGCGTCGAGCGCCTCGGGCGGCGGCGGCGAGGTGATCGACCGCCAGGCCGGGACGACCACCGTGCCCGCTCTGCTGATCGCCTCCAGGCCGTACGGCGTGGTGAGTTCGAGGCCGCCGGTGGTGCGCAGCGGGCCTTCCTCCCCACCGCACACGAGCAGCCGGTATCGCGGGACCCCGGCATCCTGACGGTCGATGCCGAACACGGAGAGCGGGATGGAGCTCTCGAAGATGGGCCCACCACTGAACAGCAGCACTGCGACGACTTCTCGGCGACGGCGGCCGGAAAGCTTTCGTGCTGACTCCGGTGCGGCAATGGAGTCCTGGCTCATGGCGCTAAGCCCCCCTCGGTGTTCTCGTCTCCCCGTTCGTGTCGGGTCTTTCGCTCCTGCACGATTCCCCTCGGTTTTGCACGGGACCCCAGTCTTCGATACTCATGATCGAATCTACTGTGTCCCGTGGTGCCGGCGTGACAAGTTCGCTATCCAGCGCTATGTCGACAAGGCAACTTGGCGCGAAGCATTCGATCACGAAGCGTTCCACTCAGGCGGCTCACAGGGAAGTGCGCCTCACGCGCATGGCCCGTCCCCGTAGGCCGTTCGCGGCCGGAAAGGACCTCTCTGCCCTGGTGGCAAGGGGGTTGACAGGCCATTTCACCAAGGATCGGTCGCAGGGGTGAAGTTGGCTGAAAACTTACGGGTGTGCGGGCCCGGAAGCGGCAGTCCCCCGGCGTACGTCAGTCATGTGGCCGCGCGCCCCGGCGCGCCCCCGGGACTTGGCGTTACCCGCCGTTACGCCGGGCCCGGACGGTCCGTTCCGAGCGGCGCAGCAGCAGCCGGCAGACCGCCGTCACGGCGACAAGTCCGAGCGCCGGTACGGCGGCTCCGCCGACAGACGTACCGAAAACGACAAGCACCACGGGTACGAGCAGACAACTGAACGCTGCCCAGCGAACCACATCGCTCGCGGAGTCGGTGGAATTGACGGAGAGGGTGGAGACGGCGGAGGTGACGGAGGCGGTGGACGCGGCCGGGGCGGCCGACGCGGAGTCCGGTCCCGAGGGGGAGTCGTGGTGGTGCGGTCGTACGGACACGTGAGCTCCCTGGTGACGAGGGTGGCCGTGGTGACTGGAGTGACCGCAGCCATCACGGGGGACCCATGATCAACGAGGCGTCCGGCCGTCCGGTCACTTACCACCCCCCGGGTGGCCCGCCCCTCGCGTCCCGGTGCGCGGCCCCTGGAGTGTCCCTGTACGCGTCCCTGTGTACGGGCCATCCGGCGTTGCGATCCCTGACGGGCTCGGGCATGCTCCCTGGAACGCCGCGTGTGCCGCGGCGGCGCATGGGCAGAAGAGGAGTGTCGCCGTACCCTTGGGGGTAAGGGGTTGGGAAGATGATTCCCAGACACAGCTCCGTTGCCACGTCAATTGTTGCTCCTTCACACAAGGACCCTCTTCGCCGAGACATCGATGGCCGGTCACGAAATCCCCGAACCCGCTGACCGCGAGCAGCTGACCGACCCCGCGTCGGACCTGCAAGCGGCGGAAGAGACACGCCATTCCTGCGATCCCGCCTTCCGGCACGGAGTGGTGGTCGGCTTCGACGGCTCGACCTCCAGCGAGCGCGCGCTCGCGTACGCCATCGGCATGGCCCGCAGACTCGGCTCGGCACTGATCATCGTCCATGTGGCGAACCGGCTGCCCACCACCGTCTGGGCGGGCTGCGAGCCCCCCGTCTTCGTGGACGTCCCGGACCACCGCACCGAGGTCCTCGGTCTCGAACTGGCCTGCGCCGACTACCTCACCGAGGTGCCGTGGATCCTCGTCGAGCGCGGCGGTGACATCTGCCACGAACTCGAAGAGGTCGGCCAGGAGTACTCGGCCGACGCGATCGTCGTCGGCTCCACGCACGGCATCGTCGGACGCATCTTCGGCACGGTGGCGGGGCGGCTGGCACGACGGGCCCAACGGCCCGTCGTGGTCATCCCGTAGCCCCGCCTCCCGCGGCCGTACGGATCAGCGGCCGTGCGGATCCGTTTCCGTACCGACTCGGCGTCAGTTACCCCTCCACCGGGACGGGTTACTACTCCACCGTCACGGACTTCGCGAGGTTGCGCGGCTTGTCGATGTCCCGGCCCAGCGCCAATGCCGTGTGGTAAGCGAGCAGTTGGAGCGGAATCCCCATCAGGATCGGGTCCAGCTCCGTCTCGTTCTTCGGCACCACGATCGTCTGGTCGGCCTTCGGCTGCTCCTGGTGCGCGACGGCCAGGATCCGGCCGCTGCGCGCCTTGATCTCCTCCAGCGCCGCGCGGTTCTTCTCCAGCAGGTCGTCGTCCGGCACGATCGCCACCGTCGGCAGCGCCGGCTCGATGAGCGCGAGCGGTCCGTGCTTCAGCTCGGACGCCGGGTAGGCCTCGGCGTGGATGTAGGAGATCTCCTTGAGCTTCAGCGAGGCCTCCAGCGCCACGGGATAGCCGCGTACCCGGCCGATGAACATCATCGACTTCGCGTCCGCGTACTCCTCCGCCACCTTCTTGATCTCCGCCTCGGACCCCAGGATCTCCTCGATCTGGGCGGGCAGCCTGCGCAGCCCCGCGATGATCCGCTTGCCGTCGGCGACCGACAGATCGCGGATCCGGCCCAGATGCAGCGCCAGCAGCGCGAACGACACCACCGTGTTGGTGAAGCACTTCGTGGAGACGACACAGACCTCGGGGCCCGCGTGCACGTACACACCGCCGTCGGTCTCGCGGGCGATCGCCGAGCCGACGACGTTGACCACGCCGAGCACGCGGGCGCCCTTGCGCTTGAGCTCCTGCACGGCGGCCAGGACGTCGTACGTCTCGCCCGACTGCGACACGGCGATGTAGAGCGTGTCGGGGTCCACGACGGGGTTGCGGTAACGGAACTCGGAGGCGGGTTCGGCGTCCGCCGGGATCCGCGCCAGCGACTCGATCAGCCCGGCTCCGATGAGACCCGCGTGGTACGAGGTGCCGCAGCCGAGGATCTTGATGCGCCGCACCCCGCGCGCCTCCCGCGCGTCCAGATTCAGGCCGCCCAGGTGCACGGTCGAGAACCGGTCGTCGATCCGGCCGCGCAGCACCCGGTCCACGGCGTCGGCCTGCTCGGAGATCTCCTTGTGCATGTACGTGTCGTGGCCGCCCATGTCGTACGACTCGGCCTCCCACTCCACGGTGGTCGGCGTGGCCGAGGTGCGCGAGCCCTCGGTGGTGTACGTACGGAAGTCGTCGGCCTTGATGGTGGCCATCTCGCCGTCGTCCAGCGTGACGACCTGGCGGGTGTGGGAGACCAGCGCGGCGACGTCGGAGGCGACGAACATCTCCTTCTCGCCGATGCCGAGGACGACGGGCGAGCCGTTGCGGGCGACGACGATACGGTCCGCGAAGTCGGCGTGCAGTACGGCGATGCCGTACGTGCCCTCCACCAGCTTCAGCGACTGGCGGACCTTCTCCTCCAGCGTCTCGGCCTGCGAGCGCGCGATGAGGTGGGTCAGGACCTCGGTGTCGGTCTCGGAGAGGAACACGACACCGTCGGCCTCCAGCTTCACGCGCAGCTCGGTGGCGTTGTCGATGATGCCGTTGTGGACGAGGGCGACCTTGTTCTCCGGGTCGAGGTGCGGGTGCGCGTTCTCGTCGCTGGGGGCGCCGTGGGTGGCCCAGCGGGTGTGCGCGATACCGGTGGTGCCGGCGAAGCGCTTGGGGACGCGGGACTCCAGCTCACGGACGCGGCCCTTGGCCTTGACCATCTTCAGGGCCGCGGGCTTGCCCGCGGCCGCCTTGCCGGTGATGACCAGGCCCGCGGAGTCGTAGCCCCGGTACTCCAGCCGCTGCAGGCCCTCGAGCAGCAGTGGAGCGACGTCACGCCTTCCGATGTAACCGACGATCCCGCACATATCAGTCTCTGCCCCTCCGTCAATGTCCAGTGGTGTCATGAGGCCGGGTGAGCGGCCCCACGGTGCGCTCAGCCGTAGACGATGCGCCGGAGCTGTCTGAGGGACAGCTCCGGCGGCGCCACCGCGCGGTGCGGCAGTTCGGCCGCGATCCGTTCGAAGATCTCCGGGTTCTGGGCACCGCCGGCCTGGAGCTCGCGGTGCCTGCGCCGGACGAACTCCTCGGTGGTCTCGTCGAAGTACGCCAGGACGTCCAGGACCACCCTGGCCGCCTCGCCGCGCGGGAGCGCGGTGCTGCGGACCAGATGGTCGACGAGGTCGTCGTGGGACGAGGGTGAACGGCGTTCGAGCACCCGTAGATACTGCGGGCGAATCGGGCTCTTTGCAAGAATCCTGCCCGATATCGGGCAGGAGTGTTCATGATCTCCCCCGAGAGGCCGTTCAGAGACGTTTCAGCACGGCCTGCTTGGCGGTCGTGAACTCCTCCGCCGTCAGGATCCCGGCCTGGTGCAGCTCGCCCAGCTCCCGCAGCCTGCGCAGCAGCGCGTCATGATCGTCACCACTCGACTGCGCGGCAACGGGAGCGGTCGCGGCGGCCGGCGCGGGCACGGCGTCGGCGGGCTCTGGCCTCTTTGCCAGGAGGGCGGGCGCGGCCTCCGCGTTCGGGTGCGGCAGCCGGGCCACCACGGCGGCGGCCACCAGCGCCATCAGCGGGTCCTTGCGGAAGCCGTACAGCTCCACGGCGTGCGGGTCGTACTTGGGCGCCGGGGAATTGCCCCTGCCGACCCGGAAGCGCAGGAAGCCGTTCTCCATGCCGGCGCTCGGCCGCCACTCCACGCCCTCCACATCGCCGAGCGAGAGGGTGGTGGTTCCCCGCGAGGACTTCGACTCCTCGGTCTTCCAGTTCCACTCCAGCCGGATCTCCTCCCCGTCGAAGGTGGCCGTCCCGTCGCCCGCGCCCATGGTGATCGGCAGGGCGGGGCCGGGCAGCAGATAGCGCTCGCTGGGACCCGTGTCGACCTCCTCGAGCAGCAGGGAGTTGCGCACCTCGTCGACGAAGTACTCGGCGACGCCCGCGCGGTCGTTCTCCACGGTCAGCCGGTACGGATCGGAGCCGTCGTCCAGCTTCCCTCCGGCGACCCTCGTGAGTGGGTCGGCGCCGTCGCGCAGCCGCAGCCTGAGCCGCCCGGACTTGCGGCCCGGCTCGAAGGTGATGCCCGCCAACGCCCGGAGCGGCACGACGACTTCACCGAGAGACTTGCGCAGCAGACTCACGCGCTTGTCGCTGCCGGGCACTATGCGCACCGCGTCGCCGTCGAAGGTCCAGGTGCCGTCCTTCTGGATGATTTCCGCCATGCGCCGATTCTTCCATCGAGGCGCCGAGAAATGGTCTACACCTTGACCGCTGACGGGGCGTCGGGTTCCGATGGGGAGGTTCGGTTGCTCCGCACCACAGTCCTGACTTCCCTGAAGGGGCAAGCCTGTGAGACAGCACGGAACGTCCCCCACATCCCCCACACCCCCCGCGTCCCGCGCCTTTTTCGCGTCCCGCGCGCCCGCCACCCCGGCCACGTCACCCGCCTCCCGGCGCCTGCGCGCGCCGCTGCTCGTCGCCGTCGCCCTCTTCTCGTGCCTGGCCGCCTCCGGCGGTGTCGCGAGCGCGGACCCCGGAGACGGTGGCGGTGGCGGTGTGGGCGGCGGCGGAGGCGGTGGTGGCGGTGGCGGCTGGCGTACGGCGGCCGGAGCCGCCCAGACCGTCCGCCCGCTCGGCGACGTCGTCCCCGCGCCCGCCTCGGTGCGGCCGGGCGGGACGCCGTACTCCATCACCGGCTCGACCCGCATCCGGGTCGACGACTCCCGCGAGGCACGGAGCGTCGGCACCTATCTGGCGGGGCTGCTGCGGCCCTCCACCGGCTACGACCTGCGGATCACCGACGACCACCGCGACCGGGGCCGTGATCACGGCCGCGGCGACGACGGGATCCGGCTGCGGCTGGTGTCCGGCGACCGCGACCGCGCGCTCGGCGACGAGGGCTACCGCCTGGAGTCGGACCGGGACGGCGTCACCCTCACCGCCCGCGAGCCCGCCGGACTCTTCCACGGCGTCCAGACACTGCGACAGCTCCTGCCCGCCGCCGTGGAGCGCGAC
This sequence comes from Streptomyces sp. NPDC060366, assembly GCF_042725135.1. Classification (NCBI taxonomy): domain Bacteria; kingdom Bacillati; phylum Actinomycetota; class Actinomycetes; order Kitasatosporales; family Streptomycetaceae; genus Streptomyces; species Streptomyces sp. NPDC060366. The sequence continues at coordinate 136,392 of NZ_JBHXDC010000015.1, read as the reverse complement.
AGCAGGCAGCGCGGCCCCTGGAAGGTCGCCGGCGGCACCATCACGGACAAGCCGCGCTACGCCTACCGCGGCGCGATGCTCGACGTCTCACGGCACTTCTTCGGTGTCGAGCAAGTCAAGCGCTACATCGACCAGTTGGCGCTCTACAAGATCAATACCTTGCATCTGCACCTCTCCGACGACCAGGGCTGGCGCATCGCGATCGACTCCTGGCCGCGCCTGGCCACGTACGGCGGTTCGACGCAGGTCGGCGGCGGCCCCGGCGGGTACTACACCAAGGCCCAGTACCGCGAGCTGGTGCGTTACGCCACGTCCCGCCATCTCGAAGTCGTCCCGGAGATCGACATGCCGGGCCATACGAACGCGGCTCTCGCCTCGTACGCCGAGCTGAACTGCGACGGTGTCGCGCCGCCGCTCTACACCGGTACGGCCGTCGGCTTCAGCTCGCTGTGCGCGCCCAAGGAGATCACGTACGACTTCGTGGACGACGTGGTGCGCGAGCTGGCCGCGCTGACGCCCGGCAGATATCTGCACATCGGCGGCGACGAGGCGCACTCCACCAGCCATGAGGACTACGTGGAGTTCATGCGGCGGACGCAGGCGGTGGTGGGCAAGTACGGCAAGAAGGTGGTGGGTTGGCACCAGCTGACCGGCGCCGATCCGGTGAAGGGCGCGGTGGCGCAGTACTGGGGCTACGACGCCACGGGCGCCGCCGAGCGCGCGCAGGTCGCCGAGGCGACGAAGGGCGGCACGAAGCTGATCCTCTCGCCGGCCGACCGGGTCTATCTGGACATGAAGTACGACCGGAACACCCAACTGGGCCAGTCCTGGGCCGGGTTGGTGGAGGTGGACCGCTCCTACGACTGGGATCCCGCGGCCTATCTCGCCGACGCGGGTGTCGCTCCGGGCGCGGTGCTGGGTGTCGAGGCGCCGCTCTGGTCGGAGACCCTGTCGACCAGCGACCACATCGAGGAGATGGCGTTTCCGAGGCTGCCGGGTGTCGCGGAGATCGGCTGGTCCCCGCAGTCGGCGCGGGACTGGGACACGTACAAGAACCGCCTCGCGGCGCAGGGCCCGCGGCTGACGGCTCTGGGGATCGACTACTACCGCTCACCGGTGGTGCCGTGGCCCGCCGAGTGACCGAGTCCGTCCGCGCGGACCGGTGGTAGGAGGCGGGCGCCCGTGAGGGAACCGTGCACGAGCACGGGCGCCCGCTCTGGCCCGAGGGTGACGCGGCGCGGCTGGGGCCACCTCGGTGGTGAAGGTGGCGTCCGGGCCTCACGACAGTCCTCACGACGGGCCTCGATAGGGTGCGGCGCATGTCTGTGAACATTCATCTCGCGCTCCGCGTCGACAAGCTCGAATCCCTCGAACAGGCCGAGACGGTCAAGGCGGCGCTGGCGGAGGTTCTGCGGGAGCACTCGATCGACCGCGATGTGCGGCTCCGGAAGTTCCGGGAGCCGATATCGGTGAAGGTGACGACGGGCAGATGGCCGTTGAGCGTCCGGGGGTTCGGGGCGTGGAGCACCGCGTTCGAGCGCGACGTGACGGTGGCGGTCCACGGCGTCGTGCCGTCGGCCGCGATCGATGTGGAGTGGGGCTACCCGGACGAGGACTGAACGCGGCCGTGCGGCGGGCGGGTCGGCGGTTGAGTACGCGTACTCACGCCGCCGCCCGCGCTCCCGGCGACCATGGGAGCGACCGCACGCCGTCCATGAACCCCGTCCACCCCGGAGCCCCGGAGGCCCCTCATGCTCAGCCGCACAGCCGCCGCACTGGTGCCGTTCTTCGGGCGCCTCACGGTCACGCTGGACGGGGCCGCCGACCTGGCGCCCGGGAGCATCGTCGCCGCGAACCACACCTCGCTCAGCGATCCGGCGATCGTGCTCGCCGCGCTGCACCGGGTGGGCGTGGAGCCGGTCGTGATGGCGGCCGCCGGGCTGTGGCGCGTTCCGCTCCTCGGGCGCGCGCTCGCCCATGACGGGCACGTGCCCGTCCGCCGCGCCGACCCGCGTGCCGCCGCCTGCCTCGAGGACGCCGCCGCCGCTCTCGCGCGTGGCCGGCTCGTCGTCATCTACGGCGAGGGCGGCATACCGAACTTCGAAAGCGACACCGAGACGCCTCCCCACCCGTTCCGCAGCGGCCTCGCCCGCCTCGCCGCCGCCACCGGCGCACCGGTCGTGCCTCTCGGACAGACCGGGGCCCGGAGCATCATGTCGGGCAGCGGCCTGGGACAGTTCACGGGCCTGGCGAGCGCGCCGCTGCGCCGCCCGGAGCTTCGCGTGCACATCGGCGCCCCGGTGCGGCTGACGGGCGATCTGCCGACCGCGACGGCCCAGGCCCACGCCGCGGTCACCGCCGCATGGCAGACCGCGGGCGGCCACGCCGTGACGCCCCCGACCCCGGTTCCGGCCCCGATTCCGGCCCCGGCCCCGGTGATGGAAGCGGCTGCCTGACGGCGACCGGACGCACCGTACGCGCGGCCAGGGCCTACTCGCCCTTCGCCGCTTCCTCCCGCAACTGCTCCTCGCTCAGCCCCCGCCGCCAGTAGCCCACGAACGTGACGTGCCGGCGATCCAGCCCGCGCTCCCGTACGAGATGGCGCCGCAGCTCCTTCACCGTCCCCGCCTCGCCCGCGAGCCACGCGTACGGCGAGGCGCCGGGCAGTTCGGCGGCGCGTACCGCCTCCAGGGCCGAGGGCGCGTCCTCGTCGCGCGCCAGCCAGTGGACCGTGGCGTCGGCCGCCGTCGGCAGCTCCATACGGTCGGCGGCGTACGGCACGTCGAGCCAGACCCTCGTCTTCGTCCCGGCGGGCAGCCACTCCAGGATCGCGGCGGCCGCGGGCAGGGACGTCTCGTCCGCCCAGATCAGTACGGAGTCCGTACCGGCCGGGGGCCGGAAGCGGACCGCCGTGTTGTCGGCGATCGCCGGCCCGAGGACGAGCACGCGGTCGCCGGGCGCCGCGTCGTCCGCCCACCGGCAGGCCGGTCCGCCGTCGGGGTGCAGGGCGAAGTCGATGTCCAACTCGTCGGGGTCGCGGCGCTGTTCGCGCGCCGTGTACGAGCGCATCACGGCCCGCACGTCCTCCGGAAGCGCCCGCCAGGCCGCCCACCAGTCCTCACCCTCCTCCACCGGGACCACGGGCGCCGGCTGCCCCGGCCGCGGCAGGAAGAGGGACAGGCTCTGGTCGCGCCCGCCGGCGGCGAAGCCCGTGAGCCCCGCACCGCCCGTCGCGTTGCCGGGGCTCGTGTCGCCGCCGAACGTGACGCGGACCAGGGACGGGCCGAGGCGACGGGTCTGTACGACCTGGAGGGCGAAGAAGCGGAACGGGGCGGTGCCCGCCGCCGTCCCGCGCGTCGCGGTCGTCATGGGTCAGGCGACCTTCCTGACCTTCTCGATGGCGTCGGCGAGGTCTTCCAGGATCGGCGCGCACTTGTCGTACGAGTAGATCGGCTCCGTCACGCGGGCGATCACCTGGCCCGCCTTGACGGCGGGCAGCCGCGCCCAGGTCGGCTTCGACGTCAGGGCCTCGGGCTGGAGGGCAGAGGAGCGGTTGTCCATCATGATGATGTCGGCCGGGTACTTGTCGACGTTCTCCCAGCTCAACTCCTCGAAGAAGCCCTGGGCGTTCACCTTCGGCTCGACGAACCTCACACCCAGTTCCTGGAGGTAGAGGGTGTCGGCGGACATCTTGGCGAGGGAGACGTAGAACAGGTCCTGGCTGGCCGAGCCGATCATCACCCTGATGTCCGGCTTGGACTTCGCGGCCGCCCGCAGCCGGCCCGCCGCCTTCTCGAACCTGGCCTTGGCGTCGGTCACCTTCTTGGCCTTCAGATCCGCGCCCAGCGACTCGGCGAGATCCGCGTGGCGCTGGATCGCCTTGGGGACGGTGGTCTCCGCCGCCAGGAGCGCCACGCTCGGGGCCAGCTTGAGGATCTTGTCCTTGGACTGCTCGGGGACGTACCAGAGTTCACCCTCGACCCACTGCGTGGTGACGAGCAGGTCCGGGGCGAGCGCCGCGTACTTCTCGACGTTGAACTCGCCCCAGACATTGCCGAGTATCTCGACCTTGGTGACATCGAGGTCGCCCGCCTGGATGTCCGGCTTGCCGCCCTCGGTGGTGGTCGGTCCGAAGACGCCCTTGACCTCGATCCCGTAGTCGTGGAGCGCGGCGGCGGTGCCGGTGAAGGCGACGATGTTCTTCGGGACGCCGCCGGACTCGGCCGTCTCGCCGCGGTCGTCCTTGAAGGACCACGGCCCCGACTTCGCGTCGCCGCCCGCGTCCGTGCTCTTGTCGTCACCGCTCCCGCAGGCGGCGAGCGCGACGCCGAGACCGACGGCACCACCGACGGCGAGCACGCCGCGACGGCTGAGGGGCGAATGAAGGGCGTTGGGCATGTCGATGTCCGCTTTCGTACGCGCCGAGGACCGGCCGATGGGTGGTTCAGGTAGGTTAGCCTAACCTTTCTTACCTTTGCGTACGGGGCGGGTGTCCGAGGTCCGGGGCAGAGTGGGGTGGTCGTCCCACCTCTCCCCAGGAGTCAGCGATGTCGATCCGCCGAGTCGTGCCCAACGTCCAGGTGCAGCCCGAAGGGCTGGCACGGAGCCGGGAGTTCTACGGTCTGCTCGGCTTCGAGGAGGTCATGAACCAGGGCTGGATCATGACCCTCGCCCCACCGTCCGCCCCCACCGCCCAGCTCAGCTTCCTTACGGAGGACGCGACGGGGCCGGTCGTCCCCGACATGAGCGTCGAGGTGGACGACGTGGACGCGGCGTACGCCGCCGTAGTGGCGAGCGGCGCGGAGATCGTCCACACGCTGCGCGACGAGGAGTGGGGCGTGCGCCGCTTCTTCGTACGGGACCCGGCCGGGAGGGTCGTGAACGTGCTGGAGCACCGCTGAGGGGGGCCGTCCGGCGGGTGTGGGGGTTTCGGGTTCGTTGGCCGGGGTCGGGGTTCGGGGTCTCCGGAGGGGTATGTCCGGACGGCGTGATTTACGGCGCGTGCAGGGCTCGTTGGACCCGCTGACCCATCTTGTCCACGCGCCACAAATCAGCCCAAGTGTCCGAACACACCCCTCCTGCGACCCCGCCCCCCTCACGCCGCCACGGGGCGCTGTTCACACCCCACCGGTCCGCGGGCTGGAAGGGGGACGCGCAGGGGTCGTGGCCGGACACTCAGGCTGATTTGTGGCGCGTGGGGAGCCCGGTTCCCTCGGGGCCAACGAGCCCTGCACGCGCCGTAGATCATGCCGTCCGGCCATGACCCCGGAGCGGCACCCGGCCACCACCGCAACCCACCCAGCGCGCCGAAGGCGACCCCGCCGGGGAGGGGGCTACAGCCCCAACTCCCGTGCGATCAGCATCCGCTGGACCTCGCTCGTGCCCTCGCCGATCTCCAGGATCTTGGAGTCGCGCCACATCCTGGCCACCGGGTACTCGTTCATGAAGCCGTAGCCGCCGTGGATCTGGGTGGCCTCGCGGGCGTTGTCCACCGCCACCGTCGAGGAGTAGAGCTTCGCCAGCGCGGCCTCCTTCTTGAAAGGCTCGCCGTGGACCAGCCGGGAGGCCGCGTCGCGCCAGCCGAGGCGGGCCATGTGGGCCCGCATCTCCATGTCGGCGATCTTGAACTGGATGGCCTGGTTCGCACCGATCGGGCGCCCGAAGGCGTGGCGCTCCTTCGCGTACTTCACCGACTCGTCCACACAGCCCTGCGCCAGACCCGTCGCCAGCGCGGAGATCGCGATGCGGCCCTCGTCCAGGATGCGGAGGAACTGGGCGTACCCGCGGCCCTCCGCGCCGACCAGGTTCGTCAGCGGCACCCGGACGTCGGAGAAGGACAGCTCGCGGGTGTCCGAAGCGTTCCAGCCGACCTTCGAGTACGGGGCCGCGACCGTGAAGCCGGGGGTGCCGGACGGGACGATGATCGAGGAGATCTCCGGCCTGCCGTCCTCCTTGCGGCCGGTGACGGCCGTGACAGTGACCAGTCCGGTGATGTCCGTGCCCGAGTTGGTGATGAAGCACTTCGAGCCGTTGATGACCCACTCGTCGCCGTCCCGTACGGCCGTGGTGCGCGTGCCGCCCGCGTCCGAGCCGGCCTCGGGCTCGGTCAGGCCGAAGGCGCCGAGGACCTCGCCCGAGCACAGGCGCGGCAGCCACTCCCGCTTCTGCTCCTCCGTACCGAAGAGGTGCAGCGGCATCGCGCCCAGGGAGACGCCCGCCTCGAGGGTGATGGCCACCGAGGAGTCGACGCGGGCCAGCTCCTCCAGAGCGATGCCGAGCGCCATGTAGTCGCCGCCCATGCCGCCGTACTCCTCCGGGAAGGGCAGGCCGAACAGGCCCATCCGGCCCATCTCGCGCACGATCTCGTACGGAAACTCGTGCCGCTCGTAGAAGTCGCCGATCTTGGGCGCGACGACGTCCTGCGCGAACGCCTCGACGGTACGGCGCAGTTCCTCGTGCTCGGGTGAGAGCCGGTGGTCCAGGGACATGGCTAGGACTCCTTGTGGGAGAGGGCGCTGACGGTGCGGGAGGGGCTGGGTCGCCCCAGCTGTTCGGCCATCCACACGCTGGTGGCGGTGAGGAGACCGAGGTCGACCCCGGTGTCGATACCGAGGCCCTGCAACATCCACAGGAGGTCTTCGGTGGCGAGATTCCCGGTGGCGCTCTTCGCGTAGGGGCAGCCGCCGAGGCCGCCCGCGGACGCGTCCACGGTGGTCACTCCGTGCTGGAGCGCGGCGAAGGTGTTGGCGAGTGCCTGGCCGTACGTGTCGTGGAAGTGCACGCCGACCTTCGACAGATGCACGCCCTCCTCGATGAGGGTGGCGAGCAGGCTCTGCACATGGCCGGGGGTGGCCACGCCGATCGTGTCGCCGAGGCTCACCTCGTCGCAGCCCATGTCGACGAGGGTCCTGACGAGCCGGGCGACCTGGTCGACCGGGACGGGGCCCTCCCACGGGTCGCCGAAGCACATCGACAGATAGCCCCGGACATGGAGCCGTTCGTCGCGGGCGCGGGCGACGACCGGCTCGAACATGGCGAGTGATTCGTCCAGCGTGCGGTTCAGATTGGCCTTGGCGAACGACTCGGTCGCGCTGGCGAAGACGGCCACCTGACGGACGCCGAGGGCCAGGGCGCGGTCGAGGCCGCGGTCGTTCGGGACGAGGGCGGGCAGCCGTACGTTCTCCAGATCTCGCACCAGCGGGAACAGCCGCTCGGCGTCGGCCAGTTGAGGCACCCAGTCGGGGTGGACGAAGCTGGTCGCCTCGATGGTGGTGAGCCCGGCTGCGGCGAGGCGGTGGATGAACTCCGCCTTGATCTCGGTCGGGACGATCGTCGACTCGTTCTGGAGGCCGTCGCGCGCGCCCACCTCGTGGATACGGATCCGGGTCGGCAGGCCCTCGTCCATGACGGTCATGGGGAGCGTCATTTCTCCTCCTCGGGAGCCGTGTCGGGCGTGACGGCCGCGGATGCGGATGCGGCTGTGCGGACGGCGGAGGCGGCAGCGGGGACGGCGCCGGCGGGGATGACGGCGGTGCCTTCGGCGGCGGCCGGGTCGGCCGTGGCACTTCCGGCGGCGGCCGGGTCGGCGGCGGGCGCGACCACGGCCAGTACCTGGTCCATGGCGACGGTGGAGCCTGCCGTCACGTCCAGCTCCGTCACCGTCCCGTCGTGCGGGGCCGAGATGACGTGCTCCATCTTCATCGCCTCGACCACCAACAGGCCCTGACCGGCCACCACTTCGTCCCCGACGGCCACCTTCACGACCGTGACCGTGCCGGGCATCGGTGCCGTGAGCGCGTCGACGCCGCCCGCGCCGGCGGCTCCGAGCAGTGCCGCCTCCACCGGATCGTGGTCCTGCACGTGCCAGCTGTCGCCGTCCCTGCCGAGCCAGTCGGCCGCCCGGTGGAAGGTGTGCGTCATCCCCTCGACGGTGACGGTGACCCGGTCGGCCTCCACATGAGACGGGCCGGTGCCGAGCAGCCGGTGAGTGACGGGTTCATGTCCCGATACGCGCAGATGGTGGGTGACCGGCACGGTCATGCCGCCCATCCGCCAGCCGCTCGGTACGGAGAAGGGATCGGTCCAGCCGCCTGCGGAGCCGCCTTCCGGGGAAGGGGCGGGGGCCAGCTCGCGCTCCCGTACCGCCGCCGCCGCTTCGTACACCTCGGCCGGCACCTCCGTGGGCACCAGCGTGTCCGCGTCCCGCTCCACCAGGCCCGTGTCCAGCTCGCCCGCCACCACGGCGGGGTGGGCCAGCAGCCTCCGTAGGAAGCCGGCGTTCGTGGGGACGCCCAGCGTCACCGTCTCCGCCAGGGCCGCCCGCAGTCTGCGCAGCGCCGTCGGGCGGTCCTGGGCGTGCACGATCACCTTCGACAGCATCGGGTCGTACAGGCTCCCGATCTCCGTGCCCTCGCTCAGACCGGAGTCGGTGCGCACGCCATCGCCCCGCGGCTCGCGCAGCGACAGCACCCGGCCGCCGGACGGCAGGAAGCCGCGCGCGGGGTCCTCCGCGCAGATCCGGGCCTCGATCGCGTGCCCGGTGAGGGTGATGTCCTCCTGGGTGAAGGGGAGCCGCTCACCGGCGGCGACGCGCAACTGCCACTCGACCAGGTCCAGTCCGGTGACCAGCTCGGTGACGGGATGCTCCACCTGGAGGCGGGTGTTCATCTCCATGAAGAAGTACGAGTCCGGGTCCTCGCCCGGCACGATGAACTCGACCGTCCCCGCTCCCCGGTAGCCGCAGGAGCGGGCAGCCTGGACCGCCGCCTCGCCCATCGCCGCCCGCGTCTTGTCGTCGAGCAGGACGGACGGCGCCTCCTCGATGATCTTCTGATGGCGGCGCTGCAACGAGCACTCGCGCTCGCCGAGATGGATCACGTTGCCGTGCCCGTCGGCCAGCACCTGGATCTCGATGTGGCGCGGCCGGTCGATCCACCGCTCGACCAGGAGCGTGTCGTCGCCGAAGGAGGCGCGGGCCTCGCGCCGGGCCGCCGCGATCTCGTCGCGCAGAGCCGACTCCAGGCGGGTGAGCCGCATGCCCTTGCCGCCGCCGCCCGCCGACGGCTTCAGCAGCACCGGCATCCCGATCTCCCTGGCCGCGTCGGCCAGTTGGTCGTCGGTCAGACCGCTGCCCGAGGAGCCGGGCACCACCGGCACACCGGCCGCCGCCACGGTCTCCTTGGCGCGGATCTTGTCGCCCATCAGCGAGATGGCGTCGGCGGTCGGGCCGATGAAGACGAGACCGGCGTCCGCGCACGCCCGCGCGAAGTCCGCGTTCTCCGCGAGGAAGCCGTAGCCGGGGTGGACCGCCTGGGCGCCCGTACGAGCCGCGGCCTCCAGCAGCCGGTCACTGACGAGATAGCTCTCGGAGGAGGGCGCCGGACCGATCCGGACGGCGGTGTCCGCCTCACGTACATGCCGGGCGTCGGCGTCGGCGTCGCTGAAGACCGCGACGGAACGGATACCGAGCGCGCGCAGCGTACGGATGACGCGCACCGCGATCTCGCCGCGGTTCGCGACGAGGACCGTGTCGAACATGCCGGTCATGGGCTGGGTGGTCCTGCTGGTGGTCATCTGTCACTCACATCCGGAAGACGCCGAAGCCGGGGGCGGTGCTGTCCTTCTGGGGAAGCGGGGAGTTGGCGCAGGCCGTCAGCGCCAGACCCACCACCTGACGGGTCTCCAGCGGGTCGATCACCCCGTCGTCCCAGAGCCGCGCCGTCGCGTAGTAGGCGTTGCCCTGTGTCTCGTACTGGGCGCGCACCGGGTCCTTGAAGGCCTCTTCCTCCTCCACCGGCCACTGTTCGCCGCGGCCCTCGATCTGGTCGCGCTTGACCGTCGCCAGCACCGAGGCGGCCTGCTCGCCGCCCATGACCGAGATCTTGGCGTTGGGCCACATCCACAGGAAGCGGGGGGAGTAGGCCCGGCCGCACATCGAGTAGTTCCCCGCGCCGTACGAACCGCCGACCACGACCGTGAGCTTCGGCACGCGCGTGCACGCCACGGCCGTCACCATCTTCGCGCCGTGCTTGGCGATGCCGCCCGCCTCATAGCTGCGGCCGACCATGAATCCCGAGATGTTCTGGAGGAAGAGCAGCGGGATGCCGCGCTGGTCGCACAGCTCGATGAAGTGCGCGCCCTTCTGGGCCGATTCGGAGAACAGGATGCCGTTGTTGGCGACGATTCCCACCGGGTGGCCGTGGATCCGGGCGAAGCCCGTCACCAGCGTCGTACCGAACTCGGACTTGAACTCCGCGAACCGCGAGCCGTCCACCAGCCGGGCGATGACCTCGCGGACGTCGTACGGCGTGCGCGAGTCGACCGGCACCGCCCCGTACAGCCCCGCGGGGTCGACCTTCGGCTCCTCCGCCGGCTCGACCTTCCACGGCAGCGGGCCGCGCTCGGGGAGCGTCGAGACGATCGTGCGGACGATCCGCAGCGCGTGCGCGTCGTCCTCGGCGAGATGGTCCGTGACCCCCGACGTACGGGAGTGGACCTCACCGCCGCCCAGCTCCTCGGCGGTGACGACCTCGCCGGTCGCCGCCTTCACCAGGGGCGGGCCGCCCAGGAAGATCGTGCCCTGGCCGCGGACGATCACGGCCTCGTCGCTCATCGCGGGTACGTACGCGCCGCCCGCCGTGCAGGAGCCGAGCACGGCCGCGATCTGCGGGATGCCGGCGCCGGACATCCGCGCCTGGTTGTAGAAGATCCGGCCGAAGTGGTCACGGTCGGGGAAGACCTCGTCCTGCATCGGCAGGAAGGCACCGCCGGAGTCCACGAGATAGACGCACGGCAGCCTGTTCTCCAGCGCGACCTCCTGGGCGCGCAGATGCTTCTTCACCGTCATCGGGTAATACGTCCCGCCCTTGACCGTGGCGTCGTTGGCGACCACGACCACCTCACGGCCACCGACCCGGCCGATCCCGGCGATCACCCCGGCCGCCGGTGCCTGGCCGTCGTACATGCCCTCCGCCGCCAGCGGGGCCAGCTCCAGGAAGGGCGAGCCCGGGTCGAGCAGGGTGTCCACCCGGTCGCGGGGCAGCAGCTTGCCGCGCGCCACGTGCCGGGCGCGGGACTTCTCACCGCCGCCGAGCCGGGCGGCGGTGAGCCGGGCGCGCAGAGCGTCGGAGAGCTCCTGATGCGCCGCCTCGTTGGCGCGCCAGGAGTCGGACGCCGGGTCCGCGGCGCTCGCCAGCACGGGTGCCTGCTGCATCGATCGAGCTCCCTCGCACGGTTAATGAGCGTTAACGTATCCTTCTCAGGTTAACGACCGCTAACCCTCCTGTCTAGAATGGTTTTCCATGGGCACCAGGACCGCGGCACCGACGCGCCGCGAGCAGATCCTCAACGAGGCCGCCAGGCTCTTCGCCGAGCGCGGCTTCCACGGCGTGGGCGTCGATGAGATAGGGGCGGCCGTCGGCATCAGCGGGCCGGGGCTGTACCGCCATTTCGCGGGCAAGGACGCCATGCTCGCCGAGCTGCTCGTCGGCATCAGCGGCCGGCTCCTGGACGGCGGCAGGAAGCGTGTGGCGGCCTCGACCGGCGACCCGGCGGCCGTGCTCGCCTCGCTGATCGACGGCCATATCGACTTCGCTCTGGACGACCGCCCGCTGATCACGCTGCACGACCGTGAACTGGACCGGCTGCGAGACAGTGACCGCAAACTCGTCCGGCAGCTCCAGCGGCAGTACGTGGAGCTGTGGGTCGGCGTCGTCCGCGAGATCCACAGGGACGTTCCCGAGCCGGTCGCGCGCGGCGCCGTGCACGCCGTCTTCGGCCTGCTGAACTCGACACCGCACCTGAGCCCCGACGGCCGCGGCACCCCCCGGCGGGCGGTGGCGGAAACGCTCCTGCGCCGCCTGGCGCACGGCGCGTTCGCCGCCCTCGGTGAAGAGGACGACGTGCCGCGTCCGTGAGTCCGCCGGGGCCGATCAGGCTTTCAGCGCGGCCAGCTTGGCGGCCAGCGTCTCCACCGGCTGGAACGTCGCGCCGAGCAGCGACACATGCTTCCAGTGCAGCGTGCCGTCCGGCGCGATCAGGAAGACCGCGCGGCGCAGTCCGATCCCGGGGGCGGCGATCTTGAACGCCCGCGCCACCGCGCGGTCGGTGTCGGCGAGCAGCGGGATCCGCAGGCCGTACCTGCGGGCGAACGCCTCGTGGCTGTCGACGTCCTGCGGGCTGATGCCCCAGACCTCGGCCCCCAGCTCCGTGAACGTCTCCAGACCGCTGGAGTACGAGCACAACTGCTTGGTGCAGACACTGGTGTCGTCACCGGGGTAGAAGGCCAGGACCAGCGGGGTGCCCCGGCGCTCGTCGAGGCGGTACTCCCTCCGTACGAAGGTGTCGTCCCCGTCGAGCACCCCGCCGGGCAGGGCAAAGTTCTCCACGGGACGGCCGGGACCGGGTGATGCTGGCACAAGGACTCCTTCATCGGTGCGACGTCCAGTCACCGGGACGAGCGGCATCGCGCGGACACCTGACGGCACAATGGGCTCATGCCGATACCCAGCCGCGAAGCTCTCGTCGACCACCTCGTCCGTACGCGTATCGCCGGAGACGTGGCCACTCCCAGGGACAACAACCTCTCCCACTATCGCAAGCTCGCCAACGGCGACCGCCACTTCTGGCTGGGCCTGGAGCTCGGCGACCGCTGGACCGACGAGCAGGACGTGCTCGCCGTGATGGCGGAGCGGTGCGGAGTCAGCGACGATCCGGAGCACCGGCACGGCCAGGACACCATCGACCCCGAGCTGACCGTCGACGCCCTGGGGCGGATGGCGGCGCGGCTGCGCAAGGCGGCGGCGGGCCGGGAGCGCGTGCTGTTCGCCACCGGCCACCCCGGCGGGCTGCTGGACGTGCACCGGCAGACGGCGGACGCGCTGCGGCTGGCGGGCTGCGAGATCGTCCGGATCCCCGGCGGGCTCATGGCCGACGAGGGCATGGTCTTCCAGTTCGCCGGTGTCGCGATGCTGGAGCGCGGGGCCACGCTCTGGCACACCCACTCGCCCGAGCCGATGCGGGCCATCCTGGACGGCCTGGAGCGCGAGGGCAGACCACAGCCCGACCTGGTGCTCGCCGACCACGGCTGGGCGGGCTGCGCGGGCCAGCGCGGACTCGACTCGATCGGCTACGCGGACTGCAACGACCCCGCCCTGTTCATCGGCGAGGCGGAGGGCACCCTCCAGGTGACGGTCCCGCTCGACGACCATGTGACGGACCCCCGCTTCTACGACCCGATGACGGAGTACCTGCTGAACGAGGCGGGCCTCACGAACACCGTCTGAGGCCGGACGCGCGCCGCGTACCCCCGGCGGCGGCGCACCGGACCCGCGCGGGACCTCCGTACGAGGCCGCGCGGAAGACCCCGCACGAGGCCCCCACGGGGCCGGGCGCGGAAGCCGGCTCAGTCGCGCCCCCTGGGCACGCGCATGACGCCCTCCTGGATCACCGAGATCGCCAGCCGCCCGTCCTGGGTGTAGATCCGGGCCTGGCCGAGTCCCCGGCCGCCCGAAGCGGACGGCGACGTCTGGTCGTACAGCAGCCACTCGTCCGCGCGGAACGGACGGTGGAACCACATCGCGTGGTCCAGACTCGCCCCGACGATGTCACCGGTCGCCCAGCCGCCCCGGCCGTGCGCGAGCAGCACCGAGTCCAGCAGCGTCATGTCGGAGACGTACGTGGCCATGCAGACGTGCAGCAGCGGGTCGTCGGCGAGCTTGCCGACCGTGCGGAACCACACCTGCGAGCGGGCCTCGCGGGGCTCCCCGGCCGTGGCGTACGGCGGGGCGTCCACGTAGCGCAGATCCACCGCCGCCCGCGCCTCCAGCAGCCGGTCGGCCACGGACGGGTCGACGAAGCGGTCCGCGTACCGCGGCAGCAACTCCCGCGCCGTCGGCAGGCTTTCGGGATCCGGCGCCCGCGGCATCCCGCTCTGGTGCTCCAGGCCCTCCTCGTACGTCTGGAAGGACGCCGACAGGTGGAAGATCGGCCGGCCGTGCTGGACGGCCACGACCCGGCGCGTGGTGAAGGACCGGCCGTCGCGGATCCGGTCGACCGTGTAGACGATCGGCGCGCCCGGATCGCCCGCCCGCAGGAAGTACGAGTGCAGGGAGTGCGCCGGGCGGTCGGCGGGGACGGTACGGCCCGCGGCCACCAGGGCCTGCGCGGCGACCTGGCCTCCGTAGACGCGGGGGATCGCCGCCGAGCGGCTGAGGCCGCGGAAGATGTCCTCGTCGATCCGCTCAAGGTCGAGCAGATCGAGGAGGGACTCCAGTGCGTTCATGGTGGCGATCGTGTCCCCGTGTGCTCGCCGCGCGTGGCCCTACAGGCCCATGGACTTGGCGATGATCATCTTCATGACCTCGCTGGTGCCGCCGTAGATGCGGTTGACGCGGTTGTCCGCGTAGAGACGGGCGATCGGGTACTCGTTCATGTAGCCGTAGCCGCCGTGCAGCTGGAGGCACTTGTCGATCACGCGGTGCGCGACCTCCGTACAGAAGAGCTTCGCCGACGCGGCCTCGGCGGCGGACAGTTCGCCCGCGTCGTGGGCTTCGAGGGCGCGGTCGCAGACGGCCTCGGCGGCGTCGACCTCGGCCTTGCAGGCGGCCAGTTCGAACTTGGTGTTCTGGAAGGAGGCGACGGTCTTGCCGAAGACGGTGCGGTCCTGGACGTAGTTCTGGGCGAACCGGATCGCGGCCGAGGCCTGCGCGTAGGCGCCGAAGGCGATGCCCAGGCGCTCCTGCGGCAGATTCTGGCCGAGGTAGGAGAACCCCTTGTTCTCCTCGCCGAGAAGGTCGTCGACGGGCACCTTGACGTCGCTGAAGGACAGTTCGGCGGTGTCCGAGGACTTCAGGCCCAGCTTGTCGAGCTTGCGGCCGACCGCGTACCCCTCGGACCTGGTGTCCACGACGAAGAGCGAGATGCCGTGCCTGCGGTCCTCCGGGCTCGGCGGGGCGGTGCGGGCGCAGACGATGACGCGGTCGGCGTGCACGCCGCCGGTGATGAAGGTCTTCGCGCCGTTGAGGACGTAGTGCGAGCCGTCGGCGGAGAGCTTGGCCGTGGTCTTCATGCCCGCGAGGTCGGAGCCGGTGCCGGGCTCGGTCATGGCGATGGCGTACATGGTCTCGCCGGTCACGAAGCCGGGCAGCCACCGCTTCTTCTGCTCCTCGGTGGCGTACGCCTTCACATAGGGCAGGCAGAGCGCGACATGCACGCTGGACCCTCCGAAGGAGACACCCGCGCGGGCGCACTCCTCGGAGACGATCGCCTGGAACTTGAACGACTCCTCGCCCGCGCCGCCGTACTCCTCCGGCACCTCGATACCGAAGATGCCCAGCTCGCCGAGCTTGTAGTAGAACTCGCGGGGGACCAGGCCCTCGGCGTACCACTCGTCGTAGACGGGCACGACCTCGGCCTCGATGAAGGCGCGGAGGGTCTCCCGGAACGCCTCGTGGTCCTCGTTGAACACCGTACGGCGCACGTGAAGCCTCCTGTATCGACCTGTCGCCCCGCTGCCGAGCACACGCTCCGAGGGCACTGGCTAAGCGCTTGCTCAGTCAAAGTTACCCGGCGGTTCGCACGGGTGTCCAGAGAGGTGGGGTGTCGGCGGCATCACAGCCGCCGCAGTGCGAACCAGAGGTCCATCCGGACGTCCGCCTCGTCCAGGTCCGCGTTCAGCAGCGCCGCGCAGCGGGCGATGCGCTGGCGCACCGTGTTGCGGTGGACGGTCAGGGCCACCGCCGTACGGTCCCAACTGCCGTGCAGCGACAGCCAGGTGCGCAGCGTCTCGGTCAGCGCCGGGGAGCCGGCGATCGGGGCCAGGCGGGCGCGGGCGTGGGCCGCGGCCTCTTCAGGAGGTACGAGCGCGGTGAGGGCGTCGGGGCCGGGCTCGCGGTGGTGCACGAGCTCTGCGCGCGTGGCCTCCGCGTGGCGCAGCGCGCGCTCCGCGTGGGTGTCGGCCTCCGCCAGCCCGGCGGGGCCGACGGGGGCGCTCACCCCGAGCGTCCAGCCCGGCTGGGCGGCGACCGGGCGGTCGGTGAGCACGCGGACGGTCGCGCCGTCCGTCTCCGCCAGCGCGCTGCCGAGCGCCGCCGCGAGCGCCGACGCGGCGAAGGGCGTGTCACCGCCGTGCGCGTGCACGACGGTCCAGGGCCCGGGGCCGAGCAGCGGCGCCGCCTCGGTGGGCGTGGCGCCCAGCAGCAGCCGTACGAGCGCCGCCGAGCGCGCGGCCTCCGCCGCGCCCTGGTGCGGCGCCGTGAGCAGCGACAGCAGGACGACGGCCACGCCCGTGACGGTGTGGTCCCCGGCCTCCCGGCTTCCGGCGGCGACACCGAGGACGAGGCCCTGGCCGCCGCCCAGCGCGTACGCGGCCAGTCGCGCGCCGCCGACGGTGTCGGTGGCGGAAGCCGGCGGGGAGGCTGCGCCCGGCGGGTTCACCACGCGGGCCAGCCGGGCCAGGGCCGTACGGGATCCCGGCGCCGGATCGCGGCCCGTGGCGTGCAACTCCGCGCCGTCCGGGGCGAACAGCACCGCGCGCCCGCCGAGCCGCACCGCGAGCTGGCGCAGCACCGCCGGGACCGGATCCGGCCGGGCGGCGGCGGCAGCGAGGCCCTGCTGGGCCTCGGTGACCCGGCGCAGCTCCCGGTGACGGGCCTCGGCCATCAGCCGCCACACCCCGCGCGCCACGGTGGTGAACGGGGTGCGCCGGGGGATCTCCAGCAGCGGCAGCCCGTGCCGGCCGCACGCCTCGACCAGGCTGTCCGGAACCGTGTCGTACACCGGCGCGACCCCGAAGCCGAGCGCCGCCGCACCCGCCTCGACCACCCTTCTTACATAGGTGTCCGCGTGCGCGGCCGTGAGCTGCACGCCCGCCGTCAGCAGCAGCTCACCCCCGAGCAGATACGGGTACGGGTCGGCCATCTCCGAGGTGTGCACCCAGTGGACGGCCACACGCTCCGTCCGGGCATCCGGCAGCCCAGCGATCAGGCGCAGGCCGAGCGAGCCCTCCGCCAGCAGCGCGGCCAGCGGAACCGGCGGGGTGGGAGGCGGAGCAGAGGGTTCCGGCATGGACGATCCATCCATCGACGGTGAGAAGAATGGATGAAACGTACACTTCAGCGTTCCTTTCCGGCCACCTACCGTCGACTCGCACAAGGCCGGACCCCCGGTACCCCCGGAGTCGATCAGGAGGAAGCCCCATGGCTGTGGACTACGCGGTGATCGTCGTCTATCTCGCCGGCATGCTCGCCATGGGCTGGTGGGGCATGCGCCGCGCCAAGTCCAAGAGCGAGTTCCTGGTGGCGGGCCGCCGGCTCGGCCCCTGGATGTACTCCGGCACGATGGCCGCCATCGTCCTCGGCGGCGCCTCCACCATCGGCGGCGTCGGCCTCGGCTACCAGTACGGTCTCTCCGGCGCCTGGATGGTCTTCACCATCGGCCTCGGACTGCTGGCCCTGTCGGTGTTCTTCTCCGCCCGCATCGCCCGGCTGAAGGTCTACACCGTCTCCGAGATGCTCGACCTTCGGTACGGAGGACGCGCCGGCATCATCTCCGGACTGGTGATGTGGGGCTACACCCTGATGCTCGCGGTCACCTCGACCATCGCGTACGCCACGATCTTCGACGTCCTGTTCGACATGCACCGCACCGTTGCCATCATCCTGGGCGGCGCGATCGTCGTCGCGTACTCGACGCTCGGCGGCATGTGGTCGATCACGCTCACCGACATGGTGCAGTTCGTCGTCAAGACGATCGGCGTACTGCTGCTCCTGCTGCCCATCGCCGTCGTCAAGGCGGGCGGCTTCAGCGAGATGAAGGCGCAGCTTCCCACGGAGTACTTCGACCCCCTGGGCATCGGCGGCGAGACGATCTTCACGTACGTGCTGATCTACACCTTCGGCATGCTGATCGGACAGGACATCTGGCAGCGGGTGTTCACCGCGCGCGGCGACTCCACCGCTCGCTGGGGCGGCACCGTCGCAGGCACCTACTGTCTCGTCTACGCCATCGCCGGAGCCGTCATCGGCACCGCGGCCAAGGTCCTCTACCCGAAGCTGCCGAGCGCCGACGACGCGTTCGCCACCATCGTCAAGGACGAACTCCCGCCGGGCGTACGGGGACTGGTGCTGGCCGCCGCCCTCGCCGCCGTCATGTCGACGTCCTCCGGCGCGCTCATCGCCTGCGCCACCGTCGCCAACAACGACATCTGGGCGCGGCTGCGGGAGCTGCTCGGGCAGCGGGGCGGTCGGCCGGACGTGGCGGGGGAGCGGGACGAGGTACGCGACAACCGCGCCTTCATCCTGGTCATGGGCCTCGCCGTCATCTGCATCGCCATCGCGCTCAACGACGTCGTCGGGGCACTGACCGTCGCCTACAACCTGCTCGTCGGCGGCCTCCTGGTGCCCATCCTCGGCGGCCTCCTGTGGAAGCGCGGCACCGTGCAGGGCGCCCTCGCCGCGATGGTCGTGGGCGGGCTGACCGTCATCTCCCTCATGGCGGCGTACGGCATCCTGGCCAACGAACCCATCTACTACGGGCTGCTCTCCTCGCTCGCGGTGTACCTCGTCGTCAGCCTCCTGACGAAGCCGACGGACCCGGCCGTGCTGGCCGCGTGGCGCCGCCGCCTCGCGGGCGAGGGACCGGACGGCGCGGAAGGCGCCGCCGGCACCGAAGAGGACGGCCCCCGGAAGCCGTCCGTCCCCGCCACAAGCACGGGCTGAGCACCGGCTGAGCACGGGCCGAGCCCCGCCCACCGGCAGCGCCCCTGTCGGCGCTGTCGGTGGCGCGGGGCATGCTGGACCACGACACGCACCACGAAAGGGCTCGACGAGCATGAGCAGCGCAACAGGACCCGACACCCCCGGCGCCCCGGCGGCCGAGAACCGGGAGGACGGCCCGCGCGGGCCCGTCGACTCCTCCCGCGTGCCCCGGTTCGCGGGGCCCGCCACCTTCGCCCGGCTGCCCAGGCTTGACGAGGTCGGGGCCACCGACGTCGCCGTCGTCGGCGTCCCGTTCGACAGCGGGGTCTCCTACCGGCCCGGCGCCCGCTTCGGCGGCAACGCGATCCGCGAGGCGTCCCGCCTGCTGCGCCCGTACAACCCCGCACAGGAGGCGTCGCCGTTCGCGCTCGCGCAGGTCGCCGACGCCGGTGACATCGCCGCCAACCCGTTCAACATCAACGAGGCCGTCGACACGATCGAGGCGGCGGCCGACGACCTGCTCGGCACCGGCGCGCGCCTGATGACCCTCGGCGGCGACCACACCATCGCGCTGCCCCTGCTGCGCTCGGTCGCCAAGAGGCACGGCCCGGTCGCGCTGCTCCACTTCGACGCCCACCTGGACACCTGGGACACGTACTTCGGCGCCGAGTACACCCACGGCACCCCGTTCCGCCGCGCCGTAGAGGAAGGCATCCTCGACACCGAGGCGCTCTCGCACGTCGGCACCCGAGGCCCGCTCTACGGCAAGAAGGACCTGGACGACGACCACCGCATGGGCTTCGGCATCGTCACCTCCGCCGACGTCATGCGGCGCGGCGTCGACGAGGTCGCCGACCAGCTCCGGCAGCGCATCGGGGACCGCCCGCTGTACATCTCGATCGACATCGACGTGCTCGACCCGGCCCACGCCCCCGGCACCGGCACGCCCGAGGCCGGCGGACTCACCTCCCGCGAACTCCTCGAAATCCTCCGGGGACTGGCTTCCTGCCACCTCGTCTCGGCCGACGTGGTCGAGGTCGCCCCGGCGTACGACCACGCGGAGATCACGTCCGTCGCCGCCTCCCACACGGCGTACGAGCTGACCACGATCATGTCCCGCCAGATCGCGGAGGACCGCGCGAAGTGACACACGACCACCACCACGAGATTCCCCGCTACACCCCCGAGCAGACCGCGCAGGCCCTGAACCCGCCTCCCGGGCGCAACGGCGGCGACCTCGTCGTCGAGACACTGCACGGCCTCGGAGCCACCACCGTCTTCGGACTGCCCGGCCAGCACGCCCTGGGCATGTTCGACGCCCTGCGCCGCTCCGACCTGGAGTACGTCGGGCTGCGCGTGGAGAACAACGCCGGATTCGCCGCCGACGCCTACGGCCGCGTCACCGGCGAGGTCGCGCCCCTGCTGCTGTCCACCGGGCCGGGCGCCCTGACCTCGCTCGCCGCGCTCCAGGAGGCCGCGGCGGCGTCCTCGCCCGTGCTCGCGATCTCCAGCCAGATCCCGTCGGCGGGCCTCGGTGGCGGCAGGCACGGCTACCTCCACGAACTGCGCGACCAGCAGGCCTCGTTCCGCGACATCGTCAAGTCCGTCCACGTCGTCCGTGCGGCCTCCCAGATCCCGTCCGCGATCGCGGCGGCCTGGGAGTCCGCGCTCACCGCACCGCACGGACCCGTCTGGGTCGAGATCCCGCAGGACGTCCTCCTCAAGGAGACGACGCTGCCGCCGGTCACCGCCGTCGACGCCACCCCGCGCGAACTGCCGCCGCGCCCGGAGCTGATCGCCGTGGCGGCCCACGTCCTGTCCCACGCCGAGCGCCCCGTGATCATCGCGGGCGGCGGGGTCGTGCGGGCGGACGCCGCGGGGAAGCTGCGGGCCCTCGCCGAGAAGCTGGCCGCCCCCGTCGTCACCACCTTCGGCGGCAAGGGCGCGTTCCCCTGGGAGCACCCGCTGTCGCTCCAGTCCTGGCTGGAGGACCGGCACACCACCGACTTCCTGGAGGACGCCGACGTGGTGCTGGTCGTCGGCTCCGGGCTCGGCGAACTGTCCTCCAACTACTACACCTTCCGCCCGCGCGGCCGGGTGATCCAGATCGAGGCCGACCTCGGCAAGCTGGAGTCCAACCTCCCGGCGCTCGGCATCCACGCCGACGCGCGGGAGGCCCTGTCCGCGCTCCTGGAATCGGTCACGGCACGCACCGACCCGGCGGCCACCGAGTCCGCGCGGGACGCGGTCCGTACGGTGCTGGCGAAGGTACGCAGCCGGATCGACGCCCAGGACCTGGCACTGGAGCAGCGGGTGCTCGCCTCCGTACGAGAGGCGCTGCCCGCCACCTCCCCCAGCTTCTGGGACATGACGATCCTCGCCTACTGGGCCTGGTCGGCCTGGCCCGGCCCGATGCACTCCGGCCAGGGCGCCGGCGGCCTCGGCTACGGCTTCCCGGCGGCCCTCGGCGCGGCGGCGGCCGACGTCACGAAACCCGTCCTCGCGGTCTCGGGCGACGGCGGCGCCATGTACTCGATCGCCGAGCTGGCCACGGCCCGCCAGTACGGCCTCCCCGTCACCTGGCTGATCATCGACGACGGCGGCTACGGAATCCTGCGCGAGTACATGACGGATGCCTTCGGCGAGACCACCGGCACCGAGCTGGCCCGCCCCGACTTCGTCGCACTCGCCGAGTCCTTCGGGGTCCCCGCGGTCCGTACGACCCCCGAGGCGCTGCGTGAGGACCTCTCGAAGGCGCTGGCGGCCCCCGGCCCGTCCGTGGTGGTGCTCCCGGCCCTCCTGAAGCTGTTCGCCCCGACCCACCTTCCCGCGCAGTAGCCGCACCGCCTCGGCCTCCGGGCCGCCCCGGCCCACCGTGCGGACCCGGTCGTCAGTCATCAGTCCTAGGTCTTCCGACGAGCGCATGGGACCAGCGACGGGTATTTGTTGCGGTGGGATGAAATCCGCACGTGGCAGCGTTGATGCCATCCGGCAGGTGACCCACGGGGGACGCCCGCGTACCGGAACGAGCGGCAGGGCAACGGGAGGCGGCAACAGTGGCGGCGGAGCGGACAGACCCGGAGCGTGCGAAGCCCGGCGAGAGCACGACGGGCGATCCGGAGGCGGCGGGCTGGGCCCGCCGTCTCGTCGGCTACGCCTGGCGCTACCGGCGCAACGTGATCCTCGCCCTCGGCTCCTCACTCGCCGGCATGGCCGTCATGGCCCTCGTCCCGCTGATCACCAAAGTCGTCATCGACGACGTCATCGGCACCGGCACCCGCTCCATCGCCGTCTGGACCACCCTCCTGATAGCCGCGGCCCTCGTCATCTACGTCATGACATACATCCGCCGCTACTACGGCGGACGCCTCGCCCTGGACGTCCAGCACGACCTCCGTACGGAGATGTACGGCACCATCGCCGGGCTCGACGGCCGCCGCCAGGACGAACTGTCCACCGGACAGGTCATCGGCCGCGCCACCAGCGACCTCCAGCTCATCCAGGGCCTGCTCTTCATGCTGCCGATGACCATCGGCAACGTCCTGCTCTTCATCATCTCCCTCGTGATCATGGCGTGGCTCTCGCTGCCCCTGACCCTCGTCGCCCTCGCCGTCGCCCCCGCCCTCTGGTACATCGCCCGCCGCAGCCGCACCCGGCTGCACCCCGCCACCTGGTACGCCCAGTCACAGGCCGCGACCGTCGCGGGAGTCGTCGACGGATCCGTCTCCGGCGTACGCGTCGTCAAGGGCTTCGGCCAGGAGGACCAGGAGACCGGCAAACTGCGCGCCGCCGGACGCAAACTCTTCGCCGGGCGCCTGCGCACCATCAAGCTGAACTCCCGCTACACACCCGCCCTCCAGGCCGTCCCGGCCCTCGGACAGGTCGCGATGCTCGCGCTCGGCGGCTGGCTCGCCACCCGCGGCCAGATCACCCTCGGCACGTTCGTCGCCTTCTCCACCTACCTCGCGCAGCTCGTCGGCCCCGTCCGGATGCTCGCCATGGTCCTGACCGTCGGCCAGCAGGCACGCGCCGGCGTCGAGCGGGTCCTCGAACTCATCGACACCGAACCGTCCATCCAGGACGGCACGAAGGACCTCCCCGCCGACGCCGAGGCATCCGTCGAGTTCGACGACGTGACGTTCTCCTACGCGGACGGCCGCACCGTCCTCGACGGCTTCTCGCTGGAGATCCGCCCCGGCGAGACCGTCGCCGTCGTCGGCTCCTCCGGCAGCGGCAAGTCCACCGTGTCGCTGCTCCTGCCGCGCTTCTACGACGTCAGCCACGGCGCCGTCCTCGTCGGCGGCCACGACGTACGCGAACTGACCCTCGACTCCCTGCGCGCCGCCATCGGGCTCGTACCGGAAGACAGCTTCCTCTTCTCCGACACCGTCCGCGCCAACATCGCCTACGGCAAACCCGACGCCACCGACGAGGAGATCGAACGCGCCGTCCGCGCCGCCCAGGCCGACCGCTTCATCGCAGAACTGCCCGCCGGCTACGACACCACCGTCGGCGAACAGGGCCTGACCCTCTCCGGCGGCCAGCGCCAGCGCATCGCCCTGGCCCGCGCGATCCTCACCGACCCCCGCCTGCTGCTCCTGGACGACGCCACCTCCGCCGTCGACGCCCGCGTCGAACACGAGATCCACGAGGCGCTGCGCTCGGTCATGGCCGGCCGTACGACACTCCTCATCGCCCACCGCCGCTCCACCCTCGGCCTCGCCGACCGGATCGCCGTACTCGACGACGGACGCCTCGCCGACATCGGCACCCACGACGAACTCCAGGAACGCTCCGCCCTCTACCGGCGCCTGCTCACCGACCCGGACGAACTCGGCGGCGTGTCCCCCGGCCACACCCCGGCCGTCGTCGCCTCCACCGCCGCCGAGGACGACCGCACCGTCCAGCAGGAGATGGACGCCGAGTTCGACGCCGAACGCGGTATCACCCCCGCCCTGTGGGAACGCGAGGAGGCACCCGCCGAGGAGTCGGCCGCGCCCGGCGCCACACCCGAACTCCTCGCCCAGGTCGAGGCGTTGCCACCCGCCGACGACGTCCCGTCGATCGACGAGGCCCGCGCCGTCGGCTCCGAGTCGTCGTACGGGCTGCGCCGGCTGCTGCGCGGCTTCGGAGCGCCCCTGGCGGTCAGCCTCGCCCTCGTCGCCGTCGACGCCGGCATGGGCCTGCTGCTGCCCGTCCTCATCCGACACGGCATCGACGAAGGCGTGGAACAGCTCGCGCTCGGCGCCGTATGGGCCGCGTCCCTCCTCGGCCTGGTCGTCGTATTCGTCCAGTGGATCGCCCAGATCGGCGAGACACGGATGACCGGCCGCACCGGCGAACGCGTCCTGTACTCGCTGCGCCTGAAGATCTTCGCGCAGCTACAGCGGCTCGGACTCGACTATTACGAGCGCGAGCTGACCGGCCGCATCATGACCCGCATGACGACGGATGTGGACGCGCTGTCCACGTTTCTCCAGACCGGACTCGTCACGGCCTTCGTCTCCGTCGTCACCTTCTTCGGCATCCTCGTCGTCCTGCTCGTCATCGACGTGGAGCTGGCACTGGTCGTCTTCGCGACCCTGCCCGTGCTGATCGTCGGCACCGTCTTCTTCCGGCGCAAGAGTGTCAAGGCGTACGAGCTGGCGCGCGAGCGGATCAGCGTCGTCAACGCCGACCTCCAGGAGTCGGTGTCCGGGCTGCGCATCGTCCAGGCCTTCGGCCGCGAGAAGGACGGCGCGCGGCGGTTCGCCGGCCGCAGCGACCACTACCGGCAGGCGCGGGTGCGCGGCCAGTGGCTGATCTCCGTCTACTTCCCGTTCGTCCAGCTGCTGTCCTCGGTGGCCGCGGCGGCCGTGCTGATCGTCGGCGCGGGCCGGGTGGAGGCCGGGACGCTGACGACCGGCGCGCTCGTGGCGTACCTCCTGTACATCGAGCTGTTCTTCGCGCCGGTGCAGCAGCTGTCGCAGGTCTTCGACGGCTACCAGCAGGCCACCGTCTCGCTGGGCCGCATCCAGGAACTGCTGCGTGAACCCACGTCCACGGCGGAGTCGGCCACCCCGCTCGACGTGCCGTCGCTGCGGGGCGAGATCGCCTTCGAGGATGTGCACTTCGCGTACGGGAACCTGGAAGGCGGCCTGGCCGAGGGCGGCGGCGCAGGCGACCCGGACGAGGCCGTCGTCCTGGCGAAGTCCCCGGTCCAGGAGGAGACCGCCCTCATGGGCATCAACCTCCGTATCCCCGCCGGCCAGACGGTCGCCTTCGTCGGCGAGACGGGCGCGGGCAAGTCCACGCTCGTCAAGCTCGTCGCCCGCTTCTACGACCCGACGTCCGGCCGGGTCACGGCGGACGGCACGGACCTTCGCGACCTGGACATGACCGCGTACCGGCACCGGCTCGGCGTCGTACCGCAGGAGGCGTACCTCTTCGCGGGTACGGTGCGCGACGCCATCGCCTACGGGCGGCCGGGGGCCACCGACGCGGAGGTGGAGTCGGCGGCCCGCGCGGTCGGCGCGCACGAGATGATCGCCACGCTGGACGGCGGCTATCTGCACGAGGTCGCCGAGCGGGGCCGTAATCTCTCCGCCGGTCAGCGGCAGTTGATCGCCCTGGCCCGTGCCGAGCTGGTCGACCCGGACGTCCTGCTCCTGGACGAGGCGACCGCCGCGCTCGACCTCGCCTCCGAGGCCCAGGTCAACCAGGCGACGGACCGGCTGTCGGGGCGGCGGACGACGCTCGTCGTCGCGCACCGGCTGACGACCGCGGCGCGCGCGGACCGGGTGGTCGTGCTGGACCACGGCCGGGTCGTGGAGGACGGTACGCACGGGGAGTTGCTGGCACTCGGCGGCTCGTACGCGCGGCTGTGGAGCAGCTTCATCGGCGAGGCCGGGCCCGAGGCGGAGCCCGAGGAGGAGCGCGCCACCGTCGCGGGGGCGTGAGGGCGGTGCCGGGGGCGGGGCCGGGGGCGGGGGCCTACCACCGGAGGGTGGGGGCGCCGTCCGCGTCGAGGGTCTCCGCCAGCAGGTCGGCGTAGTGGCGCAGGTCCTCGTGCCAGCCGACGAACGACGCGAAGTCCCGCATGTGGACGGCGAGCCGGAGGGTGGCGGCGCGCTCGGTCCCCGGCGGGAGGGCGACCGTGGCCTTCTCCGTAAGGAGGTTCGCGCCGACGCCCGCCGTGACGCCCGCCGTGACGCCTGCGGTGACGTCCGCCGTGACGCCTGCGGTGACGTCCGCCGTGACGTCCGCCGTACGGAGGTAGCCGGCGAGCAGCGCGCGGGCCGCCGCCGGATAGTCCACGGGCGGGCCCTGGCCGGCGGCGCCGAGACCGCGCGTGGCGGCGGAACGCAGTTCGTGCAGTTCGCCGAGGACCCAGCCGAGGTCGAGCGCCGGGTCACCCCCGGTGACCTCTTCGCCGGTGAGCAGGACGCTGTGGTCACCGGCAGGGGAGGGGACCAGCCAGCCGGTGCTCGGCGCACCGTGCAGCAGGACCTCTCCTCCCCTGCCGGGTGGTTCTTGGGCGGCCTCGGCCCAGTCGGTCAGCCGCGTCCACAGACGGGGGCCGAGCCGTTCGCGGGCCAGGGCGCGCAGTCGGACGTCGTCCGTGGCGTTCTCCGTCGGGGCGTCGTCGGACGCCGAGAGCCAGGCCAGCAGCCGCCCCACGCCGTGGTGCGGCCGGGGCTCCCCGAACTCCCACGGAACGTCGTGCAGTTGCCGCAGCGTCCGGCCCGCGTCCGCCAACGCCCCTACGGAGAGCCGGTAGGCGGTGTCGTCGCCGGACGGCAGCAGCCGGGCGACCGAGACGGCGCCGGGCACGCGGTACAGCACGCCGCCGCCCTCGGACGCCGCGTCCCACTCGCCCAGCGCGAGCCGGGCGCCGCGCCCGGCGCCGGATCCCGCGTCCGCGAGGGCGGCGTCGACACGCCGCAGCGCCGCACCGGCGGCGGGCGGGGGAGGAGTCTGCGGCCGGTCGTGGGCCGGCCCGGGGACGCGCTGCCAGCTGAACCGGGCGTCGCCGTGGTACCGCACGGTGATCCGCAGATACCGGGTGCCGTACTCCCGTACGGTCACGGCCTGGGCGGCCCCCGCGGGCCGTACCGCCGCGGGGACCGCGACCCGGTCGGCCGAAGCGTCCGCAGCGCGCACGGCTTCCGGGGCTCCTGCGGCCGGCGGGGACTCAGCCACGGCCGTCCCGCCGCCGGACGGCCTCGACGATCTCCCGCGCGTCCTTGAGCGCGGCGTCCTGGCCCTCCGTGAACAGCACGCCACCGCAGTTGAGGATCACCTCGTCGACCCCGGCGTCCCGGTACTCGCCGAGCACACCCGCGATGTGGTCCGCGGACCCGTACACGTACGTCCCGCTGTCCACCAGGGCGACGGCTCCGGCCTGCGGGTCGGCCGGGTCGGCCGCGACTCCGGCCCGGCGCAGCATGTCCGTGTAGTGGTCGGCGGAGAGGTGTCCGGCGGCGGCGGTGTGCGCGAGGACGTACGGGTCACGCTTCGGCCGGTCGACCGCGACATGGACGACGGTCGCGACCCGGCACCGGGAGTCCCGGCCCTTGGCGCCCTCGTCCAGGGCGGGTATCAGGGTGTCGGCGACATAACCGGGCGGGGTCATCCACGTGATGGCGACATCGGCGACACCGCCCGCGGTGCGCGCCATGTTGGGGCGCAGCACGCCCACGCCGACCTCCACGCGCGGGTGTTCCATCGGCATCAGGCGTCCGCGCAGCGCGTGGTAGTCACCGGCGTGGTCGACGATCTCGCCGTCGAGGAGGGAGCGGACCGTACGCAGGTATTCGGCGGCCATCGTGCGGGGGCTGTCGTACGGCCGCCCGTTCAGGCTCCGTACGAAGGCGGGCGCGCCGACTCCGTAGCCCGCCACCACCGGGTGACCCGTCGTCAGGGCCAGCGAGCGGGCCTGGAGGGCCGCCTCGTACGGATGGCGCAGCGGCATCAGGGTCACGCTGGTGCCGACCGGGACGCGCACCCCGGCGCCGGCCAGATGCGCGAACACCTGGTGCGTCTCCACCTTGAGCGACTGGCCCATCCACACGCGGCGTGCGTCGCCGTCGCGCACCAACTCGGCGTAGGGGCGAACGGTCTCGGTGGTGTCCGGCATGCTCGGTACGAGGATGCTCGGCAGCGTGGACCGGTCGGAGGCGTCGGTGGTCACGAGGCAGCACACCTTCCCTGATAGCTGTGGCGATTGCTCTTGCTCTGCTTGTTGCGGTGCTTCTCACTGTGCCTGTTGCTGACTGTATCTGTTGTCATTCCTTGACGGAATGTTGTGTTTCCCTTACCTTCTCCGTATGAGCCCAGTGAGTCATCGCGAGGGATCGCCGATCTACAACCAGCTGAGAGTGCTGCGTGCGGAGCGCGGTCTCAGCAGGGTCGCGCTCGCCAACTCGGTGGAGGTGCACCCGCAGACCATCGGCGCCATCGAACGGGGTGACTACTTCCCGAGTCTCGATCTGGCGTTCCGGCTCAGCGACGTGTTCGGTCTTCCGGTCGAGGCGATCTTCAGTCGTAAGCCCTTCGTCCCGCTGTCCGCCCAGCTGTACAACAAGGAGGAACGCTCGTGACCCCGCAACAAGGTTCCGACGAAACGACTTCCGTGGCCCGGGGGCCCCTGCGGCCGATGGCGGCCGCGCTCTGCGTGCTGAGCGTGGCGATGGTGGTGCTGTCCCAGATCTCCGACGGCAACGCCTTCTCCGACTCCTGGTGGCTCGTGGCCTTCGTCGTCTGGCTGATGCTGTGGGGAATGCTGCGCTCCATGACCCGCGGCCTGGGCGAACGGCCGGTGGCGGGACTCGACGAACGCGAGCAGGGGGTGCGCAACCGCGTCGCCTTCATCGGGTACCAGTGCGCGGTCGGCGCCGGCATGCTGGTCGTGCTGGTCATGGTCGCCTTCCAGAACGAGCCCGAAGTGATCGAGCGGATTCCCGCGCTGCTCACCACGTTGATGCTGACCTCCGCGGCGCTGCCCTCGATCCTCCTGGGGCTGTCCGGCATGGACGGCGAGGACGGCGAGAGCTTCGGGGACGAGTGACACGGGCGAAGCGAGTACGACGGACGATGTGAGCGCGAGGGACGAGGCGAGTACGACGGCGGGGCGGTACCGGACGGGCCGGATGCGCAACAGGGCCGTATCCGGGCCGCGATGCCCCGTCTATCGTGAAGCGAAGCAGGGCGGGTGCCCACCGATTGCGGCGGTGGGCACCCGCCCTGTTCGTCGATCGCCGTGCTCAGGGGGTTGCGCGGGTTGCGCGGTTCAGCAGGAGTGGTCGAAGGTGTTGTCGATCGACACGGCCGAGATGGCCGAGGCCGCCGAGATGCACGCCGCGGAAGAGGTCACCGTGACGGTGATGGTCGCGCCGGGCGCCTCCACCGCGGGAACGAGCTCGTCGGCGTCGGCGTAGCTGGTGTAACCGGCGATCAGGGACTGGGTGTTCATTGCGACTCCTTGAAAAGTACGAGTGAGCGGTGACTTGGGCCGGTGGTCGCTATCCGCGAGTGCGAGTGCGATCGCCGAGAGTTACGCGGTTCAGCAGGAGTGGTCGAAGGTGTTGTCGATCGACACGGCCGAGATGGCCGACGCGGCCGAGATGCACGCCTGCGACGAGGTCACCGTGATGGTGATGGTGCCGCCGGGGGCGTCCACCGCGGGAACGAGCTCGTCGGCGTCGGCGTAGCTGGCGTAGCCGCTGATCAGGGACTGGGTGTTCATGACAACTCCCTTGGACGATTACGAGATTGAACGGTGAGCCGGATCCGTAATTGGGAGAACACTTCTCCGGCTGTGCCAGCACCATTCCGCCACCCGTGCCGCGCTGGCAATGGGGTTGACCGCTTTCGGACACTGGCCGCTTTCGGTCAACGGGCGCCGTTGAGACGCTAGTTGACCAGGTCTATGCTCGCCCGGATGACCCGAAATCAGCTGCGCCGCCTGGTATTGGACAACGGTCTGCGGGTGCTGCTCGCCCCCAATCCCACCGGCGCCTCAATCGGTGTCGCGGTGCACTACGGAGTGGGTTTCCGGACTGAGCCCAAGGGGCATACGGGGCTCGCCCATCTCTTCGAACATCTCATGATCCAGGGTGGCCACGGGGCTCCACCCGGCGGATACCTGCCCCAGGTACAGCGGGCCGGGGGTCTCGGAGACGCCAAGACCAGACAGGATCTGACGGTTTATTATGCCGCCGCTCCCGCCTCCGCGTTGGAAATGCTGCTCACTCTTGAAGCGGACAGAATGCGTTCACCGCGTATTTCTTTGCGGAATCTACGCACACAGACGGCAGTCATTGACGAAGAGATACGTCTCATGGTGCGCAATCGTCCCTACGGCGCATTTCCCTGGGTTCTGCCACGTGCCCTGCACACCCGTGCCGAAAACGCACGGGACGGATACGGGGAGACAGTCGACCTGGCGGCCATTGACATCCCACTGTGCGAGCGGTTTTTCACCGACCACTACGGTCCCGGAAATGCCCTGGTGACGCTCACCGGCGCGTTCGACCCCGCGACGGCGGAGCGCGTCGTACGCCGCCACTTCGAGCGTCTGCCGGGCCGCCCCGTCGTCACCGCGCCCGACAGTGACGAACCGGCGCCCCGCGAGGATCGGCAACTGTCGGTCGCCGACCCGCACGCCGGACTGCCCGCCGTGGCCATCGGCTACCGGATGCCCGATCCGATGACCGAACGCGCCGACTATCTCGCGCACTTGGTGCTGGCGGCGCTGCTGGGGCAGGGCAGACACGCCTTGCTGCGCCGGGGGCCGGCCGCGCCGAGGGGCGTGGCGAGCCTCTCGGTGGGCTGCGGGCTGTTCGGGCTGCCGCTGGACACGAGAGGACCTGATCTGCTGACGCTGTTCGCCGTGTACGGGGGAGCCGGCCACGGCACGCAAGGTGCTGGAGGCGCGGACGGTGCGGGTGACCCCGCTCGGGTCACCGACGCGCTGGACACCGCCCTGACGGCCCTGGCCGAGAACGAGGTCGACGCCGGGCTGCTGCGGGCCACCACCGCCCGCTGGGCGGCCGGGGCACTGCGCGAACTCGGCGATCCGAGCACCCGCGCCCAACTCCTTGGACTGCGGGAAATGCTCTTCGGCGAGGCCGAGTTGACCGAGCGGCTGCCCGAGCTGGTACGCGGCGAGGTGAGCGCCGAACAGGTGAGCCGCGCCGCCGCCCGGCTGCGCTCCTCGCACCGCGCGGTCGTACGTTTCGCACCGCGCGCGTCGGAGACGGCAACCGCGTCGGCGTCGGCAACAGCGACCGCGTCCGCGTCCGCACGGCGAGAGGCGGCGGTATGAACCGCTCGGAGACCGGAGGCGACGCGCGGCTGCCGCTGCCCGACCTCGACACCACGCTCCCCAACGGGCTGCGGGTCGTGCTCTGTTCGGCCCCCGTCGTCCCCCTCGTCGAGGTCCGGCTCACCGTCCCGTACGCCACCACCGGACCCGGCGAGGTGGCGCTGCGCCAACTGCTGGCCGGGCTGCTGCTCCAGGGCACCGCGCACCGCGACGCCGACGCCTTCGACACGGCCCTCGCCACGCACGGAGCCACGCTCACCGCCGTCGCCGACGCCCACCGGTTCACCGTCACCGGACACACCCTCGCCGACTCCCTGCCCGCCGTACTGGCCCTGCTGGCCGAGACCGTCCTCACGCCCCGCCTCACGGAGGACGTCGTCGCCCCCGAACGCGCCAGGCTGGCGCGGCGTATCGAACTCTCCTCCCACCAGCCCGCCGCCGTCGCCCAACAGGCCCTGCTGCGCCGCCGTTACGGTGACGAGGCCGCCGCCCGCCGGCGGCCGGAACCCCAACTGGCCGCCGCCTGCACGCCGGAGGACCTCGCCGAGCTGCACGCGCGGCATCTGGGAGCCGCCGGCGCACAGCTCGTCCTGGTGGGGGACCTGCGGCCCGAGGACGCCCTCGCGGCGGTCACCGATGTGTTCGGGGCATGGCGTGCGGGCGCGCCGGACGACGTACCCCAGGCGCCGCCGTCGTTCGTGGGCGGGCCGTTGCTGTGGGTGGACCGGCCCGGCGCCGTACAGAGCATGATCCGCCTCGCGACCCCGGCGCTGTCGCGCACGGACCCGGACTATCCGGCCCTGCACCTGGCGCAGTTGGTCTTCGGCGGGTCCTTCGCCTCCCGGCTGGTCGCGCACCTGCGCGAGGAGAAGGGGTACGCGTACCAGCTCGGCTCCGGCATGGAGTCCGTACCGGGCGCCTCGACGCTGATGATCGAGGCCGACACCGCAGCCGAGCACACCGTCCCCGCACTCGCCGTGATCCGGGGGGAGTTGGAGCGGATGACCGCCGAACCGCCGTCGCTGGAGGAGGTCGACGCGGCCAGGAGCTACGCGACGGGCTCCGTCGCCACCGCGATGTCCTCCCCGGCCTCCCTCGCCTCCGGTCTGGCGAATCTGCTGCACATCGGGGTCGGCGCCGACTGGCTGCACGGGTGGGGGCCGCTGCTGGACGGGGTTCCGCACGAGGCGGTCACGGAGGCGGCCCGGCGATTCTTCCGGCCCGACGGCTTCACGGGCGTGGTCGTCGCCGACGCGTCGGCGGTGGCGCCGCTGCGGCGCGGTGACGGATCGGCCGAACTCGACTTCTGAGGGCGCCACCAGGCGCCGCGGGCACCCACCGGTGAGGGGCCGGTGTCTCCGGGAGCCACCCGGAGACACCGGCCCTCAGTCAGTGGTGCGGGCCGAGCGGGGGTCAGCTCCGGCCCTTCTTGATTCCGGCGACGACGGCGACGAGGAGGGCGATGGCGATGGCGATCCAGACGGCGGTGCTCATGAGGTACTCCCGTTGTGTGAGGTGAGGGTTGGGTGTGGGGGGTTGTGGGGGGTCGGGCTGTGGGGGGTGGGGGAAACCGGGGATATGGGACAGGGGTGTCGGTCGATCGGCCGCGGGGGTGATTCGTGGGGTGGGGTTCGTCGCGGGGGATTCGTCGCGATGGGTTCGTTGCGGTGTGGCGCGGTTCCGTTCGGGTCGGAGTGGAGCGGGTTCGGTGCGTCTAGGGCCTGTCGTTCGGATCTTGCCGGGCTCGCGGTCCCTGGCACGCACGCCCGCCGCGTTGTCGTCGGTCGCCAACGCTCCGCGTTGTCTCCCTCCTCCGCCTTGCGACCGCACGCACCAGACCCCACTCCCTGATCCGGCCTGATCCAAACGACAGGCCCTAGCGCAGTCGCAGTGACTCGGCCAGCGAGACCCTGGAGCCGCTGCGCAGCACACTGTTGGCGTACATACGCCCGGCGATACGGGTCAGCCCCACCAGCGCCGCCACCGCCAGCACCAGTGACACGGCCACCTGCCACACCGGGGCGATGCCCAGCAGCATGCGAGCAGGCATCAGGATCGGGCTGAGCGGCGGTACGAGCGAGAGCCACTCGATCACCGGGTCGTGGACGTTCTTGCTCAGCAGCGCTATGCCCAGTACGAACGGCGTGGTGATGAGCACCATCACCGGCTGCACCACCGCCTGGAGGTCCTCCTGCCGCGAGACACGCGCAGCGGCGGCGGCCAGCATGGCGGCGAAGAGGAAGAAGCCGAGCAGGAACCAGACGCCCATCGTCACCAGCGTCCCGCCCACGGCGGTCGGCAGCGAGATCGCTCCGGTGCCCTCGGCGAGCACGACCGCGGCCCCGCCCAGCAGGAAGAGCTGGGTCACGCCGACGACGGCCACCCCGATCAGCTTCCCCGCGAGGAGCTGCCAGGGCCGGATGCTGGAGAGCAGCAGCTCCACCACGCGGCTGGTCTTCTCCTCCACCACGCCCTGGGCCAGCATGATCCCGTAGATGATGAAGAAGAAGTACAGGAGCCCGGTGGAGGAGAGGATCAGCGCGAACTGCTCGGCCGCGCTGTTCCCCGACGGCTCCAGCGTCTTGACGACGGTGCTCGACGACGCCACGCGCTCCGCGAACTCCGCCGGGTCCACGCCCGCGCGCTCCAGCTCCCGCGTGGTGCGCTCCTCGGCCACCGCGGCGTTCACGAGGGCGAGCAGGTCCGCGTTCGTCTCGCGTTCGACGGACATCAGGAGGTTGTCGTCGTCACCGCTGATGACGGCGGCGACGTCCCCGTCGCGCAGCAGCCGCTCGGAGTCGTCGCCGTCGACGGCGACGAACTCGAAGTCGAAATCGGTCGCCCGGTCGGCGACCGCGGTGAGCACCGGGCGCAGCTCGGCGGTGTCCCGGTCGACACCGACCTTGGTCGGGCCCTCCTTGGAGAAGAGGATGATCAGGGTGTAGACGCCGAGCGCGAGCACCAGCCCCAGCGTGCTCAGTACGAAGGATTTCGTCCGCAGCCTGGTGTTGATCTCGCGCTTGGCGACCAGACCGACCGCGCGGCGCGCGGACAGGGCGCCCGGATCGGGGGAGGGGCCGTCGTCGGGGGACGGCGCGCCGTCCCGTACCGCCGTGTCGGTGTCCGCGTCCGTGCCGGCTCCTGTCGTGTTCCGGGTCCCGTCCGCGTCGGCGTCCGCGTCCGCCCGTGCCGCTGTGCTCATCGTGCGCCGCCCTTCGTCTCGGTGTCCGCCGCGCCGGTGGCGCCCGCCGCCGCTGAGGCTCCCGCCGTGGCTGTCGCTCCCGCCGTAGCCCCGGCCGTGGCCGCCTCGGCGTCGTCTCTGGTCACCAGATCGCGGTAGAGCTCGGTCAGCGGCGGTTGTTCGGATACGAAGGTGGACACCGGCCCGGTGGCCAGCGCCGCGTGCAGCACCTGCTGGTCGTCGGCGCCCTTCGCCAGCCGGAGCCGGGTGCGGGTGCCCTCGCGGCTGACGACCTCGACGCCGGCCAGCCCCGCCGTCCAGCCCTCGCCCGCGCCGGGCGCGTCGACCAGCAGCCGGCGCTCGGCGCTCGCGCTCAGCTCCTGGACCGTGCCGCAGGCGATGAGCCGCCCGCCGCCGACGATGCCGACGCGGTGACAGACCCGCTCCACGAGGGCGAGTTGGTGGCTGGAGAAGATGACCGGCACGCCTTCGGCGGCCCGCTCCGCGAGCACGTCGCGCATCACGTCCACCGCCACCGGGTCGAGGCCGGAGAACGGCTCGTCCAGCACCAGCGCCTTCGGCTCGTGCACCAGAGCGGCGGCGAGCTGGACGCGCTGCTGGTTGCCGAGGCTGAGGTTCTGCACCTCCTCGGAGGCGTACGTCGAGACCTCCAGCCGCTCGATCCACCGGCCGGCCGCCTTACGCGCGGCGGCGCTCGACATGCCGTGCAACTCGCCCAGATACCTGAGGTGTTCGCCGACCTTCATCCGCGGATACAGGCCACGCTCCTCCGGCATGTAGCCGAACTGCCTGCGGGCCGCGAAGTCGACGGGACGGCCGCGCCAGCGGACCTCCCCGGCGTCCGGTGTGAGGACTCCGAGGATGATCCGCATCGTGGTGGTCTTGCCCGCCCCGTTGCTTCCCACGAAACCGAAGAGCTCACCGGCGCGGATGTCGAAGGTCATGTCGTCGACGGCCCGGCGCTTGCCGTAGCTCTTCCGTACGCGGTCGACCTCCAGCGCTGCCGCAGTCATGTGCCGCACCTTCCGACGGTGATGTGTTAACTCGCTGAAGTATTGCGTTAACACATCACTCCGTCAAGGATGTCATGCGTTCTGACGCTCCACCACGACAATGTGCTTCTCCGTCAGCTCCGACAGCGGACTCCGGTCCCAGCCCGACCAGCGGCCGGTCACCCGCAGCCCCGCGAGCCGGGCCATCACGTCGAACTCCGCGGGCCACGCGTACCGGCTGACCTCGGGCACCTTCCGCAGCCCGCCCGGACCCAGGATCGTGTGGACCACCAGCGCCGACTGGAGCTGCCGGTTCACCTGGATCGTGTCCAACAGCAGCGCGTCCGCGGCCAGATGACCGATCTGCGTCGTCGCCTCCGAGAGCCGGTGGTAGTTCTGCGGGTTGTACGTCTCGAAGACCGCCGCCCCGCCGTCGGCGAGCGCGTCGTGGATGCCGCGCAGACAGCTGATCTGCAACTCCTGCGTGGGCAGCATGAAGAACGTGTTGAGCGCGGTGAGGACCAGGTCGTACCGCTCCTCCACCACCAGCGCGCTGAAGTCGGCGACCGAACTCGTGATACCGCCCGTGGGGTCGTTCTCGTGGAGCTTCGCCAGCATCGCGGGGGAGGCGTCCACACCGTGCACGCGGTACCCGTGCTTGGCCAGCGGGATCGCCAACCGGCCCGTACCGACACCCAGTTCGAGCAACGAGGCCGGCGCAGGGCGCAGCTCGTCCAGGAAGGTGATCATGGAGTCGATGGCCGGGCCGCTGGTCGGGTAGAGCGAGTCGTAGACATCGGCCAGCGCCTCGCCGTACGCGCTGCTGCCGCCGGAGGGAGCGCCGCTGCCCGGAGCACCGCCGGGAGCACTGCCGTTGTTCGAGCCCTTGGTACGGCTCTCGGTCTGCTGGGGAGCTTCGGTGGTCATGCTCTGTCTCCTTCTGCTCTCTACTTCCGCTGTTCCGCTGATGCGTCTTCCTGCTCGGCCCGCGGCTCCTCGGACGCCAACTCCGCCCTCAACCGGTCCGCCGCGGCCAGCACTTCGGGAAACGACGCCGGTGCCCACGCCTCGCGCCGGCCGCTGGTCGTACTGCGACCGGGATGGGGCGGGACGACGACCACGTTGCTGCGCCCGGCGAGCTTGGCGGAGTGCTCCGCGTACGCCGCGCTCTGCGCGCCACCCGGCGGCAGCGCGGGCGCCAGCGCGATCGCGGCCCGCGTGCACTGGAGCGCGAGGATCGACGGCGAGTCACCGAGCCCCAGCGCCAGCCGCGCCAGGTAGTTGAGCGTCGCCGGCAGAACCACCACGGCGTCCGGCCACTGCGCGAGCTCCACATGACGGGCACGCGGCTCCGGCTCCTCGGGCCAGCGGTCCTCCAGCACGTCGCAGCCACCGATGGCCACCAGCGCCTCCCGGGTGACGAACCGGCCGGCCGCCCCCGTCAGGACGTACCGCACCTCCACCCCGGGCTGCCCCATCTTCAGCCAGCTCGCCCAGAACGGCAGATGGGCCGCGGTCACCGACCCCGTACCGACGACCAACAACCGCCGGATGCCCACCGGTTCGGGCACACCCGCCCCGGCGGTCACCGGGCCGCCGCGCCCGCCTCCGAACCCGCCACGGGCGCGGGTTCGGAAGCGGGGGCGGGTTCCGGCGCGAGCGCCGGGTCCATGGGGGTCGCCGTGGCCGCCGGGTCGACCGGAGCCGACGCCGAGGCGTCGTTCGTGAAGCTCTTCGCGGCCACGGTGCCGGTGTCGGCGTCTGCCACGGCGTCGGCCGCCGCGCGCCGCGTCTCGCCTCCGCGCAACGTCTGGCCGTGCACCAACTCCTGATAGAGCGCCGAACGCGTCAGCAACTCCTCGTGCGTACCCCGGTCGACGATGTGCCCCTCGTCCACGACCACGATCAGATCCGCGTCCTGGACGGTCGAGATACGGTGCGCGACCGCGATCACCGAGCGATCGGCCGCCAGTTCACGCATCAGCGCCCGCAACCGCTCCTCGTTCTCGCTGTCGA
Organism: Streptomyces sp. NPDC060366; assembly: GCF_042725135.1. Taxonomy (NCBI): domain Bacteria; kingdom Bacillati; phylum Actinomycetota; class Actinomycetes; order Kitasatosporales; family Streptomycetaceae; genus Streptomyces; species Streptomyces sp. NPDC060366. The sequence goes on along the minus strand of NZ_JBHXDC010000015.1, from coordinate 99,180 downwards.
GCTGGGAGGTCGGCTCGTCGAACAGGACGACGCGGGTGTCACGCAGCAGTACGCGGGCAGCCGCCAGCCGCTGCCGCTGACCGCCCGACAGGTCCTCCGCGCGGCCCAGTTCGGTGTCCAGACCGTCGGGCAGGGCCTCCACGGCCGCGCGCAGCCCGAGCGTGTCCAGCGCCTGCCACAGCTCCGCGTCCGGCACGCCGCCGTCCCGCCCGAGCTCAAGGTTCTGCCGCACCGTGCCCTCGACGAGGGTGAAACTCTGGTCCACGTAGTTGATCTCGCCGCGCAGCTGGTTCAGCGGCCACCGCTCGACCGGCAGCCCGCACACCGAGATCCGGCCCGACTCCGGCAGCAGGAAACGTTCGGTGAGTCCGAGCAGCGTCGTCTTGCCGGCCCCGGAGGGTCCGACGACCGCCGTCAGCCCGCGCGCGGGCGCCGCGAAGGACGCCTCGTGGATGATGGTGCGCCCACCGTCCACGTACGTCACCTGGTCGAACTCCACCGCCGGCGCCGTGGGGGAGGGCTCGACGGCGGTGGCCGGCCCGGGATCCTCCGACGGGATCATCAGCACACTGTTGAGACGGCCCCGCGCGGCCAGACCGGCCTGCATCCGCGCGAAACCCGAGACCAACAGGGTCAGCGGCGACACCAGTTGGAGCAGATACACGATGAAGGCGGCGAACTCGCCGATGTTCAGATCCCCGGAAGCCAGCCGGGCGCCGCTGACGATCATCACCGCGACGATCGACAACTGCTGGCCGAACTGCATCGTCGGCCCGACCAGCGAACTCACACGCGCCACGGACACCGCGGCCTTGCGCGCGTCGTCGACACTGTCGCCCAGCGAGGACGCCACCTGACGCTCCGCCAGAAACGCCTTGACCGTCGGCAGCGACAGCACGGCCGCCGTCATCTGCTGGGACATGGCGCCGATGGCGTTCTGCTGCCTCTCGACCCCGCTGCGGATCGCCCGGACGCAGGCGAAGATGCCGAGACCCGCGACGGTGAACGTCGCCAGCACCACCAGAAGCAGAACCCAGTCCAGCAGCCCCATGGCGATCAGCGTGCCGACCGCCAGGAAGAGGGACGAGGGGATCTGCGCCACACCGACGTCCACCACGGAGCGCAGCTGCGAACTGTCGGAGCTGGCACGGGCGACCAGATTGCCGGCCCCCTCACGCCGTACCCGCCGCAGCGGCAGGGTCAGGATGTGCGCGGCGATCCGGAACCGCGCCTCGGAGACCAGCGCCTCACCGGCGCGGGCGAGCAGGAAGGAGCCGATCGCCGACGCGAGACCCGCGCCGAGCGCGAGACCGGCCATCGCCAGCATCGGGCGGATCGGCCGCTCGTCCTGGCCCAGCGCCATCACCAGATCACGGACCTGGAGGGGGAGCATGAGCGTGGCGACGGCGGAGAGCATGCTCATCACCACCGCACCGGCGACCGCGAGCTTCCGGCCCTCAAGGAGCTGGGCGAAGACGCGCAGTTCGTCGGTGCCGGCCGGACGTGGTTCTGTCTTGGCCATGGTGGTGGATCTCCTCCAGCTTCGCGGTTACATCCGGTCACTTTCGGTCGCACGGCCGATGGTTCAGGGCGCGGCGGCGGTCCCGGTACCGGTGGTGACGCCGGTGGTCATGTCCGTGGTGACGTCGACGCCGGCCGTCCAGGGCCAGGGCGCCGAGTCGAGATTGCGGGCGGGGTCGGCCGGGTCGACGTTCGCCGCGGCGCAGGCCGCCGACAGCTCGGCGACCGTCGGCCGCTCGTTGCCCCGCTCGGCGGCGGCGACGAACGCGCGGGCCATCACATGTGCACGGTGCTCGCCGAAACTGAGTCCGCGCATGCCGGTGCGGTCGTCCTTCGGCTCCCAGGCGGCCGTCACGCCGGGGGCCACGACATGCGCGAACGCGGGGGAGGGGCCGTCGGGCAGCCCCGTGGCCACGGCGCTCTCGGTCAACGCCTCGACCACGCCCCAGGATTCGGAACTCAGATAGACCACCATGCCGTCGTTGCGCGGCAGGCTGGCCGGATTCGAGATGATCTTCGCCCGGTAGATCGCCGACCGGCTCTCCAGCGTGCTCAGCACGGCGTTCCACAGGGCGGGCCCCTGCTCGGCGTCGGCCACCCGCAGATACATGCGCAGCAGATCGCCGCCACCGGTACGGCCCTTGCCGCTGTCCACCAGGAAGAAACCCGGCGAGAGCAGTGGGCGGGCCGAAGGGAGCTTCATCCGGACCACGGGGCGCCCCGGATCACCGACCGTACGCCCGGTCTCCTGGAGCGACACCGAGTCCGGCACGCCCAGGCGCAGACCGTCGATCTCCACCACGCGCCGGCCGGCGGCCGTCCGCCGCTCGGTCAGGATCGCCGGCGCGACGGTCGCCGCGTGCGGGGTCGCCTCGGCGATCCGGGTCTCGTACTCCGGCGCGCGCAGCGTCTTGGGCGCCTTGCGGTCGCGTATGCCGCGTCCGGTGTGCAGCACCTCGTACAGGGCGCGGGCGAGCGTGAAGCGCATCGCGGGCGGGGACTCGGCGGTCACCTCGTCGTCGCGCACCCAGGCGGTCTTGCCGTCGGGGGCGATACGGACCTCGGCCAGGGCGGCGCGCAGCCCGGAGGAGAGGAGCGGCTGGTCGTCCACGGGGCGGGCGGCGGTCGCGGCGGCGGTGCCCGTACCTGTTCCCGTTCCCGTTTCGGTGACCGTGCTCGGGCTCGTGCTCGTGCTCGTGGCCGTGTCTGTGCCCGTGCTCATGCGGCCTCCCCGAGTCCGACCGTGGAGACGAAGCTCCGCGGATCAAGTAGCGCTGTCCGGCCGATCCCCGCCGCCGCCCGGACGATGGCCGACAGACGGCCGTTCTCCTTGGTCGAGGCGATCAGCCGGTCGATCAGATGCCAACCGGCGTAGGACGTGGCCCGCACGACGAGTCCGCCGTCGTCGGGGCCGCCGCCCTCGCGGTAGCCACGGTGGAACGCGGCGATCAGCGGCAGTACGCGGGTCAGCTCCTCGCTGCCGCGCGCCACCACCTCCTCGTGGGTGAGGGTCGCCGAGAAGGCGTCGTCCGCCTCCTGCGACGGAATCCGCAGCACCGCCCGGTGCAGCCACTCACCGACGTACGCGCCGACGTCACGCGCCGGATCGCCGAGCCGGAACTCCTCCCAGTCGTTGACGTACAACGCCGAGTCGGTGGCCAGGAACTGATCCAGCCTCAGATCACCGTGGATGGGCACGTGAGCCACGTCGGCCTCGGCCGCCCGGAGCCGTTCGAGTCCGTCGAGCAGGGCGGTGTCGCGCTGCAAGAGTCCCCAGCCCTGGATGAACGCGCCGGTGGCGTTGACGTAGTGCTCGAGCGGCAGTGACCGCAGGTCCTCGACGGGCGGGTACGGGTGCGGGTCCGGTTCCGGGAAGTCCTCGGGCAGGAAGGGCAGTCGGTGCAGCGCGGCCACCGTGCGGCCGGCCTCGGCCGACGTCGCCTCGGTGAACTCCTCCTCCGCGGCGAGCTCGCTGCCCGACCGGATGTCGTCGAGCATCCCGAAGACCAGCAGGCGCCGCTCCTCGTCACCGCCCAGGAATTCGGGGCGAGGGAAGGGCGATTGGCCGCGATCCATCAGGCGCTCGAATGACATCAGCCGCTGATAACGCTTCAGGGATTCCTTCGGATTCCCTTTGAGGCGCTTCACGAATACCGCGTTGCCGGTGTCGGTCACGCCGGACCAGTTGTCGTTCCGGCCCGGATAGGAGAAGACCTCCGAGGCGTCGAGTGAACCCAAGTGGAGCTGGACGAGGAGCTGTTCGACCGATGCGTCCACGGGACTGTCGACAGCCGACGCGGAAGAGCGGCCCTGCGGGTATTGAATCTTTTCGCCTGCCACATCCGTTTTCTATCGCGGGTGGCCGCCGGCGGACAACGAATTGACCGCCATCGGCCACCCCCGGTCGGGGCGTGGCGCGGTGGGTAACGTGCGGGACGTCGAGCCGTCCCGGACGGGCGGCGAGCGGGCCGTGCGAGGGGCCCGGCACCGTACGGCCACGGGGCCGTCGAGGGGGCGTTCCAGGGGTCGTACGAACGCCGTCGGCGTGAGGTCGGCGCACCCTCGGCACGTCGGCCGAACGCCGTGACCTGTCTTTCGTCGGACCGTCCACGCGGGCCAAGCAGGGAAAACCGTTCCCGCGTGGAAGGTCGTCCGAGGTTCGGGCGGGGGAACGGCGGCCGGTGACGGTTCCTCCGCTAACCGTCACGCGATGCCGCCGTTCGTGGTGCCGACTTGCCCGAACCGGGAATTACGTAATCTCGTCGCCCGCGTGTGTGGTGGTGCTTCGTGGTGCTGTCACGCGTGGTGCTGATTCTGCTTGTCGTGCTTTTTCGCGGGCGTTCACTCCGGATGGGACGGGGTCAGACGATTCTTCGCCGCACGGCCCACACAACCGCTTCGATCGGCGTTTCGACGTCGACGCGTTCGCATATGGTCCGCAGTTTACGGCGCAGTGTGCGGTCGCTCATTCCCATCCGGCGTGCGACCTGCGCCATTGTGCAGCCCTGCGAGACTAGTTGAAGGATTCTCAAGTGATCGTTTTCCAGTCCGAGGTGGGGGGCTCTGAGGACACTTCGTGGATTCACCTGTATCAACCTCACGGTCGTCCGGCGGTGAGGCGCCGGATTCCGAGGTGCTCGACGGCCTGGAACAACAAGCTCATTCACGGTGCTGCCGCCGGAAGAGCTGCTTATCCGGTCCGGTCGAGCGCGGTCCGGGAAGTACGGATTCTCGGTCTATGTGTCAGTCAATTACTGCCCCCGTTTCACTCATCGGACCGGAGTGGTAATCCGATCCGTCCGCCCGTCACGGGGGAGTCGCCTCCCCCGTGTTCGAGTTGGGCGAGGCGTCGGCCACCCGCGGCCATGACACCTCTCCACCTCGCCTCCACTTCGTATGTTCAAACGGTCCGGTGGGGTAGGTGAACAGGGTGGGATGTGATCGCCCTGTGCTGTCGACTCGTCACCGGCCGGTCCGAGGGGTGCCCGCACGGTCTCTCAGCTTCACTTTTGCGCCTTGGAGCGGGGCGTTCGGGGGTGGTGCGACACGCCCGGAATATGTGATGCAGATCACAGCATCCTTTGGCGGTCTTCGTGAGTCTGTTCGGTGGGGTGATGTCCGGAACGTCGCGAGTGGGTACCTCGGTGGGGTGTGCGCCGGACCTCTCGGCGACGCGGTCCCGCAGCCCGGAGACGTCGCCGTGAAGGTCGCGGGGGCGGGCCGCCGCGAGGGTCGAGCCCGCCGCCCGGACACCCGGTTCCACGAGGGAAGAAGTGATGCCGAGGCAACCAATTGAGGCCCTCGCGGGCGGGGTTGATAAATGGCCGAATGGCTCGATGGAACACGTTCGGGACGTGAGTCCGATGATGGCATTCCGGACATGGCAAGGCGCCGCGCCGGTTACGCCGAGGAAAGGCGATGTCCTCCTTGTGTCGGCCGTGTTAAGCGTCGGTGGAGGCGGGTGAGTCCACTTCGGGGACAGTCGGGAATTCGGCCACGAAGACCCGGCGGACCCTTCCACTTTCGGACCCGAACCGCCCTCCACTCTCCCTTCACGTCTCCTTCGTGCCCCCTCCGCGTTTCCCCCTCCCCGGCCTCCCCGGCCTCCCCGGCTCGCCTCCCCACCCCGCCTGCCGGCCCGACTGCCGAACGCGCCTCCCGGGCCCGCCTCTTCGCCGCCCCGGCCCGACCGGGGCGCGGGACGCGGAGGGCTGAAGACACCGCACCCGGAGGCGCCATCCGGGTGCGACGCCTCGTGGGGGCTGGCGGCGTGGGCACCTCCCCGGCTAGGTTCGCGGGCGTCTGTCATGAACACAGGGAGTGTGAATGCGCAAGGCGCTGAGATGGTTGCTGTCGCTCGTGCTGCTCGTCGGCACGCTGGGCACGGCCGGCGCGGCAACAGCCGCCGACGGGAACGCGGGATCCGCGGCCCCCGATATCAAGGACCAGATCCTCGCCATCCCGGGGATGAGCCTGATCGAGGAGAAGCCGTACCCCGGTTACCGATACTTCGTCCTCAACTACACCCAGCCCGTCGACCACGAACGACCGTCGAAGGGCACCTTCAAGCAGCGGCTCACGCTGCTTCACAAGGACACCACCCGCCCCACCGTGTTCTTCACGAGCGGGTACGGCGTGTCCACCAACCCGAGCCGCAGTGAGCCGACACGGATCATCGACGGCAACCAGGTCTCGCTCGAATACCGCTTCTTCACACCGTCCCGGCCCGACCCGGCCGACTGGTCCAAGCTCGACTACGAGCAGGCCGCGGCCGACCAGCACCGGATCTTCGGCGCGCTGAAGAAGATCTACCCGGAGAAGTGGCTCGCCACCGGCGGCTCGAAGGGCGGCATGACCGCCACGTACTACGAGCGCTTCCACCCCCGGGACATGGACGGCGTCGTCGCCTACGTCGCACCCAACGACGTGGTCAACAAGGAGGATTCCGCCTACGACCGCTTCTTCGAGAAGGTCGGCACCGCGGAGTGCCGCGCCAAGCTCAACGCCGTCCAGCGCGAGGCGCTGATCAGGCGCGGGCCGCTGGAGAAGATGTACAAGACGTGGGCCGAGGCCGAAGGCGCGACGTTCACCACCGTCGGCTCGCTCGACAAGGCGTACGAGGCCGTGGTGCTCGACTTCGTCTGGGCCTTCTGGCAGTACAGCCTGGAAGCCGACTGCGCCGACATCCCTCCGGCCACCGCGTCGGACGAGGAGATCTACAACATCATCGACGCGATCTCCGGCTTCTCCTTCTACACCGACCAGGGCCTCGCCCCGTACACGCCGTACTACTACCAGGCCGGCACCGAACTCGGCTCCCCGGCCATCAAGCTGCCCCACCTGGGCAACCTGAGCCGCTACGGCTACCAGCCGCCGCGGAACTTCGTCCCGCGCGACATCCCCATGAAGTTCAGGCCGTGGGAGATGGCGTCCGTCGACAACTGGGTCCGGCGTAACGCGAATCAGATGATGTTCGTCTACGGCGAGAACGACCCGTGGGGCGCCGAGCGCTTCCGTCCCGGCCGCGGCACGCACGACACCCACGTGTACACCGCGCCGGGTGCCAACCACGGTGCCAACGTCGCCGGTCTTGTGGCCGACGAGCAGGCCGAGGCCACGGCCCGGATCCTCGACTGGGCGGATGTCGCACCGGCGACCGTGCAGCAGGACGCCGCCAAGGCGAAGCCGCTGGCCGCGTACGACGCGAAGCTCGACAAGCAGGACATGGAGCGGATGCCGACGCTGCGTCCGTAGCCCGCGAGCACGGGACCGCCACCGGCGCATACAAGGGGGGCGCACCGGTGGCGGTGTGCTGCCCGGACGCAGGCGGCCTGGAGAGGGGAGTCAGCGATCGTAGCCAGTGAGTACGAGGGCCGACACCGCGCTGCGGAAAGTCGACGGGAGCACATGAAATAGGACGGATGGGCGCTGCGCGAAGTTCCCAGGAGGCGAAGATTCCGCCTATTTCATGGAAAAGGCGCGGTAAGCCGAAAGGGAAACGGCCCGGGTGGGGGTGGGGGCCCTCCCCCCCCGCCCCCACCCCTCCCCCCAACCTCGCCCCGTATCAGGTCCGTTCGGCGTTCGGCCAGTGCCGCAGCAGTGTCTCCACCGCCGCCGTGACGGCCGGGCGCCGTGCCGCGCCCGTGCGCCACAGTGCGTACAGCCGCCGCATCGGCACCGGTTCCAGCGCGACGGCACGCACCCCGGCCGGCAGCGGCCCACGTCCCAGCCGCGGGATCATCGCGACGCCCAGCCCGGCGGCCACCAGCGCGAGTTGAGTGTGGTTCTCCTCGGCCTGATGGGCGATGTCCGGCTCGCAGCCGGCCGCGCGCAGCGTGCGAGTCAGCCAGTCGTGGCAGACCGTGCCGGGCGGCTGGGTGATCCACCGTTCGTCCGCCAGGTCCTCCCGCCGCACGGCCGCCCGCGCAGCCAGCGGATGCCCCTCCGGTACGAGAACGTCGCACCGGTCGTCCCCGATGACCGCCTGCTCGACCCCGTCGGGCGCGGGCAGCGGTGCGATGTCCCAGTCGTGCGCGACCGCCAGATCGAGCATGCCGCGAGCCACCAGGTCGACGGACAGATGCGGATCGACCTCCTGGAGCCGTACGTCGAGTCCCGGGTGGCGCCGGGCCAGTTCGGCAAGGACGCCGGGGAGCAGACCGCGTGCGGCTGACGCGAAGGCCCCGACGGTGAGCCTGCCGGTCGGTCGCCCCCGGCACTCCTCCAGCGTGGTCTCGGCGCGCTCCACTATCGCGAGCAACTCCTGTGCGGTAGCGGCCAGATGGCGTGCCTCCTCGGTGAGGGCGACGCCCCGCCCCCGCCGCTCCAGCAACGTCGTACGGGTCTCCCGCTCCAACTTGGTGATCTGCTGCGACACGGCCGACGGTGTGTACCCGAGCGCCGAGGCCGCCGCGGCGACCGACCCGTGGACGGAGACGGCGTGGAGAGCGCGGAGCCGGCCCAGATCAAGCATGTTCACTCCTCGGCGCCGCCGCTCCGACGACACCCATTGGTAAGCAATGCTCAATCCAACCATGAAGATATTCGCTCTGGTGCTACACGGTCGGGGTCGGTGATCCTCGTCCCATGCGCACCGCACACAAGGTCCTCGCCGTTCTGGTCGCCGCCGTCTGGGGGCTGAACTTCGTCATCATCGAGGTGGGCCTCGACCACTTTCCGCCACTGCTCTTCTCCGCTCTCCGTTTCCTCGCCGCGGCTCTGCCCGCGGTCTTCTTCGTGGGCCGCCCCAAGGTCGCCTGGAAATGGGTGGTCGGCGTGGGGCTGGTGCTCGGAGTCGCCAAGTTCGGCCTGCTGTTCGTCGGGATGGATCAGGGCATGTCCGCCGGGCTCTCCTCTCTCGTCCTCCAGGTCCAGGCGGTGTTCACGGCGGTCTTCGCCGCGATCGTTCTCGGCGAACGACCCGGCCGGGTACGGCTGTTGGGTATGGCCGTCGCCCTGGCCGGTATCGCCGTCGCCGCGGTGGACGAAGGGACCTCGGGTCCCTTGGCGGCGTTCACCCTGGTCGTCGCCGCCGCGGCCTGCTGGGGCGCTTCCAACGTTCTGACCAGAAAGGCCTCCCCGCCGGACGCGCTGAACTTCATGGTCTGGGTGTCCGTCGTCCCCGTACTGCCCCTGCTGGCCCTCTCCCTGCTGATCGAGGGCCCGGACGTGGGCCTCACCGCGCTGCGCTCGCTCGACCTCACCGGCGTCGGCACGGTCTTCTACGTCGCGTGGGTCACCACCATCTTCGGCTTCGGCGCCTGGGGGTTCCTGCTCCGCCGCTACCCGGCCTCGTCGGTGGCGCCTTTCTCCCTTCTGGTCCCGGTGTTCGGCATGTCCTCGGCCGCCCTGCTGCTGGGCGAGGACATCACTCCCCTCCGCTGGTGCGCGGCCGCCCTGCTGGTGGGCGGTGTCGGGCTGACGTCCCTGGGACGCGGGGGAGGTAGCCGCGCGTCCGTACCCCCCTCACCGCCGGCCACCGGACAGGCGGCTGACCGCGTCGCCCATGACCGCGGTTGAAGCCACTTACCTCCGTCGTAACCGAGTCGGCTACGACACCATCGCCGTCGGCTGCGCCGAATCTTCCCGGAGCGGCGGTTCGGTACCCGACCCTTCACATCCCGGACGGGCAACTGCGTTACGTCTTCGCGGAGTTCCACCGGAACCTGGCCCCGACCGGCGGTCCCGGCTGCGGACCTCCTTCGGCCTTCGGTCAGTGCCCCCGCGCCAGCAGTGCCTCCAGGTACTCGCGGCCGGGGATCAGCAGGTCGGGCAGGTCCGGCGCGTCCGGGTACCAGCGCTTCTCGTACTCCCAGCAGAGCCACCCGTCGTCCCCGTCCCCGGCGAACAGGCCGACGCACTCGCCCAACGGCAGGACCCCCGCACCCAGCGCCAACGGCGTGGTGTCCTCCGCCGAGGCGATGTCCTTGACCTGTACGTAGCCGAGGTGAGGCGACAGCGACGCATGGCTGGTGACGGGGCGTTCCCCGCCGAGCCAGGTGTGCATCACGTCCCAGAGCGCACCCACCTGCTTGTGGCCGACAAGACCAAGGATGCGGATCGCGTCGGCGCCCGTGCGGTGGGAGTCGTGCGTCTCCAGCAGGATCCGCACCCGTGAATCCGCTGCGAGGGGGGCGGCCGTGCCCAGTCGACGGGCGGCCGTCGCGTCGGCCGCCTCCGGGTCCTGATCGCCGCCGCCCGGGAAGACCCGTACGTACGACGCGCCCAGATCGCGCGCCAGCCGGATCAGTTCATCCAGCTCCTGGCTCAGCTGTTCCTCGTCCCCGCCTTCCGCAGCCACCCGCACGTAGCCCGCGACCGCCAGGATCTCGACCCCGTGACGCTTGAACTCGTCGACCACGGCGGCCCGTTCCCGCGAACCGATGCCGGGGTGCACCGGCTCCTCCGGATGGGCGCGCAACTCCACACCCTGGTAGCCGGCCCCACTGGCGAGGGCGGCGACCTCGGGAATGGGGAGGCCGGGGACACCGAGGGTCGAGAAGGCGAATTTCACTCCGTGTTTCCTTTCACGAGGGAGAGTCCACGACGGACTCGTCGACGAGCGGCAGCCGCCAGTCCTGGCCGACCAGATCCGCTCCGTACGAATGGTGCGGTTTCTCGGCGACGAGGGTGAATCCCGCCCGCACGTACAGCTTGCGGGCAGCGGTCAGCACGTCGTTGGTCCACAACACCACCTCCCGATACCCCGCATCGCGGGCGAAACCCACAACCGCCTCTACCATTCGCTCCCCCAGGCCGTGCCCGCGCGCCTCGGGTTCGACGAGGAGCAGGCGCAGCCGCGCGGCGCCCGGTGCCTCGTCCCGTACACACATCACCGAGCCCACCGGCCGCCCGTCGAGCTCGGCTATCCACACCCGCTCCAGCCGCTCGTCGTGATCCGCGGCGAAGTCGGCGACGATCCTGGCGACGAGACCCTCGAAGGTGGCGTCCCACCCGTACTCCGCCGCGTACACCGCGCCGTGCCGTTGCACCATCCAGCCCAGATCGCCCGGGACCGGGTCCCGCAGAACGGGCCCCTCGCGGCGGGTGGATGCCCGACGGCCGTCCCCGGGCGTCTCGCCCGCGCTCAGTATTTCCCTGGCCGTCCGCAATGCCTCCACGAGGCGCGGGCGTTCGTCCGGCTCGACCCGGTCCAGCAGGGTCCCGACCGCCTCACGCGACCGCTCGTCGAGCAGCGCGGCGGTCCCACGCCCCTGCCGCGTCAGGGTGATCCGCTGCCGCCGGGCGTCCTGCTCCGACGGGGCGCGCTCAACCAGCCCCTCACGCTCGAACTTGGTCAGCATTCTGCTCAGATAGCCCGCGTCCAGCGACAGTTCGGCACGGAGCTCGGCAGCGTCCGTACGCGGCGTGTGCGCGAGCTCGTAGAGCAGGCGTGACTCGGTCAGCGTGTACGGCGTGTAGAGGTGCTTGCTGTAATTCAGCGCGCCGATGAGGTTGGTGTAGAAGCGGTTGAACGCGCGGATTTCTTGAATGGTCATGGCCCCCCGACCCTTCGCTCACCCATTTTTTCTTGACTGAGTCAACGGTACGTCGAGGTCGCCAAGATCAGCAAGACACTCGATCGGGTGAAACCCCGGCCGGTCGCCGCTCCGCCCCGCCTGCCCCTGCTCCTGCCCGCCCTGCCCGACCCCGACCCCGGCCTCAGCCTCGCGGCGGCGCCGTCGAAGCCCGCGCCATCAATTCCGCGGCGATCGTCGCGATCCCGCCCGGCGGCGGGGCCTCCGTCCCCATCGCGAGCCGGCCTGCCCGCGCCCCCGCCTCGTACAGGGGTAGTCGCACCGTCGTCAGCGCCGGTACCGCGTCGACCGAGAACGGCAGGTCGTCGAAGCCGGCCACCGAGATGTCCTCGGGGATGCGCAGTCCCTGGTCACGCACCGCCGCGCACGCGCCGAGCGCCACCGTGTCGTTCGCGGCGACCACCGCCGTCAGATCCGGCGAGCGCCGCAGCAACTCGAGCGTCGCCTCGTAGCCCGAGCGCCGGTCGTAGGGTCCGTGCACCGTCAGCGGGGCCTGGTCCTGCGTCAGTCCCGCGGCGGCCAGCGCCGACCGGTGGCCCTCCAGCCGGTGCCGGGTCGTGGTCCGCTCGGCCGGTCCCGCGACATATCCGATCCTGCGGTGCCCCAACGCCAGCAGATGCTCGGTGAGTCGCCGCCCGCCACCCCGGTTGTCGAACGCCAGCGACGCGACGACCGCGCTGCTGCCGGGCAGCGGAGGCCGCCCGCACAGCACGACGTGCGTTCCCGCGTCGGCGAGTTTGGTCAGTTTGGCCGACATCGCCGCGATATGAGTGGGGTCCTCAAGGGCCCCACCGGTGAGGATCACGGCGGCGGCCCGCTGGCGCTGGAGGAGGGTGAGATAGGTCAGTTCCCGCTCCGGGGAGCCGCCCGTGTTGCAGACGACCGCGAGTTTCTCGCCGCCTGCCCGGCCGGTTCCCTCCTGGCCGCCGATCTCGGTCTGCGCGGCCCCGGCCATGATCCCGAAGAACGGGTCGGCGATGTCGTTCACCAGGATCCCGACCAGGTCGGACGTGGCGGCGGCGAGCGAACTGGCCGGTCCGTTCAGCACGTAGTCCAACTCGTCAACCGCTCGCAGCACGCGCTCCCTGGTGGATGCGGCCACCGGGTAGTTGCCGTTCAGCACACGGGAAACGGTGGCGGGCGACACCCGGGCACGGGCCGCCACATCGGCCAGGGTGACTGTCATCGGCGGTTCCTCCGGAAGGTGGGTGATGCGGTGGATCGGCGCCGGACTCTTGTCCGGTCGCTTTCGGCAGGCTAGCTTCATACCCTATAGAAAGCGCTTGCTACGGCTGTATGGAGGGAACTTCGTGACACGCAGGACAGTGCGGATCGCCATGAACGGCGTCACGGGGCGGATGGGGTACCGGCAGCACCTGGTGCGTTCCATCCTCGCGATCCGCGAACAGGGCGGACTGGACCTCGGCGACGGTGAGGTGCTGTGGCCCGAGCCGATCCTCGTCGGGCGCCGTGAACACGCCCTCAGGGAGGTCGCGGAGCGACACGGCCTCACGGAGTGGTCCACCGATCTCGACACTGTCCTCGCCGACGACAGCGTCGACATCTACTTCGACTCGCAGGTCACCTCCGCGCGGGTCGAAGCCATCAAGAAAGCCGTTGCTGCCGGGAAGCACATCTACACGGAGAAGCCGACGGCGACCGACCTCGAAGGCGCCCTCGACCTGGCCCGTCTCGCCCAGAGCGCCGGCATCAAGCACGGGGTCGTCCAGGACAAGATCTTCCTTCCCGGCCTTCTGAAGCTGAAGCGCCTCATCGACGGAGGCTTCTTCGGCGAGATCCTCTCCGTACGAGGCGAGTTCGGCTACTGGGTCTTCGAAGGCGACTGGCAGGAGTCGCAGCGGCCCTCCTGGAACTACCGGACCGAGGACGGCGGCGGCATCACCGTCGACATGTTCCCGCACTGGGAGTACGTCCTGCACGAGCTGTTCGGCAAGGTCAACTCCGTCTCGGCGCACATCACCACGCACATCCCGCGCCGCTGGGACGAGCAGGGCAAGCCGTACGCGGCCACCGCCGACGACTCCGCCTACGGGATCTTCGAGCTGGAGGGCGGCATCGTCGCGCAGATCAACTCCTCCTGGGCTGTGCGGGTCAACCGCGACGAACTCGTCGAGTTCCAGGTCGACGGCACCCACGGCTCGGCCGTCGCCGGGCTGCGCCGCTGCCGCGTCCAGCACCGCAGCTCCACCCCCAAGCCCGTCTGGAACCCGGACCTCGCCGCCACCGAGTCCTTCCGTGACCAGTGGCAGGAGATCCCGGACAACACCGAGTTCGACAACGGCTTCAAGGCGCAGTGGGAGCTGTTCCTGCGCCACATCACGCTCGGCGAGCCGTACCGCTGGGACCTGCTCGCCGGCGCACGTGGCGTACAGCTCGCGGAACTCGGCCTCAAGTCCTCGGCGCAGGGACGCCGCTTCGACGTACCGGAGCTCTCACTGTGACCACCCGAACCACACCCCCCACGGCCTCCGGCTCGCCCTCCGTAGGGAAGCCGGGCCAGGGGCTCCGGCTACCGGACGCGGACGGCACGCTGCGTACGTACCGGCCGCGCCGAGAACCCGCCGCCTTCATCACCAAGGGCGCCGACGCCGCCCCTCTTGTCTCCCGTACGGTCTTCTCCGCCGCGCACGTCGTGGCCGACCCGTACGCCGACAGCAGCCCCGGAGCGCCGGTCGTCGTCGACTGGGACACCACGCTCGCCTTCCGCCGCCATCTGTGGTCACACGGTCTCGGGGTCGCGGAGGCCATGGACACCGCGCAGCGCGGCATGGGCCTGGACTGGGCGGGGGCGGCCGAGCTGATCCGCCGTTCGGCGGCCGAGGCACGGTCCACCGGAGGCCGGATCGCGTGCGGGGTGGGCACCGACCAACTCACGCCGGGGGCACATTCTCTGGAGGAGGTGCGGGCGGCGTACGAGGAACAGCTCGCGCTCGTCGAGGAGACCGGCTCCCAGGCCATCCTGATGGCCTCACGCGCGCTCGCCGCGGCGGCCGGGGGACCCGAGGACTATCTGGCCGTCTACGGCCATCTGCTGCGGCAGGCGGACGAACCCGTGGTGCTGCACTGGCTCGGCCCGATGTTCGACCCGGCGCTGGAGGGCTACTGGGGCAGTAAGGACCTCGACGCGGCGACCGAGACGTTCCTCCAGGTCATCTCCGAACACCCGGACAAGATCGACGGGATCAAGGTCTCGCTGCTGGACGCGCGTCGCGAGGTCGAGCTGCGCCGGCGCCTCCCGCAGGGCGTGCGCTGCTACACGGGCGACGACTTCAACTACCCCGAGCTGATCGCGGGCGACGAACGCGGCTTCAGCCACGCGCTGCTGGGCATCTTCGACCCGCTCGGGCCGGTGGCCGCCGAAGCCGTACGTGTCCTGGACACGGGTGACGCGAAGGGCTTCCGGGAACTGCTCGATCCCACGGTCGAGCTGTCGCGTCATCTCTTCCAGGCGCCCACCCGCTTCTACAAGACGGGCGTGGTGTTCCTGGCCTGGCTGGCAGGCCACCAGGATCACTTCGCCATGGTCGGCGGCCTCCAGTCGGCCCGTTCGCTCCCGCATCTCGCGCGGGCGTACGAACTGGCCGACGGACTGGGCCTGTTCCCGGACCCGGTGGTGGCCGAAGGCCGGATGAAGTCCCTGCTCGGCGTGTACGGAGTGGACCAGTGACGGACGTGAACGAGACGACCGAGGCGACCGACGTGACCGGGGCGACCGACGCGACCGGCGCGGGTGGGACCGGACTGCCGGGCGACCTCGGCCGGTTCAGCATCAACCAGATGACGGTCAAGCAGCTCACCCTCCCCGAGCTCACCGAGGCGTGTGTACGACTCGGCGTGCCGGGCGTGGGGTTGTGGCGGGAGCCCGTGCGGGCGTACGGCACGGAGGCCGCCGCCAAGCTCGTACACGACGCCGGACTCGCCGTCACCACCCTTTGCCGCGGCGGCTTCCTCACGGCGAGCGATCCCGCGGCACGGGCCGACGCCCTGGACGACAACCGCGCGGCGATCGACGAGGCCGTGACCCTGGGCACCGACACCCTTGTCCTGGTGTCGGGCGGGCTGCCGCCCGGCAGCCGTGATCTGCACGGGGCGCGTGAGCGGATCGCGGACGCGCTCGCGGTCCTGGCTCCTTACGCCGGTGAGCGCGGCGTACGGCTGGCGATCGAGCCGCTGCACCCGATGTACGCGTCCGACCGCTGTGTCGTCTCCACGCTCGACCAGGCGCTGGATCTCGCGGAGCGTTTTCCCGCCGAACAGGTCGGGGTCGTCGTGGACACCTACCACCTGTGGTGGGACGACCGGGCCCCTGCGGCGATCGCCAGGGCGGGGGGCCGGATCCACTCCTTCCAACTGGCCGACTGGACGACGCCGTTGCCCGCCGGGGTGCTGAACGGCCGTGGTCTGATCGGTGACGGTGTCATCGATCTGCGGGCATGGCGTGAACGGGTCGACGCGGCCGGATACGAGGGGCCGATCGAGGTCGAACTCTTCAACGACACCCTGTGGGTGCGGGACGGCGTGGAGCTGCTGACGGACGTCGCGGAGCGGTATGTGAGGCATGTGTTGTAAGAGAAGCCCGTCTGTCGCGACGAAGGCTTTTCATGGCCAAATAGGAGTGTCTGTCATCTTCTGTCATCGTTTCTGGTGGCAGAGAAAATAACTGCCCGCAACCGTGCAACCCTTTCGGGGTGACGGTGGTCGTACATGGCATCAAGGCTTCCGGGGAGGGGTCCGGGGGGATCGGGAAGCTTTGTTGGAGGGGGGAGCGCGTGGGGCCCGGTCCGGTGGACCGGGCCCCTAAAGCTTTTCCGGCCGTTTCCTCGGAGCCTTGCCCGAGGGCGAGTTGTCCACAGACACGGCTGTCCGACGGCGAGGTTGTCCACAGGGTGGGCCGGCTGTCGTACCCGGACGGTAGCGTCGGATCATGTCCAATCCGGCCGTGCTCGAAGGCGTTCTTGAGCGGATCACGTACAGCAACGAGGAGAACGGCTACACGGTCGCCCGCGTCGACACCGGCCGTGGCGCGGATCTGCTCACCGTGGTCGGCTCGCTCCTCGGCGCGCAGCCGGGGGAGTCGCTGCGGATGGAGGGCCGTTGGGCCTCGCACCCGCAGTACGGCAAACAGTTCACGGTGGAGAACTACACAACGGTCCTGCCCGCGACCATCCAGGGCATCCGCCGCTATCTCGGCTCCGGACTGATCAAGGGCATCGGACCGCGCATCGCCGAACGGATCGTCGAACATTTCGGCGTCGACACACTGGAGATCATCGAGAAGGAGCCGAAGCGGCTCGTCGAGGTCCCCGGCCTCGGACCCAAGCGGACGAAACTGATCGGCGCCGCCTGGGAGGAGCAGAAGGCGATCAAGGAAGTCATGATCTTCCTTCAGGGCGTCGGTGTCTCCACCTCGATCGCCGTCCGCATCTACAAGAAGTACGGCGACGCCTCGATCTCGGTCGTGAAGAACGAGCCCTACCGGCTGGCGGCCGACGTCTGGGGCATCGGCTTCCTCACCGCCGACCGCATCGCCCAGGCCGTCGGTATCCCGCACGACAGCCCGGACCGCGCCAAGGCCGGACTCCAGTACGCGCTCTCCCAGTCGACCGACCAGGGCCACTGCTTCCTGCCCGAGGAGCAGCTCATCTCGGACGCGGTGAAGCTCCTCCAGGTCGACACCGGCCTGGTCATCGACTGCCTCGCCGAGCTCGCCGCCGAGGAGGAGGGAGTCGTCAGGGAGAAGGTCCCGGGTCCTGACGGGGGCGAGCCGGTCACCGCCGTCTACCTGGTGCCCTTCCACCGCGCCGAGCTGTCCCTCTCCGCCCAGCTGCTGCGGCTGCTGCGCGCCGCCGATGACCGGATGCCCGCCTTCCAGGACGTGGACTGGGAGAAGGCCCTGCCCTGGCTCGCGAGCCGCACAGGCGCCGAACTGGCCCCCGAGCAGGAAGCCGCCGTGCGCCTCGCCCTCACCCGTAAGGTCGCCGTCCTGACCGGCGGACCGGGCTGCGGAAAGTCCTTCACGGTCCGCTCGATCGTGGAGCTGGCCAAGGCCAAGAAGGCCAAGGTGGTCCTCGCGGCGCCCACCGGCCGCGCGGCCAAGCGCCTCGCCGAGCTCACCGGCGCCGAGGCGTCCACGGTCCACCGGCTGCTGGAACTCAAACCCGGTGGGGACGCGGCGTACGACAGGGACCGGCCGCTCGACGCCGATCTGGTGGTGGTCGACGAGGCGTCCATGCTGGATCTGCTGCTCGCCAACAAGCTCGTCAAGGCGGTGGCACCCGGTGCACATCTGCTGCTCGTCGGCGATGTCGACCAGCTGCCGTCGGTCGGGGCGGGCGAGGTGTTGCGGGACCTGCTGGCCGACGGCGGGCCCGTGCCACAGGTGCGTCTGACCCGGATCTTCCGGCAGGCCCAGCAGTCGGGGGTCGTCACCAACGCCCACCGCATCAACTCCGGGGTCCAGCCCATCACCCAGGGCCTCAGTGACTTCTTCCTGTTCGTGGAGGACGAGACGGAGGAGGCCGGGAAGCTCACGGTGGATGTCGCGGCCCGCCGGATCCCCGCCACCTTCGGGCTCGACCCGCGGCGCGACATCCAGGTGCTGGCTCCGATGCACCGCGGCCCGGCGGGCGCGGGGACCCTCAACGGCCTTCTCCAGCAGGCCATCACCCCCGCCCGGCCCGAACTGCCCGAGAAGCGGCTCGGCGGTCGCGTCTTCCGCGTCGGGGACAAGGTCACCCAGATCCGAAACAACTACGACAAGGGGCAGAACGGGGTCTTCAACGGCACGGTCGGGGTCGTGACCTCACTGAACCTGGACGACCAGTGCCTGACGGTACGGACCGACGAGGACGAGGAAGTGCCTTACGACTTCGACGAGCTGGACGAGCTGGCGCACGCGTACGCGGTGACGATCCACCGCTCGCAGGGCAGTGAGTACCCGGCCGTCGTCATCCCGGTCACCACCGGCGCATGGATGATGCTCCAGCGGAATCTGCTGTACACGGCGGTCACCCGTGCCAAGAAGCTCGTCGTCCTGGTCGGTTCCCGGAAGGCGATAGGTCAGGCAGTCCGTACGGTCTCCGCGGGCCGGCGCTGCACCGCCCTCGACCACCGGCTGTCCGGCAGCCTCCGGGCCGGGAATTTCTGAGCCTGTCCGGCCGGGCGGGACCCGGCGGGACCGGGTCCCGCCCGTGGTCCGTGTTCGGGCGGATCGTCCTCCCCCAGGGGAGTGTCCGGCGACGGGAATGCCACCCCGGACTTTCGGAACCGGGGCGAAGGGGGCAGGATGTGAAAGTTGGCGGCACTCAGTGCCGCGAATAGGCCTAATGGTCGACCCCGAGTGCACTCTCCTGAGCCAAATGGGGGATGGTAGAGACAGTCAGGGCACCTCGAAGAAGAGGCACTACGTCGGTGAGGGATGACGTGAGCGACAACTCTGTAGTACTGCGGTACGGCGATGGCGAGTACACCTACCCGGTGATCGACAGCACCGTCGGCGACAAGGGCTTCGACATCGGGAAGCTGCGGGCCCAGACCGGCCTGGTGACTCTGGACAGCGGCTACGGCAATACCGCCGCCTACAAATCCGGCGTCACCTATCTCGACGGTGAGCAGGGCATCCTCCGCTACCGCGGTTACCCCATCGAGCAGCTGGCCGAGAGCTCGACGTTCCTCGAGGTGGGCTACCTGCTCATCAACGGTGAACTTCCCAAGGTCGACGAGCTGTCGTCCTTCAAGAACGAGATCACCCAGCACACGCTGCTGCACGAGGACGTGAAGCGGTTCTTCGACGGCTTCCCGCGTGACGCGCATCCGATGGCCATGCTGTCCTCCGTGGTCAGCGCGCTGTCGACGTTCTACCAGGACAGCCACAACCCGTTCGACGAGAAGCAGCGTCACCTGTCGACGATCCGGCTGCTGGCCAAGCTGCCGACGATCGCGGCGTACGCGTACAAGAAGTCGATCGGGCACCCCTTCGTGTACCCGCGCAACGACCTCGGGTACGTCGAGAACTTCCTGCGCATGACATTCTCGGTTCCCGCCCAGGAGTACGAACTCGACCCGGTCGTGGTCTCGGCCCTCGACAAGCTGCTGATCCTGCACGCGGACCACGAGCAGAACTGTTCGACCTCCACCGTGCGTCTGGTCGGCTCGTCGCAGGCGAACATGTTCGCCTCGATCTCCGCCGGCATCAGCGCCCTCTGGGGCCCGCTGCACGGTGGCGCCAACCAGTCGGTGCTGGAGATGCTCGAAGGCATCCAGGCCAACGGCGGCGATGTCGACTCCTTCATCCGCAAGGTGAAGAACAAGGAGGACGGCGTCCGTCTGATGGGCTTCGGCCACCGCGTCTACAAGAGCTTCGACCCCCGGGCGAAGATCATCAAGGCGGCGGCGCACGATGTCCTCTCGGCGCTCGGCAAGTCCGACGAGCTGCTCGACATCGCGCTGAAGCTGGAGGAGCACGCGCTCTCCGACGACTACTTCGTCTCGCGCAACCTCTACCCGAACGTGGACTTCTACACGGGTCTGATCTACCGGGCCATGGGCTTCCCGACCGAGATGTTCACCGTGCTCTTCGCGATCGGCCGGCTCCCCGGCTGGATCGCCCAGTGGCACGAGATGATCAAGGAGCCCGGCTCCCGCATCGGCCGCCCGCGTCAGATCTACACCGGTGAGGTCCTGCGCGACTTCGTCCCGGTCGAGAGCCGCTGAGCCCTCGGCAGAGGGTTCCCGCCGTCCGGCCTACGGTTCCGCGAACCGGACGGCCAACCGGAACCGGACGGCCACCCGCGCGCAACAGAAAGCGCCCCGCTTCCCGATCCCCCCACGGGTCGGTATAGCGGGGCGCTTCCCATATCCCCGGTGCGGATTCCCCCCACGGGATCCGGGCCGGGCGTCTGCGGTTGCCGGCAGAAGCCAGTTTCACGCGGTCTGCCGGGGTACGTACGAACCAGGGGGGCCGCTCAAAGCTCCCCAGTTGCACGTGCCCCGGCCAACGCTTGCCTGAGACATCCCCCAAGACATCTCATGAACGTCCCCCAAGACGTTCTCGGCATCGCCTCTTAGACTCGCGAGCTGCCCGGATGGTTACCCCTAAATCTATGTGATCTAGATCTCTTTGTGAAGGTCCTGTGCCTCATGTGAAGGGACGGGGCCACATATTGTTGGTTACTACGAAAACAGATGACAGGGGCGGCGTCCCGGCTCCCTGATCGCCGGGCTGAGCAGGGGTGTTGTGGCGAGGAGTGGCCGGAACGACGGAAGGGCCGTGCGCGATCCGGAGGGGATCCGGTCGCGTACGGCCCCGCGGGAAGGTCGTTCAGGCCTGGCCGGTCAGCTCGTAACCCGCCTCGTCGACCGCCGCGCGCACGTCGCTCTCCTTGAGCGGGGCCTCGGAGGCCACGGTCACCCGTCCGGTGGCGGCCTCGGCCTTCACCGACGTGACGCCCTGGAGCGCGGAGATCTCGTCGGAGACCGCGCCTTCGCAGTGGCCGCACGTCATACCGGTGACCGCGTACACCGTGGTGATGGAGTCCGTCGCGGCCTCGGCGGCGCCGTCGTGGCAGGAGCCGGTGGGTGAGCAGCAGGAACCGGTGGCCTGGGCGGTCTCCGTCGCGATCTTCGTCTCTGCGGTCATGGCGTTCTCCTCCGGGGGCGGATGTGCGAAACGTGGTGCGCCAGGGGCCGATGGGAACGCCGCGACGCCCTGACACTCGCAGCATATACCCCTAGGGGGTATGAATGCGAGTCCCGGCCGACGGTGTGTGGTTCGCGTGTGGGGTCAGGAATCCGCTCCCGTGGTCTCCCGCGGTGGCGGGCGCTGCGGTAGCGCGTCGCCGACGACGGGGCACAGATAGCGGAACATGGCGCTCTTCAGCTCCCCGATGTAGGCCTCCCGCTCCTCGCCCTCGTGGGACAGGATCAGGTCCATACCGCCCTTGAACAGGACGAAGGCGAACTCCGCCGTTCTGGTGCGCTCCGCCCGGGGGGTGTCGGGCAGGTAGCTGCCGAGGATCTCCTCGACCCGGGTGAGCAGGGTGGAGTGCAGGAGGTCGTGCTCCTCCGTCACCTGCCCCGGAATCTCCGACCCGTGCATCAGGACCGCGAACGCCGGATTCTCGCAGTTGAACGTGATCAGGGGATCGAGGACGGCGTCCAGCATCTCGGGGAGCGGCAGATTCATGTGGGCGGGCGTGAACGCCTGGCCGTACGTCGTGCGCCAGCGATTGAGGAGCACGTCACCCAACTCGACGGCGATGGCCTCCTTGTTGGGGAAGAACTGGTAGAGCGTGCCGGGGGAGACGCCGGCCTCGCGGGCGATGGAGTTGGTGCTCGCCGCCGTGTATCCGCTGGCGCAGAAGACGCGGCCCGCGGCTTCGAGGAGTTGGGCGATACGGCGCTCGCCGCGGGCCTGGCGGCGGCGCGGCTTCCCCGTGCCGTCGGCGGGGCCGCCCTTGGTCGCGCTGTCCTGGCTGTCTCGCTCCACGGCTCCGCCTCTCCTCGCTTCAGGCACGTGAACCCCCAGGATCCCTCGATCGGTTGACGACGGTTGACAAATGCGAGTCGTCGCTCGCATTCTTGATTAATGCGAGCGATCACTCGTGTTTTTCATTCTATGGCAGTCGCCGACCCATGTGCCGGGTCACGGTGAAGGGGACACCGCACTATGTCCGAAGTCAACAGGGGGTCGCGAATCGGCGGCTGGACCCGGTTCGTCACGGCGCGCCCACGGCTTTCGCTGCTGGTCGCCCTGGTGATCACGGCGCTGGCGGTCGTCGCGGGGAGCGGCGTGGGCGACCGGATGGGCAGCGGCGGCTGGGAGGACCCCGCTGCCTCGTCGACCTACGCCACGCAGGCGCTGGAGCGTGAGTTCCCCGCCTCCCAGCCGAATCTCCTGCTGCTCGTCGACGCGGGCGACAAGGGGGTGGACGACCCCGCCGTCGCCGCCGAGGCCGAGCGGCTCACCGAGCGGCTCGCGGACGAGGAGGGCGTCGTGGGCGTCGGGTCGTACTGGCAGACGCGATCGCCCGCGCTGCGCGCCGAGGACGGGGGTGAGGCACTGATCGCGGCCAGGATCGTGGGCAAGGAGAAGGAGGCCGGCGAGACCCTGGAGCGGATAGCGCCCGAATTCCGGGGCGCGCAGGGGCCGGTGGAGGTCTCGGTCGGCGGACCGGTCGCGGTACGGCACGAGATGCAGGCCATCATCCAGGAGGACCTGCTGCGGGCCGAGTTGATCGCCCTGCCGGTGACGCTGGTGCTGCTCGTGATGGTCTTCGGCAGCGCGATCGCCGCCCTGCTGCCCCTGGGTATCGGCATCGTCGCCATCCTCGGGACCAATGCCGTGCTGCGAGGGATCACCGAGATCACGGATGTCTCGGTCTTCGCGCAGAACCTCACCACGGCTCTGGGGCTCGGACTGGCCGTGGACTACGCGCTGTTCATCGTGCGCAGATTCCGGGAGGAGTTGGCCGAGGGCGCGCAGGTGCGGGACGCGGTGGGGACCACACTCCGCACCGCCGGGCGGACGGTGCTGTTCTCCGCCCTGACGGTGGCGGTGTCGCTCGCGGCCATGATGGTCTTCCCCCAGTACTTCCTGCGCTCGTTCGCCTATGCGGGGATAGCGGTGGTGCTGCTCGCCGCCGCTGCCGCGCTGATCCTGCTGCCGGCCGCGCTGATGCTGCTCGGCCACCGGGTCAACTCCCTCGATCTGCGGCGGTTGTTCCGCAGGAGGAGGAGCGTGCCCGGCGACGGGGGCGCGGCCGGGTCCCGGCCCGCGGGACCGGCGGGGTCCGGAGGCGGCTGGGGGCGCACGGCGACGCTGGTGATGCGCAGGGCTCCGCTCTTCGCCGTCGCGACGGCCACGGGGCTGGTGCTTCTCGGACTGCCCTTCCTGGGGGTGAAGTTCGGCACGGCGGACCACCGGCAACTGCCGTCGAGCGCCGAGGCCCGAGTGGTCCAGGACCACATCAGGGGCGGCTTCCCCGGCAGCCCCGGCGGCGGGCTCGAAGTGCTGGGCGAGGGCGGGGCGACCTCCGCCGAATACGCGGACTACCGCGACCGGGTGGCCGCTCTGCCGGATGTGGAGCGGATCGACGGTCCGGTCGTCTCCGGCGACCACGCGTACTTCACCGTGCTGCCGCGCGGCGAGGCGGTGGGCCAGGATGCCCAGCGGCTCGTCGGTGAACTGCGAGCCGAGCCGGCCGCCTTCGACACCTCCGTCACCGGTACGGCCGCCGTGCTGGTCGATTCGAAGGACGCCATCGCCGACCGGCTGCCCCTGGCCGTGGGCATCATCGTCGTGGTGACACTGCTGCTGGTCTTCCTGCTCACCGGCAGCGTCCTCATACCGATCCAGGCGGTTGCGCTCAACGCGCTCAGCCTGACGGCGATGTTCGGAGCGGTCGTCTGGGTGTTCCAGGACGGCAATCTGTCCGGGCTCCTCGGTTTCACCTCAACGGGTGACATAGAGACGACCCTTCCGGTGCTGATGTTCTGCGTCGCCTTCGGACTCTCCATGGACTACGGGGTCTTCCTGATATCCCGGATCAAGGAGGAGTACGACCGCGGTGGTGACCACGAGCACGCGGTCGTCTTCGGACTCCAGCGCACGGGAGGGCTGATCACGGCGGCAGCGGTGATCCTGGCGGTGGTCATGGTCGCCATCGGCACCTCGCGGGTGACCAACACCAAGATGCTCGGCCTCGGTATCGCGCTCGCGGTGGTCATGGACGCGATGGTGGTGCGCAGTCTGCTGGTCCCGGCGGTCATGAAGCTGACGGGGAAGGCGACTTGGTGGGCGCCGGGGCCGCTGCGCCGCTTCCATGAGCGGTTCGGCGTGAGCGAGGGCGAGTCGCACCCGACGGTCCTGGCGAACGGCGGGGACGGCGTGGACGGTGCGGACGGGGCCGTGTCCGGGGCGGGTGAGCGGGACAAGGTCGGGGTCTGAGCCCGAACGGCGCCGAGGGCCCCGTACATCCACCGGTGGTGTGGAGTACGGGGCCCTCGGAACCGGTCCGGGCGGACCCGGCGCGTAGTCAGATCCCGCGCCTCACTCTCTGCGGCCTCTGTTTCCCGGGCGTTTGGCCACCCAGGCGCGGACGGTGTCCGCGTACCAGTAGGGCTTGCCGTTCTCCACGTGGTCCGGCCGCGGAAGCAGACCGTGCTTGCGGTACGAACGGACGGTGTCCGGCTGTACGCGGATGTGTGCGGCGATCTCCTTGTAGGACCAGAGACTTCTGTCCGTCATGCGTGGCACCTCCCTGCGTCCGCCGCAGCGGCGGCCGGGGGGCCGTCGGGAGAGCTGCGACTGGAACGCTGGTGATCACTGAGCCTGTGCCCGTTGAACGACGCAGAGTGATGGTGAGGGAGGGGCTGTCGCGCCCCTGTTACGGAAAACCCGCGTAATGGAGATATGCGTGACGTTAAGCGGATCTCTGTGACAGAAACCGCGCATGGGAGACACCGGTGCTGAAGGTCCAATTGTTCGACAGGGGAGCGGAGTTACGCGCCGCACGAGCGGAGGAAACGGCGCGTCCGCTTGGCGATCGGATAGGGCTTGTCGGGCGGGCAGGGATACATGTCCTGTTCGACGATGGCGAAGAGATCGACGTCCAGATTCTGGGCCGCCGTCAGCACCGGGCCCAGCGCGGGCACTCCGTTCGGCGGCTCGCACATCACGCCACGTCCCACGGCAGGCCCGAACGGCACCTCGTCGGCGATGACATCCGTGAGGATCTCCGGATCCACCTGCTTGAGGTGCAGATACCCGATCCGCTCCCCGTAGGTCTCGATCAGTTTGACGCTGTCACCGCCGCAGTACGCGTAGTGCCCGGTGTCCAGGCACAGTGACACCAGATCGGGATCGGTGGCGTCGAGGAAACGGCTGACGTTGTCCTCGCTGTCGATGTGGGTGTCGGCGTGCGGGTGGACCACGATGTTCAGCCCGAAGCGGTCCCGCACCTCGCGGCCGAGCCGCTCGGTCTGAGTCGTCAGATCGTGCCACTGTGCCGGGGTGAGCGTCCGGTCCTCCAACACCTGCCCGGTCTTGTCGTCACGCCAGAACGACGGGATGACGACGAGATGGTCCGCGCCCATCTCCCTGGTGAGCGCGGCGATGTCGGCGACATGGGCCCAGGTCTTGTCCCAGACGGCGGGCCCGTGGTGAAGGCCGGTGAACACGGTGCCGGCCGAGACCTTCAGGCCGCGCATGGCGGTCTCGTCGGCGAGGCGCGCCGGATCGGTCGGGAGGTAGCCGTACGGACCGAGTTCGATCCACTCGTATCCGGCCTCGGCCACCTCGTCGAGGAAGCGCTGCCAGGGAACCTGCCGCGGATCGTCGGGAAACCACACGCCCCAGGAGTCGGGGGCCGACCCGACCCTGATGCGGTCCAGCGGGGGTACGGAGGAGGTCATACCGGTCAGCCTCCCGGCCCTCCGAGAAGAGTGTCAAGCCTTCGTCCGAATGTAAGGACAAAACGTTGACAGGGGTCGGGAGTGAGCACTAGACCTGGCACTGGCCGTCGAAACGAGGGGACGCGCATGCCTGAGCCGTACGACGTCATCACCATGGGGCGGATCGGCGTGGACCTCTATCCGCTGCGTACCGGAGTCCCGTTGGCGCAGGTCGACACCTTCGGGAAGTTCCTCGGCGGCTCGGCGACGAATGTGGCGGTGGCCGCCGCCCGGCTCGGCCGCCGTACGGCCGTCATCACCCGCACCGGAAGGGACGCGTTCGGGGACTATCTCCACCACGCGCTGCGGGAGTTCGAGGTCGACGACCGGTGGGTGACACCGGTCGACGAGTGGCCCACTCCGGTGACGTTCTGCGAGATCTTCCCCCCGGACGACTTCCCGCTCTACTTCTACCGGCAGCCCAAGGCGCCCGATCTGGAGATCCATCCGCATGAACTGGACCTGGACGCCGTCAGGGCCGCGCGGATCTTCTGGATGACGGGCACCGGCCTGTGCGAGGAGCCCAGCCGGACCTCGACGCTGACGGCCCTGAGTACGCGCGGCCAGGCGCGGACACAGAGCCCCGAGGAGCGGCCGTCAGGACGGCGGCCCGGAACGGGCATCACCGTCTTCGACCTCGACTGGCGCCCCATGTTCTGGAAGGCACCGGCCGACGACGCCGGTTCACCCGACCCCGGTTCCGACGATCCGCGGGCGCTCATGGCCGCGGCCCGGCCCCTGTACGAACAAGCCCTGCGCCACGCCACGGTCGCCGTGGGCAATCTGGACGAGTGTGAAGTCGCCGTAGGGGAGCGCGAACCGTACGCCGCCGCACGGGCGCTCCTCGCCGCCGGACCCGAACTGGCCGTCGTCAAACAGGGCCCCAAAGGCGTCCTCGCCGTCCATCGCGACGGCACCACCGCCGAGGTGCCACCCGTGCCCGTCGAGGTCGTCAACGGACTCGGGGCGGGAGACGCCTTCGGCGGCGCGCTCTGCCACGGTCTGCTGGCCGGCTGGGACTTGGAGCGCGTCATGCGGTACGCCAACGCCGCGGGCGCGATCGTCGCCGCCCGGCTCGCCTGCTCCTCCGCCATGCCGTACGCCAGGGAAGTCGTCCAGGTGCTCGGCGGGGGCCCCGTCCCCACAGCGGGAACGCTGCCACCGGAGGCCGCTCTGTGACCCGAGTCGACGCGTCGGAGCTCGTACGGATCCGTACGCACCACCCCGAGGCGGTCGCCGAGGCCGCCGCGCGCCGTGGCCGCCGCCCCCTGCTGCGCCCCGGCGGACGGCTGATGATCGTCGCGGCCGACCACCCGGCCCGGGGCGCCCTCGCCGTCGGCAACCGCCGGTTGGCCATGGCCAACCGCGTCGATCTGCTGGAGCGCCTCTGTCTCGCGCTGTCCCGGCCCGGCGTGGACGGCGTCCTCGCCACCGCCGACATACTCGACGACCTACTGCTCCTCGGCGCCCTGGAGGACCGCGTCGTCATCGGCTCCATGAACCGCGGCGGCCTCGCGGGCGCCGCCTTCGAACTGGATGACCGCTTCACCGGCCACCGCGCCGAGGACATCGCCCGTCTCGGCTTCGACGCGGGCAAGCTGCTCCTGCGTATCGACTACGAGGACGCGCGCTCGCCCGACACGCTCCTTTCGGCCGCCCGCGCCGTCGACGCCATGGCGGAGCGGCGACTGCCCGTCTTCGTCGAGCCGTTCATCTGCCACCGTAAGGACGGACGGCTCAGCAACGACCTCTCGGCCGAGGCGGTGACCCGCTCCATCGCCATCGCCTCCGGCCTCGCCGGCACCTCCGCGTACACCTGGCTGAAGGTGCCCGTCACCCAGAATCCGGACGACATGGCCAGGGTGATGGAGACGTCCACCCTGCCCGCCGTCCTGCTCGGCGGCGAGATCGGCGACGACCAGGAGGGCGCGTACGAGAAGTGGCGCAAGGCGCTGCGGCTGCCCACGGTGCAGGGCCTGGTCGTGGGGCGCTCGCTGCTCTATCCGGTGGACGGTGATGTCGCGGCGGCCGTCGACACCGCCGTGGGCCTGTTGTAGGGCCACGGCCGCCGGACCGCTGTAGCTGTAGGGGACACGGGGAGAGTAGGCAGACGTGCGGAGGGATACGGAACGACCATGACGACGGACACCGACACCGACACGGGCTCCGACGGTGAATTCCTGGAACGGCACGTGCGCGCGGGCGGCGCGGCGAGCGGTCCGTACGCGCTCGACATCGAACCGCGGCGGGCCGGCTGGCTGCACAGCGCCCTGCGCGTCCTCGACCTGCCGCCCGGCGGTACACACACGCTGGACAGCGGGGACAGCGAATGGATCGTGCTTCCCCTCAGCGGCGGTTGTACGGTGCACACGCAAGGCGAGATCTTTGAACTGCTGGGCAGAGAAAGCGTGTTCAGCTCCGTCACGGACTTCGCGTACGTTCCGCGTGACGCCCACGCCCAGATCGCCTCCGGTGCGGGGGGCCGCTTCGCCCTGGCAGGAGCGAAGTGCGAGCGACGACTCCCCGCTCGCTACGGCTCCGCACCGGAGGTTCCGGTCGAACTGCGCGGCAGCGGCAACTGTTCCCGCCAGGTCAACAACTTCGCCGCCGCCGACACCTTCGACTGCGACCGGCTGATCGCCGTCGAAGTCCTCACGCCCGGCGGCAACTGGTCGTCCTACCCGCCGCACAAGCACGACGAGAACCACCCCGGCGTCGAGTCCGAGCTGGAGGAGATCTACTACTTCGAGATCGAGGACGGCGGCCTCGGCTACCACCGGGTCTCGCCCTCACGGCCCGGCGGCACCGACGTCCTCGCCGAGGTCCGCACCGGCGACACCGTCCTGATCCCCGACGGCTGGCACGGCCCGTCCATCGCCGCCCCCGGCCGCACCATGTACTACCTCAACGTGATGGCCGGACCGGGCGCGACCAGGCAGTGGTTGATCCGCGACCACCCCGACCACGGCTGGATCCGCGACACCTGGCCGGGCCAGGCGGTCGATCCCCGACTGCCGCTGTACGAAGCGCCTCAACCGCGGCCGTCGCGGACACCCTCACAGGGGCCGCCGAGCCAACCTCCTTATGAGGACGAGGACAAGGAGACCCCCCGATGAGTACGCGCCGCCTCACCGTGGCCCAGGCACTGATCGCCTTCCTGTCCCGCCAGTACACCGAACGCGACGGCAACCGCCGTCGGCTGATCGACGCCACCTGGGGCATCTTCGGCCATGGGAACGTCGCGGGCATCGGCCAGGCGCTCGTTCAGGCCGGCCCGGAGATGCCGTACTTCCAAGGACGCAGCGAACAGGCCATGGTGCACGCCGCCGTCGGCTACGCCCGCCAGAGCAACCGCCTCTCCACACACGCCGTGACCACCTCCATCGGCCCCGGCGCCACCAACCTCGTCACGGGCGCCGCCCTCGCCACCATCAACCGGCTGCCCGTACTGCTGCTCCCCGGCGACATCTTCGCGACCCACCCCGCCGACCCGGTCCTCCAGCAGCTCGAAGTGCCCCACGCGGGCGACGTCTCCGTCAACGACGCGCTGCGCCCCGTGTCGAAGTACTTCGACCGCGTCTCGCGGCCCGAGGCGCTCGTCCCGGCCGCGCTCGCCGCCATGCGGGTCCTCACCGACCCGGCCGAGACGGGCGCGGTGACCCTCGCCCTGCCGCAGGACGTCCAGGCGGAGGCGTACGACTGGCCGGAGGAGTTCTTCGCCGAGCGCGTCTGGCGGGTCCGCAGGCAGGGCCCCGATCCGTACGAACTCGCCGACGCCGCCCAGGCCGTCCGCGGAGCCCGCCGTCCGCTCCTCGTCGCGGGCGGCGGAGTCCACCACAGCGCGGCCGAGGACGCGTTGGCCACCTTCGCGACGGCGACCGGCATCCCCGTCGCCTCCACCCAGGCCGGCAAGGGCTCCCTGCGCCACGACCACCCGGCGGACGTCGGGGGCATCGGCCACACCGGCACCGCCACCGCCGACGAACTGGCCCGCACCGCCGACCTGGTGATCGGCGTCGGCACCCGCTGGTCCGACTTCTCCACGGCATCGGCGACGCTCTTCTCGAACCCGTCCGTCCGCTTCCTCAACATCAACGTCACCGGCTTCGACGCCCACAAGCTCGCCGCCAGTCCTCTGGTCGCCGACGCCCGCACCGCCCTGGAAGAACTCACCACGGCCCTCGCCGGCCACCGCGTCGACGCCGCCTACGCCACCGAGTACGCCGACGACAAGGAGCGCTGGGAGCAACGCGTCGACGCCGCGTTCGACACCTCCGAAGACCTCCTGCGGCCCACCCAGCCACAGGTCCTCGGTCTGCTGGACGCGCTCGTCACCGACGACGACATCGTCATCAACGCGGCCGGATCGCTCCCCGGCGACCTCCACAAGCTGTGGCGGTCCCGCTCCCGCGACCAGTACCACGTCGAGTACGGCTACTCGTGCATGGGTTACGAGATCCCGGCCGCCATCGGCGTGATGCTGGCCGACCCCGGCCGCCCCGTCTGGGCGCTCGTCGGCGACGGCACGTATCTGATGAACCCCACCGAGATCGTCACCGCCGTCCAGGAACGCCTCCCACTGAAGCTGGTGATCCTCCAGAACCACGGCTACGCGTCGATCGGCGGGCTCTCCGAGTCCGTCGGCGCGGAACGGTTCGGTACGGCGTACCGCTACCGCGAGGCCGACACGGTCGGCTCGCCGACGTACACCGGCGACCCGCTCCCCGTCGACCTCGCCGCCAACGCGGCCTCGCTCGGGATGCGCGTCATCCGCGCCAAAACCATCCGTGACCTGCGCGAAGCCCTCGCCGCCGCACGCGAGTCCGACGTCCCCACATGTGTCTACGCGGAGACCGAAACGGCAGACACTGTGTCGGGCGCGCCTCCGGCCCAGGCGTGGTGGGATGTTCCCGTGGCCGAGACGGCGACCCGGGCGTCCGCGGTCACGGCACGCGAGGAGTACGACCGGAAAGCCGCAGCCCGCCGCCGCCACCTCTGACACCCCCGCCGGGCGCCGCCCGCGCCGATGGACCCGAAGGAGACGTAATGAAGACCGTCAACCACTGGATCGGTGGCAAGACCGTCGAGGGCGCCTCGGGCAACTGGGGCCGGGTCACCGACCCGGCGACCGGCGCGGTCACCACACAGGTGGCGCTCGCCTCGCCCGAGGAGGTGGACGCGGCCGTCACGACGGCGAAGGCCGCGTACGGCACCTGGGGCACGTCCTCCCTCTCCGCGCGCACCGGCATCCTGTTCAGCTACCGCGCGCTGCTCGACGCGCACCGTGACGAGATCGCCGCGCTGATCACCGCCGAGCACGGCAAGGTCCACTCCGACGCCCTCGGCGAGGTGGCGCGCGGGCTGGAGATCGTCGAGCTGGCCTGCGGGATCACCACCCAGCTGAAGGGCGAACTGTCGACGCAGGTCTCCAGCAAGGTCGACGTCTCCTCGATCAGGCAGCCGCTGGGCGTCGTCGCCGGCATCACACCGTTCAACTTCCCCGCGATGGTGCCGATGTGGATGTTCCCGCTGGCCATCGCCTGCGGCAACACCTTCGTACTGAAGCCGAGCGAGAAGGACCCCTCTGCGGCGAACCTGCTGGCCGAGCTGGCGGCCGAGGCGGGGCTTCCGGACGGCGTGCTCAACGTCGTCCACGGCGACAAGGTGGCCGTGGACTCCCTCCTGGCCCACCCGGACGTCGCGGCGGTCTCCTTCGTCGGCTCCACGCCGATCGCCCGCTACATCCACGCGACGGCGTCGGCCAACGGCAAGCGCGTACAGGCGCTCGGCGGCGCCAAGAACCACATGCTGGTCCTGCCGGACGCGGACCTGGACGCGGCGGCGGACGCGGCCGTCTCGGCGGCGTACGGCTCCGCGGGTGAGCGCTGCATGGCGATCTCGGCGGTCGTCGCGGTGGGCGCGATCGGCGACGAACTCGTGAGCAAGATCCGCGAACGGGCCGAGAAGATCAAGATCGGCCCCGGCACCGACCCGGCGTCCGAGATGGGCCCGCTCATCACGGCGGCCCACCGCGACAAGGTCGCCTCGTACGTGACGGGCGCCGCCGCGCAGGGCGCCGAAGTCGTCCTGGACGGCACCGGCCTGCGTGTCGACGGTTACGAGGACGGCCACTGGATCGGCCTGTCGCTCCTGGACCATGTCTCCACCGACTCCGACGCCTACCGTGACGAGATCTTCGGCCCGGTGCTGTGCGTGCTGCGCACGGAGACCTACGACGAGGGCGTCGCCCTCATGAACGCCTCGCCGTTCGGCAACGGCACGGCGATCTTCACCCGCGACGGCGGCGCGGCCCGCCGCTTCCAACTGGAGATCGAGGCGGGCATGGTCGGCGTGAACGTGCCGATCCCGGTGCCCGTGGGCTACCACTCCTTCGGAGGGTGGAAGGACTCGCTCTTCGGCGACCACCACATCTACGGCAACGACGGCGTGCACTTCTACACGCGCGGCAAGGTCGTCACGACCCGCTGGCCGGACCCGGCGGACGCCCCGGCGGGCGTGGACCTGGGCTTCCCCCGCAACCACTGACCCCGGACGGCACCCACCACAGACCGCGGCGGCCCGCACGGTACCCCTATTCCGCGCGGGCCGCCGCACGTGACGGACGGCTCCCCCGACGCCGGATTCAGGGAACGAGGTGGCCCGCGGCGCGGAACAGTTCGTACCACTCGGCCCGGGTGAGCGGAAGTTCGGAACCCTGGGCGGCGCCCGCGACGCGCTCCGGGCTGGTGGTGCCGAGCACGACCTGCATCCGGGCGGGGTGGCGGGTGATCCAGGCAGTCGCGATCGCGATGGCGGGGACGTCGTACCGGCCGGCGAGGCGGTCGATGACGGCGTTGAGCTCGGGGTAGTCCGGCGAGCCGAGGAAGACACCCGTGAAGAAACCGGCCTGGAAGGGGGACCACGCCTGGATGGTGATGTCGTTCAGCCGGCAGTAGTCGACGATTCCCCCACCGTCGAGCGTGGCCGCCTGCTGCTCCGCGAGCATGTTCGCGGAGACTCCCTGAGCGATGATCGGCTCGTGTGTGATCGAGAGCTGAAGCTGGTTGGCCACGATGGGCTGGCGCACGTACCTGCGCAGCAGGTCGATCTGACGTGGGGTCTGGTTCGAGACACCGAAGGCGCGCACCTTGCCCGAGGATTCGAGCTCGTCGAAGGCGCGGGCTACCTCTTCGGGCTCGACGAGCGCGTCGGGGCGGTGCAGCAGCAGGATGTCGATGCGGTCGGTCCGCAGGGCAGCGAGTGAGCCCTCGACCGATTTGACGATGTGTTCGTAGGAGAAGTCGTAGTACGGCCCGTCCGTGACGATGCCCGCCTTGGTCTGGATCGTGATCTCGTCGCGCTGCGACGGGCTCAGGGCCATCGCGTCGGCGAAGCGGCCTTCACAACCGTGCAGTTCGTTGCCGTAGACATCGGCGTGGTCAACGAAGTCGATGCCCGCGTCACGCGCGGTGCGGACGAGTTCGCGCACTTCGTCGTCCGTCTTGTCGGCGATACGCATCAGACCGAGTACGACGTTCGGAACGAGGATGTCGGTGCCGGGCATGGTGAAGGTCTTCACGACGGTATTCCTCTCGGATGGCCAGGTCCGCACAGTACAAGCCGGGCCGCTCCGCACGCCGGATTCGAGCGTCGTGAACACTCTTCGTGAAACTGGCTCGCCGAACGCGTCGAGTTCTCGCCACGCTATGGGCCCAAGACGGGAGGAGCGGCAGTATGGAAGGCATGACGGACATGGTGAATTCAGCCCAGACCGAGGCGTGGAACGGCTACGAGGGCAGGCACTGGGCGGAACACCAGGATCGGTACGACCATCTGAACGACGCCGCCAATGCTCCGTTGCTCGAAGCCGCGGGAATAAAGGAGGGTGACCGCGTCCTGGACATCGGGTGTGGGAACGGGCGGGTCACACGGCTCGCCGCGCTCGGTGGGGCCCGGGCCGTCGGGATCGATCTGTCCTCACCGATGCTGGCGCGGGCCAGGGCGTCCGCCGTGGCGGAGGAGATCGAGGACGTCACGTTCGTCCAGGGCGACGCACAGGTGCACGACTTCGAGGAGGGGGCCTTCGACATCGCCGTGAGCCGCTTCGGGGTGATGTTCTTCGCCGACCCCGCCGCCGCGTTCAGCAACATCGGACGGGCGTTACGGCCCGGTGGGCGGCTCGCCTTCGTCTGCCCACAGTCGTTCAGTCTCATGGACCAGGCGGTGATCTTCGCGGCGATCGGCACCCAGGTCACGCTCCCCGCCCTCAACGAGGACAGCAAGCACCAGCCCGCCTCCTTCGCCGACCCCGCGCACACCGAGCGCGTGTTGAGCGAGGCGGGTTTCAAAGGTATCGGTCTGCGGGCCCTCGCGTTGAGCCAGCACTGGGGCAAGGACGCCTCCGACGCCTCCGCCTTCCTGATGGGATGGGGGCCTCTCCAGCACTGGCTGGCCCTGGCGGAGGCCGACGAGCGGACCCGTACGCGCGCCCACGACGCCGCCACCGAGGCGTTCCACGCCTTCGAGACCCGGCAGGGCGTTCGGCTGACCAGCCGCCTGTGGCTCGTCACCGCCGAACGGCCCTGAACACGCTCTACGGGTTGGGGAACTCCCAGGTCAGCATGGCGAAGTGGCCGTCATCACGTGCCCCGGCCGCGTGGTACGTCGCCAGCGCCGGTTCGTTGTCGGTGTCCACGCCCACCCACATGTCGTAGCAGCCGCGCTCACGCGCGATCCCCGCGAGGGCCTCGGTCAGCGCCCGCCCGATGCCCCGACGGCGGTAAGGCTCGTCCACGGACAGTTCGTACAGGCACATTTCGACGCCTTTGTCCGGATGTAGCATCTCGATGCCGGAGACGAATCCGGCCGGGACGCCTTCGACATAGGCGATCAGCATCAGATGACCCGGAGCGGCGAGGAAGCGCTCCGCCCACTCCGGCCGGGCCGGGCCGTCGTACAGATGCTGCGCGGCGACGAGTTCGCCGGCCGTCGTCGCCCGGCGGATCTCGATGCCGGTCATGTCGCCGCCTCTCTCCTCGCGCGTCGTGTCGGGGTCGCCGTACCACGGCTGGTGTACGGCGACGCTACCCCGTACTCCTCAAGGAGGCCCGTGAGTTCCGACCGGTGTCAGCGCGGCCGGCGCGAGGAGCCGTTTAGGGTTCAAGCATGGAGATCCCAACCCCCCGACGGCCACGGCTGCGCAAACGATGGCTCGCGGGCGTGGCCGCGGCCGCCGTGCTCGTCGGCGCCGGCACCTGGACAGCCGTCGCCTCGGACAGCGCGCCCACCGTGCACCGAGACGACCAGACGATGGAGATGCCCGGCGCCCGGATCGACACCTCGTACTTCACCGCCGACGACGGCGGTGACCGCCGCAGGCCCGCGGTCCTGCTCGGCCACGGCTTCGGTGGCAGCAAGAACGACGTACGGGCGCAGGCCGAGAAGCTCGCGCGCGACGGATACGCCGTACTGACCTGGTCGGCACGAGGGTTCGGGGAGTCCACCGGCACGATCGGACTCAACGACCCGGCCTACGAGGTCAAGGACGTCTCCCGGATGATCGACTGGCTCGCCGAGCGCCCCGAGGTCGAGCTCGACGCCGACGGCGACCCTCGTGTCGGCATGAGCGGCGCCTCCTACGGAGGAGCCATCTCGCTGCTCGGCGCGGGCCACGACCCGCGCGTCGACGCCATCGCACCCGTGATCACCTACTGGAATCTCGCCGACTCGCTCTTCCCCGACGGCGTCTTCAAGAAGCTCTGGGCCGGGATCTTCTTCTCCACCGGCGGTGGCTGCGACACCTTCGAGAAGCAGCTCTGCGAGATGTACGACCGGGTCGCCGTCGCCGGGAAGCCCGACGCGGCGGCCGAGGAACTCCTCGCCGAGCGCAGCCCGTCCGCGGTCGGCGACCGCATCAAGGTGCCCTCGCTGATCATCCAGGGCCAGACCGACTCGCTCTTCCCGCTCAGCCAGTCCGACGTCATGGCGAAGACGATCAAGGCCAACGGTGCGCCTGTCGCCGTCGACTGGATGGCAGGCGGCCACGACGGAGGGAACGCCGAGACCGGGCGGGTCGAGAGCCGTATCACCTCCTGGTTCGACCACTACCTCAAGAAGGACACGGGCGTCGACACCGGGCCCGCGTTCCGCGTCAGCCGTACCGGAGGCGTCGACTCCACCGACGGCCGGGCACTGCTGCGGGGCGCGACCAGCGACAGCTACCCCGGTCTGCGGAGCGGGATAGCGAACATCCCGCTCAGCGGGCGGGAGCAGTCGTTCGACAACCCGGCCGGTGCGAGCCCGCCCGCCATCTCCACCGTCCCGGGCGTCGGCGGCGGACTGTCCCAGCTGTCCTCGTTCGGTATGGGCCTCGCCCTCGACTTCCCCGGACAGTTCGCGCGCTTCGACTCCCGGCCGCTCGACACATCACTCCAGGTGACCGGCTCACCGACCGTCCGGGTCACCGTCAAGGCCGACAGCGACGACGCCGTGCTCTTCGGCAAGGTCTACGACGTGAGCCCCGACGGCCGCCAGCAGGTACTGCCCTCACAACTCGTCTCCCCCGTACGGGTCGAGGGAGTCAAGGCGGGCGACGGCAAGACCGTCGAACTGACGCTGCCTGCCATCGACCACAAGGTGGAGGCCGGGCACCGGCTGCGCGTCGTCCTCGCCGCGACCGACCTCGCCTACGCCTCACCCGCCACCCCGGCCACCTACACCGTCACCGTGGACGGCGACCTGTCCGTACCCACCGCGCCCGCCCTCAGCACCGCCGCGCCCACCCTCGCCTGGTGGGTCTGGGGCCTGCCCCTGGGTGGCGTGCTCATCGCCGCCGCGCTGCTGCTCACCGCGCGCCGCAGGGTCAGCGCCCCGGCACCCGATCCGGAACTCGCCGACGTACCCCTCCAGATCACGGACCTGTCGAAGCGCTACGCCAAGTCCGCCGACCGCTACGCCGTGCGGGACCTGTCCTTCCGTGTCGAGAAGGGCCAGGTGCTCGGGCTCCTCGGGCCGAACGGCGCGGGCAAGACCACGACCCTGCGCATGCTGATGGGCCTCATCACCCCCGACGCCGGAGACATCCGGGTCTTCGGGCACTCCATCAGGCCGGGCGC
This sequence comes from Streptomyces sp. NPDC060366, assembly GCF_042725135.1. Taxonomy (NCBI): domain Bacteria; kingdom Bacillati; phylum Actinomycetota; class Actinomycetes; order Kitasatosporales; family Streptomycetaceae; genus Streptomyces; species Streptomyces sp. NPDC060366. The sequence continues at coordinate 62,036 of NZ_JBHXDC010000015.1, read as the reverse complement.
ACCCGTGCTGTCCCACGTCGGATCCTTCGTAGAAGGCGCGGGCTTCCTGCCGCACCTGTCCGGACGGGACAACCTGGAGTTGTACTGGCGGGCCACCGGCCGCCCCGCCGAGGACTCGCACATCGAACAGGCCCTGGAGATCGCCGGACTCGGCGACGCCCTCGCCCGCGCGGTGCGCACCTACTCGCAGGGCATGCGGCAGCGCCTCGCCATCGCGCAGGCCATGCTCGGCCTGCCGGACCTCCTCATCCTGGACGAGCCGACCAACGGCCTCGACCCGCCGCAGATCCGCGAGATGCGTGACGTGATGATCCGTTACGCGGCCGAAGGCCGCACCGTCATCGTCTCCAGTCACCTCCTCTCCGAGGTCGAACAGACCTGTACGCACCTGGTGGTCATGGACCGCGGCCGGCTCGTCCAGGCCGGTCCGGTCGCCGAGATCACCGGATCCGGCGACACCGTGCTCGTCACCACGGCCGGACAGGTGCCCGAACCGGTCGTGGACAAGATCGCCGCGATGCCCGGCATCGGATCCGCGATCCGTACGGACGAGGGGCTGCTCGTACGGCTCGAGGGGGCCAGTACCAACACCCTGGTCACCGAGCTGATCCGGATGGACGTGACGCTGACCGGCGTCGGACCGCACCGCCGCCTGGAGGACGCCTTCCTCACCCTCATCTCAGGAGCCTCCGCATGAGCGCGCTGACCGAATCGGCTCCGGGCTACCGGGCGGGCCGCACCCTCCCGTTCCGCGTCGAGCTCGTACGACAGCTCAAGCGCAGGCGCACGATGGCGATGGGCGGGATCCTGGCCGTCCTGCCCTTCGTGCTGATCGTGGCCTTCGCCATCGGCGGGACACCGGGAGCCGACGAGGACGGCGGCGGCGGGGGCGGCAGCCGGCTGAACCTGATGGACACCGCGACCTCGTCCGGGGCCAACTTCGCCGCCACCTGCCTCTTCGTCTCTGCGGGCTTCCTGCTGGTCGTCCCCGTCGCGCTGTTCTGCGGGGACACCGTGGCCTCCGAGGCGAGCTGGTCCTCCCTGCGCTATCTGCTCGCCGCGCCCGTGCCGCGCGCCCGCCTGCTGTGGAGCAAGCTGACGGTGGCGCTCTCCATGAGCCTGGCCGCGATGGTGCTGCTGCCGGTCGTCGCGCTGGCGGCGGGCACGGCCGCCTACGGCTGGGGGCCGCTGGAGCTGCCCACCGGAGGCTCGCTGGGCACGGCCGACACCGTGCCCCGGCTGGCACTCGTGGTCGGCTTCATCTTCGTCTCCCAACTGGTCACGGCGGGCCTCGCCTTCTGGCTCTCGACGAAGACCGACGCCCCGCTCGGCGCGGTCGGCGGCGCGGTCGGACTGACGATCATCGGCAACGTCCTGGACCAGGTGACGGCGCTGGGGACCTGGCGGGACTTCCTGCCGGCGCACTGGCAGTTCGCCTGGGCGGACGCGCTCCAGCCGCAGCTGGAGTGGAGCGGCATGCTGAAGGGCTCGGCGATCTCGGTCACGTACGCCCTGGTGCTGTTCGCGCTCGCCTTCAGGAACTTCTCCCGCAAGGACATCGTGAGCTGAGTCGTCCGAGCGAGCGGTCGGCCGGACGCCGTGCGCCGGCCCGCGCGCCCCGTTCATACCCAGCCCCGACGAGCCGCTTCCGCCCCCGCGCGGAAGCGGCTCGTCGTGCCGAGGGCGGTGAGCAGCTCACCGACCCGTCTGCTGTAGGTGCGGGGCGACATGCCGAGCCGCGCGGCAGCCGCCTCGTCGGTGAGCCCGCACAACATGGCGTCGAGCACGGGCCGTAACTGACGGGGAAGGGCGCCGGACCCGAGCCCCGGGCCGGGCTCCGCGTCGGCAGGTGGCTGGCCCGTCGACGGGTCCCACGACGGACCCGCCGCCGGATCCGGACTCACGGAAAGTTCCTCGCCGTGGTCCCACCAGTGCTGATGGATACGGACCAGGGCCGCGACGGCCACCGGGTCCTTGATCAACAGCACCCCGTTGAAGTGGAGATCCAGATCGAGGGGGAGCGCGGCCGTCGTACGGTCCACGAGGACCATCTTGAACGGGATCGTCTCCGTCTGCCGTGCTCCACGGGCGAGGGCCCGCAGCGCGTGAGGCAGGCGCGCCATGCCCTGGCGGGGCACGATCCGGCGGACCGTGAGCGCGTGGGCGGGCAGGGGAGCGGTCCCGGCGTCGGACCCCGCACCGGCTCCCGTGTGATCACGCGTGTTGACACGCGCGTCGTCCGCCGTGCCGGGGGTGGCCTCCGGGTCGGACCGTTCCGCGGCGGCGCGGACGCACGCGGTGGCGAACTCCAGGAACGGCAGGGGCAGCCCCTTCCCCAGGGAACGGCCGGGATCGTCGAACGTCAGCAGTTCGCGACGCGCGGAACGGACGAGCGCGGCCAGCGCGGCTGCCACCTGATGCGTGCCGCGGACCGCCCGGCCGGCTGGTCGGAGACTCTCCACCGCCTCCCCCCGCAGTGCGCTTCTCGGTAGGGCCGACCTGTTGAGTACAGAGCCCGGAACATGTGCCACGGCTGACCACCCCCGCCATCCCCTCGGAGCCGTACGCCACTCCATGTACTCATGAGACTGCACACTGTGACAAGTGCCAGTTCAGAGAGTGGCGACTCCATGCCAAAGGAGTTGATTCACGCATCAACGGCGCCGCTCCGCGTACGAGTTCGCGCGCAGGTCGCGTGAACAGCGGGACAGTGGTGAACAACTCCCCTGGCCCGTTGCCGCATTGAGATTCATCCGCAACCTCCTGTGCCGGTCCCCCCGGGCGACTCGGACGTCACATTCACAAGTGCTGACGAATCCAGGGGGACCGTGATGAAGCTCCACACAAGGACATGTCGAGGTGCGGTGGCCGCGTTGCTGGCGGGCGGCCTGCTGCTCACCGGCTGCTCCGCCGACAACCGGCAGGACGCGAGCAAGGCGGCCGACAGGCCGGCCGGTGGCGGTGCCCCCGGCAGCGGCTCGGGATCCACGGGGGGCTCGGGGGCGGCGGGGCCGGCCGACGGCGTCGAGCAGGGTGAAGGGCAGCGGGAAGGCGAACAGAAACAGGACGACAAGGGGCGGGACATCGCACCGGAACCGGACTACCTGTCGACCTTCGCACTGGACGTGGACACCGCCTCCTACGGATACGCGCTCCGCACCCTCGGTGAAGGGCGGCTGCCGGACCCCGGCACCGTACGGCCCGAGGAGTTCGTCAACAGCTTCCGCCAGGACTACGAACGGCCCGAGGGAGACGGCTTCTCCGTCACGGTGGACGGAGCGGCGGCGCCGGGCGCGGACGACGACTGGTCCCTCCTGCGCGTCGGGCTCGCCACCCGTCAGGCCGACCACGCGGGCCAACGCCCGCCTGCCGCGCTCACGTTCGTGATCGACACCTCGGGCTCCATGGCCGAGCCCGGCCGCCTCGACCTCGTCAAGGAATCACTCGGCATCCTTACGGACGAGCTGCGCGGCGACGACTCGATCGCCCTGGTCACCTTCAGCGCCGAGGCCGAGACCCGGCTGCCGATGACCCGCGTCGGCGACAGCCGCGCCCGGATCCACGACGTGATCGAGGAACTGGAACCCTCCGACTCGACCAATGTCGGGGCGGGCGTCGAGACGGGCTACGACGAAGCCGTCGACGGCCGCAGGAGCGGCGCGACCAACCGGGTCGTCCTGCTGTCGGACGCGCTGGCCAACACCGGCGAGACGGAGGCGGACGCGATCCTCGAACGCATCGAGGGCGCGCGTACCGAGCACGGCATCACCCTCTTCGGCGTCGGTGTCGGCAGCGACTACGGCGACGCCCTGATGGAACAACTGGCCGACAAGGGCGACGGACACACGACGTACGTCTCCGACAGGGAACAGGCCAGGAAGGTCTTCGTCGACCAGCTCCCCATGAACGTCGAACTGCGCGCCAGGGACGCCAAGGCGCAGGTGGCGTTCGACAGCGACACGGTCGAACGGTTCCGGCTGATCGGCTACGAGAACAGGGCCGTCGCCGACGAGGACTTCCGTGACGACCGGGTCGACGGCGGCGAGGTCGGGCCGGGGCACACCGTGACGGCCCTGTACGCCGTCAGGCTGCGGCCCGGCGCGAGCGGCGAGGTGGCGAGGGCGACGGTGCGCTGGCAGGACCCCGAGACCAAGGCGCCGCGCGAGCGGTCGGGCTCGGTCGGCGCGAGCGCCGTCGACTCGCGGCTCTGGGGCGACGCGAAGCCGCGGCTCCAGGTCACGGCTGTCGCCGCGTACTTCGCCGAGGCGCTGCGTGGTGGGTCCACGGTCGACGGCACCCTGCCCGGCGCTCCCGGTCTCGCTGAACTGGAGGAGCGGGCACGTACGTTGGCGGATTCCACGGAGGACGGATCGGTGAAGGAGCTGGCGGAGGCGATCGATCAGGCGAGCCGTCTCAGGGACTGAGGCGCGGTCGGCGCGAGGTGATCCGGGGCCGGTGTGTGGCCGTTCGCGGCCGGTCCCGCGGCACTTCACAGGCGGTGGGGCGGCGCGGCGGCGGGCTGTCGGCCCGTGGGCGAAACAGTGCTGCGCCGCCCCGCTCCACGGGCCATGATGTGCGGCATGGCCACTGTCCTGCTCGCGCTCGCTGTCATCTCCACCGGTCTGTACGCCGGCATGATGCTCATCTTCCTGACCGGGATCATGCCCGCGTTGGCCCGGCTCACGGACGGGGAGTTCGTGGTGGCCATGCGCCGGATGAACGAGGAGGTGCCGCGCGGGCTGTTCCTCTTCCTGTTCCTCGCCGAAGTGGCCTTCCCGGTCGCGGCGCTCGCCGTCCCCGTCGGCGGTCGCTCCGACGCCCAGTGGTGGCTGCTGCTGGCCGGCCTGATCTGCGTGGTGGTCAACCACCTCGTCACCGTCGCGGGCAACATCCCGCTCAACAACGCCCTCGCGTCGTCCGAGGCCGCGCCCGAGGCCAACCCCGACGGGGCGGTCCGCGCGGCCTTCGAGAGCCGCTGGAACCGCTTCCACGCCGTCCGCACGGTCTTCGCCGTCGCGGGGTTCGCGCTGATCGTCAGCGCCTCGCTGTCGTGACGGTGAACAGCCCCACGGATTCCCGCCGGCTCGCGACCTCGGTGAACCCGGCCCGAGCGGCCCACTGTTCGGCCAGTTCCACGGGACGGCACTCCATCTCCCACAGGACGCCCTCGCGGTTCGGCAGCACGTTCGCGATGAACTCCAACTGAGGGTGGTGGGTCTGTGTCGTGAAGACCAGCACTCCGCCGGGTGCGAGCACGCCGCGCAGCCGCGCGACGGACGCGGCGATGACGGCGTCGTCCAGCAGCAGTTCGTAGAGCCCCGACACGACGACGATGTCGGGCGCGGGGGAGGCGGGCGCCGGGTCGAGGGCGTCACCGTACGCGTACGAGATCCCCGTCAGCCCTCGCTCCGCCGCCTGACGCCCGCCCTGCGCGAGACCCGCGCGGTCCAGGTCGCGGCACTCGACATGCAGGGTGCCGGGCTCGTACTCCGCGAGCAGGTCCTGGAGATACCGTCCGGGCCCCGACGCCACGTCCAGTACGCGCACACCGCCCCCTGTGCCGGTATCGCTGCCGCCGCGCCGCGCGATCTCCTTACGGAGGACGTCCTTGAGTAGTTCGCGACGGGCGCGGATGGCGCGCCATCCGACCGCGTTCAGATACACGCGGTCGATGAGGTGTCCGACGACCGGGAAGCCGCCAGCCTTGTTGACGTACACGTAGTCCAGCATCGATCCGCTGTCGAATCCGTGCCGGTATCCGATCCGGATCCCGGCGCTCGCACGGCCGACGGTGCCGAGCAGGACGCGCATCGCCGCCCACCGAACGTTCTTCAGCCGCTTCGTCTTCGTCTTCGTCCTGGTCTTCGTCATGCGCATCAGCGTCGGCCCGGAGCGCGGGCCTCGGTATCCGCGCGGCTACTCGGACGGCGGGTGAGTAGTTCTGCGTACGTTCCAGCCGAAATCGTGGAGGTACGGTGCGACGGACACCGACCAGCGCCGGAGGACAGGAAAGCCATGCCTGAAGCGGATGACGCGCCCGTGATCGTGAGCAGCGAGCCCGGTTCGTTCGCGCGGAGCGTGCTGGCAGAGCGCCATCCCGCCCTCATCCAGCAGGTACGGGACGCCTTCCCGTGGCCCCCGGAACGGCACCGGGCGCTCGACGCGCTGCTCATCTCCTCCACAGAAGGCGTGATCGAACCGCTGGACCCGGACGCACACGACCGTGACCAGTGGGACGCGTGGGGCGGCGAGTACGTCGGCCGCTCGTGGTTCGACGTGCCGTTCCTCTGGTCCGAGAGCTACTTCTACCGCCGACTCCTCGGAGCGGTCGGCTACTTCGCTCCGGGACCGTGGCAGGGCATCGACCCGTTCGCGCCCTTCAAACGGGCCGAGCTGCGCGGCTCCCTCGTGGACGACGAACTCGCGGCGCTCGACGCGCTCGCCCGACGGCCGGCCGGGGAGCGGGCCACCGCCTACCTCCAGGGCTCGCTCTGGGGGAACCGCGCGGACCTCGGCTTCGCCGTCGGTGCACCGGACGGGGCGCGCGCCGCGGACAGGCCCGGCGGCTCCGACGCGGACGCCGACGAAGCCGTCAGGCGCCCGTCCGGTGCCTCCGCCGTCGAGGACGCGCTGCCCCTCGTCGCGGACGACAGCGACGCACTGTGGTCGCTGCTGCCGGCCGGCCGCCCGGCCGGCGCCGTGCGGACTGTCCACGTCATCGCCGACAACGCCGGCCGCGAGCTGATCCCCGACCTCGTCCTCATCGACCACCTCCTCACCACGGAGCGCGCGGACGAGGTGGTCCTGCACGTGAAGCCGTATCCGTACTACGTCTCCGACGCGACCACGGCCGACGTCGTCGACTGCGCGCGCCGGCTCGCCCAGGCGTCCGGAAGCGCGGGCGAGGCCGGAAAGCGACTCTGGGCCGCGATGGGCGACGGGCGGCTCGCCGTACGCGCGCACACCTTCTACTGCGCGCCGTTCCCCTACAGCGAGATGCCCGCCGACCTCCGGCGGGAGTTCGCGGGCGCCGCCCTCACGATCGTGAAGGGCGACCTCAACTACCGCCGTCTCGTCGGTGACCGGCTCTGGGCGCCCACCACGTCGTTCGCGGAGCGCACGGCGCACTTCCCGGGGCCGGTGGCAGCCTTGCGTACCCTGAAGTCCGATGTGATCGTCGGCCTCGACCCGCGCACCGTGGCGCGGCTCGAAGACGCGGGCGCGAGCGGGCGCGCGGGGGACGGCGCGAACCAGGCATGGCGTACGAGCGGGACGCACGCGCTCGTTCAGGTCAGGCCCTAGCCGAGCCGATTCGGCAGCACAGAACGAACAGACGAACGTCGGAGGCGGACGCCATGGCGCTCCAGATCAGCGCGACCAACCCGGAGCAGCCGGCCGTGCTCCTCGACCTGCCCTGGGGCATCCCGCTCGAGGAGTGGCCCGACGACTGTCTGGTGGCTCTCCCGCGCGGCATCTCGCGCCATGTGGTGCGTTTCGCCGACGCCGGGTCGGAGGTGCTGGCAGTCAAGGAGATAGCCGAGCGTCCGGCGGTGCGCGAGTTCGGGCTGCTCCGGGATCTGCACCGGCTGGGCATACCTGCCGTGGACCCGGTCGCCGTGGTGACGGGCCGGGTGGACGCGGACGGCAGGCCGCTGGAGTCCGCGCTGATCACACGGCACCTGAAGGGCTCCCTGCCGTACCGCTCGATGTTCGAGTCGACCATGCGCCCGAGCACCGTGAAGCGACTCATGGACGCGCTCGCCGTCCTCCTGGTGAGGCTGCATCTGACCGGCTTCGCGTGGGGCGACTGCTCGTTGTCCAACGCGCTGTTCAGGCGCGACGCCGGCGCCTACGCCGCGTATCTGGTGGACGCCGAGACGGGCCAGATCCAGCCGACGCTCAGCCGTGGCCAGCGCGACTACGACATAGAGCTGGCACGGGTGAACATCGCCGGGGAGCTGATGGACCTGGAAGCCTCCGGCTCGCTCCATCCGTCCGTCGACCCCGTGCCGTTCGGAGCGGCGATCGTACGGCGCTACGAGGACCTGTGGCACGAGCTGACGCGTGAGTCCGTCTACCCGGTCGACAAGCGCCACTACATCGACCGCCGGATCCGCAGGCTCAACGAACTGGGTTTCGACGTCGCGGAGATGCAGATGGAGCGCTCGCCGATGGGCGACACCGTCACCTTCCTCCCCAAGGTGGTCGACGCGGGCCACCACCAGCGCCAACTGCTGCGCCTGACGGGCCTGGACGCAGAGGAGAACCAGGCGCGCCGGCTGCTGAACGACCTGGAGAGCTGGATGGCCGGCCAGGACGACTACGCGCCGGGCGACCCCCTGGGAGCCCGTCCCGAGGTCCTGGCGCACCGCTGGGTGCGCGACGTGTTCCGGCCGACCGTAAGGGCCGTGCCGCTGGAGCTGCGCCGCAGGACGGACGCGGCGCAGATCTACCACGAGGTGCTGGAACACCGCTGGTACCTGTCCGAGAGCGCCGGGAACGATGTGGGGCTGGACGCGACCATCGAGGACTACGTCGCCAACATACTGCCGCGTACGCAGAACCCGTCCGCGCCGGATCCGTCCGCGTCGGACCCTCTTACAGAGGAGCCCGAGGAGCCGGCCGAGTCGGGGGCGTCGGGGCGCTCGCGCGACGTGACAGGACTCCACGAGGCATGAGCGATCTCGTGACGGAGCGCCTTCTGCTCCACCCGCTGAGCCCTCCGGAGGCCGTACGCCTGGTCGCGGGCGACCGGATAAGCGGCACCCACTGGGCGCCCGCCTACCCCGGCGAGGGCGATGTCTCGGGCGCCACGCGCTTCTTGACCACGTGCGCGGCCGTCGGCGACCCCCGGCCGTTCGGTACGTACGAGATCCGCGTCAAGGAGACCGGCCAGGCGGTCGGCGGGGTGGACTTCCACGGACCGCCGGACGACAGCGGCGCCGTGACCATCGGCTACGGCCTCGTCCCCGACGTACGGGGTCTGGGTTACGCCTCAGAGGCGCTGCGCGGCCTGCTGCTCTTCGCACGCTCCAGCGGTGTCACCTCGGTAAGAGGCGACACCGATCACGACAACACCGGATCCCAGCACGTCATGGCCGCGGCGGGTATGCGACTGATCGCGGACGACGGCCGGCTGAAGTTCTACGAGATCGCCTGGCCCGGTCGGCATAAGTGAACGGCCCCGCCGCGACGGGGGAAACGCGGCGGGACCTTGAGTGCGAATGCCCCATGCGCCGCCGATTACACATACGATTTCGTGCCGCGCGCCCCCGGTGATCATCTTCCTTTGTCATGCGTGCCGAATGCCCCTGATATGGCAAAACGGGGGAAAATTCCGATCCATGACTGAAAGAGGCGATTCCTCAAGCCCCGGCGCGCCCCTCGGTACGAAGGGCGCGCCGAATCAGACAGTGGCCCTCGCGGCCATGCTGTTCGCCGTATCGATGACGTTCATCGACCAGACGATCGTGGCCATCGCCGCACCGGACATCATCGACGAACTCGGGCTCTCGGCCTCCGGGATGCAGTGGGTGATCAACGCGTATCTGCTGACGCTGGCGGCGTTCTTCGCCTTCGGCGGGCGGCTGGCCGACATCGTGGGCCACCGCCGGATCATGGTCATCGGCACTCTCGTCTTCGTGATCTCCTCCGTCCTGTGCGGGTGCGTGCCACGCGGGGACTTCGCGCAGAGCTGGCTCATCACCTTCCGGGCCTTCCAGGGCCTCGGCGCCGCGCTGATGTTCCCCGCCGCGCTCGCCGTCGTCATCAACGTCTTCCCGGTCGAGCGGCGGGGCAGGGCCCTGGCGCTGTTCTTCGGGCTCTCCGGCGCCCTCACCGCCGTGGGCCCGCTCCTCGGCGGCTGGCTCACCGACTGGACCTGGCGGGCGATCTTCTGGATCAACGTCCCTGTCGCCGTGATCGCCCTTGTACTGACGGCCATGGCCCATGTCCCGAACGTCTCGCGCCGCGACCGGCTGGACGTGCCCGGCGCCGTGCTGGTGGCCGCAGGCATGGGACTGTGCGTGCTCGGCTTCCAGCAGGCGTCGACGTGGGGCTGGGGCAGTGCGGCCACCTGGGGGTGCATCGTCGGCGGGTTGCTCGTCCTGGTCGTCTTCTGCCTCTTCGAACTCCGCGTCCGGGATCCGCTCGTCAAGCTCCAGGTCTTCCGGGACCGGGCGTTCGCCGTGGACTGCGCCGTACTGTTCTTCGCCATGCTCGCGTTCGTCCCGGTGTTCTTCTTCGCCTCGGTCTACGCGCAGGTGTCGTTGAGCTCGTCGCCGAACCAGGCCGCGCTGTTCCTGCTGTACTTCTTCGTGGGCTTCGCCATCGCGTCGCAGTGGGGCGGACGCGTCCTGGACAAGCGGGGCGCCAGACCGGCGCTCAGGCTCGGCACCGCGATCGGGGCGGTCGGATTCGCCCTGTGGGCTGCCAAGTTGACGGACCTCTCGATGCACGACCAGTGGCCGTACGTGGCGTTGGCGGGAGCCGGTATCGGTCTGCTGCTCTCCCCGGCCTCGACGGACGCGGTCAACCGTGCGATCGGCGCCTCCTACGGAGAGGTCACCGGAATCACCCAGACCATCCGCTACTTCGCGGCGAGCGTGGGACTCGCGGTGTTCGGCACCGTACTGACGCACGTCACCGGTGACCGGGTCGCCGCGACCCTTCGTGCGAAGGGCCTGTCGGCGGGCGAGGCGCGGGACGCCGCCAAGAGCGTCGCGGAGGCCGTGTCCGGGCAGGCGGACACGCGACAGCCCTCCGGTGGAGGTGAAGTCGCGCGGATCATGCGCGATTCGATGGAGGCGATCCGGATGGACTTCGCGGAGGCCAACCAGTGGGTGTTCTACGGGATGGCCATCGCTCTCGTGCTGGCCTTCATCTGCTCGCTGTTCCACCCGGGGACGCGGGTGACGGGCGCGCCGGAGCCGACCGGCGCCCCCGGGTCGACGGGGCCGGGGGACTCGGGGGAGTCGAGGGAGCCGGGGCGGCCCGCCGGGCCCACCGGACCGTAGCGGCGGTCGCGGCCCGTTGTCGTACCCCTGTGGCAAGGTGTTTTCAGGTGCCGAACGACACGCACCTTTCCGCTTGTCGACCTTCGCCGCAGAAGGAGCACACCCATGTCCGGTCCCGGCCCCGCCGATGGCGGAGTCCTCACGTCCCTGACGGCCGTCGCGTCATTGCTGGCGCCCGACCAGCCGTCCGTCGCCGAGCAGGTGCGGCACGCCCACGAGGACCCCGAGGGCTACGTGCGTACGTACGCGAACCGGCTGGACAACCGCGGCATAGACGAGCCGTTTCCGGGGCTGGCGTGGATAGCCCTCGTGGACGCGCTCCACGAGCGGAAATTGCTCGCGGAGTTCGACTGGAAGGAGGGCGCGGACGAGATCCGGTTCGGCCTGAGGGGACTGGACTCGCGTCCGTCCGTCGATCCCTGGGCACTGTTCGAGGACGGCGAGACGCCGCTGACGACCCATGACTTCCTGGAGGTCTGCGGTCGGCACTACCGCGAGGTCGGCGCGGCCCTCGTGGTGCTCGACATCGAGTCGGACTGCTATCCGGTGGCGGGCCTGCGCGCGGGACGCGTCGACGAACTGGTGTCGCTCGCGAAGAGCGCGGGCTTCGCCGCGTGGCCCCTCGGCGTCTAGGCAGCATCGGGCCCTGGGACTGTGCGACCGGCCGCTACTTGGAGTTGGGGTCGGCGTCCAGTGCGTGTCGCAGTCGGTCCAGTGACCGGCGCGCGCCGCCGTCCGTCCCCGGTCGTCGGCGGGCGGTCCTGAGGTCGACCAGTCGCGCCAGGGTGTCCATGACCACGAGGAGCGGCGGCCCGCTCGTCGTGAGGTCGGAGGCTTCAGGTTCCTGGTCCTGCGGGGCGCGGGCGGCGGGCGCCTGGAGGAAGGGGACGACGAGCCGATGGTGGTGGAAGGCGGTCGCGGCGCCGTGCAGACGACAGACGGTGAGGAACAGCTCCGCGTTGTCCCGCAGTTGAGGCGTGAGCGGACCGCCCGACGTCTCACGGAGGAAGGCGTCGAGCAGCGGCTCGGCCGTGACGGTGGTCCGTAGCAGCGCCTGGTCCTCCGGCGGCATGTATGGGTACTTCTCCGTCAACAGCCCCTGGTAGAACGGGTCGTACGGCGAACAGAGACCGAGCAGGACGTCGATCGAGTTGATGGCGGCGAAGTCGCCCGCGTTCACACCCCGGTACTCCACGCCGCCGACGTGATGCGGTTTGAAGTACGGCCGTATGTTGAGGAAGAACCGGTCGACGTCGAGCGTCTTGCTCAGCGTCCTGCCCAAATCCAGTACGTCGTCCAGCCCCGACCGCGCCTCCCGCAGCAGATACGCCGTCAGCGGGCTGGAGACCCCGAGCGTCGGGACGCGCCGCAGCGCGGCGGCCGTGCGCTGGTACGCGAGCACCGACAGACCGTTGTAGAGGATGAAGGCGCGTTCGTCGGCGAGCGCGGTGAACGTACGGAAGGTGTCCCCGACCGCCCGGTTGTACAGGGCCTGATGGGCGAAGACGAACCGCGGCGCCACCCCGAGCGACGACGCCAGCAACTGCGCGAGCGGCCAGGCGGCGGCCTGCGGCCCGTCGATCTCATGACGGCGGCACGCCCCCAGATAGAGCCCCACCGAGCCCAGGAGTTCATACCGTTCGTCGTCATCCGTGGGAAGCGGGGACGGCGTCGAGTCACTTCGCGTTATCCGGGCGATCAGTTCGGCGCCCTCACCGGCGATCCTCCCTTTGGCCGTCTCAAGTTCCGGCCGGTCGTGCAGGATCTGCGTCCCGGCAGCGAAGTACGCCTCCTCCAGCCGCGTATTGAGAGCGACGAAGTCGTTCCTGATCCACCGGTCGAAGTCGTCAACGGCACTGCTCACGGCGCGGGTCCTCCAGAGGTCGGGCGTGGCGTGGGTCGGGCGTGGCGTCGGTCAGGCGCAGGCCGGGAAGGGTCGCCCGTCCCATCCGACCCCCTCGACCGGCCCGGTCACCAGGACCAATCGTGATCCGTTATACGGGTCCAAAGAGTGCTCGCCCCGCTCCGCAAGGCGTGTTCGAGGCCGGCGCGAGGGTCGCGGCCCACACTCCGTTAGGTCCATGAGTGGGCCCACGAGCCCTGTCTCTGGGCCCGGGGTCCGAACTAGCGTGCGCGGTGATCCGGGAGATTCGCAGGCATGAGCGAACAGTCCGGTGGCCCTTTCAGGAAGGGAAGTCGGGGATGCGCGGGTTCGACCAGCTGCTCGGCACTGATTTCGGCGATCGGCCCACGTCCGACGCGGACGAGGTCATCTACGCGGGACTCGACCATCCGGAGCGGCACCGGGCGCGGGTTCCCGGCCTCGTCGCGGTCCTGACCGACCCGGCGGCAGCTGACAGGGAACGCTTCCTGGCGTGCGCGGCCCTGACGACCTGGGGAGAGCCCGCCGGATACCGGGCGGTGGCCGACGCCGCCGAATCCGGCAAGCGCGCTCCCTGGTACGGCATCCTCGTCGACCGGAAATTCTCGGTGGACAGCACCTTCGCCCAACTCGCCGTGGCGCTGGGCGACAGCAGGGACATGGCGGAGGAGAAGGGGACGCTCGCGCAGCGGGAATCCGCCTTCCGCGCGCTGGTGCGAATCGCCGACACCGAGTATTTCGAGGACCAACTCGGCGATCTCATGGACGAGTCGACGGTCCGTGCACTGCTCGCCGACATCAGCGAGACGGTGTACAGGGGAGTCGGCTCCCTGACCGGGATCGTCGGCGTACGGCCCCATTTCGACCTCGCCACCCAGCTCGTCGATCTGGCGGGCGCGGTCGCTTCCGTCGACGGAGTCCTCGCCGCGAGGCTCGCCCTGGCGGTCCTTGAGGTCGAACCTTCACGGCGGGCGCTGATGCACGCCGTCACGGTTCTGCACAGCTCCTCGGCCGCGGAGGTCCGGCGACTGGGCTCGTACATGATCGCGGTCGGCGACGAGCGCGTACGCGGGATGGCGACGGACGCGCTGCGGACCGCCTGAGCCTGTTGAGGGACTTGAACCGGTAGCAGCCCCCCAAGGTCGACTCCGCCTCTCAGCCTTCGTAGGCCGTACCCGACCACGGGTACTGGATGACCGGGAGGCCGTTGCCCGTGGCCTGCCTCCGTTTTCGTGGTGGGTCTGGGGCACGGCGATCACGCGTTTAATGCCAGGTGCGATGCGGGCCGCTCTGGCTAGGGTGCTGTCGTGATCGATTCGATGTTCCGGGCACTGCTCGACGGCGGCACGTGGGAGCCCGTCATGGACGGCGAGTCCGGGGCCGGGGTCTTTCGTTCCGCAGACGGCTCGCGGTACGCGAAATGCGTCCCCGCCGACTCCGCGACCTCGCTGAAGGAAGAACGCGATCGCGTCGGCTGGCTCAGTGAGCGGGGCGTGCCAGGTCCACGCGTACTCGACTGGCGTGTCACCCCCGACGCGTCCTGCCTGGTGACGAGCACCGTCGCGGGAGTCCCCGCCGATCGTGTGCCCGCCGCGCGGCTCCGGGCGGCCTGGGAGTCGATCGCCGATGCCGTACGGCGCCTGCACGAACTGCCGGTGGGCCAGTGCCCGTTCACCCGCGACCTCTCGGGGATGTTCGCGACCGCACGTGATGTCGTCGCGCGAGGCGCGGTCAATCCCGAGTTCCTCCCTGAGGAGCAGCAGGGAACGCCCGCCGACGAGTTGCTCGCACGCCTCCTCCCGCAGCTCGAACAGCGCCTCGCCCAGGAGGCCGCCGAGGCCGTCGTCTGCCACGGGGACCTGTGCCTGCCCAACATCATCCTCGAACCGGAGACGATGAACGTGGCGGGTTTCATCGATCTCGGCCGGCTCGGAACGGCCGATCCGTACGCCGACATCGCTCTCCTGCTCGCCAACTCCCGGGACAGATGGGCAGATGAGGGACAGGCGAACTCCGCGGACGAGGCGTTCGCCGAGCGGTACGGCATCGTGCTCGACCGTGACCGGGAGAAGTTCTATCTCCATCTCGACCCGCTCACCTGGGGCTGAGGATGAACCGACCAGTGATCAGCCTTCAACCGGCCTGTTTTGCAAGGGGAGTTGAGATGCCCGGTTACCCGAGCGCGCGTTGACGTCGTAGGTCACGACCGACCTGTCATCGCGTGCTGCCCTTTGAGCTGCGGCACAGCGAGCCTTTTCCCGCCCCATTTCGGCGGATTTCGTTTTCGGCAATTCAAGGGGTCCTTGTGCCGTCCGTGCCAGCTGTGCCGTCACCCGAATCTTCTTCATCACCCAATTCTTCTTCGTGTCCCGAGTCTTCCGCGTCTTCCCCATCACCCACTCCGCCGAGCCTGTGGCGGGACCGCGACTTCCGACGACTCTGGGCGGGCCAGACCGCGTCCCAGTTCGGGGCGCAGGCCGGCCAGGTGACACTGCCGCTCCTCGCCGTGGTGGCGCTCAACGCGGACTCGACTCAACTCGGCGCACTCCGCGCGGTCCAGCAGATACCGATCCTCCTGTTCTCCCTCTTCGTGGGCGTGTGGGTGGACCGTTGGCGATCCCGCAACGTGATGGTGCTGGCGGACTTCGGCCGGGCGGCGGCACTGGCCGCGATCCCGATCGCCTTCCTGTTCGGGGTACTCGGGATTCCGGTGCTGCTCGTTCTCGCTTTCCTCGTGGGCGTACTCACCGTGTTCTTCGACGTGGCCTACCAGGCCGCCCTCGTACGGCTGGTGAAACGCGACCAGTTGGTGCAGGGCAACAGCGCGCTGGAGGGCAGCAGATCCGCGGCGCAGGTCGGGGGACCCGCACTCGGTGGTGCGCTCGTGTCGCTCCTCACGGCGCCGATCGCCGTCGTCGCGGGCGCGTTCTTCTTCGGCGTGTCCTGCCTGTCGATCCGGCGAATCCGGCACCGCGAGCCGGTCCCCCGCACCGTCGAGCGCCCCGCCCGGATGGGACGGCAGATTGTGGAAGGTCTCCGCCTGGTCGCCGAGGATCCGTCGTTGCGGGCCGTGGGTCTCGCCTCGGCCCTCTTCCATTTCTTCTTCGCGGCCCTGATGACCGTCTATCTGATCTTCCTACCGCGCACGCTGGAGCTGTCGGGTACGGCCGTGGGGCTGGTGCTCGCGGCCATGGGCCCGGGAGCGCTCGTGGGTTCCGTACTGGCGGCGCGGCTGCCGAGGCGGTTCGGCCACGGCGTGGTGCTGGTGGCCTCGGCGGTACTCGCCGACGGCGTGATGCTGTGCGTACCCGCCATGCGCGGCTCGACCGCTCTCACGGTCGCCTCCCTCATGGCGGTCAACTTCCTGTTCGGCGTGTTCAGTCAGCTGGTCGACGTCACGGTGATGGCCGTCCGCCAGTCGATCACGCCGTTGCCGATACAGGGCCGAGTGGTCGCGACGATCAATTTCGTCGGCATGGGACTGACCCCGCTCGGCTCACTGCTCGGCGGTTTTCTGGCCGACCGGTGGGATCCGCGAACCAGTCTGCTGCTCACAGCGGTCGGCATGGTGCTCTCCCCGCTGTTCATGGCGTTCTCCCCGCTCGCCCGCCTGGGGAAGGAGCTGCCGGCACCTGGCGGGGCGATTCCGCGCGGGCGGTCGGGGGCCACGTAGGGCCGGCGGCGCCTGGCGGGACGGCCTGCCGTCCGGCGAGGGCGGGGCGGGGTGTCCGTCTTCCCCCTGGGGGGTGCGGCACGGGAGGCGTGGGTGGCATGCGCGTACTCGAACCCGAACTCCCGCTTCACCGCGGCGGGTTCGGCGTGATGCCTGTTGCGCCCCCGGCAGGACTCGAACCTGCGGCCAAGCGCTTAGAAGGCGCCTGCTCTATCCACTGAGCTACGGGGGCCGGAACGTGGTCCCGGGGCCCGGAGTGCCGGTGGGCAGTCCGTGCGGTCCGTGACCTGTGCCGGGACAAGGATAGGGCTCCGCTCACCCTGACCCGGTTGCTTCACCTGCGTGGCACGATGTGGAGGTTCGGTGAAGCGAACCGATAATCGCAGGCAGGTGCGATTCGTGCAGTGCTTTTCGCGCCTCAAGCTGCGGGTGTTGTGCACTCGTTATGCCTGTGCCCCACTCGTCCCGTCTGTCCCCCGCACCTGACCGGCGCGCAGGAGATGCCTATACGCTTCAAAAAGCCGCCAAAGTTGGGCATTCTTCGCATGTGGTGACCTTGGACGTACGGCCTCAGCTGATCGACGCACTTTCCGCGCTGCGCGACCGTGTCGCCGCCGTGCGTCTTCCACTCCCTCTCGCCGGGACTCCGCGTGCCCGGCAGACCAGGGAGGAACTGCTCGCGCAGCTCGACGACTATCTGGTGCCACGGCTCCGGGACCCCGAAGCGCCGCTGCTCGCCGTGGTGGGCGGATCCACCGGGGCCGGGAAGTCGACGCTCGTCAACTCCCTTGTGGGGCGGCGGGTCAGCGAGGCGGGCGTGCTGCGGCCCACGACACGTACGCCGGTACTGGTGTGCCACCCCGACGACTGCCACTGGTTCGACGGCGTACGGGTCCTGCCGCAGCTGACCCGCGTCTGGCTGACCCAGCAGGAGGAGGACGGCGGCGCCGGGGCCTGGCGCAAGGACGACGAGCACGCGCTGCGCATCGACACCGCCGTGGGGCTGCCCCGCGGCCTCGCGCTGCTGGACGCGCCCGACATCGACTCGCTCGTCGTACGGAACCGGGTCCTCGCCGCCGAGTTGATCTGCGCGGCCGACGTGTGGGTGATGGTCACCACCGCGTCCCGGTACGCCGACGCGGTGCCCTGGCATCTGCTCCGTACGGCGAAGGAGTACGACGCCTCGCTCGTGACAGTCCTCGACCGGGTGCCCCATCAGATGATTGACGAGGTGTCACGTCAGTACGCGGCGCTGCTCACCAAGGCCGGCCTGGGCGACGTACCGCGCTTCACCATCCCCGAACTGCCCGAGTCGGCGGGCGGCGGCAGCGGGCTGCTCCCCACCACCGCCGTCGCGCCCCTGCTCGCTTGGCTGGCGCACCGGGTGCGGGATCCGGCGGCGCGCCAGCAGGCCGTCGTGCGTACGGCCGCCGGTGTCATCGGGTCGCTCAACGTCCGGATGCCGGAGCTCGCGGGCGCCGTGGCTGCGCAGTACGCCGCCGCCGTACGCCTTACGGGCGCCGTCGAGGAGGCGTACGCCTCCGAGCGGGAGCGGGTACGCGGGCGGCTCAAGGCAGGGGCCGTGCTCGCCGGGGACGCGCGGACCCGCTGGCGCGGCTATCCGAGGGACAGCTCCGCCCGGGAACTGCTCGATTCGCTGGTCGAGAGCCTGGCCTCGCTGCTCCAGTGCGCCGTCGCCGCCGCCGACGAGCAGGTCATCGAGGCGTGGCGGCGCGAGCCGGCCTCGGCGGCGGTCCTCGCACCGGGGCCGGACGGTGAGGTGTCCGAGCGGATCGGGATGGCCGTACGGCGCTGGCGGCGGGTCATCGAGGAGCTGGCCGAGGACGAGGTACGGCTCCTCGAACGCTCCTCCGCGCCCGACGCGGAGACGGTCGCCGCGCTCCTGGCCGCCTCGCTTCTCGGCGGGCACCGCACACGGGTCGCGGGCGAGCGGCTGGCCGAGCGGGTCGGGGCGCAGGGCGCGCTGCGGCTGCGCGACAAGGGCGGTGACCTGGTGGCGACATACATCGACGACGTACTGCACGGAGAGCGGGACCGGCGACTGGCTCCCCTCGACGCGCTCGAAGTGGCGCCGGAGCCGCAGGCGGAACTCATCGCCGCGCTTTCCGTACTCCAGAAGGAGATGTGACCGAGATGGCGGACGCGACGGACGTGAGCACGTTGACGGACGGGCCCGGCGAGACGGGGGCCGGAAAGGCCGGGGGCGGTTCTGGTGTTGCCAGTGGTGCTGGTGGTGCTGGTGCGGCAGAAGTGACAGGTGCGAACGGCGGTGGGAACGGCGGCGCGGACGGGCCCGGTCGGCGCTGGAACGACGGACTGATCGCCCGTCACGCGGCCGGGCACAACGGCGCGGGCGGCGTGGCCGTCACCGTCGGTGTGGAGGGGATCGACGGCGACGGCGGTACGGCGGCCCGGTCCGACGCGCACCAGCCCATCGGAAGTGCCTACGAAGGGCCGTTGCGGGCACGGCTCGACGCCCTGCGCGAACTCGTGGGCCTCTCACGGACCCGTATCGAGGGGACCGTGCTCGCCGAGGCCGGACGCGTGCTCGACGAGGCGTCCACGCGGCAGCGGCTCTCGTCCCGGCACACGGTCGTCGCCATCGCCGGTGCCACCGGCAGTGGCAAGTCGACGCTGTTCAACGCGCTCGCCGGAGTACCGATCTCCGAGACGGGGCTGCGCAGGCCCACCACGTCCGCGCCCATCGCCTGTGTCTGGTCCGAAGGCGCCGCCGGGCTGCTCGACCGGCTCGCCATCCCCGGGAGGCTGCGTCGCAAGCCGCTCGCGGGCGGCGACGGGGACAAGGAACTGGAGGGTCTCGTCCTCATCGACCTGCCCGACCACGACTCCGCCGTCGTGGCGCACCGGGACCAGGTCGACCGAGTACTGGCCCTGGTCGACGCCGTCATCTGGGTGGTCGACCCCGAGAAGTACGCCGACGCCGCGCTCCACGAGCGCTATCTGCGACCGCTCGCCGGCCACGCGGAGATCACCTTCGTCGTGCTGAACCAGATCGACCGGCTGCCCGGAGACGCCGCCGACCAGGTCCTGGACGATCTGCGCAGACTGCTCGACGAGGACGGTATGGCGCTCGGCGAACACGGCGAGCCGGGGGCCACCGTGCTGCCGATCTCCGCGCTCACCGGCCGGGGAGTGGGCGAACTGCGCGGGGAGGTCGGCCGTTTCGTCCAGGAGCGCAACGCCGCCGCGAGGCGGCTGTCGGCCGATGTGGACGCGGCGGCCGCGCGGCTGCGCTCGGTGTACGTCGCCGACGGGCGCACGGGCCTCGGCGAACGCTCCCGTGAGGAGTTCGCCGAACGGCTCGCGGGCGCGGTGGGCGCGGTGGCCACCGGCGAGGCGGCCGAACGCGAGTGGCTCAGGAACGCGGGACGCGCGTGCGGGACGCCCTGGCTGCGGCTGTGGCGCTGGTACGAACGCACCCGGACGCCCGGCGGTGGCGTGCCGCGCGCCGCGGTGATCGTGGAGGAGGAACTCACCGCCAGACAACGGGTCGAACAGGCCGTCCGTACGGTCGCGGACGACGCGGCGGCCGGGCTGCCCCGGCCGTGGGCGCAGGCGGTGCGCGAGGCGGCGGTGCGGGGTGCCGTCGGGCTGCCGGAGGCCCTGGACGAGCTGGCGGTGACGGCGGGGCCGCCGAGCGGCCGGCCTTCGCGCCCCGCCTGGTGGCCGGCGGCGGTGCTCGCGCAGGCGGCCATGACGCTGCTCCAGATCTACGGCGCGCTGTGGCTGGTCGGCCAGATCATCGGGGTGCTCGATCCCGGCATCATCCCGCCCGTGCTGGTGATGCTGGGCGGGATCATCGGCGGGCCGCTGGTCGAGTGGGCGTGCGCGGCGGCGGCGCGCGGACCGGCGAGACGGTACGGGCAGGAGGCGGAGCGGCAACTGCGCGAGGCGGCGGCGGGCTGTGGGCGGGCCAAGGTGCTCGATCCGATCGCGGCGGAGCTGATGCGGTACCGGGAGGTGCGGGAGCAGTTCTCGACGGTGTCGGGGCTGACGAGGTAGGAGCGCCCTGTGTGCTCGTACGTGGCGGGTGTGCCGGGTGCTCAGCTGCTTTTGGCGCGCCGGGGGTTTCCGGCGGTTGGGCGCGGGTGGCCACGAAAAGGTGACGGAGTTTTCCACAACTGGCGAGTAATCCACAGGCGTCGGCGGAGATTTCGCTTCCGGGCCAGCATGAAGTGGTCGGTGAGCGCCGGCGCCGGAGAAGCAGGGGGCTGTCATGAACGACACCGTGGTGACGCTGGTGGGAAATGCCGCGACGGGGGTGGAGTACCGGGAAACGACGAACGGCGGGGTGGCGCGGTTCAGGTTCGCGGTGACTCCGCGCCGCTGGGACCGCCGCAATTCGGTCTGGACCGACGGCGGTACGAGCTTCTACACCGTCTGCGCGTGGCGGAATCTCGGGGCGAATCTCACCGCGTCGGTCAACGTCGGAGACCCGCTGGTCGTGCACGGCAGGCTGCGCGTGAGGGAGGAGGCGAAGGACGGGCAGCGGCGGACGTTCGTGGACATCGACGCGGTGTCGATCGGTCACGATCTGACCTGGGGGACCTCGGCGTTCAAGCGGGTGGCGCGGGCGAATCCGGCGCTGACGGAGCGTCCGGCGGACGCGTCGGCCGCGACGTCTGCCGCTATGTCCGGCGGGACGTCTGCCGAGCCGGCGGCGGCCCGCAAACCCGTGCATACGCAACCGTGGTTGTCCGAACAGGACGAGTCGTCCGCGCCGGCCGGGGAGGTCCCGGCGCCGACCGGGGCGCTCTGACAGGGGAGTTGTGGAGATATGTCGATAGTCGAACGAACCCGAAGGTGTGAGCGATAACGATTCCGATTCGGAACGGTTATCGGAACGTACGAACGGGCATCGGCGGTCCCCGTGATCCATAGGATTCCCGAGTACTCATGGGGCACTTGAGTCTGCTGGCGAGGCAATCCCCCCACGCGTCCCACGCGGAGGACCTCGCCCGGAGGGAAAAATCTGTGTTGTCTGCGTTGTCCGAGTTCTTCGCTCCAACCGCTCGCAGGCGGGGCGCCGCCCGTCTCGCCGCGTCGATGGCCGTCTCGGGCCTTGTCGTCGCGGGCTCCGTAGTCGGCGCGGGCACGGCCGTGGCCGACGACACGCTCCAGCACCGCGGCGGCGCCGCCGCGACGCTTGACGGCCTCAGGACGTTCGACAAGGCCGTTCTCCACACGGACGGCGAGACGCGTGAACTGCCCGCCGGGCTCTTCGAGATGACCGTCGACGGCGGCGGCAAGCTCAAGACGTACTGCATCGACATCCACAACCCCACCCAGAATCAGGCGAAGTATCTGGAGACCCCCTGGGCCCAGACCTCGCTCGGCGCGAACAAGAACGCCGGGAAGATCCGCTGGATCCTGCAGAACTCCTACCCCCAGGTCGACGACCTCGCCGCGCTCGCGGACGACGCGGGCACCGGGCCGCTCACCGCGCGGACCGCCGCCGCCGGTACGCAGGTCGCGATCTGGCGCCACTCGGACAACGCCGACGTCGACGCCGTGGACCCGCAGGCCGAGAAGCTGGCCGACTGGCTGGAGCGGAGCGCCGACCACCTCGGTGAGCCCAGGGCTTCCCTCACCCTGGAGCCCGGCGCGGTCTCCGGCAGGAGCGGCGAGCTTCTCGGGCCGGTCACCGTCCGTACCGACGCGGACAGTGTCGCGGTGTCCCCGCCCGCCGACGCCGCCGCCATGGGGATCAAGGTCACCGACAAGGACGGCAAGCCCGTCACCGAGGTGACCGACGGGGCGCGGCTGTACTTCGACGTCCCCGAGGACACGGCCGACGGCACCGCCTCGCTGAGCGTGCAGGCGACCACGTCGGTGCCCGTGGGCAGGGCGTTCGCCGGGGTCACCAAGAGCCAGACACAGATCCTGGCCGGCTCAAGCGAGTCCACGGTCTCGGCGACGGCCACCGCCACCTGGGCCGCGCAGGGCGCGATACCGGCGATCACCGCCGAGAAGAACTGCGCGAAGGGCGGTGTGGACGTCACGGCGGCCAACAAGGGCGACGAGCCGTTCACCTTCCAGCTCGCCGGTGAGGAGTACGAGGTCGAGGCCGGCAAGTCCAGGACCGTCACCGTGCCGGTCGCCGAGGACCAGGCGTACGACTTCACGATCACCGGGCCCGGTGGCTTCACCGAGAACTTCCAGGGCGTCCTCGACTGCCGGACCACCGGAAACCCGGCCCCGCCGGCCGACGAGACCACCACCCAGCTGACCCCGGCCACGGCGGGCGGCATCGCGGGCACGGACGGGCTCGACCTGGCCGAGACGGGCACCTCCAACGCCACCCCGGTGATCGCGGGCGTCGCGATCGGACTGGTCCTGCTGGGCGGCGCGGCGGTCTTCTTCTTCCGTAAGAAGAACGACCCCTCCGCCGAGGAGTGAGCGGCCCGGAGCCTCGCACCACACCACCACCTGCTGATTCGTACGACCCGCCGACCGGCATGGCAGCCGGTCGCCCCTGACAGCGGCTCCGACGCGCAGACGAATCCGGTCGCGCGCCGGAGCCGCGCGCCGACCCGCCGTCGGTCCCCGGCCGCTCTCCTGGACTGCCCGGAGAGCGGCCGCGGGTGTCGCAGGGCGGGACGTGTGTCTGAGCCCTGGACACGCGGTTTCTCCCCAGGGAGGGACGTGCGGCAAGATGGGTTCATCTGCCCTCATGCGGCGGTGCCGCACATTGGCCCTTCTCGATCTGCCGGACGGTTTCTCTTGGCTGAGTACATCTACACGATGCGCAAGACGCGCAAGGCGCACGGCGACAAGGTCATCCTCGATGACGTGACGCAGAGCTTCCTGCCCGGCGCGAAGATCGGTGTGGTCGGCCCCAACGGCGCCGGTAAGTCCACCGTGCTGAAGATCATGGCCGGACTGGAGCAGCCGTCCAACGGCGAGGCCTTCCTGTCGCCCGGTTACTCGGTCGGGATGCTCCTCCAGGAGCCGCCGCTGGACGAGACCAAGACGGTGCTGGAGAACGTCCAGGACGGCGCCGCCGAGACCATGGGCAAGCTGAAGAGGTTCAACGAGGTCGCCGAGCTGATGGCGACCGACTACTCCGAAGCGCTGATGGATGAGATGGGCAAGCTCCAGGAGGACCTGGACCACGCCAACGCGTGGGACCTGGACACCCAGCTGGAGCAGGCCATGGACGCGCTGGGCTGCCCGCCCGGCGACTGGCCCGTCACCACCCTCTCCGGCGGTGAGCGCCGCCGCGTCGCGCTCTGCAAGCTGCTGCTGGAGGCGCCCGACCTGCTGCTGCTGGACGAGCCCACCAACCACCTGGACGCCGAGTCCGTGCAGTGGCTGGAGCAGCACCTCGCCAAGTACCCCGGTGCCGTCGTCGCCGTCACCCACGACCGGTACTTCCTCGACAACGTCGCCGGGTGGATCTGCGAGGTCGACCGCGGCCGTCTCCACGGCTACGAGGGCAACTACTCCAAGTACCTGGAGACCAAGCAGGCGCGTCTCAAGGTCGAGGGCCAGAAGGACGTCAAGCGCGCCAAGCGGCTCAAGGACGAACTCGAGTGGGTCCGCTCCAACGCGAAGGGACGCCAGGCCAAGTCCAAGGCCAGGCTGGCCCGTTACGAGGAGATGGCCGCCGAGGCGGACAAGATGCGGAAGCTGGACTTCGAGGAGATCCAGATCCCGCCGGGCCCCCGGCTCGGCAGCGTCGTGGTCGAGGTCGAGAACCTGAGCAAGGCGTTCGGCGACAAGGTCCTCATCGACGACCTGTCCTTCACGCTGCCGCGCAACGGCATCGTCGGCGTCATCGGCCCCAACGGCGCGGGCAAGACCACGCTCTTCAAGATGATCCAGGGCCTGGAGCAGCCGGACTCCGGCAGCATCAAGGTCGGCGAGACCGTCAACATCAGCTACGTCGACCAGAGCCGCGCCAGCATCGACCCGAAGAAGACGCTGTGGGCCGTCGTCTCCGACGAGCTGGACTACATCAACGTCGGCCATGTCGAGATGCCCTCGCGCGCGTATGTCTCCGCGTTCGGCTTCAAGGGCCCGGACCAGCAGAAGCCGGCCGGGGTCCTCTCCGGCGGTGAGCGCAACCGCCTCAACCTGGCGCTGACCCTCAAGCAGGGCGGCAACCTGCTGCTCCTCGACGAACCGACCAACGACCTCGACGTCGAGACCCTGTCGTCGCTGGAGAACGCGCTGCTGGAGTTCTCCGGCGCGGCCGTGATCATCTCTCACGACCGGTGGTTCCTCGACCGCGTCGCCACGCACATCCTGGCGTACGAGGGCGAGTCCAAGTGGTTCTGGTTCGAGGGCAACTTCGAGTCGTACGAGAAGAACAAGGTGGAGCGGCTCGGCGCCGACGCGTCCCGGCCGCACCGCGCCACGTACAAGAAGCTGACCCGAGGCTGACATGGCCCGCCACCACTACAGCTGCCCCCTGCGCTGGTCGGACATGGACGCCTTCGGGCACGTCAACAACGTCGTCTTCATCCGCTATCTGGAGGAAGCGCGCATCGACTTCATGTTCCGGCTGGCGCCCGGGGGCGGCTCGCCGTCCTTCTCGGGCGGGTCGGTCGTGGCCCGGCACGAGATCGACTACAAGCTGCCGCTGGTCCACCGGCACGAGCCGGTGACCGTCGAGCTGTGGGTGACGGAGATCGGCGCGGCGAAGCTCACGATCGCGTACGAGATCAAGGACGAGGACCAGGTGTACGTGCGGGCCTCGACGGTCATCGTGCCGTACGACCTCCAGGCGGGCCGGCCGCGGCGGATCACCGCAGAGGAGAAGTCCTTCCTCCTGAAGTACCTCGACGACGCGGAGGCGCTCGCGGCATGACGGCGACGACCGTGCGGGCCCTGCGGCTCGCCGACACGGCGGAGGCGGCGGATCTCGCCGCCTTCCTCGGACGGCTGATCCGCTACGACCGGGCGGCCGCGGTGCGCCTCCAGGCGGGCGGCGGGGCGGTCGCCGTGTTCGGGCGGCCGCCGGCGTTCGAGGTGCTGGCGATCCGTACGGCGCGGTTGCGTGACGCGGGGGCGGCCGAGGGGCCCGTGGAGGGGCAGGTGGAGGGGCAGGTGGAGGGGCCGGTGGAGCTGGACGTCACCGTCTCCGCCGGTGAACTCCTCGAAGCGATCGACGAGTTGACGGGCGGCATCGGGCTGCCCGCCGCCGTCACCGGCCCTCCGTGGACCGGGGTGCTGCCGCCGCGCGGCGGCTGGCAGCGGGTGCCCGGCCTGCCGGGACCCGCCGGGCTGCGCCAGGCGGTCGCGGCGGCGGTCACCGAATTCCGCACGCGCGACGAGGCGTTGCCCGCGGCGCACCGCGACCGCGCCGAACGGGACCGGATCGGCCGCGACATCTGGTCGCGGACGGTCGGCGGCACGGGTCTGCCGCTGCGCGCCGTGCACGCGGCGCAGTCGGTGGGCTTCCTGCGCCCGATGCCCGAGGACGCGCCGGTGGCGCTGCTGAAGGCGGGGGCGTGGATGCGGTTGCGGACGCCGTACGGGTCGATCGCCGTGCGGACGGGTGGGACGGGTGGGATCGGCGGGTTGAGCGTCACCCCGACGTAGGGCTTGTCGCCGACGTGGCGGGGTTCGGTTGCCCGGCCGGTTCACCGGGTTGCGCCCGGTGGGTGAGTGTCCTCAATCGCCGGACGGGCTTGATGTGCCGGCCCGGGTTGGCCGGTTGCGCCGGGTGGGTGGTGTGTCCTCAATCGCCGGACGGGCTTGATTTGCCCGCCCGGTCCTGGTGGGCGGCGCTTACTCGGGTGGGGTGTCCGGCCAGACTCCTATGTGGTCCTGTTCCAGTTCCAGCATCACCCGGTGTTCCATGCCCAGTGCCTTCGTGTACTCCGCGGGGAGCTGGAGGCGGCCCGCGCGGTCGAGCATCGCGTACTCCCTCGCCACCACCGACTCCTGGCCCGTCGTCGCGTCGACCTCCGTGCGGCGCAGGACTTCCGACGACGTGCGGCCGTCCCGGATGGCGACCGTCCGGCGTACCTCGCCCGCGACCGCCTGGTCGTGGGTGACGATCACGATCGTCGTGCCCAACTCCTCGTTCGCCCGCCGGAACGCGGCGAACACCTGCTCACCCGTCGCCGAGTCCAGCTCGCCCGTCGGCTCGTCGGCCAGCAGTACGGAAGGCGAGTTGGCGAGGGCGACGGCGATCGCTACGCGCTGCTGCTGGCCGCCGGACATCTGGTGCGGACGGCGGTCGCGGCAGTCCGCGACGCCCAGCATCGCCAGCAGCGACTCAGCCCGCGCGGTGCGCTCGGCCCGCCGACGGCGGCCACCCCGATGGCTCAACTGCATCGGCAGCGCCACATTCTGAGCGGCCGTCATGTACGGCAGCAGATTCCGTCCGGTCTCCTGCCAGACGAAGCCCACCGCCTCACGCCGGTAGCGCAGCCGCGCCTTCGCGTCCATGCCCAGCAGATCGCTGCCCGCCACCTTCGCGGCGCCCGCGGTCGGGACGTCCAGGCCCGCGAGAATGTTCATCAGCGTCGACTTACCGCTGCCCGACGCACCCACGAGAGCCATCAACTCGCCCTCGGCCACCAGGAGATCGAGGCCCTGGAGGGCCTGCACCTCCACGCCGTCGGCGGTGAAGATCCGCACCAGCCGGTCGCAGGCTATGAGCGCGTCGTGGCCGTACGAGGGCCGGTCGCGGTGGGTACCCGCGCGCCGCTCCAACTGCTCCAGCGTCACTGCCGAATCCGTCGAATCGGTCGACTCGGACGACGATGTCATCGGCTGTCTCCTGCCCTGAGTTCCTTGATCGAGCCTTGTCGCCCCGCCCACCACGCCTGGACGACCGACACCGCGGCGGCGAGCGCCAGCACCCCCACCGCGGGCAGCACCAGCGACCACGGATCGGCCCGGAGCGGCGCCCCCTCCAGCGTCACGTCCGACGTCGCGTTGAGCGCCAGCCGTACGAGATCCACACCAGGCGCCAGCAGTACGACGGTCGCCCAGCCGACCAACGCCCCGCCCACGGCGGCCAGCAGCGCCTGCGGAAGGACCTCGAGGCCGAGGAGTTGGCGGCCCTGCCGCGTCGTGAGTCCCATGGTGCGCAGCCTCGCCAGCAACGTGACGCGCTCCGGGGCCGTCTGCGACAGCGAGAGCAGCAGGGCCAGCAGCGCGTAGCCAGCGCCCGCCGCGATCGCCGCGGCGTAGATCCGCTCGGCGCCCTCCTGCATGGGCGTGTTGACGAACGTTCCGCGCTCCTCGGTGCGCAACTTGACGCTGAAGCCGTCGCCGAACCCGGCGACCGTACGGCGCAGCGCCGCGCCGTCCAGCTTCGCGCCGCCGACCAGCAGGGTGGTCGGCGCCCGCTGCGTCAGGTCGGCGGCGTTCACCAGGAGGTAGTCGGTACCGGGCGACGCCGGGGTGTCGCGGTGTATCCCCGCGACCCGCACCTTGAAGTCCCCGGCCGCCGCCCGGATGTCGCGCGGCCGGTCGCCGAGGCGCTCCGCGACGGCGGGCGAGGCGATCGCGGGCAGTACCCGGCTCCGGTCCGGCCCGCCGTCGCGCACACCGCCCCCGCCGACGGACTTCAGGGCGTCGGCGGAGAACTCGCCGAGGCCGGTCTGCCGGGCCAGCCGCGCGTACGTCTCCGGCTCCACGCCGATCATGGTCACACCGGGCACCGTCTCGAGGCCCTTGCTGTCGGACGGGAGCGGTACGCCGTACTCGACGCGCACCGCGGTCACCTCTCCGACCCCGGAACTCTCGCGTACGGCCGCGGCGAGCCCGTCGGGCAGCTCCGGCGACGTGCCGCCGACGCTGATCCGGGCGTCGGCGCCCGTCGCCAGCACGGCGGCCCGTTCCCTGGCGCCGTCGATCCCGGCGAGCACCGAGCCGCCGAACGCCGCCGTCGTCAGCGCGACCAGCAGGGCGAGCAGCGGCAGCGCGCCCGACGACGACGCGCGGCCCGCGCGGGCCAGCGAGAGGAAACCGACCGCGCCGCGCAGCCGGCCGGCCGGGCGGCCCGCGAGACGCAGCGGCAGCGGATACAGGCGTACGAGGACGAGTGCGGCGATCAGTCCCACCAGCACCGGCGCCGAGCTGACCAGGTAGTCCACGTCGCCCAGCCCGCCGGTGCCCCCGGAGTCGGCCGGGCCGCCCGTGCCGCGTCGGCGCAGCGCGACCACCGCGCCGATCGCGAGGGCCAGCAGGGTCAGTTCGGCCATCGTGCGGCGGCGGGAGGGCCGGGCCCGTACAAGATCCTCGCGGTCCCCGTGCCGCAGTGGCCTGCGGTGTCCCACGACGGCCCGTACCGGCAGCGCGGCGCACGCCAGGAGGGCCGCCGCGCTCGCGGCGGCCACGGCGGGCAGCAGCCGGGCCTCCGGGACGCTCAGCACGGCGAGCGACAGGCCGACGGCCGCCGCCGGTACGGCGATCACCGCCGTCTCGGCGAGGAGCCGGCCGCCGATGCCGCGCAGGGATCCGCCGCGTGAGCGCAGCAGGGCGAGCTCGGCCCGGCGCCGTGCCGCGATCAGGCCGCCCGCCATCACCAGGACGACGGCGGCCACGGCCCCGATCCCCAGTGCGGCGACGGCGACGACCGGAGCGATGGCGGCACGCATCGAGCGGTGCCCGGCGACGATGTCGTCGAGTTTCGTCGCGACCACGGCCACGGGCCCGATGACGTTCGTGCGCAGTTCGGTCAGTTCCGGGCCGTTCTTCAACGACGCGACGCGCGAGGCGAGTCCGGGCGCGTCGCGTGCCGTGAGCGCGGTGGTGTCGGGCGCGATCCGCCAGTAGAGCTGCGGCTCGCCGGTGGTGGCGAGCAGTACCGGGGCGGCGTCGGGCGGCAGGAGGAGGGCGGCGCGCCAGTAGCGGGGCTGCGGGCGGTCGTCGGTCTGCTTGGCGACCAGGGCGGGGGAGCGGAGTGTGGGCTCGAAGGACCAGTAGCTGTTGTCCGGGTCCCGTGGCGTGACGATCCCGGTGATCCGTACACCGATCTCGTCCCGGCCGGCGGCCGGCACGTGCACCACCGAACCGACCTTGATATGCAGCGACTCGGCGGTCGCGGCGGTGACCGCGGCCTCCACCTCCGTTGTACTCTCCGTCACCGGCGCGTCGGCGCGGGGAAGCCGGCCCTCGCGGAGTGCGGAGTGGCTGTCGAGGCCCGCCTGGGCGGCGAGGGTGAACATCGGCGGCAGATGGTCGGGCGCGGCCAGCCAGGGGTCGGTGCCCTCGATGGGTTCGGAGGTCCGTACGCCGTACGCCGAACTGCCCTCGTCGGCCCGTACCGGCGCGGGCAGACCCCGCACGATCTTGCGCTGCGTCTGAGCCACCCACGCACCGCGCAGGGTCTTCTCCCGGTCCGCCCGCGGCACGCCGGGGCCGAACGCAGCCGAGCTGATCTCCAAGACCCTCTCGACGGCGGTGGCGGTCCGGATGTCGTGGCGCAGGCCGTTCGTCTCGTACGCGTCGACGGAACGGGGGAACGCGGCGGCGAGGTACGCGGTGAGTACGACGAGCACGGCCATCGCGACGGCGGCGCCGGGCGCGGTCCGCAGCCGCGTCCGCACCCAGGGCGCGACGGCCCGCGCGGGCCGGTCGGCGCGGGAGCCGGTGCTTCCCCGCGGGCGGCCCTGGGTGGCGCTGTCGCCGCCGGGCGTACGTGACTCGGGGCCGTCCACGGCCTGCGGCTCGCCGTTCCCGGCGCCGCCCCGCGAAGGAGTTCGCATCTCAGTTGCCTCCCCGTTCGCGCAGCGTGACCGTCGGGTCCGTGCGGCGTAGCGCCAGGGTCGCGATCATCAGCAGGGGCAGCGCCGACACCCCGGCCAGCAGCGCCGCCACCTGGCCCGTGGGCAGTTCGACCAGGACGCGTGGGACCGGTTGGGTGGCCTGGCCCGTCAGGACGACCAGGGGCACCACCGCTCTGGTGAGGACGGCGCCGAGGGCGAGACCGACCAGCAGAGCGACCGTGAGCAGCACGCCCTGTTCGGTGGCTATCAGCCGGGCGAGTTGGCGGCGCGGTGTACCGAGGGCCCTCAGCAGGGCGAATTCGGCGGCCCGTTCACGTTGCGACCCCGCCGCGCTCACCGCGAAGCCGACCGCCGCGAGCGCCGCCGCCGCGACGGCGGCGGCCGTCAGCGCGGACTGCGGGCCGACCCCCAGCGGATCGCTCAGCAACTCGTCCGCCGTCTCGTCGCGCACCAGGACCTGCGTCGGGTCGAGGTCGGACCGCTTCCGCAGCGTCTCGGCGATCTCCTGAGTACGCCCCGGTGCCGTGCTCAGCCACCACTCCGTGGGGGCCAGCGACGCCGCGCGCCGGTCGGCGAGCACCTCGTTGACGGTGCGCAGATCGACCAGGAGCCCGCCGCCGTCGCCCGTACGCCCGGCGCCGGCGGTCTCGGTCGTCGCCCGTGCGCTCAGGGCGCCGGCCCCGGTGGTGGGCAGTTGGCCGACGGAGCGCACGATCTTCACCCGGAGGCGCTGGCCCGAGACCTGGACGTCCACGTTCTGGCCGGTCTTCGCGCCGGCCGCGCGCAGAAAGGTGTCGGTGGCGATCCCGGGCAGCACGGCCGGCGGCTCGGCGCGCGCGGCGCTCACGTGGACGGTGACGCCGCGCGCCTGGTCCAGATAGGGCCCGGCCTGCGGGCCGGCCCCCGTCTCGTACGAGAGCGCCAGCGGAGCCGTCGCCGAGACGACCGGCTTCAGCGGCACATCCGGGTCCGCCTCGCCGTCCAGTGAACTCAGCCGCGTCGCACGCCAGTCGGCGTTCTGGGCGCCGTCGACCGGGCGCGCGGCGCCGTCGGCGTCCAGTGCGCGCAGCGCGTCGACGCTGATCCGGTGGGTCTCGCTCCGGCCCGGCGGAGCGGTCGAGACGAACTCCAGACCGGTCAGTGCCAGTGGCTCCGCCGGGGCGAGCGGCGTGGTCCTCGCCTCGGGACCGGGCACGGAGTCCGCCGCTCCGGTCAGATCGAGCGTCACGGTGTGCGGGCGGCCGTCGACGGGCACCTCGCCCACGGGCATGCGGTGGCCGACGCCGTACCGGTCCTCGACCACCACCGTGGCGAACGGCACGGCACCGGTCGGCGACACCCCGTCGCGCGCCCCGGTGTCGGTGAGCCGCAGCGTGATCCGGAGCTGCCGGGTGCCGTCGGGCAGCGGGGTGCCGGGCCGTGCCGCCTCCGGCGGCTTCACCGCGTCCAGGAGCCGGGCCGCGCCGCCGTCGCCGGACAGCCCGGACATGTCGTCCCGCAGCAGCATCCGCTCGTCGGCGTGAGCGGTGTCCAGCGCGAGGACGGTCGCCGTCCGGTTCGCCGACAGCTCGGTGGTCGCGCGGTGCGCGGGGGCCGCCTCACGTACCCCCGGCAGCCCGGCGTAGATCCCCGCCTGTCCGGGATCCCCCGGCCGGTCCGTCGCCACCCGCAGCGACGCGCCCGTCCGGAAGTCCGCCTGGTCCTCCTGCGAACGGTCCCACGACGCGCTCTGCCCGATCGCCAGCATCCCCATCGCCACCGCCAGCACCAGCAGAAGCACGGGGCCCGCGCCGCGCAGCGGCCTGCGGCTGAACTGCCAGCCGGCGAGCGCCGACGACAGTCCCGCGCCGTTCGCCGCGCGCCGTTCGGCGAGGCGCGCCACGGGTGGCAGCAGGCGAAGGGTCAGTACGGTGCCCGCGAGCAGTGCCAGCGCGGGTGCGGCGACCAGCAGCGGATCGATGCCGAGTTCGCCCCGGCTGTCACCGCTTAGCGCGCCGCCGCCCGATGTGGCCGTCTGGCGGTCCAACTGCCAGTACGCCACCGCGGCGACCACCAGCAGCCCAACGTCGGCGCCCGCGCGTACCGGGCCCGGCAGCGCCCTCGCCCTGCCGCGCCGCAGCCGGACCGCGCCGGCCGAGGCCAGGGCGGGCGCCACGACGGCGGCGGCGCACGCCAGCGCGACCCCGCCGCCGGTCAGCCACACCTCGGCGGTGGAGGTGTCACCGAGCCGCAGCCCGATCTCGGTGAGCCTGCCGCTGTCGGCGAGAAGCCGGGTCAGCGGCCCCGCGAGCAGCGGCGCGCAGAGCGCGGCGGGCAGCGCCAGGAGCAGCGCCTCGACGGCGGTGAGCCAGAGGATCCGGCGCCGGGAGCCGCCACGTGCCCGAAGCAGATCGGTCTCGCCCGTCCGCTCGGAGCTCAGCAGGCGGGCGACCAGCAACAGGGCGTAACCCGCGAGCAGTACGAGCTGGACGGCGACGATCAGCAGCGTGGAGCGGGAGACGAGCAGCGCGCGTTCGGTCCGGTCGAGCACACCCGGCAGCGCGGTGCGCGCGTTCACACCGTCGGCGAAGACCGGCTGTGCGGCGAGGGTCTTGGGCCCCCGCTCGGCGGCGGCGCGCAGCGAGTCGATACGGCCGGTGGTGACGGACCGGAAATCGGCGGCGGCCAGCCAGGACAGGTCGCCCGCCGCGAGGCGTCCGGAGTCGAACACGGCGGGGTCGGTGAGCAGCGGGCCGTAGGTGGTGAAGGAGACCGTCCGGACGCCGTGGCCGCCGAGGGTGTCCAACTGCCAGTACGGATCGGTGAGATCGGCCGGCCGGTAGATGCCGGTGACACGGATCGTGAGGGGTCTGTCCCCCAGCCGGTCGACGAGGGTGAGCCGGGCGCCCGCCTTGAGCCCGAGCTGGGTCGCGGCGACTTCGGGGAACGCCGCCTGCACGGGGTCGCCGGCCGCGGAGTCCCCGCCGGCGGGCCAGGTCCCGGTCACGAGCCGTACGCGCGAGCGGTCGAGTGTGGCGAAGTGCGTGAGGTCGGGTTCCCCCTCGCGGGCGGCGGGCGGCTGAAGACCGCGGGGGAGCGCGTACGACCCGGAACGCTCCAGTTTCCGTACGGTGACCGGCAGCCCGTCGAAGGACTCCCGCGCGGCCCCGGACGCTGCCTCGTCCGCGGCCTCCCGGTCGTCGGCGGGAACCTGCGCGCTGATCACGAGCGCCGCCGCGGCGGCCTCGCGGCCCTGGAGCGTGTGGCGGAGCGCGGCGTCCCCGATCGAACCGGAGAAAGCGGTGAGGGCCGACAGGACGGATGTGGTGAGGAGAACGGCGAGGAGGGCCGCGGTGAGCAGGAGCCGGTGCGCGCGGACCCGCAGAAAAACGAACCCCGTCACACGTCCCCCCGCCGATCCTTCGCCCTTCCCCGGAGCTCGGATACTTTCAGAGGCCACCCGTCCTGGTAACCGCTTACAGGCGTACTTTGATCCGATCGTGATCGTTGTCCGGAACAGGAGTTCCGCATTCCGGTGCGCGGCCGGCGGTCACCGCGTCGGCCGGGGGTAAGCCGCTCAGCTGTTGACCATCGACGCGGCGGCGTACGTCATGTAGTTCCAGAGCTGCTGCTCGTGCTCCTCGGAGAGCTCCAGCTCGTCGATGGCCACCCGCATGTGCCGCAGCCACGCGTCGTGCGCCGCCCGGTCGACGGTGAACGGCGCGTGCCGCATCCGCAGCCGGGGATGGCCCCGGTTGTCGCTGTACGTGCGCGGACCGCCCCAGTACTGGATCAGGAACAGCGTGAACCGCTCCTCGGCCGGCCCCAGATCCTCCTCCGGATACATCGGCCGGAGCAGCGGGTCCTCGGCGACCCCCTGGTAGAACCGGTGGACCAGGCGCCGGAAGGTCTTCTCCCCGCCGACCTGCTCGTAGAAGGTCTGCTCCGAAAGTGTGCCGCGCGGAATCTCGTTCACTCCTCCATGGTCTCAGACCCACCGGCCGAGTACCTGAGGTCTAGGACCCGCCGATCGCCTCCCGGAACCGGCCGGTCGCGCCCCGGAATCCGATTACCCGGGGTCCGGGGGCCGGTACTGCTCGCTTCCGCGCCCGGGACACAGGACAGTGGGGTCATGGGCGTTCACCGCGAGCACCACGAGGCGTACCGGCCGGGCGACGACGAAGATGGCGTCGCCGCGGAGGCGCGTGGCGCCATGGTGCGGGGCATGGTGGACGACGGGTCGCTGGACGACCCGGCCTGGCGCGCGGCGTTCGAGGAGGTGCCGCGCCATCTGTTCGTGCCGTACTACTTCGTCAGCAGACCCGGCGGCCACGACCGGCTGTGGTGCGACGACCCCGATCCCGTCCGGCGGCTTCGCTGGCTGCGCGGCGCGTACGCGGACGGGGCGCTGGCCACCCGCGTACGGGACGGTGAACTGATCTCCTCCAGCAGCCAGCCCTCCCTGATGGCGCGGATGCTCGCGGAGCTGGAGGTGCGCGACGGGCACACCGTCCTGGAGATCGGCGCGGGCACCGGCTACAACGCGGGGCTGCTCTCGCACCGGCTGGGTGACGAGCGCGTGACGACCGTCGATCTGGATCCGGAGATCACGGAGTCCGCCCGTACGCATCTCGCGGCCGCCGGATACCGGCCCGCGGTCGTCACCGGCGACGGCGCGATCGGCTGCCGGCGCCGGGCACCGTTCGACCGGATCATCGCGACCTGCACGCTGTCCGCGGTGCCGTCCGGCTGGCTGGAGCAGTGCGCGGACGGGGCGCGGATCCTGGCGCCGCTGTCCACCGGGCTGATCGCGCTTGACGTCGGCGACGACCTCCACGGCCGTTACGCGGAAGGGCACTTCCTGCACACGTCCGCGTTCTTCGTACCGCTGCGGGGCGGTACGGAGGAGTCGGGGCTGCCGGTCCTCCAGCGGATCGGCGGGCTGCCCAGACGGGCGCTGGAGAACGATCTCTTCCGCTTCATGCTCTCGCTGACCGCGGGCAGCCCGGACCCGCACGAGGCCCTCTCCCTCTGGGAGCGCGAGAAGCGCCCGCAGCGGGAGAGGTTCGGCATCACGGTCGGCCCCGACCGGCAGTGGGCCTGGCTGGACGACCCCTTGGGCCCGTACGTCTGGCCGCTCAGCTCCGGCGGATCGTGATCGTCGTCCAGGCACCGACGTGCACGCGGTCGCCGTCCTTGAGCGGGACGGGGACATACGGCTGGATCGGGTCCTCGGCGCCGTTGAGCGTCGTGCCGTTGGTGGAGTTCTGATCGACCACCGCCCAACTGCCGTCGGGCTGCTGGACCAGGACCGCGTGCTGGTGCGAGACGCCCGGGTCCTCCGGCGGGACGGACAGGTCGACATCGGGGGACTCACCGGTGGAGTGGCGCCGGCGGCCGATGGTGATCTGGTTCCCGGTCATCGGAAGATGCTGTTCCGGTGAGTACGCGGGCAGGTTGAGGCCCGTCGCCTCGGGGCCGCTGCGCTGCATCATCGCCATGAAGTAGTCACGGTCCGGTGCGACGACCGCGGTCCAGTTGCCGGGCGGCTGGTACTGGTGGGGCGGCTGCTGCTGCATCGGGTCGTGCTGCTGCTGGTGCTGCTGCGGCGGCGGACCCTGCTGGAACTGCTGCGGGGGCGCCGAAGCCTGCGCCTGCGAGGGCGGCGGCAGCACCCAGTCGTCGCCACCGGTCTGCTGAGGCGGGGCCGGGGGCCCCGACTGCTGGAACGAGGGGGGTGACGGTGGGCCTTGCTGCTGCTGGTACGGCGGGGGCGGCGGCGGTCCCTGGTGGCCATGAGGCCCGGGAGGTCCGTGCGGTCCGGGAGGCCCAGGGGGGCCGGGATGTCCGGGGGGTCCGCCGTGCGGGCCGGGCCCACCGGGTCCGCCCTGCTGGTCGGGGACCAGCGGTTCGGCGGGCCGGTTCAGCTGGGAGGGGCGCGAGCCCTGGTAGTCGTACGGCTCCGGCGGCCGGGGCGGCGCCTGCTGGGCCTGGAAGCCCGGCGGCAGGTTCAGTCCGGGAGGCGGCGGTCCGCCCGGCCCGCCGGGACCACCCGGTCCACCGGGCTGCTGGTGCTGCGGAGCCAGCGGCGTGTACGAGGTCGCCGTGTTCGTGAGGAAGTTCCACCGGCACTCCTCGCAGAACAGGGCGTTGCCCTCACGCGGAGTACGGCACTGCGGGCAGAGCTCCGCCTGCGCCGTCGCGTTCGGGTCCTGCGGGTAGCCGTAACCGGGCGCGGGCGGTGGTGGGGGAGGCGGCGGCAACGAGCCGGCGGGAGCACCGGCTCCGGCCATGCGATGGCCACAGACCTCGCACCAGTCGTCGGAACCCGACTGGTGTCCGTTCGGGCAAGTCGGCATGTCGGCGCTTCCCCCTCTCCTCGTCCGGCCCGCAGGCCGCGGTTGATCGTTACGTGCCGCTGTTCGCTACTTCTTGACGCGAACTGTTTTCGTCGAGCGAGTTTCCAGTGTCATCTCGTCCGCGTCCGCGACCTTCGCTTTCAGTCGCACAGTACCCGTCGCCGCATCGACCACGTCCACCACCTTCGAAAGCAATTTCGCCGTATCGGCGTTCCCCGAGTCCGACGCGAGCTGTACCGCGCGTCCCAGTTTGGCCGTCGCGCCGTCGAAGTCCCCCGACTTACGGGCCTCCAGGCCCTGTTGGATCACCTGCGCCAGTTCGGCCTGACCCGTGTAGTGCGCGACCTGCGGATTGATGGACGTCGACGCCACCATGTCGTCGGTCCACACCGCCCGTACCAGCCCCTGGGACAGCACCTGCGACGTGCCGTCGGCGGCGGGGAGGATCAGCGAGACCCTGGCCGCCAGCATCTCCTGGCCGACGCCCGCCTCCGGGACCTGGACACATACGTGGTAATCACGGGACTCGTCGCCCCAGGAGCCGGTCGGATAGTCCCCCGCACGGGCGTTGGCGTCCGTACGCCGCTCGGTCAACTCCTCGACCGTCGGCGCCACCTGCTTGACGAACTTGATCTCCACACCGACGGGTGTCCAGAGCCGCAGCGCGACGTCCGCGACCTCCTTGCCCATCGCGTTCTCCATCATCTCGGTGAAGTCGGCGGCCAGGCCCGAGGGATCGGCGACGATGTCCGCCGTACCGAGCATCGCCGAGGCGATGCCTGTGACCTCTTTCACCACCCAGTCCGTGCCGACACCGCGGGCGTCACAGGTGAAACGGCCCGCGCAGGCGTCGAGCGAGGCGCGCAGATCTTCCGGCGTCTCGTGCTCGTTACGGCCGTCGGTCAGCAGGATGCCGTGCCTGATCGACACATCGGCCGAGGCCAGCAGCCGGTCCGCGAGCCGCAGCCAGGTGCCGATCGCCGTACCGCCGCCCGCGCTCAGCTTGCGCAGGGCGTTCTTGGCCTCCGCGCGGGTGCCGGCGTCCGCGACCGCGAGCCGGCCCTCGCCCGGGTAGACCTCCTTGGCCACGTGCGTGCCGGCCACCACGGCGAACGCGACACCGTCGCGCAGCGTGTCGATGGCGGCGGACGTGGCATCGCGCGCGTTGCGCATCTTCGTCGGCGGGTAGTCCATCGACCCCGAGCAGTCGACCATGATCACCACGGCCGCGTTCGGGCTCCGGCCCGGCGTCGTCGCCGCCGGGGACGCTCCCGTGAGCGGCGCCCCGCCGCTCGTACCACCCCCGGTGGACGTGACCGTCACGATCGCGTTCACCTCGCGCCCGCCTTCCGGCAGGAACTCGTTCTGGTACACCTCGACGGAGAACTGCGGCACTGTCGACTTGGAGAAGTTCGCCATCTGTATCGGCTCCTTGACGCTCCACTGGCAAAAAAATCTAAGACTTGAGAGGGACAGCGGGGCAACAGGCGGACGTGCCCCCGGGGTTGGACCGGGCGTCGGCCAAGGGGTCGCCACCGCGGTCCGGTGGTCCGGGCAGTGGGGTGCTCAGGCCGGGCTGTAGGCGGATCCTGCCCCTTGCTGCGGTACGGCGAACGGCAGCAGGGCCACTGTTACGTTGTCGTGGCCCCCGCCGTCGAGCGCGTGGCCGACCAGCACCTGGGCGCTGTGCAGGGGCCGCCCGGCGGCGTCGGGCGGCAGGACCCGGGCCATCTCCTGCGGGCTCTCCGCGTAGTTCCACAGACCGTCCGTGCAGACCACCACGACACCGGGGCGGTCCGGTTTGAAGGACGCCGTGTGCGGTTCGAGTTCGTACGCGTCGGCGCCGAGCCAGCCGGTGATGGCGTGGGCGCGTTCGTCCGCGTACGCCTCCGCCTCGTTCATCAGGCCCGCGGCGACCATCTGGGCCGCCCAGGAGTCGTCCTCGGTGAGCCGCGCGGGTGGGCCGGTGCGGTCGTCGGGCACCCAGTAGGCGCGGCTGTCGCCGACCCAGCCGACGACCAGCAGCCCGCTCGCCACGACCGCGCCGACGATCGTGCACGCGGGCGCGTTCTGAGCGCGGTGCGCGGCCTCGTGCTCGCCGGCCCGACCCGGCCGGGTGGCAAGGAGGTTGACGGCCTCGGCGGCGGCCACGATCGCCTCGTGCATCGCCTGCTGCGGGTGCGTGCCGCGCGGCAGAGCCGCCAGCAGCACCTCGTTGGCGGTGACCGAGGCCGCCGCCGACGCCTCGTCGGGACGGGTCGCCGACGACACGCCGTCGCAGACGATCGCGATCACGGCAGGCGTGCCGTCGGGCAGGGCGGCCGACGACACGGCGAACGCGTCCTCGTTGCGGTGGTGGCGCAGTCCGCGGTCGCTGACCGCCGCCACGGAGTCCAGCTCCTGCTCGACATGGTCGCGCTCGCGGGGCTGGGCGTGACCGCAGTTCTCGCAGTAGCCGTCGGTGTCGACATGGCCGGCGCGGCAGGCCACGCAGAGCTTCGTACCGGCCGGGGCGGCGGGCGGCGCCGTACGCGGGTCGGCAGGGTCGGCGGAGGCCACCGGGTCGGGGTCCGACGAACGGTGATCGGTGACGTGGGGCATCGCGGGCGGAGCCCCGACGGCCGCGTCGGGCGCCGAGGCCGGCGCGGGCAGTTCGAAGTCACCGGCCGGAGTGGGCCCGGCCGACGGCGC
This sequence comes from Streptomyces sp. NPDC060366, assembly GCF_042725135.1. Classification (NCBI taxonomy): domain Bacteria; kingdom Bacillati; phylum Actinomycetota; class Actinomycetes; order Kitasatosporales; family Streptomycetaceae; genus Streptomyces; species Streptomyces sp. NPDC060366. Next base: position 22,698 of record NZ_JBHXDC010000015.1, on the reverse strand, counting down.
GGGCCGGTGCCCGGCCGAGACGTGCCCGGACAGCGGCACCCCGGTCGAGTCGAGGCCGGGCAGCTCGCCGGGCAGATGCACCGGGGCGGGCGTGTTCGTGCTGTCCCGGTCGGCGGCGGTGGGCCAGTCGACGGCGCCCGCAGGACCGGCGCCCGCAGGACCGGCGCCCGCAGGACCGGCCCCCGAAGCGGCCTCAACCGGCGCCAGGGCGCCGTTGATGACGATCGTGGGGTGGTCGTCCGGGGGCGGGGGCACGGCCGACAGGTCGTACCCGCACGCACCACAGAACAGGTCGCCCGACTCCAGCGGCTCCTCGCAACCGGGGCACCTCGAAAGGGCTGTCGGCTGGTGCATCTGCGACATCAATCACACCCACGTCCGGGGGCGGAAGCGGTTGGCCCGCTCCACCAGGTCGATCCTCTCCTCGCCACGCTGAGCGAGCCGGGCGAGCACCCGGTACGAGCGTTCCAGTCCCAAGCGCAGACCGCGCTCGTCCAGTTCACTGCCGAGCAGCATGGTCTCTCCGGGCCGATTCCCTGGACCACCGGAGAGTACCCAGTCCAGAGCCGTGCCCAGTACCTCTGTCGACAACTGCTCGCGCCGCATCGCGTCCAGACCGAACTGGCCCAGCCGCGAAATCTGGTCGGCGGCGGCCCGCAGATCGTCGATCAGCGGTGTGTCCGCCGTGGCCCCCGCCGTGCTGGAGGGCCACTGCGAGCGCAGGTCACGGCGGCGCAGCCGCGACCTGACGGCCGCGATCCTGGCCGCCGTGTAGTGGATCGACGCCTCGGGAACCGACTCCAGCGTCCGTACGGCTCCGGTCCGGTCACCCGCCGCGTTCTGCACCCGCGCGAGACCGAAGGCGGCGCTGACATAGCTCGGATCCGTCATCCATACGAGGCGGTAGTACTCGGCCGCGTTGTCGAGCTGGCCGAGCACCTCGGCGCAGACCCCGAGCGCCAGCTTCGGCGCAGCCTCGCCGGGGAACGCGTCGTAGATCGCGTCGAAGGAGAGCGCGGCGATCTCGTGCTCACCCGTCACGAGCGAGGCGAGACCCCGGTACCAGACCACCCGCCAGTCGTCGGCGTGGCGCGCTTCGAGCTCGGTCAACGCCTCGGAGGCCGTGACCAGTTCACCCATCTCCAGCCGGGCGCGCAGCTCGCGCAGCCGGCGCTCGACGGAGTCGGCGGGGGCCGCCGCGAGAGCGGAGATCAGCTCGGCGGGGGCGGAGGCCATCAGACCGGCCAGGAAGCCGGCGTTGGGGTCGTTCGCGTCGACCCGCGGCACCGGCAGCGCCAGCGCGGTGGCGCCCGCGTCGATGCGCGCGAGCGGGGCCCCGGTCTCCAGGGACTCACCGGCGGGGGAGGCGGGGACGCCGCCGCCCGGCGCGGTCCGGGGCGCCGGAACGCCGCCCCGAGCGCCGTTCCCGGGCGGGAGTTGGGGCTGCACCCCGAAGGGCGCGGGGGGCGGCGGCATCGCCGGCCGGCCGGGCAGCGGTACGGGCGCGGGCGCGCCGTTGCCCGCGCCCGGCGGGGGCGGGGCGACACCGGAGAAGCCCGAACCGATCGCCGCCCTGCTCGTGTCACCGTTCGCGCTCACCGGGGCCTTGTCGCGGCGTCCGAACAGACCGGAGCGCACCGGCTCCGGGCGCAGCCCCAGCCGTGACACGTCCTGTGAGGCGTCGGCGAACAACCGCGTGTCCGTGACGCGCAGTTCCGTACCGAACTGCGTCGAGAGCGCGGGCCGGGGACGCCCCGTCTGCAACGCGACGACCTCCCGCAGCACCCCGGTCAGCTGCTCGGCCATCTCCTGCGCCGAGGCGAACCGCCGCGCCGGATCCGGGTCCGTCGCCCGCACCAGCAACCGGTAGAACGACTCGTACTTGCGGAACACGTCGATGTTGTCCGGGTCCGGCAGCGAGTCCACGAACACGTTCGTGTACCCCTGGAAGTCGAACGTCAGCACCGCGAGCGTGCGCGCCACCGTGTACAGGTCGGAGGCCACCGACGGGCCCACCTCGGCGACCTCCGGTGCCTGGTAGCCGACGGTGCCGTAGATCGCCGACTCCTCGTCGTCCATCCTGCGGACCGCGCCCATGTCGATGAGCTTGAGCTGGTCCTCGGACTGGATCGCGTTGTCGACCTTGAAGTCGCAGTAGAGCAGATTGCGGCTGTGCAGATGCCCGAGGGCCTCCAGCGCCTCGATGCCGTACGCGCACGCCTGCTCGACCGGCAGCGGGTCGCGCTTGCCGTCCGGGCCGCGCCGCTCGTTGGCGATCTCCTTGAGCGCCTTGCCGCCCACGTACTCCATAACGATGTAGCCGTCCATGGAGCCGGTCCGCTGGTCGAGATGTTCCACGAAGTTGTAGATGCGGACGATGTTGGAGTGCTCGATCTCCGCGAGGAAGCGCCGCTCGGAGATCGCCGCCTCCATGGCGTCCTGGTCGCCCGTGTCGAGCAGACCCTTGAGGACCACCCAGCGGTCGGAGACCGCGCGGTCGACGGCGAGATAGATCCAGCCCAGACCGCCGTGCGCCAGACAGCCCGCGACCTCGTACTGCCCGTGGACGATGTCGCCCTCGCGCAGCTTCGGCATGAACGAGTACGGGTGCCCGCACTTGGTGCAGAACCCCTCCGTACGCCCCGGCCGCTCACCGCGCGAACGACCCACCTGCGCGCCGCAGTCGGAACGCGAGCAGTACCGCTTGCGCTCCGGGACCTCGGCGCTCGCCATCACCGCCGAGCGTGGATCGGGCCTCGGTACGTCCGGCACGGAGACGAGGCCCGCGCCCAGCCGGTTGCGCCCCGAAGCGGCGGTGGCGGCGCCGGAGCTGCGGACCGAGACCGACCGGCTGGAGAGCCGGCCCGACAGCGAACGCGACAGCCGCCCCGAGACCGAACGCCGCGACGTCGACGAGCGCGAGGAGGCGCGCGACGACGCGCGGGACGAACCGCTGCGCGTCGAACCGCTGCCGCGGCCACTGCCCTTGCCGCCGGCCCTGCTGTCCCTGCCACCGCCGGTGATCCCGGTCGGCGGGGACGACACCATGCCGGTCGGCGAGACGACCGGCGCCAGACCGCAGGTGTCGCAGTACAGCTCACCGCCGCCCATGTCCTCGTAACTGCCCTCGCAGCCGGGGCGCTGGCAACTCCTCGTCCCGCTCATCGTTCCCCCCGTTCGCCCATGTCGTTCGTACCGTTCGTTCCGCCGGTGCCGCTCGGTCTCCCGATCACTGCCCTGTCGGCGCTCACGCGCTCCCCCCGCGGTCGGTGGGCCCGGGCTGCCGCTGGGCAAGTGCCTCGGCCGCCGCCTGCTGGTAGCGCAGCACCGCCTGCTCGGCGACGCGCAGATCGCAGGGAGCGCTCCAGAGCATCCGGCGGGCCGCGTCGTAGCGCTCGGTCAGCAGCAGGTCCTCGGCGAGCCCGTGCCTGGCGACCTTCGCCTTGTACGCGTCGAGCCTGCCGCGCAGCTCGGCCCGGACCGCGAGCGGGGCCGTGACGGCCGTCAACGACTCGCGGGCCCGGTGCAGTTCGTCGTCCGCCTCGCGCTCCAGGGACTCCAGCAGCGGGGAGAGGCGGTGCCACTGCGCGTGTCTGCGGTACTCGGCGGCCGTCGACAGCCGCTCCTGGAGCGCCGTCGGCGGACCGCTCACCGCGGGCACCTCAGACGCGGCGATCTTCGCCAGCACCTCGCCTCGGGCCGACCGCGCCTCGGTGAGCGTACGGTCGGCGCGCGACAGCACGTCGCGCAGCCGCAGCAGCCGCGCCTCCGAGTCCTGCCGCACCGTCAGGACCGCGTCGATCTCGCGGCGTACGTCCTCCAGCGCGCGGGCCGCCCGGTCGTAGCGCTCGGTGTCGGGCCGGCCGCCACCGGGCGCCGAACTGCCGTGCACCGGCTGCCAGAAGGCCAGCGGATCGGAGATCACCTGGGCACGCAGCGTGGACAGCTCGTCGGTGATCGCCTCCAGTTCGTCACCCGCCGGGTGCTCCCCGGGCCGTACCCCGGCTGAGTGCGCCAGCGAACGGGTGCGGTTCAGCTCGGCCGCGAGCAGGTCTATCCGGGCGGGCAGCGCCGACCAGACGGAGTCCGACGCCACGACCATGTCCAGCGACTGCGCGTACAGCTCGTTCATCCGCGCAACCAGCTCGGCGAGCGAGAACTGCTCGGAGAGCTTCGCCGGTCCCGCGATGGACGGGGTGGCGGTGGCGGAGCCCGCGACCGTGACGCTGCGGCCCCGCAGCTTCTCGGTCAGGTCCACCAGGTCCTGCTGGTTGAGCCAGCGCAGCCGGGCGCGGGCCTCGCGGGCGCCGCGCAGGGCGGCGGCGTAGGCGTCGAAGTAGCTCCACAGAAGGGTGATCGTCTGTTCGGTGGTGGCCCAGCGGTCCTTGGTGACCCCGGACAGGGCGGCCCCTTCGAGGAGCCGCCGGCCCGCGTGGTCCTGGAGGGCGAGCAGGGACGTCTCGATCGCCTCGTGCTCCGCGCCGAGGCGCGCGAGGGCACGATCCGCCTCGTCCCGGTCCATGGCAGGACCGGCCGACTTCCCCGTCGAGCCGGGGAAGGAGCCCGAGTCGCCCATCGATCACCTCTCCGCTCTGCCCTGGCCGCCGGCGCCGTTGTCCGGTGCCGGTGCGCGATCTTCCGTTCTGGTTCCGCCTCTTCGGGGCGTCCGTGCCCGGACCCTGACTCCGGGACCTCGGCCCTCAATCCTTGTACTTGGCCTTGGGCGCCGCGGTTATGCCTGGCAGACCGGCTTTCAGCCACTGGTCGTACGACCGCATCCAGAGGCTGTCGGCGCCGCCCGCGCGGTAGTCCTCCAGGACCTGGTTGACCCGGCGCACCAGGTCGTCGCTGCCGAGCTTGGCCGCGACGCCGTAGTACTCCTCGGTGAACGGCTCGCCCACCAGCTCGACCGCCGGATCCTGCGCCGCCTGGCCCGCCGCGAGCGCGTTGTCGGTGACGACCGCGTCGACCTCGCCCATCTGGAGCCGCACCAGGCAGTCCAGCTGGTTCGACACCGTCAGCTTGTCCTCGTCCTGGTCGGTCCCGTCGTGCTCGTCCTTGAAGATCGCGCCGAACGACTTGTCCACGAGCGCGTCGTACGCCGTCGAGCCCGACGCCGAACAGACGCGCTTGCCGGACAGCGACTCGTCGTACCCCGTGATGTCCGAGCCCCTGGGCACGAGCACCTGCTGGCCGGCCTGGAAGTAGGCGGTGGAGAAGGAGACCTTCTCGAGACGCTTGCAGTTGATCGTCATGGTCCGTACGACCAGGTCGACCGTGCCGTTCTCCAGGGACTGTTCGCGCAGATTGGTGGGGATGGCGCGGAAGATGATGTCGTCGGGGGAGCCGAGGATGTCCTTGGCGATCTCCCGCGCGAGGTCGATGTCGAAGCCCTCGATGGTGCCGGTCGCGGGGTTGCGATAACCCCAGCTGAAGCTGTTCTGGTCGATGCCGACGATCAGTTTGCCCTGGGCCCGGATGCGCTCGACGGCCGGTCCGTCCGCGTTGTCGGGCCGCAGGCTGCGCTCCGGTTCGCCGCAGTCCGGCGCCGTCTCGGCGGCGGGCGCGGCCTCGGCGGTGACCTGCCTCGGCTCCCCGCCCTCACCGGTACGGCTGTCGCGTGACAGCGGCAGGAGGGCGAGCGTCGCCGTCAGCGCGACGGCGGCGGCGACCGTGACTCCCGTACGGCGGGCGGTCGGGCGACGGTCGGTCCCCTGCGGCCCATACGGCTCGCGCGGCCCGTCCGTGCCCGTCGGGTCCGTGGTGTCGGCTGTCATTCCTCCCCCTGTCACCGGTACTCCGAAAGCCTGCGGTTGATACCCAGGATCGCGCCCACCGCGCCGAGCAGGGCCAGCACCAAGGCCCCGATCGACAGGCCCGTCAGCGCGTCCCGGCCGGAATCGGCGGCGTCGGTGAACTCCCGCTGTTCGTGGCCGATCGCCTTCTCCAGCGCGTCGTCCACCCGGTCGAACGACTCGCCCGTCGAGTCCTTGTCGCCGATGACCTTCGCCAGCGCGCCCTCGTAGTCACCGGCCTTGTCGGTGTCGTTCGCCGACTTGTGGAGCTTCTGCCACTCGGTGGCCGCCGTGCGGGCGACGCCGACCGGCTCGGAGCCCGCGCTGTCGTCGGCGAGCTTCCGCGCCTTCTCCAGCGCGGCACCGAGCTCCTTCATGTCGGCCTGGTGGTCCGTCTCGTACCGGTCGCTCTTGCCGTCCTTCGTCAGGACGGCGCCGCGTGCGACCAGCGTCAGGTTTTCGTTCGCGCGCGCCTTCAGCGAGCTGATCCGGGCGTCGTTGAGGACCGTCAGCGACGCCTGGCCGTGCGCGTTCGCGTCGTTGAGCTGCGTACGCGCCACCGTGTGGCCCACCGCGAGCCACAGCAGCACGACGGTGGCGGTGGCCGTCGCCGCCAGCAGACCGTGGTTGAACACCCTGTTCGTCCGGTGGTAGTTGCGCCGCTGCGCCCAGGCCAGCACACCCAGCGCCACGACACCGGCGGCGAGGGACAGGAACGGCCATGCCCGCGCGTCCCCCTGGTCCCGGTCGAGCTGTGCCGTCTCCGACGCGTACAGCTTCTCGGCCGCCGGCAGGATCTCCTTCGTCATCTTCTGGTTGGCGTAGCGCAGATAGGCGCCGCCCAGCGGCAGTCCCTGCCGGTTGTTGGCCCGCGCGCGCTCGATCAGACCCGTGTAGAGCGGGAGTTGTTCGTTGAGCGTGGCGATCTGGCTGCGGGACTCGCTGGAACCCTCCGTGTTCGCCGCGGCCTTGACCAGCAGCAGTGACGCGGTCTCGATGTCGTCCTTGTAGAGCTGCTGCACCTTCGCCGGCTCCTGCGCGCCCGCCAGGAAGCCGCTCGCGGCGGCCGTGTCGGCGCCGGCCAGCGAGCGATAGATGTTCGCCGCGTCCGCGCTCAGCGGCTGGCTGCGGTCGACGACGTCGTCGGCGGCGACGGACCGGTCGCCGACCTCGAAGGCCGTCACCGCTCCGAACACCACGACGAGCAGGGCCAGTACGGCCCCGATGATCTGGAGCCGGCCCGGCTCCGTCGTCGCCGCCGCGCGCAGGCGCTCCCTGCCCTCGGCCCACGCACCATGCCGCGCGGGTGGTGGCGCGGATGGCGGAGCCGACGGCGCGGGCGCGTGCGTCGGTGCCGGAACAGGCGCTGTGCGCACATTCGGCGGGTATGTCACTCGACCTCCCCCTAGGTCCTGTCGACGGCGTCGCGCTCTTCGGCGGAACGTGGGACGACTCCCGGCCAGCAGTATGGCCGCAGGGACCGGCGTCCACACAAGGCTTGACTGGATCTTGTGCGGACGGAACCTGCCGACGGAACACGATCTCCCCAGCGTGCTCCCCCCATTGAATACGTCAGGAACCCGTGATCGGTTCCCACTCGCGAGGGTTCGATCACGGGTCCGAGGGTGTACGCGCCCGGTGCACGCCCGGCACATACCCGGTTCGCGTTCGGCGCGCGCCCGGCGCCGGGCTCCCGAGTCGGCGCCGGGCGCGCCGAAACGACCGCGTCAGGCGTAGTGCGCGCGCAGCCTGGCGTGCGCCTGGGGCGCGGCGCCGGTGTGATCGAGCCCCAGCAGCCCGGCGCCCAGCACCGGCGGCGCCGTCACCACCCCCACCACGGCCTTCGGCGCGCGGGCCGCGAGCAGTTCCCGGATCCCGTCGTCCAGTCGCGGGTGCCGGGCCGCCAGCACACTGCCGCCCAGCAGCACCGGCACCTCCTCGTCCAGCAGCCCCAGCCGCTCCAGCGCCACCCCCGCCAGCGCCACGACCTCCGTGGCGAGCCGGTCGACCACCGACCGGGCCACAGCGTCGCCCGCCGCACCGGTCGCGAAGAGGACCGGCGTCAGTTCGTGCCTGCGCCCGTACGGGATGTGCCCCAGATGCAGCGCCTCGATCAGCGCGTACACCGAGTCCAGGCCGAAGTGCGCCGGCACCGTACGCATCAGCTCCGTCGGCTCGCCCCGCCCGTCCTCGGCGCGCGCCGCGAACCACAGCGCCTCCTCGGAGAGCCCTGAGCCACCTCCCCAGTCGCCGGAGATCCGGCCGATCGCGGGGAAGCGCGCCGTACGGCCGTCCGGCAGCATGCCCACGCAGTTGATGCCCGCGCCGCACACGACGGCGACTCCGCGCGGTTCGGCGCCGCCGGGCAGCCCGGCACGCAGTATCGCGAAGGTGTCGTTGCGCACCTCCGTGGTGCGGGCCCAGCCGCGCCGCTGTACGGCCGCCGCCAACTCCCGCTCCTCCACCGGCAGATCGGCGTTGGCCAGACACGCGGAGACATGCCCGGCGATGGCCTCCGTACGGAGGCCGGCGTCGGCCGCCGCGTCGGCGACGATCGCGGCGAGCCGGTCGATCGCCGGTTCCACGCCGACGACGGGCGGCTGGAAGCCGCCGCCGCGGGCCGCGCCGAGCACATACCCGTCCGCACCGATCACGGCCACATCGGTCTTGCTGTTACCGGCGTCGACGGCCAGGACGCTCCCGCGTCCCGCCGCCGGCTCGGTCCGGCTCATGCCCACGCGAGATGCTCCCGGTTGTGCGCGATCAGTCGGTCGGTGAGGCCCTCGGCGTACTCGTACTGACCGATCAGCGGGTGGGACAGCAGCGCCTTGTAGACGCGGTCGCGGCCGCCGTGCAGCGCGGCGTGGAGCGCCAGCTCCTCGTACGCGGTCACGTTCGCGATCAGCCCCGCGTACAGCGGGTCGACCTCGGCCACGGCCAGCGGCGTCGCCCCGGAGGCGTCGATCCTGGCCTGCACCTCGATCACCGCGTCGTCGGCGAGGAACGGCAGGGTGCCGTTGTTGTACGTGTTGACGACCTGGACCGGGCTGCCGCCGCTGCCCGCGTCGCCCAGCAGCGAGGCGGCCAGATCGACCGCGGCCTCGCTGTAGAAGGCGCCGCCGCGCTTGGCCAGCAGTTCGGGCTTCTCGTCCAGCGCCGGGTCGCCGTACATCTCCAGCAACCGCGCCTCCATCTCGGCCACTTCCGCGGCCCGCGACGGCTTGGTGCCCAGCTCCCGGACGACCTCGTCGTGCGCGTAGAAGTAGCGCAGGTAGTACGAGGGCACCACCCCGAGGGTGTCGAGCACCCGGCGCGGCAGCCGCAGGTCGTCCGCGATCGCGTCGCCGTGCTCGGCGATCAGCTTGGGCAGCATGTCCTCGCCGTCGGGACCGCCGAGCCGTACGCTGCGCTCCCAGGTCAGATGATTGAGCCCGATGTGCTCCAGATGAACGGCCGAGGGGGCGACGTCCAGCAGCTTCGCGAACTTCCGCTGGAAGCCGATCGCGACGTTGCACAGCCCTATCGCCTTGTGCCCCGCCTGGAGCAGGGCGCGCGTCACGATCCCCACCGGGTTGGTGAAGTCGATGATCCACGCGTCCGGGTTGGCGCGCCGTACCCGCTCGGCGATGTCCAGCACGACCGGGACCGTACGCAGCGCCTTGGCGAGACCGCCCGCGCCCGTCGTCTCCTGGCCGACGCAGCCGCACTCCAGCGGCCACGTCTCGTCGCCCAGGCGCGCGGCCTGTCCGCCGACGCGCAGTTGGAGGAGGACGGCGTCGGCGCCGGCCACGCCCGCGTCCAGGTCGGACGTCGTGACGATCTTGCCGGGGTGCCCCTGCTTGGCGAAGATCCGCCGCGCGAGACCGCCCACCAGCTCCAGCCGGTCGGCCGCCGGGTCGACGAGTACGAGCTCACTGATCGGGAGCGTGTCCCTCAACCGGGCGAAGCCGTCGATCAACTCAGGTGTATAGGTGGACCCGCCACCCACTACTGCGAGCTTCATGTGTGTTGCTAGCCCTTCACTCCGGTCAGTGTGACGCCCTCGACGAAGGCCTTCTGTGCGAAGAAGAAGACGAGGATCACGGGGGCCATGACCAGTACGGTCGCGGCCATGGTCAGATTCCAGTCGGTGTGGTGCGCGCCCTTGAAGGATTCCAGCCCGTAACTGAGCGTCCAGGCGGCCGGGTTCTCCGACGCGTAGATCTGTGGACCGAAGTAGTCGTTCCACGCGTAGAAGAACTGGAACAGCGCCACCGCGGCGATGCCCGGCTTCGCCATCGGCAGGACGACCCTGATCAGGGTACGGAACTCGCCGCAGCCGTCGACGCGGGCCGCGTCCAGATACTCGTCGGGGATCGTCAGCAGGAACTGCCTCAGCAGGAATATGGAGAACGCGTCGCCGAACGCCATCGGGATGATCAGCGGCCAGAGCGTGCCCGACAGGTCGAACTGCTTCGCCCAGAACAGGTACATCGGGATGATGACCACCTGGGGCGGCAGCATCATCATCGAGATGACGAGCATCAGCGACAACTGCCGCCCGCGGAAGCGGAACTTGGCCAGCGCGTACGCCACGGGGATCGAGGAGACCACCGAGAGGAGGGTCCCCAGACCCGCGTACAGCAGGGTGTTCTTCCACCAGGTCAGAAAGCCCGGCGTGTCGAAGACCTTGGTGTAGTTGCCCCACTCCCAGCTGTTCGGGGTGAGGTCGCGGGTAAGCGCCTGCTGGTCGCTCATCACCGAGGTGAGGAAGAGGAAGACGAACGGCAGCACGAAGAACAGAGCCGCCGCGACACCGAGCGCGTGCACGGCGATCCAGTGCAGCACGGCCTTGCGGCGCGCGGTACGGGCCGCCGGTGTGTGCGCGCCGTCCGCCGGCCGCGCGGGCCGGCCGGGCGCGTCGAGCAGTTGTTGGGCCATGGTCAGTCACCCGTTCCGATCAGTCCGCCGCGACGCCGCATCAGGAACGCGGTGAAGACCATCGCCAGGGCGAACAGCACGAGCGCGACGACGCAGGCGGCGCCGTAGTCGAAGCGCTGGAAGCCGAGGTTGTAGACGAGCTGCGGCAGGGTCAGCGTCGACTTGTCCGGATAGCCGGGCTCGAACTGCTGGCCGGAGCCGCCGATCACACCGGAGGCGACCTTGCCCGCGACCAGTGGCTGTGTGTAGTACTGCATCGCCTGGATCACACCGGTGACCACGGCGAACAGCACGATCGGCGAGATGTTCGGCAGCGTCACGTAGCGGAAGCGGTGCCAGGACGAAGCGCCGTCCAGCTCGGCCGCCTCGTACTGCTCCTTCGGTACGTCGAGCAGCGCGGCCATGAAGATGACCATCAGATCACCGATGCCCCAGACGGCCAGCGCCGTGAGCGCCGGCTTGGACCAGGAGGCGTCGTTGAACCAGCCCGGCGTGGGCAGTCCGAGGTCACCGAGGATCGTGTTGACCGGCCCCGTACCGGGGTTGAGGAGGAACACGAAGGCGAGCGTGGCCGCGACGGGCGGCGCCAGGTACGGCAGGTAGAACAGGGTCCGGAAGACCCCGGTGCCCGTCTTGATCCTGGTGATCAGCATGCCGACGCCGAGACCGAACACGACCCGGCAGGTGACCATCACCAGGACCAGCCACAGGGTGTTGCGCAGCGACGGCCAGAACATCGGGTAGTCGCTGAAGACGTACGACCAGTTCCCGAGTCCGTTCCAGACGGGGGAGTTGAAACCGTCGTACTTCATGAAGGAGAAGTACACGGTCGACACGAGCGGATACGCGAAGAAGACCGTGAACCCGATCAACCACGGTGACATGAACGCCACCGTCCGCAGTGCTCGTCTTCTGCGCTTCGCCACGAGGCTGCTCGTGCGGCGCTTCGAACGGAGCGTGTTGCTGGACATCAGTCGGCTTCCCCGCCTGCTACTTGGCCTGCTCGATGTCGCGGTCGATCTGCTTCGCGGTCTCTTCCAGGCCCTTCTGGAGGTCCTTCACGGAGCCCTTCTCGTACTGGTAGCCGAAGTCCTGGAGCGTCGTCTGGTACGTCGCGCCGTTGATCGCCCCGTCGGGGGTGTTGGACTTCGGGTGCTGCGCGATGTCGAGGAACGTCTTGAAGCGGGGGTCGAACTTCAGGTCGGGCGACTTGAGCGCGGCCAGCGTCGAGGGCACGTTGCGGATGCCGTTGGCGAACTCCACGACCGCCTTCGTGTCGGTGGTCATGTACTTCACCAGCTCCCACGCGGCGTTCTGCTTCTTGCTCTGCGGCGCGATGCCCATGATCGTGCCGGAGAGGAAGCCCTTGCCGTAGCTGTCGGCCTCGTCGTCCGCGACGGGCATCGGCGCCACGCCGATCTCGAAGTCGGCGCCCGCGTCCTCGGCCATGCCGAGCCGCCACTCACCGTCCAGCTGCATCGCGACCTGGCCGGTGTGGAAGGGGTGCTTGGCGCCCCACTCGTCACCGAAGGTGGAGCGGTACTTCTCCAGCTTGCCGAAGCCGCCGAGGTCCTCGACGAGCTTCTTCTGGTACGTGAACATCTCGGCGAAGGCCGGGTCCTTGGCGATGTTGGACTTGCCGTTCTCGTCGAAGTACGCGTGGTCCCAGCTCGACATGTAGTGGTCGACGACCGTCTCGTAGCCGTGGTAGGTCGGCATCATGCCGACCTGCTCGTAGCTGTCGCCCTTGGGCTTGGTGAGCTTCTTCGCGACGGTGGCCAGCTCGGACATCGTCTTCGGCGGGGCCGTGATGCCCGCCTCCTTGAAGGCGTCCTTGTTGTAGTAGAGCCCGTACGCGTCGCTGAGCAGCGGCAGCGCGCAGCGGTCGCCCTCGAACTCGGTGTACTGGAGCAGCACCTTCGGGAACGTCTTCGCCAGATCGATCTTGTCCTTCTTTATGAAGGGGGAGAGGTCGGCGAAGGCGCCGGAGGAGCAGAACTTGCCCACGTTGGAGGTGGTGAAGGACGACACGACGTCCGGGCCCTTCGAACCGCCCGCGCGCAGCGCCTGGTTGAGCTTGTCGTCGTTGATGTTGCCGACGACGTCGACCTTGATATTGGGGTGGGCGTCCTCGAAGCGGCCGATGTTGTCCTTGATCGCCTTCACCTCGGAGGGCGCGCTCCAGCCGTGCCAGAAGGTGATCGTGGTCTTGGCGTTCGGATCGTCCGACGCGGAGTCGCCGGACTGCCCGGTACACGCGGCGGTGAGGACGGACAGCGCGGCGACCGCGGCGGCGGAAGCGGTCAGACGGCGGTTTCTGGGCATGACGGAACTCCCGGTGTCGGTCGGGTCCTGAAAGTGGATGTGGTGGGGCCTTGAGGGGGTCTGAGGGGCCTTGGGACGGTCTGGGGGGGGCTTGAGGTGGCCGGTTCGGCGGGTCGCCGCTTCGGTGGGCCGGCGGATCAGCGGGAGGTGTCGAAGACCTCGTCGCGAGTGGTCGCGAGGGCGCTCTCCAGCGCGCCCCGCAGCACGGGATGTTCCCGTACCTCTCCGATGAGCAGCCGGGGCCTGGAGGCGGCCAGTTCGGCGAGTTCCGCCTGGACCAGCGCGCGCAGCGGTTCGCCGCCGGCGGCGGTCACCCCGCCCGCGAGGACGATGAGTTCGGGGTCGAGCACCGCGGTCACGGAGGCCAGACCGGTGGCGAGCCGCTGCGCGAACAGCCGCAGCAGCTCGGCCAGTCGCGGGTCCTCCTCGTGTCCGGCGGCGGCCTTCGTAAGGAGGGCGGCGGCGACGTCCGCGTACGGCTGCTCCGGCGTCTCGATGCCGAGGCCGCGGGCGAGGCGCGGTACGGACTGGGCGCCCGCCAGTTCCTGGAAGCCGCCGCTGTTGGCCTTCACCACCTGGCGTACGAGGGGGGTGCCCGGCACCGGCAGGAAGCCGACCTCGCCGGCGCCGCCGGTGAAGCCGCGGTGCAGCCGCCCGCCGATGACCAGGGAGGCGCCGAGACCTTCCTGGTTCCACAGGAGGACGAAGTCGTCGTGGCCGCGGGCCGCTCCCAGCCGCTGTTCGGCGACCGCGGCGAGATTCACGTCGTTCTCGTACTCGACGGGCATCGGCAGGGCGCCGGCCAGCTCGTCCAGCAGTGCGGGGGAGTGCCAGCCGGGCAGGTGCGAGGCGTACCGCAGGCGCCCGGTGGACGGATCGAAGGCGCCCGGCGTACCGATGACGACACGGTGCACGTCGCCGCGCGCCAGCCCGGCGGCCTTCACGGCTCCCTCCAGCGCGTCGGTCACCTGGGTCACGACGGCGTCCGCCGAGCGGCGTCCCGGTGTGGGCAGTTCGAACCGGCCGACGGTGGCGCCGGTGATGTCCGAGACGGCGGCGAGGATGCGCTGCGGGTTCACGTCGAGCCCGGCGGCGTGGGCGGCGCCCGCGTTCACCGCGTACAGCTGCGCGTTGGGCCCCGGGCGCCCCTCCGTGGTGCCGGTGGCGACGACGAGCCCGGCCGCCTCCAGACGGGCCAGCAACTGGGAGGCCGTCGGCTTGGAGAGACCGGTCAGCTTGCCGATCCGGGTACGGGAGAGGGTGCCGTGCGCCAGCAGCAGATCCAGCGCGGCACGGTCGTTCATCGCGCGCAGAACGCGTGGTGTGCCCGGGGACGGCGTGGACGGATCGCTCACGACGTGTGCACCTGCCCTTCGGCGACTGCTCTCCCCGTGTCGTGTTCGCGACACTGTTAGGAAAGTTTCCTATTTGATGGGAGGAAAGTAGGCCGCACGTCAGGGAGCAGTCAATACCCGTTCACGGGCAGCGCCCCCGAGGCAACCAAAGCGTTACCTGCGGGGGCGCGTGTGCGAAGCGTTTTCGACCAGGTGCCGGGTGCCACGGGTGCCAGGTGCTGCGGCCGGGCGCCCGGCGCTACTTCGTCAGATTGGGGTTCGGGGACTGCGGCGGTATCGGCGACGCCGCGAGGGACTGCGGTGACGTGGGGCTCGCCAGGGCCGACGGCGCCGCCATACCGGCGGTCGGGTCGGCCGTGGCCGCCTCCGTGCCCGCCAGGGGCAGCCCGCCGACGATCTGGATGTCCGCCGCGTCGAAAGCCTGCTTGATGCGCCAGCGCAGCTCGCGCTCCACGCCCAGCGCCTTGCCCGGCATCGTCTTCGCGCTCACCCGTACCGTCATCGATTCCAGCAGCACGGAATCCAGGCCCAGGATCTCGACCGGGCCCCACAGGCGCTCGGCCCAGGGGTCCTCCTTCGCCATCTTCTCCGCGACCGCGGTGATGACCTCGCGGACCCTGTCCAGGTCCTCGGTCGGCCGGACCGTCACATCGACACCGGCCGTGGCCCACCCCTGGCTGAGGTTGCCGATCCGCTTCACCTCGCCGTTGCGGACGTACCAGATCTCGCCGTCGTCGCCGCGCAACTTGGTCACCCGCAGCCCGACCTCGATGACCTCGCCGGACGCGACACCGGCGTCGATGGTGTCGCCCACGCCGTACTGGTCCTCCAGGATCATGAAGACGCCGGAGAGGAAGTCGGTGACGAGATTGCGCGCACCGAAGCCCAGGGCCACACCGGCGACACCCGCCGACGCCAGCAGCGGGGCCAGATTGATGTTCAGGGCCCCCAGCGCCATCAGCGCCGCCGTACCGAGGATCACGAACGACGTCACCGACCGCAGTACGGATCCGATGGCCTCCGAACGCTGCCGGCGCCGCTCCGCGTTCACCAGGAGGCCACCGAGCGCCGTGCCCTCGACCGCCGTGGCGCTGCGGTTCATCCTGGCTATCAGCTTGGTGATGGTGCGCCGCAGCACATGGCGCAGGACGAGCGCGATCACCACGATCAGCAGGATGCGCAGGCCGACGCTGAGCCAGGTGGACCAGTTCTGCTCCACCCAGCCGGCGGCGTCGTTGGCGCGTTCCGCCGCCTCGTCGAATGTGGCGGGCCCTGACGACGGGTCCGGGGCCGGCGCGGCGGACAGGGACACGGCGGGAACCTCCTGGAAACACGGGCGGGACCAACCACACTAACGGGGCATCGCGAGTCCTTCGTCGCCGTGCGCGGGGGAGAGACACTCCTCACGCGCCGGCACCGGGCGAAGTCCCAGGAAGGCACGGGGGCGCGGACACGCCAGGTCAGGGGCGGCGGGGCGGGTGTGGGCGAAAACACTCCGAGCCCGTTACCAAGACGTGGTGGCGTTTGGACCAGGCATGAGGAGAGACTGAGACAGATCGTCCCGGCGCGAGCCACGCGCCGCCGGCGCAACTGGAGGCACCGTGCCACACGTCCTGGTCCTCAACGCGTCGTACGAGCCGCTCGGCGTCGTACCGCTCCGCCGCGCGCTCGTCCTCGTTCTGGAGAACAAGGCCATCTGCCTGGAGGAATCCGGCGCCTTCCTGCACAGCGAGACCCAGGTCGTCGCCGCGCCCAGCGTCGTACGGCTGAAGCGGTTCGTGCGGGTCCCCTACCGGGGGCCCGTTCCACTGACGCGCCGCGCGCTCTTCGCCCGCGACGGCGGGCGCTGCATGTACTGCGGCAGTGTCGCCACCAGCGTCGACCACGTCATCCCGCGCAGCCGGGGCGGGAAGCACGTGTGGGACAACGTGGTGGCCGCCTGCCGCCGCTGCAACCATGTGAAGGCCGACCGGCATCTGCGGGAGCTGGGGTGGAGGCTTCGCCACCAGCCCGCGCCGCCGTCCGGACTCGCCTGGCGGATCATCGGGACCGGACACCGGGATCCGCGCTGGATGCCGTATCTGCAACCCTTCGGCGCGGAGGACGCGGTGGCCCGGATCGACGGCATTTCTGCCTAGGATCCGGGCCTTTGTCGTGCGGGGCGCACAGACCGTGACGGCGCTTCCTCCTTACGGAGGCGCCGCCTACGGAGGCGGCGCCGCTTCCGTCACGGCGTACGCCTCCACCGACCACAGCGAGTAACCGAACCGGGTCGCGCGCCGCTCGCCCTGGATCCGGATGAAGCGGGTGTCCTTCGCGTCCATCCGGACCGCCTCGCGCCCGCCCCGGCCCTCGTCCACACGCGCGGCGTCGCGCCACACGCGCCCGTCGGCCGACACCTGGACCCGGTAGCCGCTCGCGTGGGCGTCCTGCCAGTTCAGTACGACCTGGCCCAGCCGGACCGGCTCCGCCAGCTCCACCTGCCACCACGCGCCGTCCTCGGCGGGTGACGACCAGCGGGTGGCGGGGTCGCCGTCCGTGGCCGCGGACGCCGGGAAATCGGGCGTCTCGTCGCCGGACGACGAGGCGGCGGCGGTCGGCGCCCGCAGGAGGTCGGGTCCGCCCGTACGCGGCGAGGCCCGCACCGTCAGGACGCGCTCCTCGCCGCCGAACGTCAGCGGGACCCGGTAGGTCCCCGCCGGGGTGTCCTCGCGGACGGTGACCCGGACCGGCACGGTCGTCCGCACGCCTCGCGGCACCGTGACCCGCTCGGGCACCGTCACCTCGATGCCGTCGGGGGCCTTCGCCGTCAGCGCGCCGCTGACCGGGCCGGGGCGCTGTGCCTCCAGCTCCGCCTCGACGGTCTGGGGCTTCCCGCCGATCTCGGCGTCCGTCACGGTCCGGGGGAGATCGAACCGGACCCGCGGCTCGTCGGTGAACCACGGCACCACACGCCGCACCGACGGCGCCGTCGCGCCCGGCACGGCGGGCCAGGTGATCCGTACGGCGTCGGCGCGCAGCCCCTTGGCGTCCGTCTGGGTCCAGCCGCTCTTCGACACGGGGCCGAGCCGCCGCCAGCCCTCGCCGGGCACGTGCGCCTCCACCGAGGCGCCGTCGCCCGTGCCCGGCTCCGTCATGGTCGTGATCACGCCGACGGGGCGGGGGCGGCCGACGCCGACGGTGTACGCGTCGGTGCTGTGGGTGGCGCCGGCCTCCGGCCCCGCCGAGCGGTCGGCGCCCGTCCAGGCCGCAGACTCCTTGGCCGCGCGGTCGAGGAACGGGTCGAGCACGCCCTTGCCGACCGTGACCGTGCTCTTCGCCGCCTCCTCACGGAGCGGTTCGAGGTCGAGCGCCGCCTGCCAGGCGGCGTCGCCGTCGCCACGGGTCTGCGCCTGGAGCATGTCGACCGACAGCTCACCGGCCCGGCCGTACCGCGCCAACTGCTCGCTCCACGGCCGTACTTCCTCGTCCAGCCGGCCCTCCGCCGTGCGGGACAGGCGCTCCGGCGTCTGACGCATCACGGTGAAGGCCGCCCGCAGCCGGCTCGCCGCCCGGTCCCTGGCCTTAGGGTCCGCCGCCGACGCCGCGTCCGTACGGGTGCTCCAGAACTCCTTCAACAGAGGGCGCAGATACGCCGACTCGGTCGGGTCCAGGATCGACGAGGAGTGGTTCCCGGCGAGCGCGGCGATGGCCTCGCGCGCCTCGGGGTCGCCGTCAGCGAGATCGTCCATCGCCGCCTGCCAGGACTCCTGCGGCTGATAACCGCGCGGGTTCCAGGCGTAGTCGGCGGCCGTGAACAGCGGGATACGGGACGCGGACGGCTGCTCGCTCGCGTTGGCGAGGAGCGCGGCCGAACCGGAGGCGACGGCGGGCTCACGGCCCGTGTAGGGGCCGAGGAAGATGCGCCCCTGCTCGTAGTCGTTGACCGGGTAGTTGTCCATCGTGACCAGGGGGTGCTTGAACGCCTCGCGCGCACCGGCCAGTTCGCGTCCGGTGATGGTGCGCGGCACGACACCGACGCCCGTCCACGCCACCTGGACCCGCCCGTCGAGATCCGCGGCGAGCGCCGTGCGGTACTCGGTGGCGCCCTCCTGGAAGTACTCCGTCGGCATCACGGTCAGCGGTTCGCCGCCCGCGTGCCGACGCGCGAGGTGCTCGGCCACCGCGTTCGCGACACGCGCCTGCGCCTTGGCGGCGGCGCCGGGACCCGAACCGAAGGAGTCCCGGTCCTCGTCGCAGTGCCACTCGCTGTAACTGACGTCCTGGAACTGGAGCTGGAAGGCGCGCACACCCAGCGCCCACATCGCGTCGACCTTGCGGTTCAGCGCCTTGACGTCGTCCGGCGACGACATGCACATGGCCTGGGCCGGAGCCACGGCCCACGCGAGCGTCACATGGTTACGCGCCGCGCGCCCGGCCAGATCCCGGAACTCGGCCCGCTGCGCGGCGGGGTACGGCTCGCGCCAGCGCGCCTGGCGGAACGCGTCGTCGCCCGGCGCGTAGAGGTAGCGGTTCTGCTTCGTCCGCCCCATGAAGTCCAGCTGCGCCAGCCGCTCCTGATGGCCCCAGGGCTCTCCGTAGAAGCCCTCCGTCATGCCCCGTACGGCCGTGCCCGGCCAGTCGCGCACCAGGACGCCCGGCACCTTCGCCCGGCCCGGAGTGCCGCCGATCAGCTGCCGCAGTGTCTGCGCGGCGTGGAAGAGGCCGTCGTCGCCGACCCCGTCGAGCGCGATCGTCCCGCGGCCCGCGACGGTACCCACGGCGATCCGGTAGCCCCCGGAGGGGATGTCGGTCCGCTCCGGTGCCCGCAGGGCCCTGAGGGCGTCCCTGGCGCCGCTGCCGCCCGCGAGCACGAGGGGGCCGGTACCGGGCGGGGAGGTGTCCGAGGGGCGGCCGGACGCGGGCGGGGCGGCCGTACGCACCGTACGGACCCCGGCCTCGCGCAGCGCGTCCGTCAGGGCCGCCACGGCGTACGGGTCCGCGTCGCCGGGCGCGACGACGGTGACCTCGTCACCGAGGGCGACGGACTTGCCGCCGGCCTTGAGCGACTGGGGGCGGGGCCAGACGGCGGGCAGTGCCGACTCGCCCTCACCGTCAGGTGTGGTGGCCGCCGGGGAGCCCGGATCGGCGGGAGCCGCCGTCGCGCCCGGTGCCGTGCCGAGAAGTCCGCCGATCACCGCGACAGCGACCGCTGTCGCCGTCCGTCCGCTGCGCCCGAGCCGCACGCCCTGCTCCCCTCGTGGCCCCCGTGTTCCGGTCCGTCCCGCCGATCGGCGACGAGCCCACCACCCCGGGGTGTGGGTGTCAATGCGCGTGGCCGTTATGCCTATTTTGACCGTTATGATAGGTAGGGGGGATCAACTCCCGCTCGGGGAACGCATCGTGACCCGGGGCACGTTTACCGGAGCAGTACGTCTGCGGCCGTGCCGACTGGGTAGGGCTGCTGTGTCCCGTTGTCCGAGCCGTCTTTTGGAGGCGCCGCCATGGCCGCATCCGCACAGCTGCTTCTCTCCGCCCTTTCCAAACAGGTGGTTCCTGGTGACCCGGCCGGCGAGGAACCCCTCGCCGTCACCCTGCCCGGACCGCTGACCAGCGACATCCCGGGCCCGCTCACCAGCGAACCGCCCCTCGCCGACGCGGCGCCACTGACCAGCGAGCCCCCGCTCGCCGACGCCGCACCACTCACCAGCGAGCCGACCGCGCCCGGTACGGCCGGTGGCACGGAGTTCTCAGGAGTCTGAATGGGCCTGGCCAGGCTCGCGGCGCTGCACGGTGTCGCCACCGTCCACTCACCCAGCCCCGGCGTCACCGTCCCGGTCCCCGACGAGACGGTCGTCGCGGTGCTCGCCGCGCTCGGCATCGACGCGTCCACGGACGAGGCCGTCCTCTCCGAGCTGACCAGCGCCGAGTCCGCGGCCGAGAGCCGCCTGCTGCCGCCCACCGTGGTCGTGTGGACCACCCCGGCCACCCCGACCACGGCCACCCCCGCCGGCTCCGGCGCCACCGAAGACCCCGCCGACCGGGCGGCCCCGGCCGGAGCGGTCCTGCCACCCGCGCTTCCCCGGGCCCTGGCCGATCTGCCGCCCGGCACCGTCCTGCGGGTGGAGACCGAGCAGGGCGACACGGTCGAGTGGCCGTCGCCCGAGGCATCGCCGGTGGACGGGCCCGCACCCGACGCCGCATCCGAACGGCGGGCCACGGGCCCCGTGAGCCGTTCCTGGCCCGATCTGCCCCTCGGGGTGCACCGGCTCGCCGCCGTCGCCGCCGACGGCCGTACGGCGGGCGCCGTGCTCGTCGTCGCGCCGCGCGAGGTGCCGCAGCCGCCGTCCCGCACGCACGGCTTCCTCGTCCAGCTCTACTCCCTGCTCTCCACCCACTCCTGGGGCATGGGTGACCTCGGAGACCTCGCCGAACTCGCCACCTGGTCCGGCCGTGAACTGGGCGCCGGATTCGTCCAGATCAACCCGCTGCACGCCGCCGTCCCCGGCGACCCGACCGACCCCTCGCCGTACCGCCCCTCCTCGCGCCGCTTCCCCGACCCCGTCCATCTGCGGGTCGAGGCCGTCCCCGAGTACGCGTACGTCACCGGCCTCGGGACCGCGCGGCTCGACGGGCTGCTGGAGCAGGCCGCCGGACTGCGCGCCGCGGTCCTCGACAAGGGCGCGCTGATCGACCGCGACGCCGTGTGGGACCTCAAGCGCCAGGCCCTGGGCATCGTGCGTGAAGTCCCCCTCGGCCCCGGCCGCCGCGCCGCGTACAACCACTTCCTGGCCGAGCAGGGCCAGGCCCTGGAGGACCACGCCACCTGGTGCGCACTCGCCGAGGTGCACGGCTCCGAGTGGCACGACTGGCCGCGGGGCCTGCGCGACCCGCGCTCCGCCGAGACGAGCCGCGCCCGCCACGAACTGCTCGACCGCGTCGACTTCCACTGCTGGCTGGCCTGGCTCACCGACGAACAACTCGCCGCGGCGGGCCGCGCCGCCCGTGACGCGGGCATGGCGGTCGGCGTCGTCCACGACCTCGCGGTGGGCGTTCATCCCGGCGGCGCGGACGCCTGGGCGCAGCGGGACGCGTTCGCCGAGGGCATGTCCGTGGGCGCACCGCCGGACGCCTTCAACGCCCACGGCCAGGACTGGGGGCTGCCGCCCTGGCGCCCCGACGTCCTCGCCGCCTCCGGCTACGCGCCGTACCGAGGACTGCTCCGCGGCCTGCTGACACACGCCGGAGCCCTGCGGATCGACCATGTGATGGGCCTGTTCCGGCTCTGGTGGGTCCCGGCGGGCGCGGAACCCACCCACGGCACGTACGTGCGATACGACGCCGAGGCGATGCTCGCCGTCCTCGTCCTTGAGGCGCACCGCGCGGGCGCCGTCGTCATAGGGGAGGACCTGGGCACGGTCGAGCCCGGCGTACGGGAGGCACTGCACCGGCGCGGGGTGCTCGGCACGTCCGTGCTCTGGTTCGAGCGCGACTGGGAGGGCACGGGCCGCCCGCTGGCCCCCGAGAGCTGGCGCGAGGACTGCGTCGCCACCGCCACGACCCACGACCTGCCCTCCACCGCCGCGCGCCTGACCGGCGAGCACGTGGAGCTGCGGCACCGGCTCGGGCTGCTCGGCCGCCCGCTGGAGCAGGAACAGCACGAGGAGTCCGCCGAGGTCGCCGACTGGCTGGACACGCTCACCCGGCTCGGCCTGCTGTCGTCCGACGGGGGCGACGAGGAGGAGCAGATCCGGGCGGTCTACCGCTTCCTGCTGCGCACTCCGGCCCGCATGGTCGGTGTCTGGCTGCCCGACGCCGTGGGCGATCGCAGGCCGCAGAATCTGCCGGGCACCTGGGACCAGTACCCGAACTGGCGGCTGCCCGTCGCCGACGCGGCGGGCCGGCCGATGACGCTGGAGGAACTGGTCGCCGCGCCCCGGCTGCACGGCCTGATGGGCGTATTGCGGCCCTCTGTCGGGACTTGACCCCTTGTACGGGACCCCCGGCCGCGCACCCGTCCCGCGCGTTCGCTACGTTGTCACCGTGGACAAGAAGAACGCCCTGCGCGCCGGCGCTGTCATGGCCGGAACGACGCTGATGATGCTGCTCATGACGTCCCCCGTGCTCGCCGTGACTCGCGACGACGGCGACGACCCGGGTCCGGGCCTGACGGTCGGAGAGACCCTCGGTCTGTACGTGGCCGCGCCACTGGTGCTGTTCGCGGTGATCGCCGGACTGGTGATGGTCCTCGACAAGTCGCGGAAGCAGCCGCAGGTCTGACGGCCTCCCCTCTTTGAGAGGCGCCGCGCGGCACACGTGTGCAG
>NZ_JBHXDC010000014.1:0-177572 GCF_042725135.1 Streptomyces sp. NPDC060366 | reverse complement strand
CCAACGCTCCGCGTTGTCTCCCTCCTCCGCCTTGCGACCGCACGCACCAGACCCCGCTCCCTGATCCGGCCTGATCCAAACGACAGGCCCTAGCCCAGCAGCCGCAGCGTCGTCGGTGAGATACCGACGTGGACCGTCTGGCCCCATGTCAGTGTCAGCGCGTCCGATTCCATGCCGTCACCGAAGGCGATCAGACGGTCGGACTCGACGGTCAGGCACAGCCGTTCGGCGGACGTCAGCGCGCCCGCCACGAGTGACGTTCCGGTCGTCGGGGAGGGCCAGGCCTCGCGTACGAACCAGATCAGCCGACGGTCGGCGGGGCCGGGCAGGGCGAGCGTGCTGGCGCGTTCGTGCCACAGCGAGCGCAGCCATCCGGTGGCGCCGGTGCCCGTGCCGACGAGTACGCCGGACGATGCCTGCGCCTCGGGGGCGGGCGGCGCCTGCTCGCCGGTGCTCAGCCGGTAGCGGACCGTCTGGTGACCGGGTGGTCCGAGGCAGATCTCGTTGAGCGCGAGCAGCCGTTGGCTGTCGTCGGCGACCGCCTCCACCATGGTGAGTTCCTCGACGCCGTGCCCGACGGCGACGGCCGCCTTCAGGAGCGTGCCCGCGTCGGTGGCCGGGTGGCGGACCAGCACGCCCGGATTGCGGCCGGGGTCGGTGTCGATGCCCACCACGGGCTGCCCGGAGAGATACTTCGCGGCGTTCGCGACCAGGCCGTCCTGGCCGACCACCACCACGACGTCCTCCGGACCGAACAGGAACCGGTCCAGGTCCGCGCGCTCCACCCGGCTCTGCCGCCACCGGTGAGGTACGGCCGCCGCCACATCGCTGAGCGCGCGCCGCGTGCGGTGGTGCCGCTCGGCGACCTCACGGATGTCCCGGTCGCGGGAGGAGAGGAAGAACGCTGCCTGACCATGGGTGCCGTGGCGGGCGAGCAACTCCTCGTACTCGGTGGTGCGGTGGACCAGCACCGCACGCGGCGCGAGCGTCACGCCCGCTCCCCGCCCTGTCGTCCGAGAGTGGCCAGCAGCCCGGTCAGCACGTCGGGGGACACGGTGACGCTGTCGACGCGGGGCAGATTCTCCGCGAGCCGGTCCACGGCCAGCGCGCGCAGGGTCGCCGCGTCCGCTTCACCGTGCACCCGCAGCCACTGCGCCTGGGCCGCCGCCCGTGCCTCGCCCGTCCTACGTGCCGCATCGGCGTCCGCGGTGGCCAGCCGTACGCGGCGCTCCGCCTCGGCCTCGGTGCGTACGGCGTCGGCCGCCGCGCTCTCCTCGGCCTCGCGGCGGGCGTTGGTGCCGCGCTGCTCGACCAACTGCTCCTCTTGGCGGGCCAGTTCGATCTGGCTGGCGAGTTCGTTCTCGGCGATGGCCCGCTCCCGCTGCACCGCGACGGCGCGCCGTTCGTATGTCGCCCGGTCCGCCTCCTGCTGGATCTGCTCGCGCGCCGGTGTGCGCAGCGCGCGCTCCACCTCGGCCTCCGGCCGGACGGCGACGACCCGCACGGTCACCACCTCCAAGCCGGTGGCGGGCAGCCGGGGTTCGGCCGCCAGCCCGCCGTCGATCCGGTCGCGTACGGCGGCGACGCCGTCGGACAGCGCGGCGGCCAGGGGCGTACGGGCCAGGACGTCCAGCGCGTGCTGTTGGGCCGTCCCGGTGAGCAGGGTCGCGATCTGTTCCAGCGGGGCGCCGCGCCAGACCCCGGTGTCGGGGTCGAGGGAGAAGTCCAGCCGGGCGGAGGCGAGCGCGGGATCGCTGATCCGGTACGTCACGGTCGCCTGGACGGTGACGTCCTGGAAGTCGGCCGTGCGGGCATGGAAGGCCATCGCCAATTCCCGGTCGTTGACCGGCACTTCGGAGAGCGCGGCGGACAGCGCCCGGAACCAGAAGCTCAATCCGGGGCCGTCGTGGACGAGCCGGCCCCGGCGGTGGTGGCGGATGTGCGCCGTGGGGGCGGAGCGGAGATGGCGCCGGCCGAGGCGCTTGGTGATGTCAGCCATGATGACCTCTTCTCGTCGGTGTGACGATATCGAAGAGGTCGCCATATCGTCAACGTGACGAAAGAGGTCCGCCCTCTCCCCGAGCCGTGACCGGCCGGGGAGAGGGCGGAGATCGTCGTCCGGTCGCTCAGGCGCCCGGCTCGATCCAGATGTTGCGGTAACGCACCTTGTTCCCGTGGTCCTGGAGCCGGATGGCGCCCGCGGCGGTCGTCTCCGGCGCGCCGGACCCGGTCGGACCGTTGACGGCCACGTCGTCGTGGACGGTCTTGCCGTTCCACACCACACTGACGCGGGCGTCCTCGGTCTTCTTCCCGTCGGCGCCGAAGCGCGCGGCGCGGAAGGTGATCTCGTACGTCTGCCAGGTCTCCGGCGCGGTCGACGCGTTGAGATCCGCCGCCTTCTTCAGATAGATCGCCGCCGCGTCGTTGTTGGCCAACTGCTCCTTGCCGAACGAGTCCAGGATCTGGACCTCGTAACGCTCCTGGAGATACACACCGCTGTTCCCGCGGTCCTGGCCGGTCACATCCGGTGGCAGCAGCGGCACCCGGAACTCGACGTGCAGCTTGAAGTCCTTGAAGGCCTGTTTGGTGCGGATGTCACCGCAGCAGACCTCCATGGCCCCGTCGTCGGACAACGGCCACCGGACATTGCTGCCGTCGGTGTGCTGCCACTGCGACCGGTCCTTGCCGTCGAACAGCGTGATGCGGCTGTCCTTGGGATGGACGGTGATCAGGTCGAGATTGACATGGCCGGTGTCACCGCTGTCGTAGCGGTACGCGATGGTGTTGTCCCCGCGGCTCAGCGGCAGCGACTCGGTCACCGTCGACCAGCCGTCCCACTTACCGGTGCTCGGCAGGACCGTCTGTTTCATCTTGCGGCCGTTGAGGTAGAGACTCACCGTCTTGTCGCCGACGAACGGATTCGGACCGTTGGCGTAGCGCAGCGCCACGTCGTACTTCCCGGCCCGCGTCGTCCGCACGTCGAACGTGGTGGTGGCGCCCTGTGTCCCGTAACTGTCGACGAAGCCGCCGCCCGAGTGGCCCGCGTGCTCGGTGTCGACCCGCGCGCCGCCGGTCAGCGAGGCCTCCTCCGCCTCGTACAGCGTCTTCGGCGGCGCCTCGGGCCCGACGAGCGAGTTGAGGGTGTACCAGGCCTCGGTGCTCCACAGCGTCTCGCCGCCCTCGGCGCTGAACGGCCGGGGCGAACGCACGTGCACCACGCGGTTGGACTTGAGTCCGTCGATCGCGAGAGTGACCTTCTTGCCGTCGGCGGACACGGTGGCCGACTGGACCTTCAGTGTCTCCTCGTCGATCTTGGGGCCGCCGTAGTCGGGCGTCGGCGCGTAGTACCACTGCTCGACCTCGTAGCGGTCGACCAGTTCGGCGACGGTCTCGGCGGAGAGCGGCTTGGTGTATTCGAGCTCGAAGCCTCCCGGCTTCGCCCGCATCGCCAGGATGTCGAACGCGTCGTCGCCCTTCGGCGTCAACTTCTGGAGGCCGTACGAGAGTTTGCCCTCCTGGCCCCAGTTGCCGCCGGCGCCCAGACCGCCGGCGTAGATGGCGCCGTCCGGGCCCATGCTGATGCGGTTGACGCCGGCTTCGAGGCCCTGGGTCATACGGAAGACGGCGCCCTGGTACTCGCCCTTGACCTTCTCCAGGTACCCGCGCTGAAGACCGCCGTACGTGACGTCACCGAAGACCATCTGTCCGGCGAACGGTCCCTCCTTCAACAGCAGCGGTGTGCTGGGGGAGTTGGCGATCTCGTTCTGCGGCAGCCAGAGCACGGGCTTGGTGACCGGCTTGGCGTCGAACGGGCCGGCGGGGTTCGTGTAGTGGTTGAAGAAGCGGTCCTGCTTGACGTGCACGAGCTTCGAGGAGGGCAGCCAGCCGCCCTGGTTGTCGGTGACGAAGATGTCGCCCTCGGGTCCCCAGCCGATGCCGTTGGGGGTACGGAGGCCACCGGCGACGTAACTGACCTCGCCGGTCTCCTTGTTCACCTTGATGGTGGAGCCGCGGTTCTTCGCGGGCTGCGGGTCGGTGGTCGCCCCGCCCAGGTTGATCGCGACCGACAGGTTCAGATAGAAGAACCCGTCCTTGTAGAGCAGCCCGAACGCGAACTCGTGGAAGTTCCCGCCGAACGGCCAGGTCGCGACCTTCCGGTAGGTGTCCGTGACGTCGTCCCCGTCGGTGTCCTGAAGCTCCGTCAGCTCGTCCTTCTGCGACACGTACAGCGAGCCGTCGACGTACTTGATGCCCTGCGGCTCCTTGAGGCCCTCGGCCACCTTCTTGGCCTTGACCTTCTCCGGCCCGGTGCTGCCCGTGACATCGCTGAGGAGGTAGACCTCGCCCGTCTCGTTGTCCGTGCCGCCCCAGGTGGTGACGGCGAGCCGGCCGTCGGGCAGCCAGTCCATCGCCGTGACCTGCGGCTCGAACCCGCTCGGCCGCAGGTCGGTGAGCGCGTAGTTGGGGTGCACGTCCGTCAGGGGCAGACCGTCGCCGGGGGAGTCCTTGACGCCCTCGCACTCCTTGCGGCCGGGCGCCGTCACACGTACGACATCGGCGTCCGTGCTGAGCACGGAGTTGGGTACGACGGCGAAGCCGGAGGCGCCGGGGGGCTGCCAGGCGAGAGTGATGTTCTGGCCGCCGGTGCGGTCGAAGTGGTCGATCCGCAGGGCATGGACACCGGCCGTCAGGGTGACGGTGCCTTCCTTGGGGTCGGCGCCGTGCAGACCGTCGTGGTCGATGACGACCTTGTCGTCGATCAGCAGACGTGAACCGTCGTCGCTGGTCAGCCGGAATGTGTAGGAACCGTCCTGCGGGACGTCGATGTTGCCGATGACCTGGGACACGAAGTTGTCCCCGATCCCACCGAAGTCGTCTGTCGACGACCAGTCGATGGTGGGCATCAACTTGTCCACGTTGGGGGTCTGACCGGGCTTCAGGGTGCAGATCTTGTCCAGCGGCACCTGCACGTCGAACACGCGCAGCGTGACGCCCGGCTCCTGCGGGGGCAGTTCACGGGTGACCGGATCGGCCGCGACGGGATCGGCGGCGGTGGCCGGGGTCGATACGAGACCGGTGGTGAGGAACGAGACGGCGAGCAGGCTGAGCAGACATCTGCGCAGCCGGCGGCTCGGTCTTTGATCCATTCTTCCTCCTGGCACTTCGCGCACCGGGAAGAACACCCTGGCCCGTGGGCGGCGTTCACCGCCGGGGGCGAGCCCTTCGATCCGGATACGGAGGTCTGGAAACGGATGCGGACGCTGCGTTCTGGCGGTTTACGGGCGGCTGATGACCTGTCATGTACGTCACCAGCCGACGCGTCGAACGAAAGACTAGAGACTTCTGTCGAGATCGTAAATACTTTGTCACGCACGAGTGAAAAGTCCTTGGCGGCGGGTGGTGGGCCGGGGCGGGGCCGTTTGACCGGTGCCGCCCGGTGGTCGGTTTCGGCCTCAATCGCCGGCCGGGCTTGTTTGGTGCGGGTCGGGTGGGGTGTGAACAGCGCCCTGCGACGGCGTGAGGGGGGCGGGGGCGCAGGAGGGGTGTGTTCGGACACTTGGGCTGATTTGTGGTGCGTGAACAAGGTGGGTCGGGGGTCCAGCGAACCTCGCACGCGCCGTAAATCACGCCGTCCGGACACACCCCTCCGGAGGCCCCGCACCCCGACCGCGACAGACGACCGCCACCCAGCGCCCCTACGGCTAGCCCCCCGACCGGTGGCCCAGGCGGGCCGACAGCGCTTCCGCGCCCTTGGCCGCGAGGTGGGCCAGTTCGTTCTCGCGGGACTCCGTCCAGCGGATCATCGGGACGGAGATGGAGAGCGCGGCCACCACCTGACCCCGGCGGTCGCGTACCGGCGCGGCCACGCAGCTCACGTCCGAGTTGGACTCCCGGTGCTCGACCGCGACACCGCGCCGCCTGATCCCGGCGAGTGCCGTCCGCAGTACGGCCGGGTCGGTGATGCTGTTCGCCGTCATCGCGGACAGCTCGCTGCCCGTGAGCCGGGCGTCGAGTTCGGGCTCCGGCAGTGACGCCAGCAGCATCTTGCCGACCGAGGTGCAGTGCGCCGGCAGTCGGCGGCCCGCGGCCGACACCATCCGGACCGTGTGCGTCGAGTCCACCTTCGCGATGTAGATGACATCGAGGTCTTCGAGGATCGCGACATGCACCGTCTCGTCGCAGGTCTCCGCGATGTCCCGCGCCACCAGCCCGCCCTCGGCGGCCAGGTCGAGCTGTTCCGCGTAACGGCTGCCGAGCTGGTAGGCCCGTACGCCGAGACGGTACCGGCCGGGCTGCTCGGGGATCGCCTCCAGATAGGAGCGCGCGGCGAGGGTGGTGAGCAGTTCGTGCACCGTGGTGCGCGGCAGGCCCAGCCGGCGGATGACATCGGGCGCGGAGAGTTTCCCGTCGCCCTCCAGGAACAGTTCGAGAATGTCGAACGCCCGCGTCACCGCGGGGACCAGTCGCCCCATCTCCGTCCGACCACCCCTCATGTTCGGTACTCCGACCAACGATCGGAATGACGAACAAAGGCTAACGGCTGCGTGACCCATTGACACCCCTCGGCTACCTGTTTACGGTCACGCCAGCATTTCGAACGCATGACGAAATATCGAACAGGACAGTCCGGCCGGTCCGTACAACCTCTAGGGGCACCGCAGTGCGCATCACGGGAATCAGCACCCATGTCGTCGGTACGCCCTGGCGTAACCTCACCTACGTCCTGGTCCACACCGACGAGGGGCTGACCGGCGTCGGCGAGACGCGGATGCTGGGCCGGACCGACGCGCTGGTGGGCTATCTGCGCGAGGCCGAGGCCAACCACATCGCCGGCTCCGACCCGTTCGCCGTCGAGGACCTGGTCCGCCGGATGAAGTACGGCGACTACGGGCGGGCCGGCGAGATCGTGATGTCGGGCATCGCCGTGGTGGAGATGGCCTGTTGGGACATCAAGGGCAAGGCCCTCGGTGTCCCGGTCTGGCAGTTGCTCGGCGGGAAGGTCACCGACCGCGTCAAGGCGTACGCGAACGGCTGGTACACCACGGAGCGCACCCCGCAGGCGTACCACCAGGCCGCGAAAGCGGTCGTCGCGCGCGGCTACCGCGCCCTGAAGATAGACCCGTTCGGCACCGGCCACTTCGAACTGGACCGGGCCGGCACCGGCTACGCGGTGTCGCTCATCGAGGCCGTGCGGGACGCGATCGGCCCCGACACCGAGCTGATGCTGGAGATGCACGGACGGTTCAGCCCGGCGACCGCGGTACGGCTGGCGCGCGAACTGGCCCCGTACGACCCGGCGTGGCTGGAGGAGCCCGTACCGCCGGAGAATCTTCAGGCGCTGAGCAAGGTCGCCGGGAAGGTGGACATCCCCGTCGCGACCGGCGAACGCATCCACGACCGCATCGAGTTCCGCGAACTGTTCGCCTCGCAGGCCGCCGACATCATCCAGCCGGACGTCGGCCACATCGGCGGCATCCTGGAGACGCGGAAGCTCGCCGCGACCGCCGAGACGCACTACGTGCTGGTGGCCCCGCACAACGTCGGCGGGTCCGTGCTTACGGCGGCCAGCCTCCAACTGGCGGCCTGCACACCGAACTTCAAGATCCTGGAGCACTTCAACGACTTCGCCGACGCGGAGATCAAGAAGATCGTCACGGGCGCGCCCGAGGTCGACCCCGCGACGGGCTGCTTCGAGATCTCCCACGCGCCCGGTCTGGGCGTCGAGTTCGACGCCGACGCGGCGGCCGAATTCCCGCAGCAGCAGGCCCGGTTCGACCTCTGGGCCGAGGGCTGGGAGAAGCGCGACCCCAAGGCGCCCCGATGACCCGCCCCGCCCCGGCCCCCAGCCGAGCCGTCGTCGTCGACCGGCCCGGGACCCACCGGCTCGTCGAGGGCGAACGCCCGGTCCCCGGCCCCGGCGAGGTCGTGGTGAAGGTCGCCGCCGCCGGGATCTGCCTGAGCGACCGCGAGGTGTACGCCGGCCGCCGTGACCCCGGGTATGTCCGCTACCCCGTCACCCCCGGCCACGAATGGTCCGGGACCGTCGAGTCCGTGGGTGAGGGAGTCGACCCGGCGCTCGCCGGCAGGCGCACCGTCGCCGAGGGCTTCCGCGCCTGCGGCGTCTGCGACCGGTGCCGCGCCGGCGACACGTCGCTCTGCGCCGGCGGCTACGACGAGACGGGCTTCACCCGGCCCGGCGCGTTCGCCGACCATGTGGCCGTCCCCGCACGGCTGTTGCACCCCCTGGCCGACGACGCCGACCTGCGGGCCGCCGCCCTCCTGGAGCCGGCCGCCGTCGTCGCCGGAGCCGTACGGGCCGGGTGCCCGGAGCCCGGTGAGCGGATCGCCGTCGTGGGCGCGGGCACGCTCGGACTGCTCGCCGTACAGTTCCTCGCCGCGTACGCGCCCGGCGAACTGACGGTGATCGAGCCGCGCACCACCCGCGCCGCCCTGGCACCCGCGTTCGGCGCGCACGAGGTGATCAGCCCCACGGCGGCCGAACACCGCCGGGGCCAGTACGACCTCGTGCTGGAGACGGCCGGCGCGCCCACCACCGCGGCCTCCTCCTGCCTGCTGGCGCGGCGCGGCGGCCGGGTCGTACTCACCGGGATGTTCACCCCCGGCGCGACCGGGATCGACCCGGTCCATCTGTCGCTGAGCCAGTTGACCGTACGCAGCGTCTTCGGCGCCCCGTCCGCCGCCTGGTCCTTCGCCGTACGCGCCTTCACGGCCGGCCTGCTCGACCCCGGTCCGCTGATCACCCACGAGTTCCCGCTGGAGCGTTACGCCGAGGCGGTCGCGCTCGTCGGCGGCGGCGACCCCGGCACGGGGAAGGTGCTCCTGCGTCCTTGACCCACCGCACGGGCGCCCCAGCGGCGGCGCCACGCCGTAAACCCCGAACATGGTTCGAAATATCGAACGCCGAAATCACCGTCAACCACCCTCACGCACCGACAGGCAGCGACCGAAGGACATGTCCGTTGACCGACGCACCAGCCCCCGGCCCCCGCCGCCGCCCCGGTGAGCGGGCGCTCGCCGCGCTCGACCTCGCCGCCCCCGACGACCACCCCGCCGACGCGTCCCCGCACACCTTCCCCGACGGCGGCACCTGGCGCACCGAGATCCCCTCCGTCGAAGGCCCCGAAGCCCTCGCCGAAGTCCTCAAGGAGTCCTCCCGCCTCGACGTGCCGATCCACCGGATCAGCCAGGGCAGCGGCGTCTGGATGCTCACCGACGACGAGATCACCGAGATGGCCGGCGCCTGCGTGGCGCGCGACATCGAACTGTGCCTGTTCACCGGCCCGCGCGGCACGTGGGACATCGGCGGCGCCACCCGTACCGACTCCGGTGGCGGCGGTCTGCGCGCCCGCGGCCACGACGCCGTCGCCGGCTGTGTCGAAGACGCCCTGCGCGCGGCCGAGTTGGGCGTCAAGTGCCTGCTCGTCGCCGACGAGGGCGTGCTCTGGACGCTGCACCGGCTCCGTACCCGAGGCGTCCTGCCCGCCGACACCACCCTCAAGGTGTCGGCGCTCATCGGGCCGGTCAACCCCGCCTCGTACACGGTCTACGAGCGCCTCGGCGCCGACTCCCTCAACATCCCCTCCGACCTCGCGCTCGCCCACTTCACCGAGATCCGCCGTGCCAGCCGCGCCCCGATGGACCTCTACATCGAGGCGCCCGACGACCTCGGCGGCTACGTCCGGATGTACGAGACCGCCGAACTGATCCGGCGTGGCGCGCCCCTGTATCTGAAGTTCGGTCTCTCCAAGGCGCCCGGCATCTACCCGTACGGCGGCCATCTGCGCGAGATCACCCTGGCCACCGCCCGCGAACGCGTACGACGCGGCCGGCTCGTCCTCGATCTGCTCGCCCGGCACGGCGCCGACGGCGGTATGTCGCCGCTCGGCTCCCGCCTCCCCGGCTCTCTCAACCGATTCCCGCTTCCTTAAGGACAAGGACTGATGACCATGCGCACCAGCCGCGCCGCACTCACCGTCGTCGTCGCCTCGCTCGCCCTCGCGCTGACCGCCTGCGGCCAGAGCGGTGAGGGCGGGAGCAAGGAGGAGAAGAAGGGCGGCAAGGGCTCCACCGTCGGCATCGCGATGCCGACCAAATCCTCCGAACGCTGGATCGCCGACGGCCGCAACATGGTCGCGGAGTTCAAGAAGCTCGGCTACAAGACCGACCTCCAGTACGGCGAGGACGACGTCGACCAGCAGGTCTCACAGATCGAGAACATGATCACCAAGGGGGTCGACGTCCTCGTCGTCGCCTCCATCGACGGCCGGGCCCTCGGCGACGTCCTCGGCCAGGCCGCCGACCAGGGCATCAAGGTCATCTCCTACGACCGGCTCATCCTCGGCAGCCCCGACGTCGACTACTACGCGTCGTTCGACAACGAGAAGGTCGGCGTCCTCCAGGCGACGTACATCGTCGACAAGCTCGGCCTGAAGGACGGCGGCGACGACCAGGGCCCCTTCACCATCGAGCTGTTCGCCGGCTCGCCGGACGACAACAACACCCGCTACTTCTTCCAGGGCGCCTGGAAGACCCTCAAGCCGTACATTGACAAGAAGCAACTCGTCGTCAAGAGCGGCCAGACACAGCTCGACCAGGTCACCACTCTGCGCTGGGACGGCGGCACCGCCCAGCGGCGGATGGACGACCTGCTCACCAAGTCGTACGGCTCCGACGACGTGGACGCCGTGCTCTCGCCCTACGACGGCATCTCCATCGGCATCCTCTCCGCCCTGAAGTCGGACGGCTACGGCACCGCCGCCAAGCCGTACCCGGTCGTCACCGGCCAGGACGCGGAGGTCGCCTCGGTCAAGTCGATCGTCGCCGGACAGCAGACGCAGACCGTCTACAAGGACACCAGGGCGCTGGCCAAACAGGCCGTGCAGATGGCCGACGCGGTACTCAACGACAAGAAGCCCGAGGTCAACGACGAGGAGACGTACGACAACGAGAAGAAGGTCGTCCCCTCCTATCTGCTGGACCCGGTCAGCGTCGACAAGGCCAACTACCAGTCCGTTCTGGTCGACTCCGGTTACATCAAGGCGAGTGACCTGAAGTGACCGCACCCGTCCTGGAGATGCGCTCCATCGTCAAGACCTTCCCCGGGGTCAAGGCGCTCTCCGACGTCACGCTCAACGTCGCCCCGGGGGAGGTGCACGCCATCTGCGGCGAGAACGGCGCGGGCAAGTCCACGCTGATGAAAGTCCTCAGCGGGGTCCATCCGCACGGCAGTTACGGGGGCGAGATCCTCTTCCAGGGCTCCCCGTGCGCGTTCAAGGACATCGGCGCCAGCGAGGCGCGCGGCATCGTGATCATCCATCAGGAGCTGGCCCTGATCCCGTACTTGTCGATCGCGGAGAACATCTTCCTCGGCAACGAGCACGCGAGACACGGGATCATCAGCTGGAACGAGACGCTGAAGCACGCCGCCGCGCTGCTGAAGAGGGTGGGACTCGCCGAGCACCCACAGACCCGTGTCGCCGACATCGGCGTGGGCAAACAGCAGTTGGTGGAGATCGCGAAAGCACTCGCCAAGGAGGTGAAGCTGCTCATCCTCGACGAGCCGACCGCCGCGCTCAACGACGGGGACAGCGCCCAACTCCTGCTCCTCATAAGGGAATTGAAGGCACAGGGCATCACCTCCATCATCATCTCGCACAAGCTCAACGAGATCGCCGAGGTCGCCGACTCCGTCACCATCCTCCGTGACGGCCGCACCATCGAAACCCTGGACGTGCGTGCCGAGTCGACCACCGAGGACCGCATCATCCGCGGC
The DNA here is from genome assembly GCF_042725135.1 of Streptomyces sp. NPDC060366. NCBI lineage: Bacteria > Bacillati > Actinomycetota > Actinomycetes > Kitasatosporales > Streptomycetaceae > Streptomyces > Streptomyces sp. NPDC060366. The sequence continues at coordinate 165,778 of NZ_JBHXDC010000014.1, read as the reverse complement.
ATGGTGGGCCGCGACCTCGACCACCGCTTCCCCGAACGCACCCCGCACGACGGCGATCCCGAGGCGCGCCCCGCACTGGAGATCCGCGACTGGACCGTGCACCACCCGATCGACCAGCAGCGCAAGGTGGTCGACAACGTCTCGATCCATGTCCGCCGCGGCGAGATCGTCGGCATCGCCGGTCTGATGGGCGCCGGCCGCACCGAACTCGCCATGAGCGTCTTCGGACGCTCCTACGGCCGCAACATCAGCGGGACCGTCTTCAAGGACGGCCGGGAGATCGTCACGAAGACCGTGCCCCAGGCCGTGGAACACGGCATCGCGTACGTCACCGAGGACCGCAAGCAGTACGGGCTCAACCTCATCGACACCATCGGCCGCAACATCACCCTGAGCGCCCTGCCGAAGGTCGCGCGGCGCGGGATCGTGGACGAGCACGAGGAGACCCGCGTCGCCGAGTCCTACCGCACGAGCATGAACATCAAGGCACCGACGGTCTTCGAGCAGGCCGGCCGGCTCTCGGGCGGCAACCAGCAGAAGGTCGTCCTCAGCAAGTGGATCTTCGCCGGGCCCGATGTGCTCCTGCTCGACGAACCCACACGCGGGATCGACGTCGGCGCCAAGTACGAGATCTACACCGTCATCGACCGGCTCGCCGCACAGGGCAAGGCCGTCGTCTTCATCTCCTCCGAACTCCCGGAGCTGCTGGGGATGTGCGACCGCGTCTACACGATGGCCGCCGGCCGGCTCACCGGTGAGATCCAGCGCGCGGACGCCACCCAGGAAGTGCTGATGCGCCACATGACCAGGAACACGAGGTAGCAGACATGGGTCCGGCCACCACCGACCTCTCCAAGTCCCAGGGCGATCCGCCGAAGCCCGCCCGCCCGCGCTCCTCGGCGACCCGTGATCTGCTGCTGGACGCGGCGCGGCGCAACATGCGCCAGTACGGCATGCTCATCGCGCTCGCGCTGATCGTCGTGCTGTTCCAGATATGGACCGACGGCGTACTCCTCAAGCCCAACAACGTCACCAACCTGGTCCTCCAGAACAGCTACATCCTCGTGCTGGGCATCGGCATGATGATCGTCATCATCGCCGGCCACATCGACCTCTCCGTCGGCTCACTGGCCGCCTTCGTCTCGGCCGCCTGCGCCGTGATGATGGTCGAACACGACATCCCGTGGGTGCTCGCCCTCGTACTGGGCCTCGCCATCGGCGCGGTGGCCGGCGCCTGGCAGGGCTTCTGGATCGCGTACGTCGGCATCCCGTCGTTCATCGTCACCCTCGCAGGGATGCTGCTCTTCCGCGGCGGCACACAGATCTTCCTCGGCTCGCGCTCGCTCGGCCCGTTCCCCGAGGGCTTCCAGAAGATCTCCACCGGCTATCTCCCGGAGATCGGCCCGGTCACCAACTACCACAATCTGACACTCCTGTTGGGGCTGGCACTGCTCGCCTTCGCACTCATCCAGGAGGTCCGGGACCGCCGGCGGCAGAAGGAGTACGAGCTGGAGGTCCTGCCCCGCAATCTCTTCCTCACCAAGTGCGTGGCTCTCGCCGCGGCGGTCCTCGCCTTCACCATGACCCTCGCGAGCTACCGCGGCGTCCCGGTCGTCCTGCTGCTGCTCGCCGCGCTCCTCATCGGCTTCGGCTACGTCATGCGCAACGCGGTCGTCGGCCGCCATGTGTACGCGCTCGGCGGCAACCGCGCGGCGGCGAAACTCTCCGGCGTGAAGGACCGGCGCGTCACCTTCCTGGTCTTCGTCAACATGGGCGTGCTCGCCGCGCTGGCCGGAATCGTCTACGCGGCGCGCCTCAACGCGGGCGTCCCGCAGGCCGGCGTCAACTTCGAACTGGAGGCCATCGCGGCCGCGTTCATCGGCGGCGCGTCGATGAGCGGCGGTGTCGGCACGGTCTTCGGCGCGATCATCGGCGGACTCGTGCTCGGTGTCCTCAACAACGGCATGTCCCTGGTCGGCATCGGCACGGACTTCCAGCAGGTCATCAAGGGCCTGGTGCTGCTGGCCGCCGTGGGGTTCGACGTCTGGAACAAACGCAGGGTGGGTGCCTGACACAAGCGACTGACGTCAACTCCGGTCCGGGGCGGGGTCAGGACGGCGGGCCGAGGGGAATGGCGAGCGAGGACGCCCCCTGGAGATCGAGCCACGCCGTGTCCGGCCCCCGGACCAGCCGCAGCACCACCCGCCCGCAGTCCGGGCACCGGGCCACCAGACCCGGTGCCCGGTCGTAGACGCGCAGCCGGGCCATCGGACCCGTGGCGCCGCAACCGGCACAGCGGCCGACGGCGGCAGTCAGGTCGACCGCGAAGATCTCGGAGAGCGGGCCGCCCAGCGCGTTGCCGTCCGCGTACGTCTCGTCCCGCTCCTCCCTCTCGTATGCCTGATCGCGAGTCCCGTCGACGTTCATCTCAACCTCCACTGGGGCCGAAGCGTTCGGTCCTGATCCGGTCGGGGGAGTGGCCGAGGCCGATGAGCAGCGACGCGGCCGTCTCCACGAAGCCGGTCGGCCCGCACACGTAACACGTCGGCCGGACATCGGCCGGCCAGCCCGAACGCACCAGGTCGTCCGCGCTCAACCGGCCGACCGGCCTGGGGTGTTCGGGGGGAGCGGTACGTGTGTAGAGATACGCCGTGCCGAGGTCGGGCGCCCCGCGACGCAGTTCGGGCACATACAGCTGATCGTCCGGTTCGCGTACGGAGTAGAGCAGCCGGAACGGCGCCCGCCCGCCCACGGCGCCGCGCACCCGCACCATCGACATCAGCGGCACCAGCCCGGAGCCGCCGGCCACCAGCAGCACCGGCTCGCGCTGCTCCGGCCGCCAGACGAACCAGCCGCCGACCGGACCGCGCAGCTCCACGCGGTCGCCGGGCTCCAGGTCGTCCATCAGATACGGCGACACCTCGCCGTCCGGCACCCGCTGGACCGTCAGCTCGACGCGCTCACCGTCTGGAGCGGACGCCAGTGAGTAGCTGCGCTGTGTGCTGTAGCCGTCCTCGGCCGTCAGCCGTACGTCGACATGCTGGCCCGCCAGATGCCCCGGCCAGCCGGGCACGTCGAACACCAGCGTCCGGGCCGTCCGCGACTCGGTACGCCGGTCGACCAGCTCCGCCACCAGCCAGCGAAGCCGTCCGGGGACGGTGGCTAGTCGCCCTGGTACCGCTGCTCGCGCCACGGGTCACCGTAGGAGTGATAGCCCAGGCCCTCCCAGAACCCGGGCTCGTCGTCGAGCAGCAGATCGATCCCGCGCACCCACTTCGCCGACTTCCACAGATACAGGTGCGGCACCAGCAGCCTCGCGGGGCCGCCGTGCTCGGGGGCCAGCTCCTCACCGTCGTAGCGGTGGGCGATCCACGCCTTGCCGTCGAGAAGGTCCTCCAGCGGGAGGTTGGTCGTGTAGCCGCCGTAGGAGTGGACGAGGGCGAACTCGGCGGCCGTCTCGACATCCTCCATCAGGAGGTCGAGCGAGACGCCCTCCCACCGCGTGCCGAACTTCGACCACTTCGTCACACAGTGCAGATCCACCGTTGGTGTCTCGCCGGGCATCGCCATCAGCCGCGCCCAGTCCCAGGTGTGCTCGGTGCCCGTCTCGGTCGTGAGGGTGAACTCCCAGTCCTCGTGTGCCACGCGCGGCGTGGGACCGGCGGAGAGGACGGGGAAGTCGTGGACCTCGTACTGTCCGGGCGGCAGATCCCGGCCGGGAGCGGGCCGCCGGCCGTGGAATCCGCGCGAGATGATCGCCATGGCGGGACTTCCTTCCTCCGCCCGGACGGTCGGGAGCTACGGTCCGGACAGCCTCCGACCAGCGTAGGCGCGCGGGCCCGGGGCGGCGACGCGAGAGCCGCCCCGGCCGGTGGCGCGCGGCCGGACCGGGCCGCCTACTCGAACCGCGCGGGGTCGCCCGCCCCACGGCGCACGATCTCCGGCTCGCCGCCGGAGAAGTCGATGACCGTGGTCGGCTCGGTGCCGCAGTCGCCCGAGTCGACCACGACGTCCAGCACGTGGTCGAGGCGCTCCTTGATCTCCCAGCCCTGGGTCATCGGCTCGGCCTCGTCGGGCAGCAGCAGCGTGCTGGAGAGCAGCGGCTCCCCGAGCTCCGCGAGCAGGGCCTGGGCGACGACATGGTCGGGGATCCGGACCCCGACGGTCTTCTTCTTCGGGTGCAGCAGCTGACGCGGCACCTCCTTGGTCGCCGGCAGGATGAAGGTGTAACTGCCGGGCGTCGCCGCCTTGATCGCGCGGAACACGTCGTTGTCGATCTGCACCAGCTGACCGAGCTGCGAGAAGTTCTGGCAGACGAGCGTGAAGTGGTGACGGTCGTCGAGGTCCCTGATGGACCGGATCCGGCTGATGCCGTCCCGACTGCCGAGCTGGCAGCCCAACGCGTAACAGGAGTCCGTGGGGTACGCGATGAGCGCGCCGGACCGGATGCTCTCGGCCACACTCGCGATGGTGCGCCGCTGAGGGTTGTCGGGGTGTACGTCGAAATACTTGGCCATTGGCCGAGCTTAGGCCCTGTTCGGCGGCCGAGCGCCCCTGACGATCGCCCTGTCCGGCGTGGTCCGCGTGGTGGGTGCCGGGCGGCGGAGTGGCCGGTTGCCGCCGGCCGTCGAACGGTGGCGTTCGCGGGCCCGTCGGAGGCAGAATCCCGGCGTGAAGATCACCGCATCGGAGCTGAACCGCTCCACACTCGCCCGACAGCTTCTGCTGCGCCGGGAGCCGCTGGGTGTCGCCGACGCCGTCCGCCGTGTCGTCGCCCTCCAGGCCCAGCAGGCGGCCTCGCCGTACGTCGCGCTGTGGAACAGGACCGCCGACTTCGATCCGGCCGCCCTCGACGCCGCCTTCACCGGCTACGAGGTGGTGAAGGCGACGCTGATGCGGATCACGCTGCACGCCGTCCACGCCGACGACCACCGGACGTTCCGGGAGGCCGTGGAGCCGACACTGCGGGGCGGCAGGCTCGACAGCCGCTTCACGGCGACGGGACTCACCCTCGACGACGCCGATGTGCTCGTACCCGCTCTGCTGGGCCATGCCGACCGGCCGAGGACCGCCGCCGAGCTGGAGACGTGGCTGGGGGAGCGGCTGGGCGCCCCGCCCGGCCCCGGGGCGTGGCGCGGACTGCGGGGATACGCGCCGCTGCTGCACGTACCCACCGGGACACCGTGGTCGTTCGGCTCCCGGCCGTCGTACGTCGCGGCCGGCGCGTGGTCGGGGCTCCGGGACAAGGAGACGTCGGCGGCGGCGCTGTCGAGGCTGATAGTGCGCTATCTGGAGGGGTTCGGCCCTGCGTCGGTGGCGGACATGTCGCAGTTCGCGCTGGTTCAGCGGGCACGCGTCAGGGAGGCGCTGAGGACGCTCTCCGGCGGGCTCGACGTGCTGACGGGGCCGGACGGCGTGGAGCTGTACGACGTCCCGGGCGCGCCCCGTCCCGCGGGCGACACGCCGGCGCCGCCCCGGCTGATGGCGATGTGGGACAGCACGCTGCTGGCGTACTCCGACCGGAGCCGGGTCATTCCGCCCGACTACCGCCGCCTTGTCATCCGGATCAACGGCGACGTGCTGCCGACGCTCCTGGTCGACGGGTACGTCGCGGGGCTCTGGCGCCCGGTCGCCGGGGGGATCGAGGCGCGGGCCTTCCACCCGCTGCCGGAGGAGACCTGGGCGGGACTCGCGGGGGAGGCGCTGTCGCTGACGGCGTTCCTCGCGGGCCGGGAACCGGGGGTCTACAGCCGGTACGCGCACTGGTGGGACAAGCTGCCGCCGAGCGCCGAGGTGCGGTTGCTCCCCGGGAAATGAGCCGTCCCCGCTTTTCCCAAGAATTGGTATGGACCTATCCGGGGAGGGGTCCCTGCCCGTAGCCTCTGCGCGGCGGCGTCCGCGTAACTGCACCCTCCTGGAAGGCAGTTGTGGATGAGCGCTGTCCCATGAACGCCTGTCCCCACACACCGTTCAGGAGTGAACCAACAGTGTTGAGAAGAGGCACCACGGCCGTCATGGCCGCCCTGCTGCTGGTCTGCGGCCTGCTCGTCGCCGCACTGCCCGCGGCGGCCCAGTCCTCGCGGAGCGCGAGCGACCGGGGCGCGGCGGGCGAAGCGGGAGGCGCGCACCACAAGCCGCGTTTCGTCGTCGCCGAGTCCCAGTTCGAGCGGATGTTCCCGGACCGGGACCCGTTCTTCACGTACGACGGGCTCGTCGAGGCCACCGAGGCCTACCCGGCCTTCGCGCGCACCGGCAGCCGGACGACCCGCAAGCAGGAGGCGGCGGCCTTCCTCGCCAACGTCAGCCACGAGACCGGCGGGCTGTTCTACGTGGTGTCGCAGAACCCCGACATGTACCCGATCTTCTGCGACGACACCCAGCCCTACGGCTGCCCGGCCGGCCGGGACGCGTACTACGGGCGCGGCGCGATCATGCTCAGCTGGAACTTCAACTACAAGGCGGCCGGTGACGCGCTGGGCATCGACCTGCTCAACAATCCGTGGCTGGTCGAGACCGATCCGGCCGTCGCGTGGATGACGGCCCTCTGGTACTGGAACACCCAGTCCGGGCCGGGCACGATGACCGGGCACGACGCGATGGTGAACAAGAAGGGCTTCGGGCAGACGATCTGGAGCCTGAACGGATCCGCCGAGTGCGACGGCGGCAACCCCGCGCAGATGGAACACCGGGTCGAGCTGTACAAGCAGTTCACCCGCGTCCTGCGCACCGCGCCGGGCCGCGATCTGACCTGCTAGATCGACTGCTGTCCTTGCGCCCGGCCCGGTGGTCCGACGGGCCGGGCACAGGTATCCGTGTGACGATACGCACGTTGCCCGCTGGGACCCGCATTGCCTAATGTCCGGTTTGTGCTTAGTTTCCGTAAGCCCCAGCAATTGGCCGTGGCCGCGATCGTCCTCGCCGTGACGGTGCAGGCCCCCGTACTCGCCGCCGCCGGTACCGCCGGCGGGGCGCCCCACGCCGCCGCCACGTCGGCCGGTGTCGACAGGGCGATGAACAAGGCCCTGGACGCGCTGCCAGCCAGCGACGGCCGCTACACGGTCGCCGTGCGGGATCTCGACGGACGGTACGCGGCCGCCTACGGCGAGGGTGCCGGGGCCTTCGACACGGCCAGTGTCGTCAAGGTCGACATACTCGCCGCCCTCCTGCTCGACGCCCAGGACCGCGGGACGTCCCTCACGGCGCCGCAGAAGAAGCTGGCCGCCGAGATGATCCGCAAGAGCGACAACGACGCGACGAACGCGCTGTGGAAGGCCATCGGCAGGACCGACGGCCTGAACGCCGCCAACGAACGACTCGGTCTGAAGGCCACCCACACCGACAAGGACGGTCACTGGGGCCTGACCCGCACCACCGCGGCCGACCAGATGGTGCTCCTGGAGGCCGTTCTCGGCGACGCCCACTCGCCGCTCACCGCACCCTCCCGCGACTACCTGCGCTCCCTCATGAGCACGGTCGAGGCGAACCAGCGGTGGGGGATATCCGCCGCCGACGACGGCAAGCGGCCCGGGGCCACGCCGGCGCTGAAGAACGGCTGGCTGCCGCGCAGCGAGACGGAGCTGTGGGACGTCAACAGCATCGGACGCGTCGAGCACGGCGGCCGCACCCTGCTCGTCGCGGTGCTGTCCGACGGGCAGCCGTCCTACAAGAGCGGCGTGGCGCTGGTGGAGCGGGCCGCGACCACGGCGGTGAAGGCGTTCGTCGACGCGGAGAAGCGCTAGGGCCTGATCCGAACGACAGGCCCTGTCTCTGTGGGGCCCGGTCACGTCCATGTCCGATTGCCGCCAGCGCCGCCCCGGCGGACTGATCATGCTCGAGGCATGACGAACCCCAAGACCGTCCTCACCGGTATGTACGCGGCCGAGGCGCAGTACCTGGCGGCCGGCGGGCCCGGCGAGGCCTCGTTCGACGTGCTCGCGCCCTTCTTCTCGACCGATGTCGTACTGCACCAGGCCGACGGCCTGCCCTACGGCGGAATCTGGCGCGGCCACGAGGGCATGGAAAGGTTCTTCCTCGCGATGGGCGGTGTGTGGGAGTCCTTCGAGATGGTGGAGCAGGAATTCCTCGCCACCGGGGAGACCTCGGTGGTCCTCACCCGGGTCCACGCCCGCGCGCGGGCGACCGGCCGTGAGCTGGACTTCCCGATCCTTCAGACGATCAAGGTCGCCGACGGCCGCATCGCCGAGGTCCGGCCGTTCTACTGGGACACGGACGCGGTGGCCGCGGTGTGCGCGGTCCCGGCACCCGTACGGTAATCCGGCGCCACACGGGCGCTCATGCCGCGGAGCCGCCGCCGTCCGCGAGCTCGGTCAGCAGGGCGTCGAGGAAACCGCGGACCTCCCGCTCGCCGTGCGGCTGCCAGTCGCCATCGGTGATCAGCTCCGGCGACCTCAGGGCGTCCGCGAGCATCCGGGTCCGGTCGGCCGGCGGATCGTCGCCCAGCAGACCGTCGGCGATCAGAGCGCCGACGCGGGCGGCCTCGACGCCGTCAAGTTGGGCGCTGAACTGCACGCAGTAGAGCAGCTTGTTGGTGAAGCCACGCCATTCGTCCATCGACGGCAGCGTACGCGCACTCTGCCGGAAGTCCGCCGGTCAGCGGCGGGCGAGCTGACGTTCTCCGCTGGGGCCCGGCTGGTAGGCCAGGTCGTAGTGGGAGAAGACTTCCTTCTCGTCCTCGGCGGGCAGCACGTCGTCCGTACCCATCGACGGCGCGTCCTTCACGACGGACTTCGGGTAGTTGACCCTGACGTAGCCCGGTCCCACGACGGCTCCCGACAGCGGGACGAAGACCAGTCTGCGCCGGGTCGGGATGCCGGTCAGCACGGTCGCCACCGCCGGCTCGTCGGTACGCGTGTCGACGTACACCGCCTCCAGCGAACCGATCTTGCGCCCACCGGAGTCGACCACTTCGTGGGTGCGCCATTCACGGATGTCCGCAGCATCGATCATGTCGGCTCTCCTCCTCCGGCCATGGTCACGCAACCGTCGCCGGCGCGCCACTCGGGGAGCGCGGCACGGGGCGCGCCCGAGCGGGCCTCACGACTCCATGTCGTCGGACTCCTCGCCGTACGCGAGTTCGCTCGCCAGCAGCGCCGCGCCCACGACCCCCGCGCGGGGTCCGAGTTCGGACATGACGATCGGCAGATTGCCGGTGGCCAGGGGAAGCGAGCGCTTGTACACGACGCTGCGGATCTCGGCGAGCAGGGGATAGCCCAGCCCGGTCAGCCCGCCGCCGATCACGATCATCGACGGGTTCATGAAACTGACCAGTGTGGCGAGGACCTGGCCGACCCGGTGGCCGCCCGCCCGGACGAGGTTGACGCTCGTGTTGTCGCCGCCGTCCGCGCACTGCGCCACGTCCAGCGCGGTCAGCACCCCTCGCTCGGCGAGCCGTTCGGCGAGGGCGGGCGACTGGCCGGACTTCGCGGCCTCGGTGGCGTCCCTGGCCAGCGCCACCCCGCCGAAGTACGCCTCCAGACAGCCGGTGTTCCCGCAGGAGCAGACAGGACCCGCTGCCTCGGCCTCCACCTGGACGTGCCCGATGTCGCCGGCGCACCCCTCCGCGCCCCGGTAGATACGGCCGTGGTGCTGCATGCCGGAGCCGATACCGCTGCCTATCTTCACGAAGAGCAGATGGTCGACGGTCCGCGCGACACCGCTGTGCTGCTCGCCCAGGGACATCACGTTGACGTCGTTGTCGACCACGACCGGGCAGCCGTGCGCGCGGGCGAGGGTGTCGCGTACCGGGAAGCGGTTCCAGCCCACCATGATCGGCGGCGAGACCGGTACGCCCTCCCGGAAGCTGACCGGCCCCGGCAGGCCGATACCGATGGCGTCGAGCCGGGTGTAGTGTCCCTGTTCGGCCATCGCGCGCAGGAGTTCGCTGACGCGGCCGAGCACGGCGACCGGCCCCGAGCGGATGTCGGCGGGCTCGGAGCAGGAGGCAACGGGCGTCAGCGCGCCGTCGGTGATCTCGATGTCGACGGAGCTGGCGCCCAGATCGACGGCCGCGAACCGCAGACCGGGATCGAGCTGTACGAGGGTCGAGCGCCGCCCGCCGCGTGAGGCGGCGGGGCCCGCCTCGCTGACCCGCCCGGCGGCGACCATGCGGTCGAGCTCGCCGAGCAGCCGCGGGCGCGGAACCTCCAGCCGGTCCGCGAGTTGCGCGCGGGACAGCGGGCCGTTGTCACGCAGCAGACTCAACACGCGGTACTGGATGTTCACGGACGTAACTCCTCTGGACGCCTGCGGACAGCTTTCGGAAGATGTCGTGGGGGCGGTACGCGGGCGGTGCGGGGGCCGGGCACCGTAAGGCCCGGCAAGGCCCGTGCTCTTGAGGGCCCGGGGTCACGGGGTCGCGGTGGCGCGCGGGCGACGTCCGGCAACTTTTTCACAGATCGCCGAAAGTTGCCGCCTTGTTGACGGAACCCGCATTGACGGGCTTTCTGCGAACAGGTCTCCGCGAGCGGGTCCCCGTGAAGGAGTCCGGGCACAGGACCGCCCCGCCTGTGAGAGCGGGGCGTGGAGGCGGGGCAGCCCTGTCGGTCCCGTCGTCAGCCGGTGGCGCCTCCCTTCAGCGCCCGCGCGTCCCGTGCCAGGGCCGCGCCCGCCGCGCTGTCCGGTACGAGGGCGGTGTCGCCCGCGTATCCGGCGAACGACTCCAGTACGGCCGCGGCCTGACTGGTGCGTCCCGCGTCGGAGTGCGCCTCGGCCTGGCCGAGCCGTACGGTCAGCCGCTGCTGTCCCTGCGCCGTGATCAGGCCGTCGGCCCGCAGCTGGGTGATCAGCGCGCGGATGTCCGCGTAGGAGGTACGGGTGGTGAAGGCCACCGTCTTCGTGGTGGTGTTGCCGGCCTTGTCCCGGGCCCTGACCGTGAGGTCGTGGTTGCCCAGCGGCAGCCGCCACAGCTCCAGCGCCTGCCCGGAGGTGACGGCCTTGCCGTCCACCGTGGCCGTGACGGTCGCCCCGCCGGAGACCGCGTCCGTCGCCGAGAAGACCGGCGCCGGGCGCTTGGAGTCGCCGTAGACGCCGTCGGCGTCGATACCGGTGGCCGTCACCGTGGGACCGGTGCGGTCGATGCGTACGGTGAGCGAGCCCACCTCGGACACATTGCCGCCGTTGTCGGTCGCCCGGTAACGGACCGTCGTGGCGCCCTCGCGGGACAGCGTGACGGCCGCGTTGGCCGACTGCCAGGTGGCCCCGTCGTCGATCGAGTACTGACGGCTGGCGACCGTCCCGTTGTCGGTCGCCGCGACCGCGAGCGACACGTTGCTGGTGTACCAGCCGTCGTCACCGTTGGGCCTCGGCGGGTTGAGCGTGGCGGTGACCTTGGGCGCGGTCTTGTCCGCGACACCCGCTCCCTGGAAGGTCAGCGAGTCCAGCTCGACACCGCCGGAGGTGGTGACGAAGACCTCGCCGGTCCCCGAAGGGGCGTTCCCCAGCGCGGTGGTGACGGTCTGCCAGCCCTCACCGGCCGGGACCGGTACCGTCGCGAACGGCTCCGCGTCGGCCGACCCCCAGCGCAGCGCCAGCGTGCCGGCGCCGCTCGCGCGGGTCTTGACCCCGTTGATCCCGGCGAACGACACCGGGTCGTACGCGATCCAGTCGCCCGCGTCGAACGAGGTCAGCTTGCGCTGCCCGGACGCCGTGGTGTCGTCCGTGACCGTGACACCCTCCGCCGAGTCGTAGTGCTCGGCCTGCATCAGCGCCGGGTTGAGCACCACCTGGGCGTCACCGGTGGCCGGCGGAACGCCGCCCGCGCCCTTGTCGGTGTAGGTGATCCCGAGGACGCCGAAGACGTTCTCGGTGTCACCGTGTCCCGCGTCGGCCGGAGTCAGGACGCCGCCCGTGCAGCCGGTGCCGCTGTTGACCGGGTGGCCGTGCTGGTTGTGCCCGAGACCGAAGGTCCACGCCGCCTTGGCGCAGTCCGGCGTGGTGCCGTCCTCCGGGTCCTCGACGGCTATGCCGTACGGCACGGCGTCGCCCCAGTTGAAGAACCCGCCGTCGGGCGGCGAGGTGATCTTCACCGTCGGCGCCGTGTTGCCCACGGTGATTTGACGACTCGTCAGTCCGGACTTGCCCTGCGGGTCGGTGACCTTGAGCCGGGCCTGGAACTGCCCGTTGTCCGGGTACGTACGGTTGACCGTGGGCCCGGTGGCGTCGAACGTGCCGTCGCCGTCGAGGTCCCACTGGTAGGTGAGGTCGCCGTTCTCCGGGTCGCTGGAGCCGGTCGCGCTGAACGAGACCTGCAACGGGGCCTGACCGGACGTCTTGTCGGCCTTGATCACGGCGGTGGGCGCCTTGTTGCCCTCGGCGTAGTCGATCCGGTAGAGACCCGCGTCGGGGTTCTGCCGGAAGAAGCCGTCTCCGTAGTCGAGGACGTAGAGCGCGCCGTCCGGACCGAACTCCAGGTCCATCGGGTTGTCCCACTGCGGAATGCCGTTCTGCGAACGCTCACTGTTCGGCAGCACGTTCTCCAGCTTGCTCACCGGGCCGTCCGGCCCGTCGAGCGTGAACGCCGCGACGTAGTCCTGCGAGAACTCCGCGAAGAACGCCTTGCCGTCCCAGTACTCCGGGAACTTGCCCGGCGAGGGGTTGTCCGCGTCGTAGTGGTAGACCGGACCGCCCATCGGGGCCTGGCCACCCGGACCGCCAGGACCGCGGAAGGCGGTCAGCTCGGGCCACGGCTGGTCGCTGTCCCTGTCGCCGTACCAGAGCGTGGCCGGCGCGGACGGGGGCAGCTCGGTCAGACCGGTGTTCCAGCGGGAGTCGTTGACCGGCTTCGCGCAGTCGAAGGCGGGGCCGGGCGTGAGGGTGGCGAAGTCGAAGTCCCGGTAGGGTTTGGTGTTGTCACCCGTGCAGTACGGCCAGCCGCCGTTGAGCGGCTTGGTCGTGGTCTGCCACTCGACGTAACCCATCGGCCCGCGGTTCGGGTCGGCGGTACCGGCGTCGGGGCCGTAGTCGCCCCACATCACGGCGTCGGTCTTCTGGTCCACCGCGAGGCGGAACGGGTTGCGCAGACCCATCACGAAGATCTCTGGGCGCGTCTTGGCCGTGCCCGGCTCGAAGAGGTTGCCCTCCGGGATCTCGTAACTGCCGTCCTCCTGGACGTCGATCCGCAGGATCTTGCCCCGCAGGTCGTTCGTGCTGCCCGCGCCGCGGCGCTCGTCCAGACCCGGGTTGAAGCCGGCCGCGTCGTTGATCGGCGTGTAACCGTTGACGTTCGGGCCCGACGCCGGGGTGTTGCCGCCCGTCGCGAGGTAGAGATTGCCCTTGCTGTCGAAGTCCACGTCACCGGCGACATGGCAGCACTGGCCGCGGTTGGCGTCGACCCGGATGATCTCCTGGGCGGTGGAGAGGTCGAGCTTGTCGCCGGTCCACTTGAAGCGGGTCAGGGTGTCGTACCCCTCCCACTGCTTCCAGTACGCGTCGGTCTGCCCGGCGGGCAGCGTCTGCGGTGCGGAGCCCGCCGGGGTGTTCAGCGGCGGCGAGTAGTACAGATAGACCCACTTGTTGGTGGCGAAGTCCGGGTCGAGCGTGACCGTCTGCAACCCCATCTCGGAGTTCTGGTACACGTCGACGTGGTTGACGACCTTCGTGACACCCGTGCCGGGGTCGGTGAGCCGTACGTCGCCGTTGCGGGCGGTGTGCAGGACACGGCTGTCGGGCAGCACGGCGAGGTCGATCGGCTCGCCGGTGTCCTTGGTGAGGGTGACCTTCTCGTAGTTCGACCAGTCCAGGGCGTGTTCGTGGCCCGGGTGCGCCTGGGCGGCGGGCGCGACGGCCACACCACCCAGCGCGGGAAGTGCCACGAGCAGGACCCCTGTGATCATGCGTCTCAGGGTGCGGTGCACGGTGATGCGTCTCCTCGATCGCTGACGGTAAGGAGCGGAGTGACGGTCGGGGGCCCCCCCCGCGCGGGGGGGCCCCCCCCGACCGGGGGGGGCCCCCCGAGGCGTTCACAGGCTCCGGCTCACGGGCTTCAGGAGTCCGGGGGCGGGGCCTCGGGGAGGCGCAGCGCGCCGTCCACGCAGCCGGCCATCCAGGCGGCGTTAGTCTCCACGCCGTCGGTCTCCGCGTGCTCCCCGCACTCGGACTCGGCGGCCCCGCCGTCGGACGCGTCGGCGCCGCCCAGATGACCGGCCGGGCCCTCACCCGGCCGTGATGCGGCCCGTCACCTCGCCGAGGCCCACGCGCGTGCCGTCCGGGCCCGGGGCCCAGGCGGTCATCGTGATCTCGTCGCCGTCCTCCAGGAACGTCCGCTTGCCGTCGGGGAGTTCGAGGGGCTCGGTGCCGTTCCAGGTGAGTTCGAGGAAAGAGCCGCGCTCCTCGCGTCGGGCGCCGCTGACCGTGCCCGAGGCGAAGAGGTCGCCCGTACGGAGCGAGGCGCCGTTGACCGTCATATGGGCCAGCTGCTGCGCCGCCGTCCAGTACATGGTGGAGAACGGCGGCTCCGAGATCACGTGGCCGTTGAGGGATACGGAGATCCGCAGGTCGAAGCCGCCCGGCTCCTCCTCGTCCGCGTCGTCCAGATAGGGGAGCAGGCCGTCGGTACGGGCCGGGGGCGTCACGCGAGCCGCGTCCAGGGCCTCCAGAGGCGTCACCCAGGCCGACACGGACGTGGCGAAGGACTTGCCGAGGAAGGGGCCCAGCGGCACGTACTCCCAGGCCTGGATGTCCCGCGCCGACCAGTCGTTGAGCAGGGAGAGGCCGAAGACATGGTCGCGGAAGGAGGCCAGCTCCACCGGGCTGCCCTGCCGCGAGGGCGTGCCGACGACGAAGCCGACCTCCGCCTCGATGTCGAGCTTCACCGAGGGGCCGAAGACCGGAACGGGGTCCGCGGGGCCCTTGCGCTGCCCGGACGGGCGCGTCACGTCCGTCCCCGAGACGACGACCGTGCCCGCGCGGCCGTGGTAGCCGATCGGCAGATGCTTCCAGTTGGGGGTCAGCGCGTCGCCGTCGGGCCGGAAGATCCGGCCCACGTTGGTGGCGTGGTGCTCGCTCGCGTAGAAGTCGACGTAGTCGGCGACCTCGTACGGCAGATGCATCGTGACCGAACCGAGCGGGTGCAGCAGCGGTTCTATGTCCGGACGGTGGGCCGGGACCGTGACCCAGGCGGTGAGCGCCCGGCGCACATCGCGCCAGGCCGTGCGTCCGGCGGCCATCAGCGGGTTGAGGCCGGGCCGGTCCAGCAGCGCGGCGTACGGGGAGCCCAGCGCGTGCGCGGCGGCTCCCGCGTCGAGCACATGGCCGCCGACGCGGACCCCGAGACGGCGCCGTTCGGGCTGGTCGGCCGTGGTGAAGACGCCGTACGGGAGGTTGTGCGGGCCGAAGGGATCGCCCTCGGCCGGTTCGAGCGGGCTCTGCTCGGGCATCGGTGCTGCCTCGCTTTCCGGATCGATGCTGGACACGTTACGTCGGTGTTGCCCGGCGACGGCAGTGATAAAAAGCGCGCAATGACCGAAAGGGCCTGAGTGTGGTGGGGTGTTGGGGGCCCGTACCGCCGGTAGCCCGAACGGGCAGGGGGAGCGGACAAAGAGGGTCAGTCCCTGTCGTATTTACTGATCAAGAACATACGGGCGGAGCCGGGAAGGCGCCCACGGTGATCGAAACCCGACCGGATACGCTGACTTGAATGACAGCAGCGACACATCGACAATCCATGTGATCGTCAGCAGACAGGAGTACCCCTCGTGACCGTCGTCGGGCCGTTCGGGTTGAGCGTGCGGGACCCGGCTCTTGAAGCCGATGTCCTGAACGGATTGTCGGCCGTGGAGGCGGGTCTCCTCGAAGCCACCAAGAGCGAGGTCCCCTTCATCACGGAAGCCGCGCAGCATCTGGTGCGCGCCGGCGGCAAGCGGTTCCGGCCGCTGGTCGTGATGCTGGCGGCCCAGTTCGGCGACCCGTACGCCCCCGGGATCGTGCCGGCGGCCGTCGTCGTCGAGCTGACCCACCTGGCGACGCTCTACCACGACGACGTGATGGACGAGGCGGACGTACGCCGGGGTGTGGACAGCGCCAACAGCCGCTGGGGCAACTCCGTCGCGGTCCTCACCGGCGACTTCCTCTTCGCGCGCGCCTCGCATATCCTGGCGGACCTCGGGCCGGAGGCCGTACGGATCCAGGCCGAGGCGTTCGAGCGGCTGGTGACGGGTCAGATCCTGGAGACGGCCGGACCGCGCGACGGGCGCGACCCCGTCAGCCACTACCTCGACGTGCTCGCCGGCAAGACCGGCGCCCTGTTCGCCGTGTCGGGCCGCTTCGGCGCGCTGACGTCCGGCGCCGACGAGACGGTCACCGACATCCTCACCCAGTACGGGGAGCGGCTCGGCGTCGCCTTCCAGCTCGCCGACGACGTCCTGGACATCGCCAGCGACTCCCACGAGTCCGGCAAGACCCCCGGCACCGACCTGCGCGAGGGCATCCCCACGCTGCCGGTGCTGCTGCTGCGCGAGCAGGCGCTGGCGCACGGCCGTCCGGAGGACGTGGCGCTGGTCGAGCTGCTGGACGGCGACCTGACGGACGACGCCCGGCACGCGGAGGCGCTGGTCGGGCTGCGCGCCCACCCGGCGCTGGAGCAGGCACGGCGGGACACCGTCCGGTACGCGGAGGAGGCGCGTTCGGCGCTCGCCCCGCTGCCCGAGTGCTACGCGAAGTCCGCACTGCTGGAGCTCTGCGACGCGGTGGTCCACCGGGCGGGCTGAGTACGCCTCTTGACGCCCCGTCCGGCGCCTCGTCCGACGTCCCGTCACCCGACCGGGCCCCACCCCTGGCTTGTTCTTCCCCCGTCCCCTACTGGATGGGGGAGAAGGCCCATCTCCTTGTCATCCCGAAGCAGTACGCGAGGTTGCGCCCGCGGGTTGACGCTTCCTATTAGCTGATTTGGTCTTATGGAGAGCACCACCCCGGACCAATTCGAGTGAGAATGGCGGCAAGGGGTGGACGAGTGAAGAGGACGGAAGCCGCCGACCACGGAGGTAGGGCACACATGGCACCGAACGACAGCGCACAGATCACCGGCGAGAACGGCGAGACCGGGGAGCTTCCGGCGGGCCGTCGCAGAGCGGCGCGCTATGTGGTCCCGGTCGCGGTGGCCGGAGTGGCCGCGGCGACCATCGGCCTCGTCCCCGCGCTCGCCGCGGCGGGCGATCCGGAGCTGCCGAAGATCAGCGCGCAGGAACTGATCGAGAAGATCGCGGCGTCCGAGACCGAGCAGTTGTCCGGCACCGTCAAGGTCAAGACCGACCTCGGCATCCCGGCCATCGGCGGCCTCGGCGGCGCCGCCGGAGCGTTCGCGCCGAAGGGCGGCACCGAGGGCGGCGAGAAGGGCGGTTCGGCCGCCGAGCCGACCGGCCGGCTGATGGAGCTGGCCTCCGGCGAGCACACCCTGCGGATCGCCGCCGACGGACCCGGCAAGCAGCGGGTGTCGATCCTCGACAGTGCCGCCGAGTACAGCCTGATCCACAACAGCGGCGAGGTGTGGGCGTACGACAGCGCCTCCAACGAGGCCTACCACGCCAAGGCGCCCGCCGGTGCGAAGGGTTCGGCGAAGGGCGAGGACGGCAAGGACCAGGCCGTTCCGAAGGACCTGCCCGCCACGCCCCAGGACTTCGCGCGGGAGGCGCTGAAGGCCGCGGGTGACACCACCTCGGTCACCGTGGACGGCACGGCGCGGATCGCGGGCCGTGACGCCTACCAGCTGGTGATCAAGCCCAAGCAGGACGGCTCGACGGTCGGCTCCGTCAAGGTGGCGGTCGACTCCAAGACCGGTACGCCGCTGAAGTTCACCCTCCTGCCGAGCAGCGGTGGCAAGGCGGCGATCGACGTCGGCTTCACCAAGGTCGACTTCTCGAAGCCGGCCGCGTCCACCTTCGACTTCTCGCCCCCCAAGGGCGCGAAGGTGACGGAGGCGGACGAGTCGAAGGCCACCGGCAGGGACGAGGCCCACAAGGTTCCCAAGGGCGCCGAGGACCTCGGGACCGAGCCGAACGTCATCGGTGAGGGCTGGACCTCGGTGGTCCGGCTCGACACGGGCGGCAAGAGCCCGGCCGGTGCCGTGTCCAAGGACATGCCGGCCCAGGCGCAGCAGTTCATGGACGCCCTGGGCGACAAGGTCGAGGGGAAGTTCGGTACGGGCATGGTCTTCAAGACGCGCCTGGTGAACGCCCTGATGACGGACGACGGCAAGGTCTACGTCGGCGCGGTCGACAAGGACACGCTGGTGAAGGTCGCCAACGAGGCGAAGTAGCGCCAAGTGGCGCGAGGTGTCGCGGTACCGCGGTACCGCACACGAGTGGCCCGCCCCGTCGTACGCTCCGTACGGCGGGGCGGACCGCTGTCCGCCGTCGGCACCGGGGGCACGGGGCCGGGAGAAGGGATGGGCGTGGGATGACCGTCGTCATAGAGACACGCGGGCTCAGCAAGCGCTACCGGGGCGGGCAGCTCGCGGTCGACCGACTCGACCTCGCCGTGCCCGCCGGCAGCGTCTTCGGATTCCTCGGACCCAACGGCTCCGGCAAGACCACCACCATCCGCATGCTGATGGGCCTGATCGAACCGACAGCGGGCACCGCGTCGGTCCTCGGCCGCGCCATGCCGCGCGCCGCCGGGGCCGTACTGCCCCAGGTGGGCGCGCTGATCGAAGGGCCCGCGCTGTACGGGTACTTGAACGGCCGCGACAATCTCCTGCGGTACGACTCCGCCGACCCCACCGCCGACCCGCGCACCCGCCGGGCCCGGGTGGCCGGGGCCCTGGAGCGGGTCGGGCTGACGGCGGCGGGCGGCAAGAAGGCCAAGGCGTACTCGCTCGGCATGAAACAGCGTCTCGCGCTCGCCGCCGCGCTGCTCCAGCCCCGCAGACTCCTGGTGCTCGACGAGCCGACGAACGGGCTCGACCCGCAGGGCATGCGCGAGATCAGGGCGCTCGTGCGGGAGCTGGCGGGGGACGGGACGACGGTCTTCCTCTCCTCGCACCTGCTGGACGAGATCGAGCAGGTGTGTACGCACGCGGCCGTGATGGCGCGCGGGCGGCTGCTGACCCAGGGAACGGTCGCCGAGCTGGCGGCGGGCACCCGCGGCCGGCTGGCGGTCACGACGCCCGATCCGGGGGACGCGGCGCGGGTGCTGAAGGAGCTGGGGGTCACCGATGTGACCGTGGCCGGGGACAGGGTGACCGGGGAGCTGCCGGTGTCCGGCGAGGGGGAGCCGGCCGAACCGGCGGAGCTGAACGCGGGGCTGGTACGGGCGGGAGTGCGCGTACGGGCCTTCGGGGTCGAGCGGGCATCGCTGGAGGACGCGTTCGTGGCGCTGACCGGGGAGGGATTCGATGTCGCGGGTTGATGACGTGGGTACGGACGCCGGTACGGCCACAGGCACAGGCACAGGCACAGGCACAGGTACCGGCACGGACGCGGGCCCGCGCACCGTCGCCGCTCGCGCCGTATCGCCGCTCTGGACGTTCGGACTCCTCCGCTCCGAGCTGACCACCACCTTCCGCCGCTGGCGCACCCTCGCGCTGCTGGGCGTGCTGGCCGCCGTACCGGTCCTGATCGGCATCGCCATCAAGATCGAGACGGGCGACGGCGGTTCGGTCGGCGGCGGTGGGGGACAGGGAGGCCCGGCCTTCCTCACCCAGATCACCAACAACGGGCTGTTCCTCGTCTTCGCCGCGCTCGCCGCGACGCTGCCGGTCTTCCTCCCGATGGCGGTCGGCGTCGTCGCGGGTGACTCGGTCGCGGGCGAGGCGAACGCCGGCACCCTGCGCTATCTGCTGGTCGCACCGGCGGGCCGGACCCGGCTGCTGCTGGCCAAGTACGCGGCGACGCTGGTGTTCTGCCTGGCCGCGACCGTGGCGGTGGCGGTCTCCGCCCTGATCGTGGGCGCGCTGCTCTTCCCGCTCGGCGAGGTCACCACGATCTCGGGCACGCGCATCTCCTTCGGCGAAGGGCTGGTCAGGGCGCTGCTGATAGCGCTGGTGGTCGCCGCCTCACTGATCGGGCTCGCGGCGCTCGGCCTGTTCGTCTCCACCCTCACCAACAGCGGGATCGCGGCCATGGCGACGACGGTCGGGCTGGTCGTCACCGTGCAGATCCTGAACACGATCCCGCAGTTGCACGGCATTCACCCGTATCTCTTCCCGCACTACTGGCTGTCCTTCGCCGATCTGCTCCGCGAGCCGTTCTACTGGGACGACGTGCTGCGGAATCTCGGTCTGCAGGGCGTGTACGCGGCCGTGTTCGGCTCGGCGGCCTGGGCGCGTTTCACGGCGAAGGACATCAGTGCGTGAGGTCGGCCGGCGGGGGAGCGGCCGTCAGGTCCCCAGCTCCCAGATCGCGTAGGCGACGGCGTCGCTGTTGCGGTCCAGCGCCGTGTCGTTGATGTTCGCCGTCGTGTCGCAGGACGAGTGGTAGCAGCGGTCGAAGGCCTGGCCCGCCGTGCCGCCCCACTTCTGGGCCTGGGCGCTCGTCTTCGTACGTCCGGCGCCGGTGAACAGCCCGCCGACCGGTACGCCGATGCTCATGAAGGAGGCGTGGTCCGAACGGCCGTCGCCCTCGGTCTCGATCTCCGTCGGGACGCCGAGCCCGGCGAAGTACGTCTTGAAGGTCTGCTCGATGGCCGGGTCGTCGTCGTAGACGAAGTAGCCGGCGTTCGGCGAACCGATCATGTCGAAGTTGAGGTAGCCGTCGAGCTTCGCGCGCTCGGCGGACGGCAGGTTGTTCGCGTAGTAGCGGGAGCCGACCAGCCCCAGCTCCTCCGCGCCCCACCAGCCGAACCTCAGATGCTTCGTCGGCTGGAGCCCGGCTCTGGACACCGCGAGCGCGGTCTCCAGTACGGCGGCGGAGCCGGACCCGTTGTCGTTGATCCCGGCGCCCGATGTCACCGAGTCGAGGTGGGCACCGGCCATCACGACCTGG
Source organism: Streptomyces sp. NPDC060366 (assembly GCF_042725135.1). NCBI lineage: Bacteria > Bacillati > Actinomycetota > Actinomycetes > Kitasatosporales > Streptomycetaceae > Streptomyces > Streptomyces sp. NPDC060366. Next base: position 144,848 of record NZ_JBHXDC010000014.1, on the reverse strand, counting down.
TTGGGGTCGCCGCCGGGCCAGTCGGCTATCAGGTTGTAGCCGACGCGCCCGCCGGAGGTGAACTGCTGTACGGAGGTGGTGAACCCGGCCGCGTCCAGCTTCCCCTTCACGTAGTTGACGGACGCCAGATAGCCGGGGCGGCCATGGGCGCGGTTGCCGCCGTTGGCGGCGGCTATCGAGGAGAACTGGGTGAGATGCGCCTTGACGTTGGCGAGGGATATGTCGGGGGCCGCGAGGACGGCGGCGGGCGCCGTGGCCGTTGTCTTCGTGGCGGCCGGTGACGCCGTCGCGGCGGGAGCGACGGACGCGAGCAGCCCGCCGATCGCGAGCGCGCTGACGAGGACGGAACGTGCGGGAACGGAGAGCGAGCAGAGCTTCATGTGTGGGGGCTCCGAATTCCGTACGGGGACTGACGGAAGGTGGTGCGCACGATGCGTGCTGATGGTCAACGCGCGCTCGACCCAGCGTCAAGAGCGGGAATCGGACACGGGTGTTCGCACTCCGGATACATGTACCGCTGTAGGGCACCCCTGGCTACTGCACGCAGAACTCGTTGCCCTCCGGGTCCGTCATCGTCACCCATACGCCGCCGGGCTCGTTCGCCTCGTACAGAGCCGTCGCGCCCAGCCCCTCCAGCCTCGCCACCTCCTCCGCCCGCCGGCCGTCCGCGGCGTGTACGTCGAGGTGGACGCGGTTCTTGCCGGCCTTCGTCTCCGGTACGCGCTGGAAGAGGATGCGCCTGCCCCTGCCCTCGCCCGTGTCCGGGTCGAAGGGGTCGTCCGGATGACGGACGGCGGTCAGATCGAGCCAGGCCCGGCGGCCGTGCGAATCGACCGTCTGCTCGATCGGTACGGCTCCGATGCCCAGCAGCCGCTCGATCAGAGGGCTGTTGTCCTCGACCTCGTAACCCAGGGCCTCGGCCCAGAAGTCGGCCTGGCTGTGCGGGTCGGTCGTGTCGAAGACGAGCTTCCAGTGGAGGGTGCGCGAGGTCATGGAGCCAGTCGTAACGCTCACTTCGCCTCGCGCGCCGTGAACACGCCGGAGTTCGGAGACTCGCGCCGTGAACACGCCGGAGCCGGAGCGGGCGACCGTCAGAGCGCCGCCGCCTCTGCCTCTGCCGCCGCCTCCGCCGCGCGCCTGTCGTAGTCCTCGCGTGCCGCCGCGATCTGGTTCTGGTGCTCCTCGGTCCAGATCACCAGCGCGTTGATCGTCGTGTGCAGCGTCCGGCCCATCGGGGTCAGCCGGTACTCCACGCGCGGCGGCACGACCGGATGCACCGTGCGCTTCACGAGGCCGTCGCGTTCGAGCTGTCGCAGGGTCACCGTCAGCATGCGCTGGCTGATGCCGTCGATCTCCCGGCGCAGTTCGGTGAAGCGCATCGTGCTCACATCGAGCAGGGCGATGACCAGCAGCGACCACTTGTCGCCGATCCGGTCGAGGATCTGCCGTACCTCGCAGTCCTCGCGGGTGTCCCACTGGAAGGGGTCCGCGTCTCCGTAGTCGCAGCGCGAGGTGGCGGTGACGGCGGCGGCGCTCACGGCGACGGCTCCGAGAGCGGTGGCCGCGGTGACGGTACCCGTGGGGTGCCTCGGTGACTTCGAAGTGCCTTCTTCCATGGCACCTGATCGTGCCGCAGGATCAGGTTGGTTACAAGAGGGAACCGACCCTCGAACGAGTAACCGATCCCTTCTTCCGTCGTGCCGTTCGAGGAGACACTCATGCCACCCGCCCTCCCAGCCATGTCCGCACGGGCCTGGGCACTGCTGCTGGTCCTCAGCGGGACGATCTTCCTCGAAGGGATCGACATCGCGATGCTCGCCGTCGCCATCCCCTCGATCCGGGCCGACCTCGGCCTGTCGACCGGCACCGCGGCCTGGGTGATCAGCTCGTACATCCTGGGCTACGCCGGATTCACCTTGCTCGGCGGGCGCGCCGCCGATCTGCTTGGACGGCGCCGGATGTTCCTCGTCTGGCTCACGGTCTTCCTGCTCTTCTCCGGCCTCGGCGGCTTCGCGACCGAGGGCTGGATGCTGCTCGTCGCCCGGTTCGTCACCGGCGTATCGGCGGCCTTCATGACCCCGGCGGCGATGTCGATCATCACCACCTCCTACGAGGAGGGCCCGCAGCGCAACCGCGCCCTGCTCGTCTTCGCCGGTACGGCGGCCGGCGGCTTCTCGCTCGGCATGGTCATCGGCGGTCTGCTGACGCAGATCGGCTGGCGCTGGGTGTTCTTCGCCCCCGTACTGCTCGCGGGTGCCATTCTGATCGCCGCGCTCAAGCTGCTGCCGCGTACCGAGGCCGCCGCGGCACCCGAGAAGACGCCGAGCGGCTTCGACCTGCCGGGGGCCGCCGCGGCGGCGGGCGCGATGCTGTTGCTGGCCGTCGGGGTCGTACGGCTGGAGCACGGTGGTGCCGGCTGGCCGCTGACGGTGGGGGCGTTCGCCGTCGGACTGCTGCTGGTGTACGTCTTCGTCACCGTCGAACGCCGCTCGCCCGTCCCGCTGGTGCGCCTCGCGATCTTCCGGAAGGCGTCGATGGTCCGCGCGGATCTGGGCGCGATGCTGTTCCTCGGGTCCTTCTTCGGCTTCCAGTTCATGGCGACGCTCTACCTCCAGGAGTTGCGCGGCTGGTCGTCGCTGGAGACCTCGCTCGCGCTGGCCCTGATGGGCCTCGACGCGATCCTCGCCCCGACCCTCACGCCCGTCCTGGTCAACCGGTTCGGCAACACACGGGTGGCGCTGGGCGGTTTCGCGGCGGCGACCGTGGCGTACGCGCTGTTCCTGCCGGTCGGCGCGGACTGGTCGTTCGCTCTGATGGCCCCCACACTGATCCTGACGGGCGTCGCGTTCGCGTTGGCGTACGGGCCGCTGTCGATCGCGGCGACGGACGGTGTCGCGCCGGAGGAGCAAGGTCTGGCGAGCGGGCTGCTGTACACGTCGACGCAGTTCGGTTCGGCGATCGGTATCTCGGCGGTGACGGCCGTGTACGGACTGGCCTCGACGACAGGCGCGGATGGGGAGTTGGGCGCCTTCCGGGCGGCGCTGGTGGTGCCGGTGGTGATGGTGGTGCTGGGACTGCTGGTCGTGGCGACGGGGCTACGGCCCCGGAGGCTCCCGAAGCCGCACGGTCCTCACTCCCCGGACGACGTCCCCGTCCCGGCCCGCCCCACGGCCTTCACCACGTCCGGCGACTGAGCGCGGATCACGGCCTCGGCTTCGGCCTTCGCCTTCGACCTCGCGTCCGCCCGCCGCAGCGCCTCCGCCGTCGCCCTCGTACGCCGGGCCGTCCGCAGCGCGTCCCACGTCAGGATCGTCAGCGCCGCCCACACCAGCGCGAAGCCGGCCCACCGCTCGGCCGGCATCGCCTCGTGGAAGTAGAGGACGCCCAGCAGGAACTGGAAGACGGGCGCCAGATACTGCAACAGCCCCAGCGTCGACAGCGGCACGCGTATCGCCGCCGCCCCGAAGCACACCAGCGGCACGGCGGTCACCACACCGGTGGCCGCCAGCAGCGCGGCGTGCCCCGCCCCCTCCGGTCCGAACGTGGCGTCCCCGGAGGCCCCGAGCCAGACCAGATAGCCGAGCGCGGGCACGAACAGGATCACGGTCTCGGCGGCCAGCGACTCCAGACCGCCGATGTTGACCTTCTTCTTCACCAGGCCGTACGTCGCGAACGAGAACGCCAGCGTGAGCGAGATCCAGGGCGGCTGCCCGTACCCGATCGCCAGCACCAGTACGGCGGTGAGGCCGACGCCGACCGCCGCCCACTGCGCGGGCCGCAGCCGCTCCTTGAGGAGCAGGACACCCATGGCGATGGTGACGAGGGGGTTGATGAAGTAGCCGAGGGACGCCTCCACGACATGGCCGGTGTTGACCGACCAGATGTACAGGCCCCAGTTGACGCTGATCACGGTGGCGGCGACCACGAGCAGGCCGAGCTTGCGCGGTTCGCCCAGCAACTCCCGTATCCACGCCCAGCGGCGCACCACGAGCAGCGCGATCACCACGACGGCCAGCGACCACACCATCCGGTGGGCCAGGATCTCGACCGCGCCGGAGGGCTTCAGCAGCGGCCAGAAGAGGGGGACCAGACCCCACATGCCGTAGGCACCGATCCCGTACAGCAATCCCGCGCGCTGCTCGCCTTCCGACTTCACTGGCCCTCCCGAACCGCACACATCAGTTCGACGAAGGTAGCGCCGGGCGGGCCGGGCTGTCATGTCCGTATCGCCATACGGTCATGACACCGGTTCACACGCGAAACGACGAGGCCCGGATCTCGTGGAGGACGAGATCCGGGCCCCGGGACGTACGGACGTGTGGGCGGGTCAGCCGACGACCGTCCACGTGTCGTTGCCGGCGAGCAGTTGCGACAGGTCGCCCTTGCCGTACCGCTCGACGGCCGTGTCGAGCTGCTCGTTCATCAGCGTGTCGTAGACCGGCCGCTGGACGCTGCGCAGGACACCGATCGGCGTCTGGTGCAGGGTGTCCGGGTCGGCGAGCCGCGAGAGCGCGAACGCCGTCGTGGGGCTGGCGGCGTGCGCGTCGTGCACCAGGATCTGGTGCTCGTTGTCCGCCGTCACCTGTACGACGACGAGATCGCCGGTCGCCGGGTCCCGTACGACGCCCTTGGAGTTGTCGATTCCGAACCGGATCGGCTCACCGTGCTCCAGGCGGATGACCGCCTCCTGAGCCCGCTCCTTGTCCTTCAGCGCCTCGAAGGCACCGTCGTTGAAGATGTTGCAGTTCTGGTAGATCTCGACGAGCGCCGTGCCCGGGTGGTCGGCCGCCTGGCGCAGCACGCTCGTGAGGTGCTTGCGGTCGGAGTCGACGGTCCGGGCCACGAAGGACGCCTCCGCGCCGATCGCGAGCGACACCGGGTTGAAGGGCGCGTCCAGCGAGCCCATCGGCGTCGACTTGGTGATCTTGCCGACCTCGGAGGTGGGCGAGTACTGGCCCTTCGTCAGCCCGTAGATCCGGTTGTTGAACAGCAGGATCTTGAGGTTGACGTTGCGCCGCAGCGCGTGGATGAGGTGGTTGCCGCCGATGGACAGCGCGTCGCCGTCACCGGTGACGACCCAGACGGAGAGATCGCGGCGCGAGGAGGCGAGCCCGGTGGCGATGGCCGGCGCGCGTCCGTGGATGGAGTGCATGCCGTAGGTGTTCATGTAGTACGGGAAGCGGCTGGAGCAGCCGATCCCGGACACGAACACGATGTTCTCCTTGGCCAGCCCGAGGTCCGGCATGAAGCCCTGGACGGCGGCCAGCACGGCGTAGTCACCGCAGCCGGGGCACCAGCGGACTTCCTGGTCGGACTTGAAGTCCTTCATGGACTGCTTGGCCTCGGCCTTGGGGACGAGGGAAAGCAGCTCGTTGACCTCAGGCATCGATGGCCTCCTTGAGAGCCGTGGCGAGCTGTTCGGCCTTGAACGGCATGCCGTTGACCTGGTTGTAGGAGTGCGCGTCGATGAGGTACTTCGCCCGCAGCAGTGTGGCGAGCTGACCCAGGTTCATCTCCGGCACCACGACCTTGTCGTAACGCTTCAGCACCTCGCCCAGATTCCTCGGGAAGGGGTTGATGTTGCCCAGATGCGCCTGCGCGATCGGGTGACCGTTGGTGCGCAGCCGGCGGACGGCCGCGGTGATCGGGCCGTACGTGGAGCCCCAGCCCAGCACCAGCGTGCGCGCGCCGTCCGGGTCGTCCACGACGAGGTCCGGCACCTCGATACCGTCGATCTTGGCCTGGCGGGTGCGGACCATGAAGTCGTGGTTGGCCGGGTCGTAGGAGATGTTGCCCGTGCCGTCCTGCTTCTCGATGCCGCCGATGCGGTGTTCGAGACCGGGCGTGCCGGGCACGGCCCACGGGCGGGCCAGGGTGTGCGGGTCACGCTTGTACGGCCAGAAGACGTCCGTGCCGTCGGCCAGCTGATGGTTGGGCCCCGACGCGAACTGCACGCCCAGGTCCGGCAGTTCGTCCGGCTCGGGGATCCGCCACGGCTCGGAGCCGTTGGCGAGGTAGCCGTCGGAGAGCAGGAAGACCGGTGTGCGGTAGGTGATCGCGATCCGGGCGGCCTCGATGGCCGCGTCGAAGCAGTCCGCCGGGGTGCGCGGGGCGACGATCGGCACCGGCGCCTCGCCGTTGCGCCCGTACATCGCCTGGAGCAGGTCGGCCTGTTCGGTCTTGGTCGGCAGACCGGTCGAGGGCCCGCCGCGCTGGATCGCCACCACCAGCAGGGGCAGCTCCAGCGACACCGCCAGACCGATCGTCTCCGACTTCAGGGCCACACCGGGCCCGGAGGTCGTCGTCACGGCGAGGGAGCCGCCGAAGGACGCGCCGAGCGCCGCGCCGATGGCGGCGATCTCGTCCTCCGCCTGGAAGGTGCGGACACCGAAGTTCTTGTGGCGGGACAGCTCGTGGAGGATGTCGGACGCCGGGGTGATCGGGTACGAACCGAGGTACAGCGGCAGATCCGCCTGGTGGGCGGCGGCGATCAGCCCGTACGACAGCGCCAGGTTCCCGGAGATGTTGCGGTACGTGCCGGTCGGGAACGCCTTGGTGGCGGGGGCGACCTCGTAGCTGACCGCGAAGTCCTCGGTCGTCTCGCCGAAGTTCCAGCCCGCGCGGAACGCGGCCACGTTGGCCTCGGCGATGTTCGGCTTCTTCGCGAACTTCGTCCGCAGGAAGCTCTCCGTGCCCTCGGTGGGCCGGTGGTACATCCACGACAGCAGACCCAGCGCGAACATGTTCTTCGAACGCTCGGCCTCCTTGCGGGAGAGCCCGAACTCCTTCAGCGCCTCGATCGTCAGCGTCGTCAGCGGGACGGGGTGGAGCTGGTACGCCTCCAGTGACCCGTCCTCCAGCGGCGAGGTCAGGTAGCCGACCTTCGCCATGGGGCGCTTGGTGAATTCGTCCGTGTTGACGATGATGTCGGCGCCGCGCGGCACGTCGCCGATGTTCGCCTTGAGCGCGGCCGGGTTCATCGCGACCAGCACGTTCGGCGCGTCACCGGGGGTGAGGATGTCGTGGTCGGCGAAGTGCAGCTGGAACGAGGACACGCCCGGCAGGGTGCCTGCGGGTGCGCGGATCTCGGCGGGGAAGTTCGGCAGAGTCGACAGGTCGTTTCCGAACGACGCGGTCTCCGAGGTGAACCTGTCACCCGTCAGCTGCATACCGTCACCGGAGTCACCCGCGAAACGGATGATCACCCGGTCCAGACGGCGGACTTCCTTCTCGGCGGGCACACCGGGCGCGCCCGGCACGTCTGACGCGTCGGACACGATGCGCTGTTCGCCGACGACGGATTCGCTCGCGTCGTCAGCCTCGTCGGCACGCTCGGCTGGGCTACTGACCTGGCTGGTCACTGAACTGGACCTCCTTCGAGGCGGCTGCTGTGGCTGACCGGCGCGACCGGAACACCCGGAAGCCACCCTACGTCGGTAAGGGTCGCCTTCCTTGGACCGCTCGCATACTGGACGTCGTTCTGAGACGCTTCGCTGTGGCAATTTGCCATGTTTTCTCCGCCCCCGGGCGCTCTGTGTTCATCCTGATCTGTGCCGATTCGAACTCAGTCTTTTGGACTAGGACCCTTTGCCTGTCCGATACATGACCGCAGCGCCGGGCGCCATGGCCGTGGCACCGGTCGTTCGGCCGGCTCCGTCAGGAGTTGAGATACGTCAGCACGGCCAGCACTCGGCGGTGATCTCCGTCACTAGGTGAGAGCCCCAGCTTCTGGAAGATGTTGCTGACGTGCTTCTCCACCGCGCCGTCGCTCACGACCAGCTGTCTGGCGATCGCCGAGTTCGTCCGGCCCTCCGCCATCAGACCCAGAACCTCGCGCTCCCGGGGGGTCAGACCGACCAGCACGTCCTGCTTACGGCTCCGGCCGAGCAGCTGCGCGACCACCTCGGGGTCCAGCGCGGTGCCGCCCCTGGCCACCCGTACGACCGCGTCCACGAACTCCCGGACCTCGGCCACCCGGTCCTTGAGCAGATAGCCCACGCCCCGGCTGCTGCCCGCGAGCAGTTCGGTCGCGTACTGCTCCTCCACGTACTGGGACAGCACGAGCACGCCGATCCCCGGATGGTCCTTCCGCAGCTGGACCGCGGCCCGGACACCTTCGTCGGTGTGGGTCGGCGGCATACGTACGTCGGCCACCACCACGTCCGGCGCCGCGCCCTCCCGGGCCAGGTCGCCGACGGTCTTGATCAGCGCCTCGCCGTCCCCGACACCGGCGACCACGTCATGCCCGAGATCGGTCAGCAGCCGGGTCAGGCCCTCCCGCAGGAGCACCGAATCCTCGGCGATGACCACTCGTACTCTGTCCTCCACGACCGTGTCGCCCCCATGTCGAATATGCGTACGCGCTCCGCGCCCGCGCTGCGGCTCCAGCATCCCAGTATTCGTATCGGCGCGGGGCGCACTGACCCGGAACTGATCAAACTGGAAGACACGACTTCGGCGCACCGGACGATGTCCGGTGCGCCGCAGCCGCATATGCGTCTGTTATCCGTTCGGGGCGTCACTTCCGCCAGGGCAGCTCCGCCGTCACCGTCGTGGGACCGCCGGCCGGCGAGTCGACCACCAGGATCCCGTCCACCGCGTCGAGCCGCTCCGCGAGCCCCGCCAGGCCACTGCCCGACGAGGTGTTGGCGCCGCCCCGGCCGTCGTCCGAGACCTGGAGCATCAGCCGGTCCTCCATCCGCCACACGTCCACCGAGGCGCGGCTCGCGCGGGCGTGCTTGCTGACGTTCTGGAGGAGCTCCGAGACGGTGAAGTACGCGATGCCCTCGATGGCGGCCGCCGGGCGGGACTCCAGGTCGACCTCCACCTGGACCGGAACCGTGCAGCGGGAGGCGACGGAGGAGAGCGCCGCGTCCAGGCCACGGTCGGTGAGGACCGCCGGGTGGATGCCCCGCGCCAGGTCGCGCAGCTCCTGAAGCGCGACCTTGACCTCGCCGTGGGCCTCGTCGACCATCCGCGCCGCCGCCTCCGGGTCCGCCAGCAGCTTCTCCTTCGCCAGCCCCAGGTCCATGGCCAGGGCCACCAGCCGGGCCTGCGCCCCGTCGTGCAGGTCACGCTCGATCCGGCGCAGATCGGCGGCGGCCGTGTCCACCACGACGCCCCGGTCCGACTCCAGCTCGGAGACGCGCGTCGCCAGCTTGGACGGGCCGAGCAGCCCGGCGACCATCAGCCGGTCCACACCGGTCATCCCACGGATCAGCCACGGCGACGCGAGGACGAAGACGAGACCGACCACGCTGGTCGCGGCTATCTCGAACGGGGTGTCCAGATAGAAGTCGTTCGTGCCGTCACTGAAGAGCGCGATGCCGTCCTGATTCGTGTGCTCGGGGAAGACCCACTGCCACAGCGGGTAGAGGAAGAGGCTCCAGCCGGTGACCGTGAAGGTCACGGACACGATGAAGGAGAACAGCGCCCACGGGAAGTGCAGGATCCCGTAGAGCAGATGCCGCCAGGACACCCCGCTTTTCAGGACCGCGCCGACCCACGACATCAGACCGGACTTCTCCCCGCGCACGGGCAGCGGGCTCGCGACGTCCAGACCGAGCAGGGCCCGCGCCCTCGTCCGCTCGACGGCTCCCAGGGCCCGGCAGCCGATGAGCGCGGCGGCCAGCAGCGGAATGCCGAGGAAGGTCACGAGGAGCCCCGCACTGACCGAGATCGTCGTGACCGTGTAGACGAAGAAGAGGATGCCCATCGGAAGGTTGAGAAGGAGATAGACGAACTCCTTCCAGGTGCGGCCCGTGAACGGAGCGCGCAGTGCCGGAGGAAGGGTGTGGCGCTGTGGCTGTGTCCGCATGCCGTAATCCGTGGCCATCGAGTCGTCCGTTCTGCGAGCGGGGGCGGTCGTGCTTCATGTCGTATCTCTATGCTCGTCCGCCGGCAGCGCCCGCACCATGAGGGGTGTATCCGTCTTCACCCTGGGGTTTTCCCCACCCCCATGGTGCGGTTTTACGTCCCGCACACGGGGGTTGGGCGTCAGGACGCCTCGCGCTCGCGCTCCCGCTTCCGCCACGGAAGTTCGGCCGTGACGACCGTCGGACCGCCGACCGGCGAGTCGAGCACGAAGAGCCCGTCGACCGCGCCCAGGCGCTCGGCCAGCCCCGACATACCGGTCCCGCCGTCCAGCCGCGCACCCCCGCGCCCGTCGTCCTGGACCTGGATCAGCAGCCTGTCCTTCGTCCGCCACACCTCGACACCGGCCATCCGCGCACCGCTGTGCTTGCTGACGTTCTGGAGGAGTTCCGAGACGGTGAAGTACGCGATGCCCTCGATGGCCGCCGCCGGCCGCTCGTCCAGCTCGACGTCGACCTTGACCGGGACGGTGCAGCGGGAGGCGACGGAGGAGAGCGCCGCGTCCAGGCCACGGTCGGTGAGGACGGCAGGGTGGATCCCGCGCGCCAGGTCGCGCAGCTCCTGAAGGGCCAGCTTCACCTCGCCGTGCGCCTCGTCCACCATGCTCGCCGCCGCCTCCGGGTCCGCCAGCAGCTTCTCCTTGGCGAGGCCGAGACCCATGGCGAGAGCGACCAGACGGGCCTGCGCCCCGTCGTGCAGGTCACGCTCGATACGGCGCAGATCGGCGGCGGCCGTGTCCACCACGACGCCCCGGTCCGACTCCAGTTCCGCGATCCGGCTCTCCAACTCGTCGGACGGTGAGAGCAGCCCGCGCACCATGGCCCGGTCGGCGTTCGTGAGCCCGCGCACGATGTGCGGCAGCACCGGCCAGAGAAGGAAGAAGCTCACCGTGGTGATCGTGAAGGTCAGGATCCCCCAGGGCAGCCGGATGAACTCGTACAGCGCGGTGCGCCAGCCCACCGGGTCCTTCAGGCTCGTCCACAACCAGGAGAAGAACCCGTCGGTACCGCGTGCGCGCCGCTCCTCGCGGCTCCGGCCGCGCAGCGGGCTCGGCTCGTCGATCCTGACCCCCAGCAGGGCGCGCGCCCGTGCCCGTTCGGCCCTGCCGAGCAGCCGGGCACCGGCCAGGCCCCCGGCCAGCCAGGGCAGACCGATCACGGTGACGGACAGGACGACGCCGGTGGGCACGACGAACACGACATAGACGAAACCGGCGATCGACACCGGGAGATTGGCGAGGAGATGGGCGATCTCCTTCCAGGTGTACCGGTCGAGGGCGAGACGGGCCGGCGGCGGCCGGTCGTCGTCGGTGAAGCTGTTGCGGGCGGTCATAAGGTCCAAGCCTGCACGGCCGCGGGGGCGCACGCCATGGGGTGGCTGGGGGAGCGTCGGTAGGGATAACCCCACCACCCCCCTATGACCGGTGCGACCAGCGGGTGTGCCGCTCGGCGCGGCGTCCGTGCGCGGGCCGCGTGCCGACGCGTACGCCGACCCGTACGCGGACCGGTGTGGGACCCACGCATGACCCCGCCATGACTGATGCGCGACCGACTGCTTACGGTCCCTTTAGCAGGGCCTAGACTCCCGTGCGTACAGATCACGGACCAGATCCAGGAACACCGATCGGCGGAGCGAGGGGCGGGTGACGGACGTGCCGGAACCGACCGTTCTCGCGTCGGAGTACTTCCAGAGCTATTCGGTGGTCGGACTTCTCGCGGTCGTCGGCGTGCTCTTCGTCGCCGTGGCCTTCGGGGCGGGCCGACTGCTGCGGCCGGTGGTACCGACGCCCGAGAAGCTGCTTACGTACGAATGCGGCGTCGACCCGGTGGGCGAGGGCTGGGCACACACCCAGGTCCGCTACTACGTCTACGCCTTCCTGTACGTCATCTTCGCCGTCGACTCGATCTTCCTCTTCCCGTGGGCGACGGTCTTCGCGGCTCCGGGGTACGGCGCGACGACGCTCGTCGAGATGTTCATCTTCCTCGGCTTCCTGGCCGTAGGACTGCTCTACGCATGGAAGAAGGGCGTCCTGGAATGGACGTGACCCCCGCCGCTCCGGCAGCCGCCGCCTCGACGGCCGCGCCGGTCGCACTGCCCGACCCGCAACGCCTGGGCGTGCTCTCCCGCCTGGCGCCCGAGCCGATGAAGGTGGTCCTCAACTGGGGCCGCCGCTACAGCCTCTGGGTCTTCAACTTCGGACTCGCCTGCTGCGCCATCGAGTTCATCGCCGCGTCGATGGCCCGTCACGACTTCATCCGGCTCGGAGTCATCCCCCTCGCGCCGGGCCCGCGCCAGGCCGACCTGATGGTCGTGTCCGGCACGGTGACGGACAAGATGGCGCCGGCGGTGAAGCGGCTGTTCGAGCAGATGCCCGAGCCCAAGTACGTGATCTCCTTCGGCGCCTGCTCCAACTGCGGCGGCCCGTACTGGGACTCGTACTCCGTCACGAAGGGCGTCGACCAGATCATCCCGGTCGACGTCTACGTACCGGGCTGCCCGCCGCGGCCCGAGGCGCTGCTCCAGGGAATCCTCAAGCTCCAGGAGAAGATCTCCCGCGAGTCGCTGGGCGAGCGTTACGGCTCGAAGGGCCACCGGCCCAGCACGGCCGCGCTGCGCAGCGGGCTGGTCGCGGCGCCCCCGACGCCGGATTCGGCGCCGCCGACGCCGGGGGAGAACGCCTGATGACTTCGGCGACTTCGGACGCGTACGACCGGCTTCCCGACGGCGTCGCCGAGATCTTCGGCGCGGACGCCACGGCGGAGCGCGCGTACGACCTCCTGACGGTCGACGTGCCGGCCGCCTCCTGGCTGACCGCGCTCGAAACGGCCCGTGACGCGCTGGGGTGCACGTACTTCGACTGGCTGAGCGCCGTCGACGAACCGGGCACCGGCTTCCGCGTCAGCGCGCACGTCGCGTCGGTCGAACCCCGTGCCGTACGGCGCCTGTTGGTCCGTACGACGGTCCCGCACGAGGCCGCGGTGCTGCCGACGGCCCTCGGGGTCTACGCGGGCGCGGGCTGGCACGAGCGTGAGACGTACGAAATGTTCGGCATCTCCTTCACCGACCATCCCAACCTGGTGCACCTGCTGCTGCCCGAGACCTTCGAAGGCCACCCGCTGCGCAAGGACTTCGTCCTCGCGGCCCGGGTCGCGAAGGCCTGGCCGGGCGCGAAGGAGCCGGGCGAGTCCGCGCCGGGCCACACGGGCCCCAAACGCCGCCAGATGCTGCCGCCGGGCGTACCGGACCCCAACGAATGGGGCCCGCTCAAGGGCCAACTGCCCCCGGCCCCCGCCCGCCCGGCCCGCACCCCCCGCACACCGTCGGACCGCCCGCCCCGGCGCACCCGCAGCGTCACGGAAGGCTCCGCGACCCAGCAACCCCCGCCCCCGAAGCCCGCGTCGGCCCCTTGGCACGACCCCCGCCCGGCATTCGAAGACCCGTCGCAGGGCCCTTCGTCACCGGAACCGAAGGACGTGACGGACTCACCGCCCGCAGGCGAATCCGGGCCGAGGCCCAAGTCGCCGCCTGCGCAGGAGGGCGAGCCGACGGCTGCGCCGACGCCGGACGCGACGTCGAAGCCTGCGGCGGCGCCGGGTGTCCGGCCCGAGCGAACGCCGGAAGCCGAGCCGAAGGCCCCGCCAGGGGCGGCTTCGGAAGCCGGACCGGATCCCGAGCGCGCGCCTGCGCCGGAGGCGGAGCCGGAGCCCGCGCCGGACACCGGGGCGAAGCCCGAACCCGAGCCCGAGGCGGCACCGGACGCCGGAGCTGAGCCCCCGCCGGAAGGCGGGCCGGCCGAGTCCGGCGACAGGTCCGGCACCGATCGACCCGGAGGAGACGCGTGAACGACGTGCTCGACGTCGCCATTCGGTTGGTCATCGTCTTCGCCGCATTCCTCGTCCTTCCCCTCGTCGTCGGGCAGACCGAGCACAAGGTCATGGCCCATATGCAGGGCCGTCTCGGACCCATGTACGTCGGCGGGTTCCACGGATGGGCCCAACTCGTCGCCGACGGTGTGAAGTTCGCGCAGAAGGAAGACATCGTCCCGGCCGCCGCCGACCGGCGGATCTTTCAGCTCGCCCCGGCCGTCGCCCTGTTGCCCTACCTCCTCGTACTGGTCGTGATCCCGATCGGCCCCCAGGAGGGCGCGGTCGGCGAGGTCGTCGACGCGGGAATCTTCTTCGTACTCGCCGTGATGGGCGTCGGTGTTCTCGGCTCGCTCATGGCCGGCTGGGCTTCGGCCAACAAGTTCTCCCTGCTCGGCGGTCTGCGTACCGCCGCGCAACTGCTCGCGTACGAACTGCCGATGCTGCTCACCGCCGCCTCCGTCGCGATGGCGGCCGGCACCGTCTCCCTGCCCGGCATCCTCAACGCCTTCGAGTGGTGGTGGGTGCCCTGGCAGATCGTCGGCGCCCTCGTCTTCTTCGTCGCCGGTCTCGCCGAACTCCAGCGCCCTCCCTTCGACATGCCGGTCGCCGACTCCGAGATCATCTTCGGCGCCTACACCGAGTACACGGGGCTGCGCTTCGCGCTGTTCCTGCTCGCCGAGTACGCGGGCATCGTCGTCCTGTGCGGACTGACCACCGTCCTGTTCCTCGGCGGCTGGCACAGCCCCTTCGGCGGCGACGACCTCGGCTGGCTCTGGACGCTCCTCAAGACGTTCCTCCTCGCCTTCGTCGTCATCTGGCTGCGCGTCAGCTATCCACGACTCCGTGAGGACCAGCTCCAGAAGCTCGCCTGGACCGTGCTCATCCCGCTCGCCCTCGCCCAGATCGCCCTCACCGGCATCGTCAAGGTGGTGATCCAGTAAGTGCCTCCGATCCCCGGCAGCGGCCTGGCCAAGGGGCTGGCCGTCACGCTTCGTACGATGACCAGGAAGTCGGTCACCGCGCGGTACCCGGACACCCAGCCCGAACTCCCGCCCCGCAGCCGGGGCGTGATCGGACTGTTCGAGGAGAACTGCACGGTCTGCATGCTCTGCGCCCGTGAGTGCCCCGACTGGTGCATCTACATCGACTCCCACAAGGAGACCCTCCCCGCCACCGCCCCCGGCGGCCGTGAGCGCAGCCGGAACGTCCTCGACCGGTTCGCCATCGACTTCTCGCTCTGCATGTACTGCGGTATCTGCATCGAGGTCTGCCCCTTCGACGCGCTCTTCTGGTCACCGGAGTTCGAGTACGCCGAGACGGACATCCTCGAACTCACCCATGAGCGCGACAAACTCCGCGAATGGATGTGGACCGTGCCGGCCCCGCCCGCCCTCGACCCCCGTGCCGAGGAGCCGAAGGAGATCGGCGCCGCCCGCAAGACGGCCGACAAACTCGCGGCGGCGGAAGCAGCGGCAGCGGCGGAAGCCCCAGAGGCCGCCGCGGCCCCCCAGGAGCGGGAGGCCGACGAGTGACCCCCCTCGCGGCCGGCCACGGCTTCCTGTCCCCGACCGGCGTCGAGATCGCCTTTCTCCTCGTCGGTCTCGTCACCCTCGGCGCGGCCGTCATCACCGTCACCACCAAGCAGCTGGTGCACGCCGCGCTCTGGCTCGTCGTGACACTCGGCGGCCTGGCCGTCGAATACCTGCTGCTGACGGCCGAGTTCATCGCCTGGGTGCAGGTCCTGATCTACGTCGGTTCCGTCGTCGTCCTCCTTCTGTTCGGGCTGATGCTGACGAAGGCGCCCATCGGCCGTTCCCCCGACGCGGACTCGGAGAACCGGTGGGTCGCGCTCGCGGTGGCGCTCACCGCCGCCGTCGCGCTGGTGTGGGTGGTCGTGGACGCGTTCCGTACGACCTGGATCGATCTCGACGGCCCCGCCCAGGGGTCCACCGGGGTGACCGGCCAGTTCCTCTTCCGGCACTGGGTCCTGCCCTTCGAAGCACTCTCCGTCCTGCTGCTCGCCGCGCTCATCGGCGCGATCGTCCTGTCCCGCAAGAGCGAGGCCGCTCGCGGCAAGGAGCAGCGCTGATGCATCTCGCCTATCCCGCCGTCCTCGCGGCGCTGCTCTTCTGCACCGGTCTGTACGGGGTGCTCGCCCGCCGCAACGCGATCCTCGTGCTCATGTCCGTCGAGCTGATGCTCAACGCCGTCAATCTCAACCTCGTCGCCTTCGACGTATGGCTGCGCGACACCCTGCACGCGGGCCAGGCCCTCACCCTCTTCGTGATCGCCATCGCCGCCGCCGAGATCGGCATCGGCCTGGCGATCGTCCTGATGGTCTACCGCAACCGCGGCACCTCGGACGTCGACCGGCTCCGCGACAGCGTCGAGAGCGACGCGACCGACGAGGCCGCGGCCCGGTCCGTCGCGGCCGGGTCCGCCGAAGCCCGAGCCGAAGCCGGCGCCCCGGCAAAGAATGCTGAGGCCACCGCGTGACCACGACCACCCTCGCCGTCCTCGTCCCGCTGCTGCCGTTCCTCGGCGCGGTCGCCGGACTGCTCCTCGGCCGCAAGGCCCCCGGATTCGTCCGGCCCCTGGCCGTGCTGCCGCCGCTCGCCGCCGCCGTGCTCGCCGCGATCGTCGCCGTACGCCAGAGCGACGGACACGGCACCGGCGCACCGATCGACGCAGCGACCCAGCTCACCCCGACCGGCTCGGTCCCGATCGACCTCGCTCTGTACATCGACGGCTTCGCCGCCCTCGTGGCGATCCTCGTCGCGGTCGTCGCGACATGCGTGCAGATCTACTCGACGGGCTATCTGCGCGCCGACCCGCGCTACCCCTCGTACGCCGCTCTCGTCTCCCTCTTCACCTCCGCGATGCTGCTCGTCGTCTACTCCGGCGACCTGATGGTGCTGCTGGTCGGCTGGGAGATCATGGGCATCTGCTCGTACTTCCTCGTCGGCCACTACTGGGAGACGCCCGAGGCCCGCGCCGCCTCCCTGAAGGCCTTCCTCGTCACCAAGCTCGGCGATGTCCCCTTCCTGCTCGGCCTGTTCGCGCTCGCCGTCGACACCGGCACGTTCCGGATCACCGGCGTTCTTCAGTCCGTCGCGGACAACGGGCTCGACCACCCCACCCTGATCGCCCTGCTGCTGATCGCCGGTGTCGCGGGCAAGTCGGCCCAATTCCCGCTGCACACCTGGCTGCCCGACGCGATGGCCGGCCCCACCCCCGTCTCCGCGCTGATCCACGCGGCGACGATGGTCGCCGCCGGTATCTACTTCGTGGCCCGTCTCCTCCCCGTCTTCGCCGCCTCCGCGGCTGCCCTCGTGGTGCTCGCCGTGCTGGCCGCGATCACCATGGTCGGCTCGGCGCTCGCCGCCCTCGCGCAGGACGACATCAAACGCGTCCTCGCCTACTCGACCATCGGCCAACTCGGCTACATGTCGGGCGCGCTGGCCGTCGGCGACCGGGGCGCGGCCGTCTTCCACCTCATCTCGCACGGCGCCTTCAAGGCGCTCCTGTTCCTCGGTGCCGGCGTGATCATCCACGCCGCCGGCACCAACTCGCTCGCCGCCATGTCCCGGATGGGCGGCCTCGCCAAACGCGTCCCCGACGCCTACTGGACGATGACGATCGCGCTCCTCGCGCTCGCCGCCATCCCCCCGTTCGCCGGCTTCTTCTCCAAGGAAGCCGTCCTCGTCGCCGCCGAGCACACCGCGCTCGGCAAGTCGGACATCGCCCCGGACATCGCCGGCTGGACCGTGCTGGTCGCCGGCCTGCTCACCGCACTCCTCACCGCCGCCTACGCGACGCGCCTGTGGCTCCTCGCCTTCCGGGGCCGGGGCGTCGAGGCCGCCGACCACGGCAAGCAGCCCCTCTCGATGAACGCCGTCCTGTGGGTCCTCGCCGTCCCCTCGCTCGCCTTCGGCCTGACCGTCGGCGTCATCGCCCCCTGGCTGGACGCCCACAGCCTCACCCCGACGCTCACCACCTCCGTACTCGGCACCGGCGTCGCGCTCGTCGGCGGACTGATCACCTACGGCAGCTGGAGCCACACCACGGCGCTCGCCGCCCGCACCCCGATGGGCGCCGTCGCCGCGCACCCGGACGCCGAACCCGCCCTCTCCGAGGTCGAGGCCATGGCCAGCCACACCGCCGCCTACGGCAACATCGCCTCGGCCCCCGACCCCGCCGACCCCGGCCGGCTTCTGCTCGGCAGGCTCCACCCGCACGCCGCCGCCGGCTTCCACCTGGACGCCGTCTACCGCACCCTCTTCCAACGCCCGGTCCAGGGCGCGGCCCGGCTGGTCCGCTTCCTCGACCGCGAGGTCGTCGACACCTACGTACGCGGGGCGGGCACCGGCACACGCTGGCTCGGCGCCGCAGTACGCGGCGCGCAGACCGGCAATGTGCAGACCTACCTGGGCGCCCTGCTCGCCGGAACGGTCGTCCTGGCGATCGCCGCCGTACTCGTCGCCGCCGGAGCGTGAGCCGTGATCGATATCAGCCCGTCCGTGATGCAGTTCCTTCTCGCGTTCATCGTCGCCGCCCCCCTTCTGGGCGCGGCGGCGGCGCTGCTCCCCGCCCCGCCCGGACTCC
Source organism: Streptomyces sp. NPDC060366 (assembly GCF_042725135.1). Taxonomy (NCBI): domain Bacteria; kingdom Bacillati; phylum Actinomycetota; class Actinomycetes; order Kitasatosporales; family Streptomycetaceae; genus Streptomyces; species Streptomyces sp. NPDC060366. Next base: position 126,504 of record NZ_JBHXDC010000014.1, on the reverse strand, counting down.
GCGGCACCGGCCCCGACCAGGCCGTACTGCGCCACGGCGTGACCGTGACCGGCGCGATCCTCATCGCCGCGATCGTCCTGGCGCTCGGCTTCGACCACGACCAGCCGTCGAGGATGCAGGCCACGACGGACATCAGCTGGATCGCCGCACTCGACGTGCGGATCCATCTCGGCGTCGACGGCATCTCTCTCCCCCTTCTGGTCCTGACCGCGCTGCTGACCTTCCTCTGCGCCCTCTACAGCTACTTCAAGCCCCCGACGGGCCCCTCCCCGAAGGCCTTCGTCGCCCTGCTGCTCGTCCTCGAATCCGGCACCCTCGCGACCTTCGCCGTCCTCGACCTGCTGCTGTTCTTCCTGGCCTTCGAGATGGTGCTCATCCCCATGTACTTCCTCATCGCCCGCTGGGGCGGTGACGCGCGGCAGGCCGCCGCCTGGAAGTTCATCCTCTACACGCTGCTCGGCTCCGTGGTCATGCTGCTCGGCCTGCTGCTCGTCGGTCTGCACGCGGGCACATTCGACATGGTGGCACTCGCCACTGACAACGGCCGTGGGCTGAGTTCGTTCGTGCAGGTCACCGCCGTTCTGGCGATCGGGATCGGACTCGCGGTCAAGACCCCGATGTGGCCGTTCCACAGCTGGCTCCCGGACGCCCACACCGCCGCCCCGACCGTCGGATCCGTCCTCCTCGCCGGGGTCCTGCTCAAGATGGGTACGTACGGGTTCGTCCGTATCGTCCTGCCGATCGCGCCCGACGGGATGCGGACCTTCGCGCCGTACCTCGCCGCCCTCGCCGTCGTCGGCATCATCTACGGCTCCCTGGCCTGTCTCGCGCTCGCCCGGCAGGGCGCGGGCGGCGACCTCAAGCGCCTCATCGCGTACTCCTCCGTCGGCCACATGGGCTTCGTGCTCCTGGGCATCGCGTCCATGACCCCCACCGGCGTCAACGGCGCGCTCTTCGCCAACGTCGCCCACGGCCTCATCACCGGCCTGCTCTTCTTCCTGGTGGGAGCGCTCAAGGACCGCTACGGCACCGCCGACCTCGACACCCTCGCCGGCGCCACCGGCGCGGCGCTGTACGGCCGCGCCCCGCGCCTCGGCGGCCTCCTCGCCTTCGCCGCCGTCGCCTCGCTAGGCCTGCCCGGCCTCGCCGGATTCTGGGGCGAGATGCTCGCGATGTTCGGCGCCTTCGACCCCGCCGACGGCCTCAGCCGCCCCGCCTTCGTCACCTTCACGGCGATCGCCTGCTTCGGCACGCTGCTCACCGCCGCGTACCTGCTGATCGTCGTCCGCCGCGTCTGCATGGGCGCGCACCCCCAGCAGATCACCGAGCCGAAGGAACAGCGCGACCCGCTGCCCGAACTCGCCGACGTCCAGGGCTACGAACTCGCCGCCTGGACCCCGCTCGTCGCCCTCACCGTCCTCGCCGGCCTCTGGCCCGCCGTCCTCCTCGGCCTCACCGACCCGGCCGTGCAGAAGCTTCTCGCAGGAGGCAAGTCGTGACCGTGGCCGCTGCCCAGGGCGCCGCCGACAGCGCCGCCAGCCTCGTCCAGTCCGTCGACTGGCTCGCGATCGCGCCCCCGGCCCTCACCGCCGTCGTCGCGCTCGTCGTCCTGATCGCCGACCTGTTCGTCCCGGAACGCCGCAAGCCGCTCCTCGGCGTCCTCTCCGTCGCCGGCCTCGCCGCCGCGCTCCTCCTGCTGATCCCCATCCGCGCGGGCGACCGGTCCACCTTCTGCCTGACGTCGGACGCCGACGTGTGCAGCTACACCGCCGACCACTTCACCCTCGTCATCCAGCTCCTGGTGCTCGGCGGCGCACTGCTCACCGCGTTGCTCTCCGTCACCGAACTCAGCGGCGCCAAGAAGCTCCCGGCGGGCGAGTTCTGGTTCCTGCTGCTCTCCTCGGCGGCCGGCGCCGCCCTCCTGCCCGCCGCGCGCGACCTCGCGACCCTCGTCGTCGCCCTCGAAGTCGCCACCCTCCCCGCCTTCGCGCTGGTCGGCCTCAAGCGCGGCGACCGGCTGTCCTCCGAGGCGGCGCTCAAGTTCTTCCTCTCCTCCGTGGCGGCCACCGCCGTCATGCTGCTGGGCGTCAGCTTCGTGTACGCCACCACCGGCACCCTGCACCTCACCGAGATCGCCACCCGGCTCGACGACGTCCCCGGGACGCTCGAAACCCTCGCCTCGGCCGGAGTCGCCCTCACCCTCGTCGGCTTCGCCTTCAAGGCCGCCGCCGCGCCCTTCCACTTCTGGGTCCCCGACACCTACGTCGGCGCGCCCCTGCCCATCGCCGCGTACCTGTCCGTCGTCAGCAAGGCCGTCGGATTCTCCGGCCTGATCCTGGTGACGGTCATCGCCTTCCCGAGCCACTCCGACGTATGGGGCCCGGTCGTCGCGGTACTCGCCGCGCTCACCATGACCGTCGGCAACGTCGCCGCCCTGCGCCAGTCGGCCACGCGCGCGTGGAGCGCGGTACGCCTCCTCGCATGGTCGTCCGTCGCCCAGGCCGGCTATCTCCTGGTGCCGATCGCGGCGGCAGCGTACGCGGGCACGGACCAGATCGGCTCCACCGTCGCGTACGCCCTGATGTACGCCGTCGTGAACCTCGGCGCCTTCGCCGTCGCCGCCCTGGTGGCCCGTACGAAGCCCCTGAACCGTCTCGCGGACTACCGCGGCCTCGCCTCCGAGCGCCCGCTCGTCGCCCTCGCCATGGGCTTCTTCCTGCTCTGCCTGGCCGGACTGCCGCCCGGTGTCGTCGGCCTCTTCGCGAAGGTCACGGTCTTCTCCTCGGCCGTGGACGCGGGACTCGGCTGGCTGGCCGTCGTGATGAGCGTCAATGTCGTCATCGCGCTCTACTACTACCTTCAGTGGACGGCCGTCCTCTTCCGCGCCCCGGAGACGGCCGAGGAGGGCGCCTCCGAGGCCGGTCCGACGCCCCCGGCCGCCGGACCCGCCCCCCAGCCAGTCGGCCCCCTGGCGGGCCACCGCGCCCCCGCCCCGATACTCGCCGCGATCGGCCTGACCACCGCCGTGGGCATCGCCCTGTCGGGAGCGCCCCAGCTGGTCCTGCGCTTCGCGGCCGTAAGCCTCTTCTGAGGCACGCGCCCCGCGAGGAGCCCGCCTCACCCGCCCCCCACCGCCACCCGTACGGCGTACGGCCCCGTGCGGGCGCGCCAGGGAACCCGTGACCCTCGCCTGGCGTTGACCAGTGAGTAAGGGTCCACTGGAGAGTGGAGCGACGTCACGTAGAGGGTTCCCCTGCCGCATGATTTGGAGGGCGTTCCGTGCACCGCCGGCACAACGGGTTGAGGACCGCCGCACTCCTCGGGGGACTGTCCGCACTCATCATCGTCATCGGCAGCGTCTTCGGCCGGACGGGGCTGATCGTCGCGGTCGTCGTCGCCCTGGGCACCAACGCGTACGCGTACTGGAACAGCGACAAGCTGGCGCTGCGCGCCATGCGCGCCCGCCCGGTCAGCGAGTTCGAGGCGCCGAAGCTCTACCGCATCGTGCGCGAACTCTCCACGACCGCGCGCCAGCCGATGCCACGGCTCTACATCTCGCCGACGCAGGCCCCCAACGCGTTCGCCACGGGCCGCAACCCCCGTAACGCGGCCGTCTGTTGTACGGACGGCATCCTCCAGATCCTGGACGAGCAGGAGCTGCGCGGAGTCCTCGGCCACGAGCTGAGCCATGTCTACAACCGCGACATCCTGATCTCGTCGGTCGCCGGCGCCCTCGCCTCGGTCGTGATGTTCCTGGTGAACTTCGCCTGGCTCATCCCCATCGGCCGCTCGGACGACGACGAGGGCCCCGGCCTCGTCGGCATGCTGCTGGTGATGATCCTCGGCCCGCTGGCCGCCTCGGTGATCCAGCTCGCGGTGAGCCGTTCCCGGGAGTACGAGGCGGACGCGGCGGGCGCCCAGCTCACCGGTGATCCGTTGGCCCTCGCCAGCGCCTTGCGTAAGCTTGAAGCAGGTACGAAACAGCTGCCGTTGCCGCCAGAGCCACGAATCGAGACGGCGAGCCATCTGATGATCGCCAATCCGTTCCGGCCCGGGCAGGGTGTGTCGAAACTGTTTTCCACGCATCCGCCGATGGCGGAGCGCATCGCCCGACTAGAGCAGATGGCAGGTCGACGCCCATGAAGACAATCCTCAACATCATCTGGCTCGTTTTCAGTGGCTTCTGGCTGTTCCTCGGTTACATGTTCGCGGGACTGCTCCTGTGCATCACGGTCATCGGCATCCCCTTCGGCATCGCCGCGTTCCGGATCGCGATCTACGCGCTGTGGCCGTTCGGCTACACGACGGTGGAGCGCCGCGACGCCGGATCACCCTCGTTCGTCGCGAATGTGCTGTGGCTGGTTCTCGCGGGCTGGTGGCTCGCCCTCGGCCACATCTTCACCGGGATCGCCCTGTGCGTGACGATCATCGGCATCCCGCTCGGCCTCGCGAACTTCAAGCTGATCCCCGTCTCCCTGCTGCCCTTCGGCCGCGAGATCGTCCGGACGGACCAGACGTTCGCGGGCTGGTGACCCCAGCCGTGCCGTACGGCACGTCGTAGGACCCCGGCGGCAGGCCCGGCAACGCTGTGGCCTGCCGGCCTTCACGTATGTCCGGCCCGAAGCGGGGTAGTTGACCCGTCGGGCCGCTCATGGCTGTCCAGCCGCCCACCGTGAGACGTGCTCCGCAACCGCGCCGCGCCCTCCGGGCGTCTTCCCGTACAGATCACGGCACTACCCGCACCGAACACCGCAGGTCGCGGAGCACCGCACGAAAGGCAGGCCCACGGCATGACCATCATCGGCTGGCTCGTCCTCGGACTCCTCGCCGGAGCCGTCGCCAAGATCCTGCTGCCCGGCCGGGACCCGGGCGGTCTGGTCGGCACGACCCTCATCGGCATCGCCGGTGCCTTCATCGGCGGCTGGATATCGTCCCGCTGGCTGGACCGCGAGATCACCACCGACTTCTACGACGGTGCCACCTGGGCGGCGGCGATCGGCGGCTCACTGGTGCTGCTGATCCTCTACCGCCTCCTCTTCGGCCACTCCCGCTCCCGCTGAAAGCCCGCCGCCCGATGACCGCCCGCCGCCCGCCGGCGCGCGTCATTCCCCGACGAGCCCGGTCTCGCGCAATGTGATGTTCAGCCGCCCGGCGCGCATCCCGCTCGCCGGGTCGGCCGTCCCCGGATACACCTTGGGGACGGCGTGGAACGCGAGCCGGGACGGCCCGCCGAAGACGAAGAGATCACCGGACGCCAACTCGACATCCGTATAAGGACGCGTCCGCGTCCGCGTGTTGCCGAAGCGGAAGACACAGGTGTCACCGATGCTCAGCGACACCACGGGCGCCCGGGACTTCTCGTCCTTGTCCTGGTGCATGCCCATCCTGGCCGCGCCTTCGTAGAAGTTGATGAGCGCGGTGTCCGGCGCGTAGTGAGCCCCGGCTCCTTCGCCGTACGCCTCGTCGACCGCCGCGCGCCCCAACTCCGCGAGCCACTCGGGAAACGGCGCGACCCGCGCGCCGTTCACATCCCCGGCGGCACGGGTGTAGCGGTACGGCTGCCAGTGCCACCCCAGACAGACCGTCCGCACGGACATCACGCCCCCGCTGGGCAGCGTGGTGTGCCGCATCGGCACCGGACCCCGCGCCCACTCCCGGCAGGCCTCCACCAACTCCCGCTGCCGCCCGGGATCCAGCCACCCCGGCACATGCACGGCCCCGTCCCCGACGACGGCCCGCCCCCGCGGAAACAACGCCCCGCTCACGCCCGCACCTCCGCTCCCGCCGCCTCGTCGCCGTCGACGGACGTCATGGACACCCGTCCCGCTCGCACGGCCGTCCCCGCGCCCGCGCGAGCGGGCGCGACGACGGCCGTGCGGGTCCGCCGCGCCGACCGGAGGCCGACGGTCAGCGGTAATTCACGTACTGCAGCGCGAAGTCGAAGTCCTGCCCCTTCAACAGCGCCTGTACGGCCTGGAGATCGTCCCGGCTCTTCGAGCTGACCCGCAGCTCGTCGCCCTGCACGAGCGCCTTGACGCCCTTGGGGCCCTCATCGCGGATGATCTTGGCGACCTTCTTCGCGTTCTCCTGGGAGATGCCCTCCTCGATGGAGGCGAAGATCTTGTACTCCCTGCCGGACTGCTGAGGCTCGCCCGCGTCCAGCGCCTTCAGCGAGATGCCCCGCTTGATCAGCTTGGACTGGAAGACGTCGAGGATCGCGTTGACCCGCTCCTCGGTGTTGGCCTGCATAAGGATCTTCTCGCCGGACCAGGCGATCGAGGCTCCGACGTTCTTGAAGTCGTACCGCTGCGAGACCTCCTTCGCGGTCTGGTTGAGGGCGTTGTCGACCTCCTGCCGCTCGACCTTCGAGACGATGTCGAAACTGGAGTCGGCCATGTCCTGTGGCTCCTTGTATCGGGTGCTGGAAAGGGTGCCGCGACTCAGGCCGCGGCTGATGCCGAAAGTACGGGCGGGCTCCCGGCCCGCTCCGGCAAAGCCTAGTCATCTCCACCCCCTCCCGGCCTGATCAATCCGGTGGCGGAGCACCCCCGGGCATCGGGTATCGTTTACGTCGTTGCCACGGAGCAGCGCACACAGCGCCCGTCCCGCGACGACATCCCATGGCGGTGTGCCCGAGTGGCCAATGGGAGCGGACTGTAAATCCGCCGGCTTAGCCTTCCCAGGTTCGAATCCTGGCGCCGCCACACGGAAATGATGGCCCCCGGCCCGCGGAGACGCGGACCGGGGGCCATCTTCGTGTCCGTCAGGCGGAGGAGCCGGCGCCCTTCACCGCTTCCGCCACCGGCACCGTGCCGCTGATCAGTTCCAGCGTCAGGCCCACCGTCGCCGGTGTCTCCACCAACTCGGCGAGTGTGGCGGCCACATCGTCGCGTGGCACCGGACCGCGTCCTGTTGACGGCGCGAGGTTCACCAGGCCCGTGCCCGCGTCGTTGGTGAGCATTCCCGGGCGCAGGACCGTCGCGTCGAGACCCTCCTTGGACAGCACGTACACGTCCGCCGCGCCCTTGGCCCGCAGGTAGTGGTCGAAGATGTCGTCGCCCTCGTGGTCCGCGTCGGCGCCCATGGACGAGACGATCACATAGCGCCGTACGCCCGCCCGTTCCGCGGCGTCGGCGAAGAGGACCGCCGCGCCCCGGTCGACTGTGTCCTTGCGCTCCGTGGTGCTGCCCGGTCCCGCCCCGGCCGCGAAGACGGCCGCGTCCGCGCCCTCCAGCGCCGCCGCGGCCTCCTCCAACGAGGCCGACTCCAGGTCGAGCGCAACCGCTTCGGCGCCCGCCTTCCGCAGATCCTCCGCCTGTTCGGGTTTGCGGATGATGCCCGCGACCTCGTGGTCGCGCGCGGCGAGCAGCCGCTCAAGCCGCAGCGCGATCTGACCGTGTCCTCCGGCAATGACAATTCGCATGCTCACGACCGTACGTCCGACAGGCCGTCAGCGCCCACGCACCGCCTCCGTAGGAGGAGCGATTCCCACCCGACCGCCCGCCCGGGGACGGCTGCTCACGCCCCCGTCTCCGGCCGTACCTGCCGACCCTGTCGCGGCAGGTCCAGCGCCGCGGCCCCGGCCGGGTCGCAGTACTCCCTCACGGCGTTCGTCCGGGCCACCACCCGGCCCCGGTGGATGACGATCCTGCTGTACGCCAGCGACAGCACCCCCTCCAGCCGCTCCCCGCGCACCGCGAGCAACTCGGCGGGAAAGCCCGCCTCCACCCGTACCTCCGGCAGCCGCATGGCCTCACGCGCGCCCGCGCTCACCGCGTCGTACGCCTCCGCCGCCCGCAGCCCTCCTTGGGAGGCCAGCAGATACGCGGCCTCCAGCGGATCCCCGCGTCCCACCGGATTCGCCACGTCCCGCACGGCGCCGCTGCCGGCCGCCACCCGTACACCGGCGGCACGCAGCAGCCGTACGGGGGCGACTCCCCGCTGCTCCGCACCGCCGCAGCGGCCCTGGGGCAGACAGACGACGGTCACGCCCGCCGCCGCCAACTGGTCGGCGGCCCGGCCCGCCATGTCCGCCGGCAGCCGGGACAGCCCGGCGCAGGGCCCGACCGAGACGCCGGGCCGCAGCCCGCCGGCCATCGCCGCGAGACGCGCCAGACGCGCCGGGTCGCCGGCATCCGTATGGAGGTCGACGGGGCACCCGTGCTCGGCGGCGACGGTCAGCACCGCTTCCACGTATCCGGCCGGATCGGGGTCGAGGTCCGGGCAGCCGCCCACCACACCCGCGCCCAGCTTCACCGCGTCCCGCAGTATCGCGAGCCCGTCGGCGCCCGCGACCCCGGTCAGCAGACGCGGCACGGCCACGACCGTCAGATCGCCGAGCCCGCGCAGCGAACGCCGTGCCTGGAGCACCGCCTCCAGGGGCGCCAGCTCCTGCGCGTCACCGATCCGCACATGCGTACGCAGCGTCGTCGCCCCGTGCCCGACCTGGAGCAGCGCGGCCTCGGTGGCGCGGCGCTGGACGTCCTCGGGGTCGTACGAGACGGGCCTGTCCGGTGCGACGGCGCTCAGCGCGGTGTCGCTGTGCGCGTGCGGCTCGGCGGGGGCGGGCAGCAGCAGATGCCCGTCGAGGTCCACGCACGCGCCCGGCGCGGCGAGACTGCCGGCCGTGCCGACGGCTTCGATACGGCCGCCGCTCAGCCGTACGTCGACGGCGCGGCCGTCGGTGAGCCGGGCCCCGCGCAGCAGCAGCGCGGTGGCGTTCGCCGTGGCGCCGTCCGGCGGCTGCGGCTGGCTGTCGGGCATCGCGCTCCTGGGTGGGCTCCTGGCGGGGGGTGTAGGGCTCCGGCGTGCAAGATCACGCGGCGTGGGTCGAGCCTAGAGGCGCCCCGGGCACCCTTCGAGGAGGAAGGAAATAGTCATACCGGCGTGGCTCTGCCTGGTGTGCGGAACCTCTCTCGCGCCCCGCCCCACCGGGCCTCCCGCCCCGATCGGGACCTCTGACGGGGGCGTCCCGAGCCGCCGCCAACCCCCGCCTGCGGCCCGCCCCGAGACGGAAGGGACAGGTGGGACGAGAAGCCGGGAAACGGATTTGGGCGAACGGCGACGGACCGTGTAATGTCTTCATCGCTCGCCCCAATAGCTCAGTCGGTAGAGCGTCTCCATGGTAAGGAGAAGGTCTACGGTTCGATTCCGTATTGGGGCTCTGGTGTTCGGCGCTCCTCGCCCTCGGGCGAGGGGATCCGACATCACAGCGGTGTAGCTCAGTCGGTAGAGCAAGCGGCTCATAATCGCTGTGTCACCGGTTCAAGTCCGGTCACCGCTACACACGGTAGCCGATGGTGGGGGCGATCCTTCGATCGGCTACTCTTTTATGCGTTAACCCGTCAATCTGTCCGTCCAAGGAGCACTCACGTGGCTGCCACCGACGTCCGCCCGAAGATCACGCTGGCCTGCGTGGAGTGCAAGGAGCGGAACTACATCACCAAGAAGAACCGGCGCAACAACCCGGACCGTCTTGAGATGAAGAAGCACTGCCCTCGTTGCAACTCGCACACGGCTCACCGCGAAACGCGCTGACCCAGGCTCGTACCCGAGGCCGTCCCCTTAACGGGGGGCGGCCTCGTGTCGTTTGCCGGGCCCCGTACATAGTTGTGCACCAATTCATCAGGGCAGTCTCATCAGGAGGTAACGAGTCCATGGCGCTCGACCAGTCCTTCGTCGGGCGGACCTATCCGCCCACCGAGCCGTACGAGGTGGGCCGGGAGAAGATCCGCGAGTTCGCCGAGGCGGTGGGTGACGGCAATCCGGCGTACGCAGACCCGGACGCGGCGAAGGCGCTCGGCCACCTCGATGTGATCGCCCCGCCGACCTTCGTCTTCGCGATCACCTTCAAGGCCGCGCGGGAGGTCATCGCGGATCCGCAGCTCGGTCTCGACTACAGCCGGGTCGTGCACGGTGACCAGAAGTTCGCGTACACCCGGCCCGTGCGGGCGGGCGACCGGCTGACCGTCACCTCGACCATCGAGGGGATCAAGTCCATGGCGGGCAACGACATCCTCGACGTCCGCGGCGAGGTGCACGACGAGGCGGGCGCGCACGTCGTGACCGCGTGGACGAAGCTGGTGGCGCGCGCCGCCGAGGGGGAGTGACACAGATGGCCACGCAGATCGCCTACAAGGACGTCGAGGTCGGTACGGAACTGCCGGCCGCGGTCTTCCCGGTGACCCGGGACACCCTGGTGCGGTACGCCGGCGCGTCCGGTGACTTCAACCCGATCCACTGGAACGAGAAGTTCGCGCTGGAGGTCGGTCTGCCCGACGTCATCGCGCACGGCATGTTCACCATGGCGGAGGCCGTTCGGGTGGTGACCGACTGGGTGGGGGACCCGGGGGCCGTCGTCGAGTACGGCGTCCGCTTCACCAGGCCCGTCGTGGTGCCCAACGACGGGACGGGCGCGGTCATCGAGGTGAGCGCCAAGATCGGCGACAAGCTCGACGACAACCGCGTGCGGGTGGATCTGACGGCGATCAGCGAGGGCAAGAAGGTGCTGGGCATGTCCCGCGCCGTCGTCCAACTGGCCTGAGCCGCCGACTCACCGTCGCCGGACGGGCCGATCGAGCCCGTCCGGCGACGGAAGTATCCGGATGAGATTCGGGGTTGACAGGTTAGTGAGTGACCAATAACTTTCTCCCCATGGTCAGGATGAGCGCAGAACAGCGACGCGAGAGCGTCATCCGCGCGGCGATCGTCGAGTTCGCCCGCGCCGGGTACCACGGCACCTCCACCGAGGCGATCGCCCGTCGCGTCGGTGTCTCGCAGCCGTACCTCTTCCGGCTCTTCCCGAACAAGCAGGCCATCTTCCTCGCGGCGGCGGAGCGCTGCCTCGCCGACACCCGGCGCCTCTTCGAGGATGCGTCCGAGGGTCTGGAGGGCGAGGAGGCCGTCCACGCGATGGGCAGGGCCTACCAGCGGCTCATCGCGGACGACCCGGAGAAGCTGATGATGCAGATGCAGACGTACGTCGCGGTCGCGGCGGCCGAGGCGGCGGGGGACCACGAGTTCGGCCGTACCCTCCGGGCCGCGTGGGAGGCGCTCTGGGACTCCTCGCACCTGGCGCTGGGTGCGGACGAGAACGAGACCACGACGTTCCTGGCGTACGGAATGCTGGTCAACACGCTGGTCTCGATGGGGTTTCCGGCCGGCCACCGCGTCTGGTCCGGCTTCTACGACTCCGCGCGGCCGGCGGCCACCACCGGTCCGGCGACCACCGGCCCGGCCACCACCGGCCCGGCGGCCGATGAGTCCGGCGGCCCTTCCCCCGGCTGAGTCACCCGCCGAATCGAGCGGCACGCCCGCTCGCCCTCTCTTCATGTCCAGAGAAGTTAGTCATCAATAACTAACCAGATCGGGGAGCACGATGAACCAGCCAGCAGCCCGCGGCGGCACGAACGCCACCTGGGCCCTCGTCATCACCGGCGCCGCGGGCTTCATGGCGGCCCTCGACAACCTCGTCGTCACCACCGCCCTGCCGTCCATCCGCGAGGACCTCGGCGGCGAACTGGCCGACCTGGAGTGGACGGTCAACGCCTACACCCTCACCTTCGCGGTGCTGCTCATGTTCGGCGCGGCCCTCGGCGACCGGTTCGGCCGCCGCCGCCTCTTCGTCGGCGGGCTCTCGATCTTCACCGCGGCGTCCGCCGCCGCGGCCCTCGCCCCCGGCATCAACAGCCTGATCGCCGCACGCGCCGTCCAGGGCGTCGGCGCGGCGATCATGATGCCGCTCGCGCTCACCCTGCTCACGGCGGCGGTACCGGCCGCCAGACGCGGCGCCGCCCTCGGCATCTTCGGCGCCGTCACCGGCATCGCCGTCGCCGCGGGGCCGCTCGTCGGCGGCAGCCTCACCGAGCACATCTCCTGGGAGTGGATCTTCTGGCTGAACGTGCCGATCGGCCTCATGCTGCTCCCGCCGGCCAGGACGCGCCTCAAGGAGTCGTACGCCCCGAACGCCCGCATCGACGTCCCCGGCACCCTGCTCATCAGCGGCGGCCTCTTCGGCATCGTCTACGCCCTGGTCAACGCCAACGCCGAGGGCTGGACCAGCCCGCTCGTCCTCACCGGGCTGATCGTCGGCACGCTCCTGATCGCCGGCTTCGTGCGCCACGGCATCCGCCGGCCCGACTCGATGCTGCCGATGCGGCTGTTCAAGGACCGCACCTTCGCCGGGATCAACGCCGCGAGCCTGCTGATGTTCCTCGGCATGTTCGGCTCGATCTTCCTGCTCAGCCAGTTCATGCAGGGCGTGGCGGGCTACTCGCCCACCGAGGCCGGCCTGCGGATGCTCCCGTGGACCGCGATGCCGCTGCTCGTCGCGCCGTTCGCCGGGATCCTCTCCGACCGCATCGGCGGCCGGCCCGTGGTCACCGCGGGCCTCGCCCTCCAGGCCGTCGGACTGGCCCTGTTCGCGGCGGCCGTGGAGCCCGGCGTGTCGTACGCGGCGCTGCTTCCCGCGCTGATCGTCAGCGGGATCGGCATGGCGCTGTACTTCGCCCCGGCCACCAGCCTGGTCATGTCCAGCGTCCGGCCCGCCGAGCAGGGGATCGCGTCCGGCGCGAACAGCGCGCTCCGTGAGGTCGGCGGCGCTCTCGGCGTCGCGATACTCGGGGCGGTGTTCTCCGCTCGGGGCGGTTACGAGACACCGCAGGTCTTCGTGGACGGCACCGTCCCCGCCCTGTGGATCGGCTCGGGCGTCGTGGGGCTGGCCGCCCTGACGGCCCTGGCCATGCCCGGCCGCCGGCCCCTGAGCAGGACCACGCCGGTGCGGGAGCCGGCGGCGGAGGGTGGCGCTGCGGAGCGTGACACGACGCCGGCGGAGAAGCGCCGGACGGTGGCCGTCTGACGCCTCCCGCCCCCTAAGTTCGGATCCGGAGACGAGCCGTCTCCGGATCCGAACGTACTCTTGTGCCGTGCAGGAACTCCACGACGCCCCCCTCGCCCCCCTGACCACCTTCCGCCTCGGCGGCCCCGCCACCCGGCTGATCACCGCGACCACCGACGCCGAGGTCGTGGCGGCCGTGCGCGAGGCGGACGACGCGGGCACACCGCTCCTGATCATCGGCGGCGGCAGCAATCTGGTCATCGGCGACAAGGGCTTCGAGGGCACCGCCCTGCGGATCGCGACACGTGGCTTCGACCTCTCGGGCACTGCGCTGGAACTGGCCGCCGGCGAGACCTGGACCGACGCCGTCGCCCGTACCGTCGAGGCCGGGCTCGCGGGCATCGAGTGCCTGGCCGGTATCCCCGGCTCGGCCGGCGCCACGCCGATCCAGAACGTGGGCGCGTACGGCCAGGAGGTGTCCAGCACCATCACCGAGGTCGTCGCCTACGACCGGACCACCCGCGAGACCCTGACCCTCACCAACGCCGAGTGCGCGTTCTCCTACCGCCACAGCCGCTTCAAGGAGCACCCCGAGCGCTATGTCGTCCTGCGCGTGCGGTTCGCGCTGGAGGACGCGGACGGGCTCTCGGCCCCGCTCAAGTACGCCGAGACGGCTCGCGCCCTCGGTGTCGAGCCCGGCGACCGGGTCCCGGCGGCCACCGCCCGTAGGACCGTCCTCGCGCTGCGCGCGGGAAAGGGCATGGTGCTCGACCCGGCGGACCACGACACCTGGTCGGCGGGCTCCTTCTTCACCAACCCGATCCTCGACGACGCCCAGTACGCGGCGTTCCTCGCCCGCGCATCGGAGCGGCTCGGCCCGGACGTCGCACCGCCCGCGTTCCCGGCGGGGGACGGCCGGACGAAGACCTCGGCGGCATGGCTGATCGACCGCGCGGGCTTCACCAAGGGGTACGGCGCGGGCCCGGCGCGTATCTCCACCAAGCACACGCTCGCCCTGACCAACCGGGGCGACGCCACCACCGAGGACCTGCTCGCGCTCGCCCGGGAGGTCGTCGCGGGGGTGCGTGAGGCCTTCGGAATCACCCTGGTCAACGAGCCGGTGACGGTGGGCGTCAGCCTCTGAGGCGCCGGTCCCGTCGTAGAGCCAACCCCCGGCCTCAGTACGCGACCCCCACCGCCCGCTTCACCAGCGCCGGGTCGTCCACCATCGCCAGCATCGCGTGCGCCACGTCGCCCCGGCCGATCCTTCTCCCCGCCCGCGGGTTCCCGTCGACCACCGTCCGGTAGACGCCGGTCACCGGCGCGTCCACGAGCTGGGGCGGCCGGACGGACGTCCAGTCCGCCCCGCTGCGCGCCAACTCCGCCTCCATACGGGCGAGATCGTCGTAGACGGGCCTGAGCACGGCCTTCACCACGCCCAGGGCGAGCTTTCCGACCAGGGGTTCGTCGCGCGGTACGGGACCGAGCGGGGCCGCGCTCACCACGACGACGCGCCGCACCCCCTCCGCGTCCATCGCCGCCAGGATCGAGCGCGCCACCGGCCCCGCGAAGCCCGCGAGCTTGCGGCTGCTCGGCCCGATCCCCGACAGCACGGCGTCCCGGCCCTTCACGGCGGGCCGCAGCTTCTCCGGGTTGTCGAACGTCGCCGCCGTGAACACCTCCAGCCCGGCACCGGTGACGGTGAAGCGTGCGGGGTCACGCACCACGGCCGTGACCTGATGTCCCGCCGCCAGCCCCTGCCGGACGATCTCCTGGCCGATTCCGCCGGTCGCACCGAAAACGGTGAGCCTCATAGCAGTAGCCTCTCCTGGTGGGTGAGTATTCACTCACCCCTATGGTGAGTAGGTACTCACCCCGTCGTCAAGCCGTGAACGGACCACATATGAAGCCCGCGCGGGCCCGCATCCTCGACGCCGCCGCCGAGCTGATGGCCACCATCGGCCTGGCCCGCGCCACCACCAAGGAGATCGCCCGAGCGGCCGGCTGCTCGGAGGCCGCGCTCTACAAGTACTTCGCCGGCAAGGAAGACCTCTTCCTGCACGTACTGGACGAGCGGCTGCCCCGGCTCGGCCCCCTCCTCAGCGAACTCGCGAAGCGCCCCGACGAGGGAGGAGCCGCCGGGGGAGGGGACGGACGGAGCGTCGAGGAGAACCTCGTCGAGGTCGTCGGCCAGGCCGCCCTCTTCTACGAGGCCACCTTCGCGATCGCCGCCTCACTCTTCGCCGAACCGGCTCTGCTGCGCCGCCACGCCGAGGGCGTACGCGCACTGGGCGCCGGCCCGCACATCCCGCTGCGCGCCCTCGCCGCCTATCTGCGCAACGAGCGCGACGCGGGCCGGATCCGCCCCGACGCCGATCCCGACGCCGCGGCCACGCTGCTGCTCGGCGCGTGCCAGCAGCGGGCATTCCTGCGCAGCTTCCCCGACGGCGAACCGGTCGCCCCCGTCGAGGAGTTCGCCCCCACGCTGGTCCGCGCGGCGCTCCTGGGCCTCGCCCCCGGGGCCTGACGGGCGGGCCGCGCCCTCAGCCGTCCAGCAGCCAGCTGTCGATCCCCGCCAGCAGTTTCTCCTGTGTCCCGGCCGGCGCCGCCGAGCCCCGTACCGACTGACGGGCCAGCTCGGCCAGCTCGACGTCCGTGAACCCGTGGTGCTTGCGCACCAGTTCGTACTGCGCCGCGAGCCGCGAGCCGAACAGCAGCGGGTCGTCGGCGCCCAGCGCCATCGGCACCCCGGCGTCGAACAGGGTCCGCAGGGGTACGTCGGCGGGCTTCTCGTAGACGCCCAGCGCCACGTTCGACGCCGGGCACACCTCACAGGTCACCCCGCGCTCGGCCATCTTGCGCAGCAGCCGCGGATCCTCGGCCGCCCGTACGCCGTGCCCGACCCGGGTCGCGCGCAGATCGTCCAGGCAGTCCCGTACGGACGAGGGCCCGCTCAGCTCGCCGCCGTGCGGCGCCGCGAGCAGCCCGCCCTCCCTGGCGATCGCGAAGGCCCGGTCGAAGTCCCGTGCCATGCCCCGGCGTTCGTCGTTCGACAGGCCGAACCCGACGACGCCCCGGTCCGCGTACCGCACGGCGAGCCGCGCCAGCGTGCGGGCGTCCAGCGGATGCTTCATCCGGTTCGCCGCGACCACGACCCGTATGTCGAGCCCGGTGTCCCTGGCCGCCGCGTCGACCGCGTCCAGGATGATCTCCAGCGCCGGGATCAGTCCGCCCAGCAGCGGGGCGTACGAGGTGGGGTCGACCTGTATCTCCAGCCACCCCGAGCCGTCCCTGACGTCCTCCTCGGCCGCCTCGCGCACCAGCCGCTGGATGTCCTCGGCGGAGCGCAGGCAGGACCGGGCGATGTCGTAGAGCCGCTGAAAGCGGAACCAGCCCCGTTCGTCGGTCGCGCGCAGTTCGGGCGGCTCGCCGCCGGTGAGGGCGTCGGGGAGGTGGACGCCGTACTTGTCGGCCAGCTCAAGCAGGGTCGTCGGGCGCATCGAGCCGGTGAAGTGCAGATGCAGGTGGGCCTTCGGCAGCAGGCGGATGTCGCGGGTGGCGCGGTCGACAGGCGGGGGGCCGGAAACGTTCTCCATCCATGGATCTTGCCGTACTCGGGCGGACTCCGGGAGTCCCTTTCCACCTTCGGGTGGTTGCCCGAACGGAAGAACGGGCCCCCGGACGGCGCCGGGGACCCGTTTTTACGTCTGTGACTCTCAGTCGCGGGCCTCGGCCAGCAGCTTCTGGAGCCGGGCCACACCCTCGACCAGATCCTCGTCGCCCAGCGCGTACGACAGCCGCAGATATCCCGGCGTACCGAATGCCTCACCCGGTACGACCGCGACCTCGGCCTCTTCCAGGATCAGGCCGGCGAGGTCGACCGAGCTCTCGGGGCGCTTGCCGCGGATCTCCTTGCCGAGCAGCGCCTTCACCGACGGGTACACGTAGAAGGCGCCCTCGGGCTCCGGGCAGACCACGCCGTCGATCTCGTTGAGCATCCGGACGATGGTGCCCCGGCGCCGGTCGAAGGCGACCCGCATCTCGTCCACCGCGTCGAGGCTGCCGGTGAGGGCGGCCAGCGCGGCGGCCTGCGAGACGTTCGCCACGTTCGACGTCGCGTGCGACTGGAGGTTGGTCGCGGCCTTCACCACGTCCTTGGGACCGACGATCCAGCCCACCCGCCAGCCGGTCATCGCGTACGTCTTGGCGACACCGTTGACCACGACGCACTTGTCGCGCAGCTCCGGCACGACCGTGGGCAGCGAGGTGAACTCGGCGTCCCCGTAGACGAGGTGCTCGTAGATCTCGTCCGTCATGACCCACAGGCCGTGCGACACGGCCCAGCGGCCGATGGCCTCGGTGTCCTCGCGGCTGTAGACGGCGCCGGTCGGGTTGGAGGGCGAGACGAAGAGCACGACCTTCGTACGCTCCGTGCGCGCCGCCTCCAACTGCTCGACGGAGACCCGGTAGCCGGTGGTCTCGTCGGCCACGACCTCCACCGGGACACCGCCGGCCAGCCGGATCGACTCGGGGTACGTCGTCCAGTACGGCGCCGGGACGATGACCTCGTCGCCCGGGTCGAGGATCGCGGCGAACGCCTCGTAGATCGCCTGCTTGCCGCCGTTGGTCACCAGGACCTGGGCGGGGTCGATCTCGTAACCGGAGTCACGCAGCGTCTTGGCGACGATGGCGGCCTTGAGCTCGGGGAGCCCGCCGGCCGGGGTGTAGCGGTGGTACTTCGGGTTGTGGCAGGCCTCGCTCGCGGCCTCGACGATGTAGCCGGGCGTCGGGAAGTCGGGCTCGCCCGCACCGAAGCCGATCACCGGCCGGCCGGCGGCCTTGAGGGCCTTGGCCTTGGCATCGACGGCGAGGGTGGCGGACTCGGAGATTGCGCCGACTCGGGCGGAGACCCGGCGCTCGGTCGGAGGGATTGCAGCGCTCATGCGGGCCATGGTCCCAGACCGTCCGAGACCTGAGCACAGGTGTTTCGCCGACCGGACAGCTCGCGGACGGAGAGTGGACAGGTTCTGACAAGACCCGGTCCGGTGTTACCTGTTCGACGCCGGGCGCCCGAGCACGTACACTCACTGGTCGTTGGCCCTCACCCGCCACCACCGATCCGCACACACCGTGCTTCCGGTCGGATGCGGTAGGTTGGGGAAAACGCAAAGGGTCGTAGCTCAATTGGTAGAGCACTGGTCTCCAAAACCAGCGGTTGGGGGTTCAAGTCCCTCCGGCCCTGCTACACACTCCTCCGCCAGGATGTGTGCGCATGTACGTACTTCAAAAGCACTGCCGTGCGGCTCCACCGGGCGCGGCACGGCCACGACCCGGAATCAGGTGAGAGAGCGTGACGGACGCCGTGGGCTCCATCGACAAGCCTGATGCTGACGATGACGAGACAGCAGAGTCGAGCAAGAAGACCCGCAAGGGTGGCAAGCGCGGCAAGAAGGGCCCCCTGGGCCGTCTCGCGCTCTTCTACCGTCAGATCGTCGCAGAGCTGCGCAAGGTCGTCTGGCCGACTCGCAACCAGCTGACGACCTACACGACTGTCGTGATCGTCTTCGTCGTCGTCATGATCGGTCTGGTGACCGTGATGGACTACGGCTTCCAGAGAGTAGTCAAGTACGTCTTCGGCTAGAGCCGCGGAGGCGGAGGGCGCCCATCAGGCGTCCCTTTCCGCATGTTCCACCCATCGTGAAGCCAGGAAGAAGCAGCCAACGTGTCTGACCCGAACCTGAACGACGCCAACGAGGCGGTCGAGTCCCGTGCGGACGAGACCGACATCGTGGAGGCGGCGGACGCTGTCGAGCCAGACCAGGCCGAAGCCGCTGACGCCGAGGCCGGCGAGCCGGCCGAGGAGTCGGCGCTGCACGTCGAGGACGATGACGACGCCGCTGACGCCGAGCCCAAGGCTGAGGACGCGGACGCGGACGAAGCTGACGCCGAGCCCAAGGCTGAGGACGAAGACGCGGACGAGGCCGGCGAGGACGACGACATCGAGCTCGTCGAAGAGCCCGCCGCCGCGGCCGACCCGGTCGCCGCGCTCCGCGAGGAGCTGCGCGGGCTGCCCGGCGAGTGGTACGTCATCCACACGTACGCGGGCTACGAGAAGCGCGTGAAGGCCAACCTGGAACAGCGCGCCGTCTCGCTCAACGTCGAGGACTTCATCTACTCGGCCGAGGTGCCCGAGGAAGAGATCGTCCAGATCAAGAACGGCGAGCGCAAGAACGTCCGCCAGAACAAGCTTCCGGGCTACGTCCTGGTGCGGATGGACCTGACGAACGAGTCCTGGGGTGTCGTACGGAACACCCCCGGCGTCACCGGCTTCGTCGGCAACGCCTACGACCCGTACCCGCTGACGCTGGACGAGATCGTCAAGATGCTCGCCCCCGAGGCCGAGGAGAAGGCCGCGCGCGAGGCGGCCGAGGCCGAGGGCAAGCCGGCTCCGTCCCGCAAGGTCGAGGTCCAGGTGCTGGACTTCGAGGTCGGCGACTCGGTCACCGTCACCGACGGTCCGTTCGCGACGCTCCAGGCGACGATCAACGAGATCAACCCCGACTCCAAGAAGGTCAAGGGCCTCGTCGAGATCTTCGGTCGTGAGACTCCGGTCGAGCTGAGCTTCGACCAGATCCAGAAGAACTAGCCCGCAGAGACGCAGAAAGAGGCCCTGACCAGCGGCTTAGCCGTCGGTCAGGGCCTCTTTCATGCCGCTTGGGCCGTCCCAGGGCCGTCATGTGCTTCACCGGCCGCCCGATACATGCTGTCGACCGCCTTCCGGGTGCGTCCCTCACTGCTCGGCATGAGGTGCGTGTACACCCGCAGGGTGAAGCCGGGATCGGCGTGCCCGAGATACGTACTCAGGGCCTTGATGTTCTCCCCGGCGTCCAGCAGAACGGACGCGTAGAAGTGCCTCAGCGCGTGCATGCCATGCTCGCGCGCTGCGTCGTGGCGCTGCCCCTTCTTCGGCTCCGGGATGACGCCAGCGCCCACGAGGGCGGGCTTCCATACGTACGAGTTGAAGTCGTTCCGCCGGACCGCGCTGGCGTCAGGGTTGCTGAACAACAGGGTCTTGGTCACCTTCGGCCCGTCCGACGCCAGCCACGGCAAGGTGACCTTCACGGGCGGGTTCGCCTTCATGTGAGCCGCGAGCACTGCCCGCACCTCGGCGGGCAGCGGCACGTCTCGCACCTTGCCACCTTTCGGAGGGGCGAATACGGGATGGCCGTTGATGAGCTTCACCTGGAAGCCCACGTGCAGCCATCCAGTGAGGAACCCCACCTCGTCCACGGGCAGACCGAAGATCTCCCCCTGACGCAGACCGCACCCCACACCGAGATCCGTCATCGCCTGGAACCGATCGGGCAGGCCAGCCCGGACGGCAAAGACGCGATCGGCCGGCCACGGCTTCACCCGCGCAGGGGCCGACTTCGGCGCCTTGACCGAGTCCGCCCGGCAAGGGTTCTTCGGGATGAGCCCATCGTCCACGGCAGCGGTGAACACTGCCGAGACGTTCCCGAAGATGACCCGGCGATAGGAAGCCGCGGGGAGGGAATCCTCCAGTTCGCGGGACCACATCTTGATGTGGGAGGGCTGGAAGGAACCGAGCGGGCGCGAGCCGATGTACGGGAAGGCGTGCAACCGGAGTCGCATCTCCACGGCGCCGCGCGTCGTCGGGTCGGTGGTCTGGGCGGCAACGAAGCGCTCTCCGTACTGCTGGAAGGTGATCCGGCTCGCCTTCGGGTCGACGTACGAGCCGCGCGCCATGTCCGCCTCGATCTCAGCGAGCCACTGTTCAGCTCGCCGCTTCTGGCGGTCGGGGAAGCTCTTGGACTTCTCGGTCCCGTCCGGGCCGACGTAGCGGGCGCGGTAGCGCATGCCGGTTCCGTGGCGGTCGGTCTTGACGCGGGTGGTTCTGCCGTTGGCGTCGGTTTCGGTCTTGAACCAGCGGTCTTGGATATGGCCTGCCATCTGGTGATGCCTCTCGGTGTCGATTCAGTTGAATTCCGGGGATCGGACGGGACCCCCCTGACTTCGGGGGTCCCGTCCGAGTCACGCGGCTTCGCTAGCCGTCTGTTGGGTGATCCAATCGGCGACGGTGCGGGGGTCGTAGCGGACGTGTCGGCCGACCCGGAAGCCGGTTGGGCCGGTGCGTTTCTTGCGCCAGCCGTAGACGGTTTCGATCGGCACGGCGAGCATCGCGGCGAGGTCTTCGGGGGTCAGGTAGCGGTCGGGGAGTCCGGCGCGCAGGATCGCGCGGGGGTCGGTCGGGTCGGGCATGTGGTCGCTCCTGCGGGTTGTCGGGTCGGGGTGGAGCCGGGGGCGGGGGCTGGTGAGCGCTCACCGCTCACGGGCGCTCACCGGTCGGTGCGGTGAGCGCTCAGGCGTGCTCACGGGCGGGCTGTGAACAGCCCCTGTGCTCACGGGTGTTCACGTGCGCTCACCACAGGGCGCGCGCAGGTCGGGGACATCGGCCGTTCAGGTCGGGCGGTGGGGTCGTGCCGAGGGTGAACGTGCCGTCGTCCAGCCGGACGACCAGCGGGAGCGGCTGCGTGGTGTGCTTCCGGACCTGGTCCAGGCACGCCTTACGGCGGTGGTGGTCGGGAAGTGCCTGGCGGTAGAGCCAGCCGTGGGGTTCCATGCCGGCCGGTCCCGTGTGGTCGGCGCCCAGGTCCCGCCCGAGGTGGATGAGCACCCGTGTGGGGACGCGGGCCGCGCCCTGGCGTACGGCGCGGGACAGCAGCACGGGGTGGGATGCGGTGTGGTGGCGGTGAGCGTCGGAGAGGTAGAGCGCGGCGGCGGCTTCCGGTGTCGTCATGGGGCGGGCGCGGGCGCCCTCGTACCAGAACGACAGGGCGAGGCGGTAGGCGAAGGAGCGGCAGGCGCCCACCTCCCAGAACTCCCCGGCGTCCAGCCCGGCGAAGACGGTCACCGCTTCGGCGAGACCGCCCGGACCGAGTGCGTGAACTGCCCCTAGGAGCGCGGCATACAGGGTGTCGGTGCCGGGCGTCCCGCTGTCGAACAGGTCGTCCGCGCTGACCTCGAACAGGGCGGTGGCCATCTCGGTCGGGGTCAGGTCCAGCCCTCCCGCCGGGACGGTCGGGAAGATTTGCCCGTCCCGGCGGCGGTCGCGGGCGCTCAGCTCGGGGGCCCGCTCGGGTGCGACGTGGGCGAAGATCGCCCGGAGTTGGTCGGTCGCGGTGTTCACGCGGCCACCCCCCAACCGGTCGGGTTGGTGGTGGCCGACTCGTGGCCGTTGGCGGTCGGACTGAGCGGACCGTCCGGTCGGGTGTGACGCGGGGTGTGACCCTGCTCGTCACGCAGGTCAGGGGTCGACCGAGCGGCCGACTCACGGCCCGCCGCGAGTCGGGCCAGCATGAGCCATCCGGCGAGCGTCACGGGGCTGACGGTCGGGCGGTCGGTCGGCCGACTGCGAGCGCCGTACGCGCACAGGATCAGCGCGATCGACAGCGGCAGTCGGTCGGCCTTCGCGTGGTTGCACGGCTGGCACGCAAGCACGACATGGGCAAGAGCGTTGGTGCGGAACAGCGAGCGCGGGACGACGTGGTCGATCGTCGCGCCCACCAAGAGCCGGGTGAACGGCCGGTAGCAGTAGAAACACCGCCTGCCGTCCCGCCGCCACAGCTTGGCCTTCCGGTACCTCTTGAGCTGAGACGGAGTCAGCTTCGGCCGCTCAACGGCCGCGATCTCGCCGCACACGATGACGCTCATGCGCGGACACCGAAACGCTGCGCGTGGATCCTGGCGCGCTCGTGGACCGGGCACAGCATGTCGACCGGCCCGCAGTCCTCGTCGTAGAAGGCCGGGATGGCCCCCGTGCCACGGCAGGGGCACCCTCCGTCGACAGCGATGTCCTCGTCACGGTCGGCGTACGGCTCCGTCATGCCGTCACGGCACACGCTGTTCGCGGCTTCCTGCCTGGCCACGTTCAGCCGCCGGGGCTTGGGGAACCGCACCTCGTGGCGCCGCTGAACCTCGGCCGGAACCAGGCCGCCCATGTCCAACAGTTTGTGCGCGTGAGTAAACGACGCCTGCCGTGCCACCTCCTCATGGCCCATACGCTCGACGCCCTGCGCGATCCACGCCCGACGCTGCTCGGGGGTGTGGTGACGGCGGCCGTTCGGCATGTCCGACGCGTACAGGGCCACAACCCGCTCCCACGTCGTCAGGTCCGCGACGTCGACCCGTACCGAAGGAAGTACCGCAGTCGTGACGTGGTCGGTGGCGCGCTCAAGAACGGTTCCAGGCATCATGGAAGGGCCCCTTCGAGGGTGAGGGGAGCGGCGGTCTTCTTGGCAGTAGGGCGCCGCTCCCACTGGCTTGAGCCAGTTACTGGCTTAAGCCAGTTGAGCACGCCGTGAGAGTGTGCGTCAACCCACTGGCTTGAGCCAGTCGTATGCTGGGGTCATGACGTCACCCGAGAACGCCAGCAGCCAGCCCCCCGCGAGCAGGCGCATCGCCGAAGCTCTGCGGTCGGCTATCGAGTCCGGTGAACTCCGCGCCGGCGACAAGCTCCCGTCGGAACGAACCCTCGCCGAGCAGTACGGGGCCGCTCGTAATACAGCACGCGAAGCGGTTCGCCTCCTGTCCGAGCAAGGGCTGGTGACGGCTCGACACGGTCGGGGCGTGTTCGTCCGGGAACCGCGTCGCCTCTTCCGCTTCGGCAGCGACCGCTACTCGTTGAAGAACCGGGCCACGGGGCTAACCCCCTTCCGCTTGGAGGCCAAGCGGCAGGGCAAAGAAGCGCGCATCGACGTTCCGTCGATCCTCCGCGAAGTGCCTCCGGCTGACGTTGCGGAGCGGCTGAACGTGTCACCCGACGAGCAGAGCGTGGTCCACAGAGAGAACCACTACTTCGCAGATGACGAACCGGTTCAGATCGTGTCCACCTTCGTCCGGTGGGCGGAGGCGCAGGGAACTCTGCTCATGCAGGCGAAGAGTGGTCCCAACGGCATCTACGGGCGCCTTGAAGATCTTGGCCACGTCATGACGTCCATCCGGGACGAGATCATCGCCCGCATGCCGACACCTCACGAAGCTACGGTGCTCCAGCTTCCGCCAGGTGTGCCCGTACTCGAAGTCCTGCACACAAGCCTTGATCAGCACGGAGAGCCGTTCGAGGTCTCCCGGTACGTACACCGGGCGGACCTCACGGGCCTTAAGTACGAATTGCCAGTGCAGTGACGAAGGGGAGGCCATGAATCGCAGCGTTGAAGACTGGGTGGTTGTTCGCCCGCGCACCAGCGCGGATATTGCTCAGGCGTCTTCCGCCTTGGTCGCCGTCCATAATGCCGATGGCTATCCGGTCGAAGGTGTGGATGACCCAGAGGCTTGGCTCTCCCCACCTGGGCTATTGGGCGCGTGGGTCGCCGAGGCTGAAGACCGGGTGGTCGGCCATGTCGCAGTGAGTCGAGCTGCGGGAGAAGGCGCCGTGGCACTGTGGACCGATCGCAGCGGAGCTTCGGAAGACGCTGTTTGTGTACTGGCCAGGCTGTTCGTTCTCTCCCAGGTGCGGAAGCGTGCCGTAGGTGAACACCTTGTCAGGGCCGCCGAGAAGTACGCGAACGATCACAGGCTTAGGCTGGTGCTTGACGTGATGAGGAAGGACACTTCAGCGATCCGCCTGTACAGGCGTCTTGGGTGGCTTGAGATTGGCACCGTTGCTCACCGTTTCGGGGAGGGGCGGCAGCAAGAGGCATTGGCCTTCGTCTCTCCAGAGAGCTAAGTAACGAAGCGTACGGCCCCCCCACCCTCTCAGGTCCGCTACTTCCGCTACCGCCGCTACCGCGCAGGTCAGGGGCATGATCGAGGTAGCGGGAAGGGGTAGCGGTAGCGGCTACTGGACTGCTCCCTTGACCGAACCCGGAGCCGTAGCGTGCGGCTCACAGCGGAAGGGCAGGAAGGACCGCCCTGCCGGGCGGGCGACCTTCGGACGCCCACGCTGGGAGCTCCCGCCGGCGCGTCGGCGGCTGCACCTGAGCGGCCGGACAGGAACACTCTTAGGGGAGTTGCCCCACCCTCCCTAAGAGCCTCACCGCACTGCCTGATGGGCCGTCAGATGGGTGTGTGGCCGGTCTGAGTCGCGGTGAGTCGCGGTGTGCGACTCAGGCGCGCCCCCTCTGACCTGCGATGAGAGTCGTTGAGTCGCGTTGATTCGCGACGCTCAGGAATGTGGGGCGGCCTTCCAAGAGGGTGGCGGTAGCCGCTACCGCTCCCCCTTCCCGCTACCTCGATCATGCCCCTGACCTGCGCGGTAGCGGCGGTAGCGGAAGTAGCGGACCTGGGAAGGTGGAGGGGTGGGTGGCTCATGCCCGTACGACCCGAACGTCTGGGCCGGTCATGGCCAGTGGCAGGTGCAGGGCTGGCCGACTGGTGATCGGTGATCACGGGTCGCTGACCGCGTGTGTCCGAGGTTCGGATTTCTGCGTCACCGCGTCATCAGCGTCATCCAGGCTTCTGAACTGCCGCTTTGCGTGACGCAGCGGTCCAGGGCTGCGTCACCCCCGCGTCATCGGCTGCGTCACCAGGTGACGCAGGATGACGCAGATGACGCAGGATGACGCACAGATTGACGTCTGCGTCACCGCCCGTCGTCGCAGGTCAGGCCCCGTTTTTCGACCCCCAGATGACGCAGTGACGCAGACCTTCCCTACTTAAGACAAAAAGAGGGGCGTCTGTAGTAGTGCGCTCAGCCGTTTCGGAATGAGCAAGAGGAGCACCTGGGCCCTGGGTGCTCCTCTTGCTCATGAGCCCTCAGAGAGAGGCAGTCCCCTCCCGGTTGGGTGCCGACTACTGAGCGTGTGGGGGGAGGCAGAAGGGCCCCGCCGGGATGCTGTTTTCCGGGGTTTCCCGAGGTCAGGCGGGCATGCCTCCCTGTCTCCCTAACCGGGGGTTACCGCAGATCAGCGCCAGAGATGTGACCCAGGGAGGCGGTCAGGGAGCTCTCCCTGTCTCCCTGCCGCCCTCCTTCACTCTGCGTGCCGAGAAGCGGCGGCCACTGCTCCTCTTAAGAGGGGCAGTAGCCCACCAGGTTGCGCAGTCGCCGACGAACGCCGGGAGCTCCCGGCGTGGGCGTCCGACAGTCGCCCGCCCGAAGGGCGGTCCTTCCAGCCCTTCACCCACAACAGCGATTGCGGCGCCCTCCCGAACCCCCTCTACCCCCACTACCTCGCAGCTCAGACCCCACTACCGGCCCCACTATCTCGGTAGAGGGGCCCCGCTACTCGTGAGCCCGCAGTGAGGCTCTGACTGGGAGGCAATGGCCGCCCGAACGTCTAGGTTGGCCAGAGCCAGTAGCACGTCCAGAGCTGACCGACTGGATCATCGGGGATCACGGCTCGGTGACCAAATACGGGACCCTCCAGGCCCGGTCGGGGCCGTCTGTGGGCCGTACGACGCTCGCCAGTGCTGACCAACGACGACCAACGATGACCGCCCGACCGCTGGTCAGGAAGCTGTCCGATAGAGTCTTCCGAGCTGATCGCCGGGCTTCATCAGTCCCAGAAGAACTGACGCGCGGTTCCGCGCGCTCGTAAGCCACTTCCGACCAGGTCAGACAGGCTCTCGCAGGGGGTTTCCGCCCCCTCGCGGGAGAAGGTCTGACCTGCTCGGTTTTTGGCCGTGCAGCTATACCCGTTATCGTTGCGCGGTATGCCCGCATCCGGATGACCGGATGACTGGGCCGGAACACTCTCACTAGGACCCGGAGAGAGCAATGCCTCCCAAGAAGAAGAAGGTCACGGGGCTCATCAAGCTCCAGATCTCGGCCGGCGCGGCCAACCCGGCTCCGCCGGTCGGGCCCGCGCTGGGCCAGCACGGCGTCAACATCATGGAGTTCTGCAAGGCCTACAACGCCGCGACCGAGTCGCAGCGTGGCATGGTCGTGCCGGTGGAGATCACGGTCTACGAAGACCGCTCCTTCACCTTCATCACCAAGACTCCGCCGGCCGCGAAGCTGATCCTCAAGGCCGCGGGTGTGGACAAGGGCTCCGGCGAGCCGCACGTCAAGAAGGTCGCCAAGCTCACGCGTGCGCAGGTCCGTGACATCGCCACGACCAAGATGCCCGACCTGAACGCCAACGACCTGGACGCCGCCGAGAAGATCATCTCCGGCACCGCCCGTTCGATGGGCATCACGGTCGAGGGCTGAGACCGGCCCGGCGAGCCCACTCGGGCACGCCAAGTGGAAGGGCCATGCGCGGCCCGCACCACGAACTCCACACCTGAATGAATCACCAGGAGCAGAAGTGAAGCGCAGCAAGGCACTCCGCAGCGCGGACGCGAAGATCGACGCGGAGCGTAACTATCCTCCGCTCGAGGCCGTCCGTATCGCCAAGGACACCAACACCACCAAGTTCGACGGCACCGTCGAGGTCGCCATGCGTCTGGGCGTCGACCCGCGCAAGGCGGACCAGATGGTCCGTGGCACCGTGAACCTTCCGCACGGCACCGGCAAGACCGCCCGGGTCCTGGTCTTCGCGACCGGTGACCGTGCCGAGGCAGCGCGCGCCGCGGGCGCCGACATCGTCGGCTCCGACGAGCTGATCGAAGAGGTCCAGAAGGGCCGTCTCGACTTCGACGCCGTCGTCGCCACCCCGGACCTCATGGGCAAGGTCGGCCGGCTCGGCCGCGTCCTCGGCCCGCGTGGTCTGATGCCGAACCCGAAGACCGGCACCGTCACCCCCGATGTCACCAAGGCCGTGACCGACATCAAGGGCGGCAAGATCGAGTTCCGCGTCGACAAGCACTCGAACCTGCACTTCATCATCGGCAAGGTCTCCTTCGACGAGACGAAGCTGGTCGAGAACTACGCCGCGGCGCTGGAGGAGATCCTCCGTCTCAAGCCGTCCGCCGCGAAGGGCCGTTACATCAAGAAGGCGACCCTGGCGACGACGATGGGCCCCGGCATTCCGCTGGACGCCAACCGCACTCGTAACCTCCTTGTCGAGGAGGACCCGGCCTCCGTCTGACACTGACGGCGGTCGCGCATTCGCGTGTCAAGAGCCGGTCCCGGCACCTCTGTTGAGGTGCTGGGGCCGGTTTTCGCATGCGCGGGCTGTCAGATGTGTGCGTTACCGTTCAACCAGGA
The DNA here is from genome assembly GCF_042725135.1 of Streptomyces sp. NPDC060366. Classification (NCBI taxonomy): domain Bacteria; kingdom Bacillati; phylum Actinomycetota; class Actinomycetes; order Kitasatosporales; family Streptomycetaceae; genus Streptomyces; species Streptomyces sp. NPDC060366. The sequence goes on along the minus strand of NZ_JBHXDC010000014.1, from coordinate 98,560 downwards.
ACATCGAAAAAAGGGGTGGGGTATGACCATGTCGACATGGGGGCGTGTTGGCGTCTCGCTGACGGCACTGGCCGTTGTGGCGGGTGTGGCCGGTTGTCAGAGCGACGACGCGGACACGAAGAAGACCGGCAGTTCCTCTGCCAACGGCGGGGAGCCGCAGTCCCGTTCGGCCGTGACCGAGGTCCTGACGGCGGCGTACGAGAAGACGGCGGCGGCCAAGTCCGCCAAGGTCGGCATGACGATGTCGATGCCCGCCGGCGCGGCGGGGGCCGCCGGGGGCGGCGAGATGGAGATGTCCGGCGTCATGGGCTGGGATCCCATGGTGATGGACATGACCATGACCGGCTCGATGATGCAGGCCGAGCCCGAGGCCCCGGACAAGATCCGGATGGTGTGGGTCGAGAACGCGATGTACATGGACATGGGCGCCGAGGCGGCCAAGGACATGGACGGCAAGCGCTGGATGAAGCTGGACCTCGCCGCGGCGGCGGAGGCCTCGGGTGACCCCGCGGCCGCCAGTGAGCTCACCGGCGGCATGGAGAACATGAACCAGGACCCGGCCCAGCAGCTCGCGCTGCTGCTGGACTCGCCGAACGTGAAGCACGTCGGCTCCGAGAAGGTCGACGGGGTGGACGCGCAGCACTACAAGGGCACGCTCACGGTCGCCGAGATGGTCGAGTCGAACGAGTCGCTCGACGTCCTCAGCGCGAAGGAGCGCAAGGACCTGCTCGCCGGCATCGAGAAGTCGGGCATCGAGGGGTACGACATCGAGGTCTGGGTCAACGAGGACGACTACCCGGTCAAGATGGACGTCGCGATGGACTCCCCGCAGGGCGAGATCAAGATGAGCGCGCGGTACAGCGACTACGGCGCCAAGGCGTCCGTCCAGACGCCGCCGGCCGCCGACACCGTCGACCTGTTCGAGATGCTGGGCGACCTCGGCGGCGAAGCCGGCGCCGGCGCGGACGACTCCGGGATCTGACCCCGGAGTCCGGCCCGCGAACCCGGTTCCGGGAATCCCTTTCCCGGGGCCGGTTTAGGGGCCTGTCCGACGGATTTGCCTGACGCCGACCCCGTCCCGTACTCTTCCGAAGAAGCCAAAGACCGCTGGTCGTCGCCGTGCTCTCGCAAGAGGGTGAGGCGACCGAAGGATCCGCTGGAAGCGGACGACCCGCGTAGGTGACCGAGGAGAGTTCCCAGGTTCGTCCTGGTTGAGCTACGCCCCGTGCGCCTGCGCCGGGGCGTTTCGCTTTGTTCGGCCCCTTCTGAGCGGTCCTCATCACCCGGAAGGAGGCCGACGCTCATGGCAAGGCCCGACAAGGCTGCCGCGGTGGCCGAGCTGACGGAACAATTCCGCAGCTCGAGCGCCGCAGTGCTGACCGAGTACCGGGGTCTCACCGTGGCGCAGCTCAAGGAGCTGCGCCGTTCCCTCGGTGCGAACGCCCAGTACGCCGTGGTGAAGAACACGCTGACCAAGATCGCGGCCAACGAGGCCGGGATCAACACGCTGGACGACCTGTTCGCGGGTCCGACAGCGGTTGCCTTCGTCACCGGTGACCCGGTGGAGTCGGCGAAGGGTCTTCGTGACTTCGCCAAGGACAACCCGAACCTCGTCATCAAGGGCGGTGTCCTTGATGGCAAGGCGCTCAGCGCCGACGAGTTCAAGAAGCTCGCGGACCTCGAGTCCCGCGAGGTGCTGCTCGCCAAGGTGGCCGGTGGAATCAAGGCGTCGATGGCCAAGGCCGCGGCGACATTCCAGGCCCCGCTGTCGGAGTTCGTCCGTACCGCGGACGCCCTTCGCGCCAAGCGTGAGGCCGAGCAGGGCGGTGCCGGTACGCCGGCTCCCGCCGAGGCCGACGCCGAGTAGTTCGGCGCCGCGTCGCGGCGGGCCCGTACGCCCGCCGTTCACATTCATCCGGCACCTGCCGAAATTAGTGGAAGGACCGCCACCATGGCGAAGCTGTCCCAGGACGACCTGCTCGCGCAGTTCGAAAGCCTGACCCTCATCGAGCTCTCCGACTTCGTGAAGGCGTTCGAGGAGAAGTTCGACGTCAAGGCCGCCGCGCCGGTCGCCGCTGCCGCCGCCGGTGGCGCCGCTGTCGTCGTCGAAGAAGAGGTCCAGGACGAGTTCGACGTCATCCTCACGGGTGCCGGCGAGAAGAAGATCCAGGTCATCAAGGTCGTGCGTGAGCTCACCTCGCTGGGCCTCAAGGAGGCCAAGGACCTCGTGGACGGCGCCCCCAAGCCCGTCGTCGAGAAGGTCGCCAAGGAGGCCGCCGAGAAGGCTGCCGAGTCCCTCAAGGCCGCCGGCGCCTCCGTCGAGGTCAAGTGACCTCGTAGGACCCCGCTGACACCCGTTTCCGGGAGCCGTCCAGGCGCCCGGAAGCCGGAGTGACAGCGACCGCACCGCGAGGTGCACAGCATTGACGAGAAGGACGGTCCCCCGTACGGGTGACCGTCCTTCTGCGTTGCCGCGAGGGGTTCCTTGCTCTTCGGTGGGCTGCGAGTATGGTGATCATCGCTGTGCCTTTCGTACGACCGGTGACGATCCGTACGGGACGGGGGGCCTTGACGAACCGCACGCAGCGCGCAATTCTCAGGACGCGTCGCCATATCGATCCGAATCCGAGGCATGGATCGGCGACGAAGAGGGCAGGATCGCTGTGCGCCTACGGCGTGGGTCGATACGCAGTTGAGACAAGGTGTTGAGAACAACGAGGGTCTCGCAAAACCCGGCCTGGACATCAGTGTGCCAAGTGGCTACACTGACCCTTTGCGCTGCCTGTTAGCTGCTCCCTGCCCGTCACCAGGGGCACCCCCATGCATGACATCGTCGGCTGATCAGCCCTTTCCGGGCTTGTCATCCGCTCTGTCCAGCTCGGGACCGGTACGCGCGTAGTGAGTCCGAGCCCTCGGAAGGACCCCCTCTTGGCCGCCTCGCGCAACGCCTCGACCACGAATACGAACAACGGCGCCAGCACCGCCCCGCTGCGCATCTCTTTTGCAAAAATCAAGGAGCCCCTCGAGGTTCCGAACCTCCTCGCGCTGCAGACCGAGAGCTTTGACTGGCTGCTCGGCAACGCCGTCTGGAGGGCTCGTGTCGAGGCTGCTCTGGAGAACGGGCAGGACGTCCCCAGGAAGTCCGGTCTGGAAGAGATCTTCGAGGAGATCTCGCCGATCGAGGACTTCTCCGGGTCGATGTCGCTGACTTTCCGCGACCATCGCTTCGAGCCTCCCAAGAACTCGATCGACGAGTGCAAGGAGCGCGACTTCACGTACGCGGCCCCGCTCTTCGTCACCGCCGAGTTCACCAACAACGAGACCGGCGAGATCAAGTCCCAGACGGTCTTCATGGGCGACTTCCCGCTCATGACCAACAAGGGCACCTTCGTCATCAACGGCACCGAGCGTGTCGTGGTGACCCAGCTCGTGCGCTCGCCGGGTGTGTACTTCGACTCCTCGATCGACAAGACGTCGGACAAGGACATCTTCTCTTCCAAGATCATCCCGTCCCGGGGTGCCTGGCTGGAGATGGAGATCGACAAGCGCGACATGGTCGGTGTCCGTATCGACCGCAAGCGCAAGCAGTCCGTCACCGTCCTACTCAAGGCTCTCGGTTGGACGACCGAGCAGATCCTGGAGGAGTTCGGCGAGTACGAGTCGATGCGCGCCACCCTGGAGAAGGACCACACCCAGGGCCAGGACGACGCGCTGCTCGACATCTACCGCAAGCTGCGTCCGGGCGAGCCCCCGACCCGCGAGGCGGCCCAGACGCTGCTCGAGAACCTCTACTTCAACCCCAAGCGCTACGACCTCGCGAAGGTCGGCCGCTACAAGGTGAACAAGAAGCTCGGCGCGGAAGAGCCGCTGGACGCCGGTGTGCTCACCACCGACGACATCATCGCCACGATCAAGTACCTGGTGAAGCTGCACGCCGGTGAGACCGAGACGGTCGGCGAGAGCGGCACGCAGATCATCGTCGAGACCGACGACATCGACCACTTCGGCAACCGCCGTCTGCGCAACGTGGGCGAGCTCATCCAGAACCAGGTCCGTACGGGTCTGGCGAGGATGGAGCGCGTCGTGCGTGAGCGCATGACGACCCAGGACGTCGAGGCGATCACGCCGCAGACGCTGATCAACATCCGGCCGGTCGTCGCCTCCATCAAGGAGTTCTTCGGCACCAGCCAGCTGTCGCAGTTCATGGACCAGAACAACCCGCTCTCGGGTCTCACCCACAAGCGCCGTCTGAACGCGCTCGGCCCGGGTGGTCTCTCGCGTGAGCGGGCCGGCTTCGAGGTCCGTGACGTGCACCCGTCCCACTACGGCCGCATGTGTCCGATCGAGACGCCGGAAGGCCCGAACATCGGCCTGATCGGCTCGCTCGCGTCGTACGGACGGGTCAACCCGTTCGGCTTCATCGAGACGCCGTACCGCAAGGTCGTCGAGGGCCAGGTCACCGACGAGGTCGACTACCTGACCGCCGACGAGGAGGACCGCTTCGTCATCGCCCAGGCCAACGCGACGCTCTCCGAGGACATGCGGTTCACCGAGCCGCGCGTCCTGGTCCGCCGTCGTGGCGGCGAGGTCGACTACATCCCCGGCGACGACGTCGACTACATGGACGTCTCTCCGCGCCAGATGGTGTCGGTCGCGACCGCGATGATCCCGTTCCTGGAGCACGACGACGCCAACCGTGCCCTCATGGGCGCGAACATGATGCGTCAGGCCGTACCGCTGATCACGGCCGAGGCGCCGCTGGTCGGTACCGGCATGGAGTACCGCTGCGCGGTCGACGCGGGTGACGTCATCAAGGCGGAGAAGGAAGGTGTGGTCCAGGAGGTCTCCGCGGACTACATCACCGTCGCCAACGACGACGGCACGTACACCACGTACCGCATCGCCAAGTTCTCCCGCTCCAACCAGGGCACCTCCGTCAACCAGAAGGTCGTCGTCTCCGAGGGTGACCGGGTCGTCGAGAGCCAGGTGCTCGCCGACGGTCCCGCCACCGAGCAGGGCGAGATGGCGCTCGGCAAGAACCTCCTCGTGGCGTTCATGCCGTGGGAGGGCCACAACTACGAAGACGCGATCATCCTCAGCCAGCGGCTGGTGCAGGACGACGTCCTCTCCTCGATCCACATCGAGGAGCACGAGGTCGACGCCCGTGACACCAAGCTCGGCCCGGAGGAGATCACCCGGGACATCCCGAACGTCTCCGAAGAGGTCCTCGCGGACCTCGACGAGCGCGGCATCATCCGTATCGGTGCCGAGGTCACGGCCGGAGACATCCTCGTCGGCAAGGTCACGCCCAAGGGCGAGACCGAGCTGACGCCGGAGGAGCGCCTGCTGCGCGCGATCTTCGGTGAGAAGGCCCGTGAGGTCCGCGACACCTCGCTGAAGGTGCCGCACGGCGAGACCGGCAAGATCATCGGTGTCCGCGTCTTCGACCGCGAGGAGGGCGACGAGCTGCCTCCGGGCGTGAACCAGCTGGTCCGCGTCTACGTCGCCCAGAAGCGCAAGATCACCGACGGTGACAAGCTCGCCGGCCGTCACGGCAACAAGGGCGTCATCTCCAAGATCCTGCCGATCGAGGACATGCCGTTCCTCGAGGACGGCACCCCGGTCGACATCATCCTCAACCCCCTCGGCGTCCCGTCCCGAATGAACCCGGGCCAGGTCCTCGAGATCCACCTCGGCTGGCTCGCCAGCCAGGGCTGGAAGGTCGAGGGCAGCGAGGACTGGATGGAGCGGCTGAAGGTCATCGGCGCCGACGAGGTCGCGCCCGGTACCAACGTCGCGACACCCGTCTTCGACGGCGCCCGCGAGGACGAGATCTCCGGTCTCTTCGAGGCCACGATCCCGAACCGCGACGGCGAGCGGATGGTCAAGGCCTCCGGCAAGGCCAGCCTGTTCGACGGCCGCTCCGGTGAGCCGTTCCCCGAGCCGGTGTCCATCGGCTACATGTACATCCTCAAGCTCCACCACCTGGTCGACGACAAGCTCCACGCCCGCTCGACCGGTCCGTACTCCATGATCACCCAGCAGCCGCTGGGTGGTAAGGCCCAGTTCGGCGGCCAGCGCTTCGGTGAGATGGAGGTGTGGGCGCTGGAGGCATACGGCGCCGCTTACGCCCTCCAGGAGCTGCTGACCATCAAGTCCGACGACGTGACCGGCCGCGTGAAGGTCTACGAGGCCATCGTCAAGGGCGAGAACATCCCCGAGCCCGGCATTCCCGAGTCCTTCAAGGTGCTCATCAAGGAAATGCAGTCGCTCTGCCTCAACGTGGAGGTGCTGTCCTCGGACGGCATGTCCATCGAGATGCGTGACACGGACGAGGACGTCTTCCGCGCGGCGGAGGAGCTCGGTATCGACCTGTCCCGGCGAGAGCCGAGCAGCGTCGAAGAGGTCTGACGGGTTGGCCGGCCGGATCCCGTATCCGGCCGGCTCTCCCCGGACCCTCCCCCCGCGCCCTGGTGGCGCGGGTGGGAACCCCTCAGACCATTGACTGAAGCGCCCCATATTTCTCGCTCACGCGAGGGGGCTCGAACCCCCGAAAGAGGGATTGACGACAAGTGCTCGACGTCAACTTCTTCGACGAGCTGCGGATCGGCCTCGCCACCGCGGACGACATCCGGACCTGGTCCCACGGCGAAGTGAAGAAGCCGGAGACCATCAACTACCGCACGCTCAAGCCCGAGAAGGACGGACTCTTCTGCGAGAAGATCTTCGGCCCCACCCGGGACTGGGAGTGCTACTGCGGCAAGTACAAGCGTGTCCGCTTCAAGGGCATCATCTGTGAGCGCTGTGGCGTCGAAGTCACACGTGCCAAGGTGCGCCGTGAGCGGATGGGCCACATCGAGCTTGCCGCTCCCGTCACCCACATCTGGTACTTCAAGGGCGTTCCGTCCCGGCTGGGGTACCTGCTCGACCTCGCGCCGAAGGACCTCGAGAAGGTCATCTACTTCGCCGCGTACATGATCACGTTCGTGGACGAGGAGCGCCGTACGCGCGACCTGCCCTCGCTGGAGGCGCACGTCTCCGTCGAGCGTCAGCAGGTCGAGAACCGTCGCGACTCCGACCTCGAAGCCCGCGCCAAGAAGCTCGAGACCGACCTGGCCGAGCTGGAGGCCGAGGGTGCCAAGGCCGACGTGCGCCGCAAGGTGCGCGAAGGTGCCGAGCGTGAGATGAAGCAGCTGCGCGACCGTGCGCAGCGCGAGATCGACCGTCTCGACGAGGTGTGGAGCCGCTTCAAGAACCTCAAGGTCCAGGACCTGGAGGGCGACGAGCTGCTCTACCGCGAGCTGCGTGACCGCTTCGGCACGTACTTCGACGGCTCGATGGGCGCCGCGGCGCTCCAGAAGCGCCTGGAGTCCTTCGACCTGAACGAAGAGGCCGAGCGGCTCCGCGAGATCATCCGTACCGGCAAGGGCCAGAAGAAGACCCGTGCGCTCAAGCGCCTCAAGGTCGTCTCCGCGTTCCTGCAGACCAGCAACAGCCCCAAGGGCATGGTGCTGGACTGTGTGCCGGTGATCCCGCCGGACCTGCGTCCGATGGTGCAGCTGGACGGTGGCCGCTTCGCGACCTCCGACCTGAACGACCTGTACCGCCGTGTGATCAACCGCAACAACCGCCTCAAGCGTCTCCTTGACCTCGGTGCCCCCGAGATCATCGTGAACAACGAGAAGCGGATGCTCCAGGAGGCCGTCGACGCGCTGTTCGACAACGGCCGCCGCGGTCGCCCGGTCACCGGTCCCGGCAACCGGCCCCTGAAGTCCCTCAGCGACATGCTGAAGGGCAAGCAGGGCCGTTTCCGCCAGAACCTGCTCGGCAAGCGAGTCGACTACTCGGCCCGTTCCGTGATCGTCGTCGGACCGCAGCTCAAGCTGCACCAGTGCGGTCTGCCGAAGGCCATGGCGCTGGAACTCTTCAAGCCGTTCGTGATGAAGCGCCTGGTGGACCTGAACCACGCGCAGAACATCAAGTCGGCCAAGCGCATGGTCGAGCGTGGCCGCACCGTCGTGTACGACGTCCTCGAAGAGGTCATCGCCGAGCACCCGGTGCTGCTGAACCGTGCTCCGACCCTGCACCGCCTCGGCATCCAGGCCTTCGAGCCGCAGCTCGTCGAGGGCAAGGCCATCCAGATCCACCCGCTCGTCTGCACCGCGTTCAACGCGGACTTCGACGGTGACCAGATGGCCGTCCACCTGCCGCTCTCCGCGGAGGCGCAGGCCGAGGCCCGCATCCTGATGCTGTCCTCGAACAACATCCTCAAGCCGGCCGACGGCCGTCCCGTCACCATGCCCACCCAGGACATGGTGCTCGGCCTCTTCTTCCTCACCACGGACGAGGAGGAGCGCGAGGTCGTGGGCGCGGGCCGGTCCTTCGGTTCCAGCGCCGAGGCCACGATGGCGTTCGACAACCGGGAGCTCTCGCTCCAGGCGAAGATCGACATCCGCTTCCCGGTGGGCACCATCCCGCCGCGCGGCTGGACCCCGCCGGTCGGCGAGGACGGCGAGACGAACGCCGAGTGGCAGCAGGGCGACCCGTTCCGGCTGCGTACGACCCTGGGCCGCGCGCTCTTCAACGAGCTGCTGCCCGAGGACTACCCGTTCGTCGACTACTCGGTGGGCAAGAAGCAGCTCTCCGAGATCGTCAACGACCTCGCCGAGCGCTACCCCAAGGTCATCGTGGCGGCGACGCTCGACAACCTGAAGGCGGCCGGCTTCTTCTGGGCGACCCGCTCCGGTGTCACCGTCGCCATCTCCGATGTCGTCGTGCCCGAGGCGAAGAAGGCGATCGTCCAGGGTTACGAGGCGCAGGACGAGAAGGTCCAGAAGCAGTACGAGCGCGGTCTGATCACCAAGGACGAGCGCACGCAGGAGCTCATCGCGATCTGGACCAAGGCGACCAACGAGGTCGCCGAGGCGATGAACGCGAACTTCCCGAAGACGAACCCCATCTTCATGATGGTGAACTCGGGTGCGCGCGGAAACATGATGCAGATGCGTCAGATCGCCGGTATGCGTGGTCTGGTGTCCAACGCCAAGAACGAGACGATTCCCCGTCCCATCAAGGCGTCCTTCCGTGAAGGTCTGTCCGTGCTGGAGTACTTCATCTCCACGCACGGTGCCCGTAAGGGTCTGGCCGACACCGCCCTGCGTACCGCCGACTCGGGTTACCTCACCCGTCGTCTGGTGGACGTCTCGCAGGACGTCATCATCCGCGAGGAGGACTGCGGCACCGACCGCGGCCTCAAGCTGCGGATCGCCGAGCGCGGCGCCGACGGTGTCCTGCGCAAGGCGGAGGACGTCGAGACGTCCGTGTACGCGCGGATGCTCGCCGAGGACGTCGTCGTGGACGGCAAGGTCATCGCACCGGCCAACGTCGACCTGGGCGATGTCCTGATCGACGCGGTCGTGGCGGCCGGCGTGGAGGAGGTCAAGACCCGCTCGGTCCTGACCTGTGAGTCCGCGGTCGGCACCTGTGCCTTCTGCTACGGACGTTCGCTGGCCACCGGCAAGCTGGTCGACATCGGTGAGGCGGTCGGCATCATCGCCGCCCAGTCCATCGGTGAGCCCGGCACCCAGCTGACGATGCGTACCTTCCACACCGGTGGTGTGGCGGGCGACGACATCACGCAGGGTCTGCCCCGTGTCGTCGAGCTCTTCGAGGCCCGTACGCCCAAGGGTGTCGCGCCGATCTCCGAGGCCGCGGGCTCCGTCCGCATCGAGGAGACCGAGAAGACGAAGAAGCTCGTCGTCACCCCGGACGACGGAAGCGAGGAGACGCCGTTCCCGATCTCCAAGCGCGCCCGTCTGCTCGTGGGCGACGGTGACCGCGTCGAGGTGGGCCAGAAGCTCACCGTGGGTGCCACCAACCCGCACGACGTGCTGCGGATCCTCGGTCAGCGCGCGGTCCAGGTCCACCTGGTCGGCGAGGTCCAGAAGGTCTACAACTCGCAGGGTGTGTCGATCCACGACAAGCACATCGAGATCATCATCCGGCAGATGCTGCGCCGCGTGACGATCATCGAGTCCGGCGACGCGGAACTGCTGCCGGGCGAGCTCGTCGAGCGCTCGAAGTTCGAGACGGAGAACCGTCGTGTGGTCACGGAAGGCGGCCACCCGGCCTCCGGCCGTCCGCAGCTGATGGGTATCACCAAGGCCTCGCTGGCCACCGAGTCGTGGCTGTCGGCGGCGTCCTTCCAGGAGACGACCAGGGTCCTGACCGACGCGGCGATCAACGCCAAGTCGGACTCCCTGATCGGCCTCAAGGAGAACGTCATCATCGGAAAGCTCATCCCGGCGGGTACGGGTCTCTCCCGCTACCGCAACATCCGGGTGGAGCCGACCGAGGAGGCCAAGGCCGCGATGTACTCGGCAGTGGGCTACGACGACATCGACTACTCACCGTTCGGCACGGGCTCCGGCCAGGCCGTTCCGCTGGAGGACTACGACTACGGTCCGTACAACCAGTAAGACGTGAGTTCGGTCCGATGGGCGGTCACCCCGGTTGGGGAGGCCGCCCATCGGCCGTGTGTGAGGTATCCGAAACCAGGTGCGGCGCATCTTTTTTGACCGGAGTCGATGAGGTAGGTACGCTCAGACCTTGTGCCTGGGGTGTGCCTGGGCTCCTGTGCGTGTCCTCAACCGCATGGCGAGTTCGGACAAAGGCCACCGCGATCTGCGCTTTCCTCGCCTCCAGCGGGATCTTGCAGTATTCGACACACCCGACCGCGTGGGTCGGCGAATGTTCCAGGTTAGTTTTACCGACGGCACACAGAAACCGGAGAAGTAGTGCCTACGATCCAGCAGCTGGTCCGGAAGGGCCGGCAGGACAAGGTCGAGAAGAACAAGACGCCTGCCCTTGAGGGCTCCCCTCAGCGCCGCGGCGTCTGCACGCGTGTGTTCACGACCACCCCGAAGAAGCCCAACTCCGCCCTGCGGAAGGTCGCGCGTGTGCGTCTGACCTCCGGCATCGAGGTCACGGCTTACATTCCGGGTGAGGGACACAACCTGCAGGAGCACTCCATCGTGCTCGTGCGTGGTGGCCGTGTGAAGGACCTGCCGGGTGTTCGTTACAAGATCATCCGCGGCTCCCTTGACACCCAGGGTGTCAAGAACCGCAAGCAGGCCCGCAGCCGCTACGGCGCCAAGAAGGAGAAGTAAACAATGCCTCGTAAGGGCCCTGCCCCGAAGCGCCCGGTCATCATCGACCCGGTCTACGGTTCTCCTCTTGTCACGTCGCTGATCAACAAGCTTCTGCTCAACGGCAAGCGTTCCACCGCCGAGCGGATCGTCTACGGCGCCATGGAAGGCCTCCGCGAGAAGACCGGCAACGACCCGGTCATCACGCTGAAGCGCGCGCTTGAGAACGTCAAGCCGTCTCTCGAGGTCAAGTCCCGCCGCGTCGGCGGCGCCACCTACCAGGTGCCGATCGAGGTCAAGCCCGGTCGCGCCTCCACCCTCGCGCTGCGCTGGCTGGTCGGTTACTCCCGCGCCCGTCGCGAGAAGACCATGACCGAGCGCCTCATGAACGAACTGCTCGACGCCTCCAACGGCCTCGGCGCTTCGGTCAAGAAGCGTGAGGACACGCACAAGATGGCCGAGTCCAACAAGGCCTTCGCGCACTACCGCTGGTAGTCAGCGCCCACATCGAGACCGAGAGAAGATTGAGCCTTATGGCCACCACTTCGCTTGACCTGGCCAAGGTCCGCAACATTGGGATCATGGCCCACATCGACGCGGGCAAGACGACCACCACAGAGCGGATCCTGTTCTACACCGGTGTGAGCTACAAGATCGGTGAGGTCCACGACGGCGCAGCCACGATGGACTGGATGGAGCAGGAGCAGGAGCGCGGCATCACGATCACGTCTGCCGCGACGACCTGTCACTGGCCGCTCGACGATGTCGATCACACGATCAACATCATCGACACCCCGGGTCACGTCGACTTCACCGTCGAGGTGGAGCGTTCGCTCCGCGTCCTCGACGGCGCTGTCACCGTGTTCGACGGTGTGGCTGGCGTCGAACCCCAGTCCGAGACCGTCTGGCGTCAGGCGGACCGCTACGGCGTGCCGCGTATCTGCTTCGTCAACAAGCTCGACCGGACCGGCGCGGAGTTCCACCGCTGCGTCGACATGATCTCGGACCGCCTCGGCGCGGTCCCGATCGTGATGCAGCTTCCGATCGGTGCCGAGGCCGACTTCAAGGGCGTCGTCGACCTCGTGACGATGAAGGCCTTTGTCTGGTCCGCCGAGGCCACCAAGGGCGAGATGTACGACGTCGTCGACATCCCGGACACGCACACCGAGGCCGCCGAGGAATGGCGCGGCAAGCTCCTCGAGGTCGTCTCCGAGAACGACGACGAGATGATGGAGCTGTACCTGGAGGGCCAGGAGCCCACCGAGGAGCAGCTGCACACGGCGATCCGCCGTATCACGCTCGCCTCCAAGGGTGCGGCCGACTCCGTCACCGTCACGCCCGTCTTCTGTGGTACCGCGTTCAAGAACAAGGGTGTTCAGCCCCTGCTCGACGCGGTCGTGCGCTACCTGCCTTCCCCCCTCGACGTCGACGCCATCGAAGGCCACGACGTCAAGGACCCGGAGAAGGTCATCAAGCGCCGCCCGTCCGACGACGAGCCCTTCGCCGGGCTCGCCTTCAAGATCGCGAGCGACCCGCACCTGGGCAAGCTCACCTTCGTCCGGATCTACTCCGGTCGCCTGACGGCCGGCACCGCGGTGCTGAACTCCGTGAAGGGCAAGAAGGAGCGCATCGGCAAGATCTACCGTATGCACGCGAACAAGCGTGAGGAGATCGAGTCGGTGGGCGCCGGCGACATCGTCGCCGTCATGGGCCTGAAGCAGACCACCACCGGTGAGACGCTGAGCGACGACAAGAACCCGGTGATCCTGGAGTCCATGGACTTCCCGGCGCCGGTCATCCAGGTCGCGATCGAGCCCAAGTCCAAGGGTGACCAGGAGCGTCTGGGTGTCGCCATCCAGCGCCTCGCGGAGGAGGACCCCTCCTTCCAGGTTCACTCGGACGAGGAGACCGGCCAGACCATCATCGGTGGTATGGGCGAGCTTCACCTCGAGGTGCTTGTCGACCGCATGAAGCGCGAGTTCCGCGTGGAGGCGAATGTCGGTAAGCCGCAGGTCGCTTACCGTGAGACGATCCGCAAGGCCGTCGAGCGTATCGACTACACGCACAAGAAGCAGACCGGTGGTACCGGCCAGTTCGCGAAGGTGCAGATCGCGTTGGAGCCCATCGAGGGCGGCGACGCGACCTACGAGTTCGTGAACAAGGTGACCGGTGGCCGTATCCCCCGTGAGTACATCCCCTCGGTGGACGCGGGCGCGCAGGAGGCCATGCAGTTCGGCATCCTGGCCGGCTACGAGATGGTGGGCGTGCGCGTCACCCTTCTCGACGGTGGCTACCACGAGGTCGACTCCTCGGAACTCGCCTTCAAGATCGCCGGTTCGCAGGCGTTCAAGGATGGTGCCCGCCGGGCGTCGCCCGTGCTTCTCGAACCGATGATGGCCGTCGAGGTCACCACGCCCGAGGACTACATGGGCGATGTCATCGGCGACCTCAACTCCCGCCGTGGCCAGATCCAGGCCATGGAGGAGCGCAGCGGCGCTCGCGTCGTGAAGGGCCTCGTGCCCCTCTCGGAGATGTTCGGCTACGTCGGAGACCTCCGCAGCAAGACGTCGGGTCGCGCAAGCTACTCGATGCAGTTCGACTCCTACGCCGAGGTTCCCCGGAACGTCGCCGAGGAGATCATCGCGAAGGCCAAGGGCGAGTAGCTCGTCCCGAGCACGCTTTAGGCTTGTCACCGGCAAGCCCTGGGCCGCCGGACACCGCGTACGGGAGACCGTGCGGGGTGACCGGTGTCCCGGGCCCCGGCATCCCAGCAAAGATCACCTGGCGCCGATGAGTAAGGCGTACAGAACCACTCCAGGAGGACCCCAGTGGCGAAGGCGAAGTTCGAGCGGACTAAGCCGCACGTCAACATCGGCACCATCGGTCACATCGACCACGGTAAGACGACCCTCACGGCCGCCATTACCAAGGTGCTGCATGACGCGTACCCGGACCTGAACGAGGCCTCGGCCTTCGACCAGATCGACAAGGCTCCCGAGGAGCGCCAGCGCGGTATCACCATCTCCATCGCGCACGTCGAGTACCAGACGGAGTCGCGTCACTACGCGCACGTCGACTGCCCCGGTCACGCGGACTACATCAAGAACATGATCACGGGTGCGGCGCAGATGGACGGCGCCATCCTCGTTGTCGCCGCGACCGACGGCCCGATGCCGCAGACCAAGGAGCACGTGCTCCTGGCCCGCCAGGTAGGCGTGCCGTACATCGTCGTCGCGCTGAACAAGGCCGACATGGTGGACGACGAGGAGATCCTGGAGCTCGTCGAGCTCGAGGTCCGTGAGCTCCTCTCCGAGTACGAGTTCCCGGGCGACGACCTGCCGGTCGTCAAGGTCTCGGCGCTCAAGGCGCTCGAAGGCGACAAGGAGTGGGGCCAGACCGTCCTCGACCTGATGAAGGCCGTCGACGAGTCGATCCCGCAGCCCGAGCGTGACGTCGAGAAGCCGTTCCTCATGCCCATCGAGGACGTCTTCACGATCACCGGCCGTGGCACGGTCGTCACCGGTCGTATCGAGCGTGGTGTGCTCAAGGTCAACGAGACCGTCGACATCGTCGGTATCAAGACCGAGAAGACCACCACCACGGTCACCGGCATCGAGATGTTCCGCAAGCTGCTCGACGAGGGCCAGGCCGGTGAGAACGTCGGTCTGCTCCTCCGTGGCATCAAGCGCGAGGATGTCGAGCGCGGCCAGGTCATCATCAAGCCCGGTTCGGTCACGCCGCACACCGAGTTCGAGGCCCAGTCCTACATCCTGTCGAAGGACGAGGGTGGTCGTCACACCCCCTTCTTCAACAACTACCGCCCGCAGTTCTACTTCCGTACGACTGACGTGACCGGCGTCGTGACCCTCCCCGAGGGCACCGAGATGGTCATGCCGGGCGACAACACCCTCATGACGGTCTCGCTGATTCAGCCGGTCGCCATGGAGGAGGGCCTGAAGTTCGCCATCCGTGAGGGTGGCCGGACCGTGGGCGCCGGCCAGGTCACCAAGATCAGCAAGTAATTGCCGATCTGACGGTCTGCCGCTCGTCGGCCGGCTGTCCGACCTGGTAGCTCCAACACGAGCAACCAAGAAGTGGGCCCCGCACCGAAGTTGGTGCGGGGCCCACTTCTGTTCGGTCGCCGCTTCTCGTCGCTGGGCCTGAGGACCCGATCGGGGTGTCGGTGGCAGCACCCCCCGGTCCGGGGGCCGGAGCCCCCGCCGTTAATCGATGGATCGGGTTACGCCGCGCTCCTAGGGTTGGCGGGCAAGCAAGCACGGGGGCCACGGGGGAGTGGGCATGCGTACGGCGTATCCGAGGACAGCCCATTTGCCGTGGTCGCCCGGGGTTGCCTCCGACGATGTGCGGGTCGGGGATCTGGGTGGGCTGCGGGGGCGGGAAGTCGTCGTCACCGAGAAGATGGACGGGGAGAACACCACCCTGTACCGCGACGGGGTGCACGCCCGGTCGCTGGATTCCGGGCATCACCCGTCGCGGGCCTGGGTCAAGGCGTTGCAGGGGCGGATCGGGGGGTTGATCCCGGACGGGGTGCGGGTGTGCGGGGAGAACATGTATGCCCGGCACTCGATCGCGTACGAGGATCTGGAGAGCTGGTTCTACGGGTTCTCCGTGTGGGACGGCGAGTGGTGTCTCGGCTGGGACGAGACCGTGCGCGTGCTGCGGGGGCTGGGGATTCCAGCGCCGCCGGTGTTGTGGCGGGGAGTCTTCGATGAACGCGCCCTGCGCGCACTGAAGTTGGACCCCGCGCGGCAGGAGGGGTACGTCGTACGGAGCGTCGAGGGCTTCGGACGCGAGGAGTTCGGGCGGCGGCTCGCCAAGTGGGTCCGGCCGCACCACGTACAGACCGATACGCACTGGATGCACGCCGCCGTCGTGGAGAACGGGCTCGGGGCGGGTGCCGCGCTGTGGGACGTGCGGTCGGGGGGCCCGGTGGACGCGGGGGCCCTCGCGAGGGTCGTGGGCCTGGAGGGGGACGAGCGCGCGGCCCGGGAGGTCGCCGGGCGGCTCGACGCCGGCGGGCGGCGCGGGGACGACCGGCTGGGCGGGGTCCTCGCGGCGCTGTTCCACGACGTACCGCGCGGCCGGCTCGCGGGCTCGCTCGTCGCACCGCTCGGAATGGCGCAGGCCCGGCGCGTCGCCGACCTGGTGGGTCTCCAGGCGGGGTTGCAGCGGCCGTTCCCCGACGACGGGCGCCGGGCCGGGCTCGCGCGGATGGCCGTCGCCGCCGACCTGGGGGTGCTGCACGCCGTCGCCGGTGTGCTCGCCGAGGACGCCCGCGCGCGGGAGCAGGTCGAGTGGTCCGCGCTGCACGCCGAGGAGGCCGGGCTGCTGGACCGCGAGCCGCTGGAGGCACTGCGGCGCGGGCTGCGGGCCGCGCTCGAAGGGCTCGGTGGAGAGGTCGTCGAACGGTGCTGGGCGCAGGCGAGGGACGCCTGGGTCGAGGGGCGCATCCGTACGGTGGAGGAGGCGGTGGCCGCGACCTGGCGGTGGCGGTCGGGGGACTTTCCGCGGCTGATCCAGCTGGTGGGGCCGTCGGGGAGCGGGAAGAGCACCTTCGCAGGAGGACTGACCGGGGTCGGGGCGCGGGTCTCGCTCGACGAGTTGCGGGAGTCCCGTGGCTCCCGCGCCGATCAGCGGGCCAACGGGGACGTCCTGCGGGACGGCCTCGACCGGCTCGACCGGGCGCTCGCGCGGGGCGGTACCGGCGGCACGGTGGTGTGGGACGCCACCTCGCTCAACCGTCAACAGCGTTCCCTGGTCGGCGCGTTGGCGCGGCGGCGCGACGCGTTGGTCACGTACGCCGTGCTGGTCGTGGACGAGGGGGAGCTGGTCAGGCGTAACTCCGTACGCCCGCACCCGGTGCCGTCCGACGTACTCGCGGGCCAGGTACGGCGCTTCGCGCCGCCGTATCCGGGAGACGCGCACCGGACGTGGTACGTCGGAGCGGGCGGCGACATCGAGGACATGGACAGCATCGAGAGCGGGGGAGTCTGATGCGGACCAGCGATCAGCTGTACCACCAGGTGCGTTGGGACCCGCGCTTCGATCCCGCGCGCTTCGTCCTCGGCGTCAGCCGGCGCGGTACGACCCCCGGGCGGATCCCGCTGCCCGCGTTCGTGCCCGGCGGCGACATCCCCTGGCACCGTGTGCTGTTCGTGGAGGCGGACGGCGAGCTGGTCTGGGACCGGGCCACGGGCGTCGACCGGATCGACGCGACGGACGCGGGGCGGGTACGCCAACCACGCCTGCTGCGGGCGCCGTTCTTCACCGCGGGCACTCCTTGTGCGTACGGCTCCGAAGGCTGGCGCCCGGCGCGGGGCGCGCCGTCGACTTCACCCGTCGGCTCGATTCGGGTTCTGACCTGGAACACCCTCTGGGACCGCTACGACAGCGACCGCGTCCGCACCGCCGAGCGCCGCCCCATGCTGCTCGCCGCCCTCGCCGAATCGGACGCCGACGTCATCGCGCTCCAGGAGGTCGAGCTCGATCTGCTCGCGATGCTGTTGAACGCTCCTTGGGTGCGGGCGAGTTACACCGTCAGCAGCGACCCGCGCGGGCGCGACGTGGACGACAACGGGCTGCTGCTCCTCAGCCGGCTGCCCGTGCGCGAGGCGGGGCACCATGTCCTCGGCTCGCACAAGGCCGTCACCGCGCTCACCGTGGAGACCGCCGCCGGTCCGCTCGTCGTGGCCGCCACGCACCTGAGCAGTGACCATTCCACGGACGGTGCGGTCCGGCGCCGTGGCGAACTGGCCTCCATCGCCGAGGGGTTGGGTGGTGTCGACGCTGACGTGATCCTGCTGGGCGACTTCAATGACGGCGCCGGTGGGGGCGAAGGGCCGGCCGCCGCGCTCGGGCTGCGTGATGCCTGGAGCGAGGTGTACGGCTCCGAGGACCACACGCCCACCTTCGATCCGGTCGCCAATCCGCTCGCCGCGGTGGCCTCGCTGTCAGGGCGTGCCGGACGGCTGGACAGGGTGCTGCTGCGCGGGAGCGCGGTGGTGACCGGGGCCGCGCTGCGGGGCGATACGCCGGACGCGAGCGGGCTCTACATCTCCGACCACTACGGGGTGGAGGCGGAAGTCGATCTCGTTGCGGTGGAGGGGAGTTCACCCGCGGACGACGTGCTCGACGTGGCCGCCACCGCCCGTACGGCCGTCGCCTGGATACCGCCCCGCGAGCTGTGGGCTCCGCTCCAGGCCGTACGGCGGGAGCACGACCCGCAGGTCGACCGCTGGCCGCCGCATGTGAACGTGCTCTTCGGCTTCGTCCCGGAGTCCGACTTCGACCGCGCGGCGCCGCTGTTGGCCGCTGCCGCCGCCGAGACCGCGCCCTTCACGGCGCGGCTGGCCGGCGTACACACCTTCGGGCACCGCGAGGACGCCACGCTCTGGCTCGACCCGGCGGCGGACGGCGACGCGGAGTGGACGGCGCTCCGGCAGGCGCTGGAGCGGCGGTTCCCGGGCTGCGGCGGGCGGCGGGCCGAGGGCTTCACCCCGCATCTGACCCTCGGGCGGAGCCGCGATCCGCAGCGGGTCGCGGCGGGCATCGGGGCCCGGCTCGGGGAAGTGTCGTCCCCCGTAGGCGAGTTGGCGCTGCTGTCGCGCAGAGGCGACGAGCCGATGCGCGTGCGGGCGACGGTCGCGCTCGGTACGGGGGAGATCAGTTGGCTCGCTGATCATCAGCCACCGGGGAAGCTGACCGCTGACATCGATGAGACCGCGCGACTGCTCGCGCGCATCCTCGCCGAAGGCGCCGTACACGTCGTGGGATCCCGCCGCATGGGCTGCGCGTCCGCCGGTGCCGATCTGGACCTGGTGGCGGCGCTGCCGGGCGCGGCGCCTGACATGGGCGAGATCCGGCGGCGGGTGACGGCCGCGCTCCCGGTCGGAGCGTCCCCCGTACGCGAGGTGGTCGGGGCACGCGTGCCCGGACTCCGGTTCACGGTGGGTGAGTTGGAAGTCGACCTGGCCGTGGTCGCGACCGGGGACCTGGACCCGGCGCGGGCTGCGGACCGCCGCGCCGGACTGGGCGAGGCGGCGGCCGTCGCGCTCAGCGCGGTGAGCGACGCGGCGGCCGTACGGGACGCGGTCGGCGACCGCCACGGTGCCTTCGCCGCGCTGGCGAGGGAGGTGAAGACCTGGGCGGGCGCCCGTGGCCTGGACTCCGCACCCTTCGGCGGGCTGCCCGGCCTGGCCTGGGCGGTTCTGGCGGCGCACACGACGCGCGAGGCCGGCACCCTCGTGGGCGACGACCTGCTCAGGCACTTCTTCGGGACCTGGGCGGCCTGGGACTGGCGCGTACCCGTCGACCTCACAACGGGCCCATCCAGTGCGGCAGTTGCTGCGCCCGTGACCGTCCTGACCCCGACCGAACCGATCCGCAGCTGCACGGAACAGGTCGGCCCCGGCCACCGTGACCTGCTGGTCCAGGAGCTGTACCGGGCCTGGGAACTCCTGGAGACCGGCGCCGCGCCCACCGCACTGTCGGCAGCGCCACCCCTGCACCGCAGGCACGCCGCCTGGGCGGTGGCGACCGTGGACACGCGCCGCCCCGACACCCTGGGCCGGTTCCGCGGCCGCGTACGGGCGCTGCTCACCGCTCTCGAAGCGGCCGGGGTACGGGACGCGCACGCCTGGCCGCGCCCGTACGCGACGGAGAGGGGCCGTGTGCGCTACGCGATCGGCCTCGGCGCGAACCCGCCGGACGCGGCGGCGCTCGCGGGGATCGTGGGGATCGTGGAGGCGTGGGGCCGGGGTCTGCGGGACGTGGACGTGGTGTGGGCAGGGGGCGGCGACGTACCGACGCTCACCTGACCCGCCTCACCAGCGTTGTCGCAGTCGCGGCAGCACCCCGGTTCCGGGGCGCGGAAGGCGCGTTCGCAGCGGTCGCAGGTCTGGAACGGGTGCGGGCGTGCGACGGCGGGTGTGGGTGGAAGCGGTGGCGGGAGCAGTGCGGTGAGGCGATGGGCCAGCAGGGCGGCCGGGTGGCGCGGGGCGTCGGGGAGGTTCGTGGTCAGGGCGCGGCGTACGGAGTCGGGGGCCGCGCCGCGCTCCAGCCAGGTGGCGACGCCGGGTGCCAGCCGCTGTACATCGCGCTCGGCGAGCAGCAGGCGCGGGTCGTGGCACCGCAGCCCGGCGAGCAGATCGGCGGCGACGCGGTGGCGGTCCGGGTCGGTGGAGAGCGGCTGGGGGAGGGGCGGGGGCGGGGGCTTGTCGGGCGTGGGTGCGGGTTCCGGAGCTGGAAGGTGTACGGGCGCGGGCTTCGGAACCGGTACGCGTACGGGCTCCGCCCTCCGTACCACCCGCGGCGGCTGGTTGTACGACACCGTGTGCGTGACGATCCGCCCGCTCGGCAGCCGCTCGCGCGTCCGCTCCAGATAGCCCGCCGCCTCCAACTCCCGCAGCGCGGCGGCGATACGCGCCTCGCTCTCCGGGAAGCGCGCTGTCAGGCACTTGATGCCGATCCGCGCCCCGGCGGGCAGCGACTGGATGTGGACGGCGAGCCCGATCGCGACGAGAGTCAGCTCACGGTGCTGCGCGAGATGGTTGCCGACGACCGTGTAGCGCTTGGTGTGCCGGGTGTTGGCGTGTACGACGCCGGATCGGGCGACGGGCCGGGGAACTCCGGACGTGGCGCGCGAGGGCGCGCTAAGGTGCTGAACATCCATTGGGAAGGTAGTGCTTCCTGAGTGGTGAGGCCCTCGTTCGGGATGCCAGTCCCGGCCGGGGGCCGCTGTCTGTATTGAGCTGTCGCCGCGAGCATATGCCCGCCAACCCGTAAGAAATCCAGCCCAGTTGAACGAGTTCACCCATGCGGGTGACGGGAGGCTGGTGGGGTTGGGAAGGGTCTTCTGCTCTCCAAGTCATTGAAGGTTCTTTACGTCGCGGACCGCCTCGTCGCGGTCTACCACGTCGCGGCCCACCGGGTCGCGGTCCGCCACGATCCGGTGGCCACGACCCGGTCTAGACCGCGCCCAGTAGGGAGTTTCCGGATGAGTTTCCGGCTGGCGGCCTACGCCGTGTGTGTCGAGGACGGGCGGGTGCTGCTCGCCCGTCACGTACCGCCGAAGGGTGAGAGCAACTGGACCCTTCCGGGTGGCAGGGTCGAGCACGGGGAGGATCCGTTCGACACGGTGATCCGGGAGGTCGCCGAGGAGACGGGCTGTGACGCGGTGGTCGAGCGTCTGCTCGGCGTGGACTCAAGGATCATTCCCGCGGCCGAACGCGCGGTCCCCGGCGGACCGGAACACCAGAACGTCGGCGTCTTCTACCAGGTCCGTATCACCGGTGGCCGGCTCCGGCCCGAGCCTAACGGCGAGATCGCCGAGTCGGTCTGGACTCCGATTCCCGACGTCGCCGGCCTGCGCCGGTCATCGCTGGTCGACATCGGCCTGACCCTGGCGCGGACCCTTCCGGCGACCGGCCACGTCGCTCCCGTCGCGGTCGGCGGCCTGGTCCGGCACTGAGGGCGACGGATGACATGTGTCATGAACAGTGATGACACGCCGCCACTGCTCCCTCCGTCCGTTCCGGCCTAGCTTGGCGGCACAGGGCCCGGTCCTGACGGCCCTCCCGATGCCAACGGATGGAAAGAGTCCATGCGGAACGAGATGCTCATCGTCGAAGACCTGCTGCTCCTGATGTTCGACGACGATTCCGGTGCGATCGCGGGAGAGGGCACGCTGTACTACACGCTCGGCGGCGCCGTTCTCGTGGAGCTCGGCCTCGGGAAGTACGTCAGGGTCGACGAGAACGACCAGGGGTTCAACGGTCTGAAGGTGCACGCCGTCGCCGGTGATCCGCCGGCGGATCCTGTGCTCCGGGCCGCGCATGAGAAGGTCGCCGACCGGAAGCGAGGTGTGCAGACCCTTCTCATCGAGATCGGCACCGGGTTGCGGGAGACCGTGCTCGACCGGCTCGTCGAGCGGGGCATGCTGCGCCAGGAGACGAAGAAGACGCTGGGGCTGTTCCGTACGACCGCGACGAAGGCCGCGGACACCGGGCACAAGAAGGCCCTCATGGAGAAGGTCCGCGCCGTCCTGGTCGACGGCGCGGAGCCCGATGCCCGTACGGCGTCGTTGATCGGACTGCTGCTCGCGAGCGGCACCCTGCCGAACCTGCACCGGTCCATCCCGTGGTCGGGCAAGGTCTACAAGCGCGCGAAGGAGCTGGAGCAGGGCAGTTGGGGCGCCGAGGCGGTGAACGCGGCGGTGATGCGGACCGTGGCGGCGACGTCCGTGGGGACGGTCATCGCGGTCACCAGTTAGAGCCCTCGGGTCGGGACCCGGCCCACCTGACCCCGCTCGCGGAAAACCCAGGAGCCCTCGGCAGGCATGCCATGGAAGGATCTGTCCGACCTACAGGGGGGTGGGGCGTATGGGGCTCGACTACGGATACGAGATATTCGTGCCCGCACAGAACGTCGGCCGGGCACTGATCGCCCTGGCCGAGCTGGCGCCACGAACCGATCGGGTACCGCCGCTCGCGCTCACCCTGCCCGGCGGTCACCGGCTCTCCGTCCCGTTCACGTCCAACTTCAAGAGCGAGCCCGTCGACTGCTCCGCGAGCGGCACGCTCGAACTCGACACCTCCATCATGTTCCGCGCGGACGACGCGGTTCGTGAGTACGTGGAGGGCCGTGGCCTCGAACCCGACGAGCTCGGGAGAGTCCAGATCGGGTACATCTACCTCACGGTGCGGTTCGCGCCCGAGGAGCACCCTGGCTACGCCGGGCTGGAGTTCACCGCGGCCACCTCGGGGATGAGCAGGATGTTCGAGCGGTCCTCGGCCGTCAGAGAGGTGTTCACCGGCCTCACCTCCGCGAGTGGCGGGGTGTGCTGTCTGCTCGACACCGAGAGCGACACCTTCCAAATCTGCTGGCTCAACGGCCGGCCGGTTCAGGACACGGTCCCCGGGCCCAACTTCCCGGGCCACGCGGACCTTGTGGCGACTTGGCCGGGCTGAGACGCGGCCTTCGCCTTGCTCGGGTTGGGTCGGCGGGTCATGCTTGGGTGGTGCCGGGGCAGCGGAAGAGGAAGCGGGAGCGGCAGGCGCGGGGGCGTGACCGGGGGAACGAGGCCGGGCGCTGGGAAGTGGTCTTCGAGACCCAGGACCAGTCGGAGTGGCGTACCCGTCTCCATGAACTCCGCACCGCCGACGAGCCGATCGACTGGGAGTCGGCCCGGATCGACACGCTGTGCGGCCGGCTGACGTATCCGACCACCTACCGGTTGAGCCTGTTCGTACCGGATGCGCGCCCGGCCGGTCCCGGCGTGGGCTGACCGCGAGGCTCACCACCGACGCCCTTAGTCCGTGTCTTCAAAGTCCCGTCTGGCCCGCAGCGGCTGGCACGGCACGCCGCATGCCGCGGGGATCGATGTTCTTCACCATGCTCATGCCGCTCACTTCTCACTGGACGTCGTGCCCGCGCGTCAGATCGCGTACGCGCCCGTGTTCGGCCTTCCGTGTTCGCGGGCGTACGGGGTGAGCGCCACCGCCCCGACCCCGCGCACCGTGTTGTGCGGGCCCAAGTCCAGGGGACTTACGCCCAGTTGATCCGCGAGCTGCGGCGCGAGATACGCGGCGAGATCCGTCCACTCCTCGTCGTCGGCCCCGGCATCCCCCAGGGTGATGCCCTCCTCGACGCAGGCGGCCCGCTCCTCGGGCAGGGGCTCGCCCACCGTGTACCGCGCGCCGTCGTCGTCCCAGTAGGAGCCGAAGCGGCGTACGACGGTCTCGTCCTCGACGACGAGCCACCCCGACCCGCCGCCCTGCTCGCCGAAGTAGTACGCCTGGGCCCGGCGGTATCGGCGGCTCAGCTCCGTGACGACGCGCAGCACGTCATCCGCGCGCTCCGGATCGACCGGATTGCACCAGGGGCCGACCACCAAGGTCCATCCGTCGACCTCCGGGGTGACGTAGACCCTGCCGTACTCGGCGCCGTCGTGACTGTCGTGCATCCCGACGCTCAGGCCCAGCCCGAACGTCGCGGGCCGCGCCTCGAAGAGGTCGAGCGCCTCCACGATCCCCTGCTGATCGCCGGTGGGGACGGCTATCCAGGAGGTGAAGCAGGTGTCCAGGGGCAGCGCCTGGTCGTCCAGCGCCTTGATACGGATCAGCCGCTCCACGGCGGCACGGTCCGCCGGCGACAGGGCCTCCTCGCCGCCGACCGACGCGAGGACGGACAGGGCGCGCGACCGCAGATTCGCGGGTCCATGAACGCGTACCTCGCGCATGCGTTCCACGACACCGGGGCCGAGCATCGTCAGCACCCACTCGGCCCGCTGGGCGACCTCCGGGTCCGGATCCGCGAGCAAGGGAGTCAACGCGTCGATCACCAGGGCGTAGTCCACATCGGGATTCGGCTCCCGGCCGAAGGCCACCGAGCAGGCGCTCTGGATTCCGTACGCGGCGGAGTTCCGTACCTCGGCGAAGGGGTGCGACAGCGCCTCGACGTAACGGTCGACCGCGCGGAAGGAGGTGAACACGCGGCTGACACGGCGGCGCGACTCCTCGTCCTCGGTCGCGGCCAGCGCCGTCAGCACCTCGTCGAAGGCGACCGGTCCGATCCGCTCGGTCAGCACGAACTCGATCTGCCCGTGCGGGACCGGCGAGTTCGCGTCCAGCAACTCGTCGAGCAGCGACCCCACCGCCGCGCTGCCCCTCGCGGCCAGTTCGTCCCGCGCCGCCTCGCGCAGGCCGGGGTCGGCAAGGGCCTTGATCGCATCCACCACGGTCTCCTTCTCGGGCGCGAGCGCTGTTCCAAGAACCCATGGTGGTGCACGGCACTGACAGTCCGTGTCGCGAGGCAGGGCCGGCCGCGGGGTGCGGCCGGCCCTGCCGGGTGTGTCAGCGCGAGCGGGCTACTCCGGGTTCACGCCGCTCGGGGAGGCGCCGCCGTCGTCCCCCAGTTCGAAGTGGAAGACGCCCCAGGTGATGTGCTCCCTGCGGCCGCCGTCGATCCAGTGGCCGAGGCCCTTCTTCATCTGGGCGAGGTAGTCGTGGCTGACCTTCCTGGCCAGCCCTTCGGCCTCCTGACGCCCCGTCTCCTCAAGGACGCGCGCGTAGTGGGTCACCAACTGCCCGCGGTGCTCCTCGAAGCCGCCGTCGACGGGGGAGAAGCCGAGCCGGGTCAGCTCGCGTGTGTAGAAGGCGGGCGAGCCCATGTCGTCCAGGTGAATACGGTCGAGGATCGGCTGAAGGACGCCGGCGGGGCAGCCGTCCGCCGCCATCGGATCGGTGAAGATGAGCCGGCCTCCGGGCCGCAGCACCCGCGCGATCTCCGCCAGCACCTGGACGCGGTTCCCGCTGTGCAGGAACGCGTCCTGGGACCAGACGACATCCACCGAGGAGTCCGGGTACGGGATGTCCTCGAAGGACCCGTCCACGACCTCGATCCTGCCGGTGAGAGCGCGGGCCGAGTTCAGCTCCCTGTGGCGCCGGTTCTCCACCTCGCTGAGGTTGAGCGCGAGGACCCGGCAGCCGTACGTCTCAGCCAGATACCGTGCCGAACCGCCGTAGCCCGATCCGAGGTCGAGCACCACGGACTCCGGTGTCAGCGTCGGCTCCAGCTTCGAGGCCATCCGCCGGACGGTGCGCGCGCTGGCGTCCGCGATGGGCTCCCCAGGGCTCTCGTAGAGGCCGATATGGATGTCCTCGCCGCCCCACACCGTGGCGTAGAAGGTATCGGCGTCGGACGAGTTGTAGTAACTGCGGGCGGTATTGACCGCGCCGGAGTATCGCGCTTCCTCCGCGTCGTCCATCCGATATTCCTTCTCCGCCACATGTACGAGGAAGTCGGGCTCCTCGCCCCGGTAGGTGTGCTGGAAGTCACCGTAAGTCTCGATGCGCTGAAAGCCCACGTCGGACATGAGTCGACGAGCGTACTCCTTGCGCAGCGGGAACATATTGAGGTGATAGACCGAGTCGTCCGCGAAGCTGTACCGCATTCGGCACAGACCCTCGTCTACGTACTCCGGCTCCACGGTGACGTCGTCACCGCAGTAGTAATACGTGTGCTTGCTCGTGTACCCGTCGTCCAGAATCGCATCGTAATTGCGCTGGTCCAGAACGAGGATTCCGTCGTGCTTGAGCATCGCGTAGAATTCGGCCAGCGCCTTGCGCCGGTCGCGCTCCGAGAAGAGATGTGTGAACGAGTTGCCGAGGCAGACGATGGCGTCGTACTCGCCGTGGACGTCCCTGTTGAGCCAGCGCCAGTCCGCCTGTACGACGCGCAGGATATGACCACCCTGCTTGGTGCCGTTCTCGAAGGCCATCGCCAGCATTTCCGCGCTGCCGTCCGCGCTTACTGTTTCGAATCCGGCCGACAGCAGCCGCACGGAGTGAAATCCGGTCCCCGTCGCGACGTCGAGCACGCTCTTCACTCCCCGCTTGCGCAGCAGGTCGATGAAGAAATTTCCCTCGCTCTCCGCCCTCTTCTCCCAGTCTATGAGCGAGTCCCACTTCTCGACGAAGCTGGGAACGTATTCCTCTGTGTAGTGCCCGGTTTCTCGTACTCCAACAGGGTTGTCGCCGAACTCTTGAGCCGGTGGCACAGTGGTGGAACCCTTCGGTTGCGGGGAATCACGCCCGGCGCGGCAGCCCCGCACGGCTCGGGCGACTGCCTCAGGAACCGCACGGTCTGAGCGCATCACTGTCCAGGGCGGAGAGTTCTAAGCGTCCGAAGTTCGTATACATAGGCGAAGTCGACGGGAATCGCCGCGCCGGCCAGCGTTTTTCCGCCCTGAGATTCTTTGGGCGGCAGGAGTCCCAGCTTTTTCCTATATCGGATGCCAAATACCCAACTGGGCCGTCGATGGTGTCCGGCCGGCCGAGGGGGCACCGCGAGGCCCCCCGCACCGGGCGGGCTACGTCGTTTCGAAGATCTCCTCGGCGGAGTCGGCCGTGACGGCATGCTCGAACCATGACTTCATGAGGGCGGAGTCCCGGCAACTGCCAATGCGTTCCCGGACGTCGTCGGAGACCGCGATGCCTCGGACTTCCAGGACGAGGAGGATGTCTCTGGCCCGGCCCTCTGCCCGGCCCTCTTCCCGGATCTCCTCCGCGATGAAGGACGTGTAGAGAGCGATGGGCATGTGAACCCTCACATGCCCATCTCGGGGGGCGGGACTACTCACCCGCGAAGATCTCCTCGACGGAGGACGCGGTGATGGAGCGCAGGAACCACTCCCTCAGGGAATCGGAATCCTCGCAGCTCGTGACGCGCTCGCGAGCGTCGTCCGAGATGTCGATGCCGCGCTGCTCGAGGATCAGCAGGATGTCCTCGGCCCGGGTCTCGGCCCGGGCTTCGGTCCGGGCTTTGGCCCGCGCCTCTTCGCGGATCTCTTCCGAGAGCGGCGAGGTGTAGAAAGAAAGGTCCACGGCCACCAGGTTCCTCCACTGTTGTGCGGCTGGGCGCTTGCCCATGCCCTGTGCGGTGAGTTCGACGAGCGGGCCGGTGAGAGATTCCGGCGCCTCCCGCAGTGCGGCGGACAGCGATTTCAGTATGGCACCGATGTCCGGATCGTCGGCGTGTGTGATCGCCGAAAGGGTGGCAAGCGCCAGGTCCTTGCGCGCCTCGGCAGTGTTCGTGATCAGCGGCATGTTGTGCGGCCCCACGACGAGCGGGCGCAGCGTGAGCGACGCCCACTGCCTGGGCCCGATATGCACCGGGCGGGTCGCCCATTCCGCCGTCGCGCGGTCCTGGCATACGACCAGGAGCACCGGCGGCACTCTGTATTTCGCGTACAGGTACGACAGGTAGTACGACCAACTGGCGTGCTTGTCCAAGTCCTTCTTTCCCTGTGCCTCGACGGCGAGAAGTAAGGGCTGGTCGTCCTCGGTGTCCAGACGCAGGAGCGTGTCCAGCCGGCGCTCCACCGGTCGGGACTCGGTGAGGTCGGTCGGCAGGATCGTGACCGAGGTGGGCGGGGAGAAGGTGACACCCAGCACCTCGGAGACGCGGGAGAACAGTCCCGGATGCTCCTGAAAGATGCGATGCATCGCCTCATGGGGCGAGCTGACCATGCGGGTTCCCGTGGGGTGAGTGGAGTTTGCCTCTGGCACATGCCATGGCTTCGATCCCGTTGAGCATAAGCAGACAATCCGCCCTGTCCGTAGCTCAGTTGGGCATATTCACCCGCAAGGGTGAGGGCGGCCGTACGAGGTCCAGCTCCGCCCACACCGTCTTGCGCGGCACCGGCCCCGGCGTCACCCCCCACCGGTCCGCCAGCACGTCGACCAGCAGCAGCCCTCTGCCCGACTCGGCGTCCGGGGGCGGAGGTTGGGGGTCGAGTCCGGGGAGACGGTCGCCTCGGGTGTCGGTCACCTCGATGCGGAGAACCCGCCCGTCGTCCGTCCTGCACAGCTCCAGCAGGAAGTCCCGCCCGGACAGCCGTCCGTGCGTGGCCGCGTTCGTCGCCAGCTCGGCGGTCACCTGTTCCGCCGTCTCGATCGTCCGGGGCGGCAGGTCCCAGGCGAGCAGATGCGCGGTGGTGAGCCGTCGGGCGAGACGGGCGCCGCGTGGCGTGGGTGACAGGAGTACGCCGAAGTGGCGGTCCGAAAGACCGAGTTGGGTGATTTCTTGATTCACGTCACTCAGCGTGGCGGTCCGTGCATACGCTGACCAGTGATGACTCCGGTACGTACGGTGACTGTCCGGGGCTTGTCCAGTGCTGTCCAGCCTGTCCGGAGGGGACAGCGGTACCAAGGAGGCGGGTGTGCGATGAGCGTGGACACGGACGGTACGGAGCCCAGGACCGAGACGGACGAGCCGGGTTGGGAGGTCGACCCCGACGACGAATCGGGCGCGGCGGTCGTCGCGACGGTCGGCAGGCAGCTACGGATGCGCCGCGAGGCGGCCGGCATGCGGGCGGCGGAGTTCGGCCAGGCGATCGGCTACGGCGAGGACCTGGTCTACAAGGTCGAGTCGGGCACGCGGATTCCCCGCCCTGAGTTCCTGGACAAGGCGGACAAGATCCTGCGGGCAGGTGGATTGATCTCCGCGATGAAGGAGGACGTGGCGGAGGTCCGCTACCCGAAGCGCGTTCGGGATATGGCGCGGATGGAGGCCAGGGCAGTTGAGCTGTTGTCGTACGGCAGCCACAACCTGCACGGTCTGCTTCAGACGGAGGAGTACGCGCGTGCGCTGCTCTCTACGAGGAGGCCCGCACTGTCGGACGGCGAATTGGCGCAGGCAGTTGCGGCGCGAATGGCCCGGCGTTCCATCCTCGACCGTTCGCCGGGCCCCGAGTTGAGTTTTGTCCAAGAAGAGGTCACGCTCCGCCGCCCAGTGGGTGGCAAAATGGTGTTGCGCAGGCAGCTCCAACACCTGCTGCAAGTAGGGCAGTTGCGCAACGTCGAGATCCAGGTGATGCCGACCGCTCATGGGGATCATCCCGGGACGAGCGGGCGGATCCAAGTGCTCAAGTTCGGGGATGGCACGTCGGTCGGACGCACTGATGAGGAGTTCGGTGGCCGACCTGTCTCCGATCCGAGGCAACTAAGGATCTTGGAACTGCGTTATGGCATCATCCGGGCCGAGGCTCTTAACGCGCGTGAGTCTCAGGCCTTCATCGAGGAAGCCCTAGGGGAGACATGATCCGCAGCACCTCAGCCGAGGACGCGAACGAACTGGCGTGGTTCAAGAGCAGCTACAGCGACAGCAGCAACCCCAACGACTGCGTCGAGGTGGCCACCACCGCCACCGCCGTGCTCGTCCGTGACTCCAAGAACCTCCAAGGCCCCCGCCTCGGCCTCTCACCCACCGCGTGGGCGCGCTTCGTGTCGTACGCGTCGGAGCGCTGACAGCCGTGCTCCCCGAGCCGGCGTGGTTCAAGAGCAGCTACAGCGACAGCAGCGACGGCAACGACTGCGTCGAGGTCGCCGCCACCCCCGTCACGGTTCACGTCCGTGACTCCAAGAACCCCCACGGCCCACGCCTGACTGTCCGCCTCGCCGCGTGGGCCGGATTCGTCGCCCATACCGCTCAGCGCTGAGCGTCACGCGTGCTGCGGCATCTCGTCCTTCAGGTTGGACCGGATCTGGGCCCGTAGTTCCGCCGTGTTCTCGTGGCCGTGTGCCGATACCGCGTGTTCGCTCGCGGCGCGGACGACCTCATCCTCCTCGCCGGTGATGGCGAGGGTGCAGTTCGTCTCGCTCGGCATGTCACGGCAATCGACTACTTTGCGCATGATCCACACCTCCATGTACCAGTATCCTCCCGTTCGGGTGGCTATGGCCATGGTTCACGCGGGCCCCGCGTCAGCCCCAGGGTTCGCCCGTCACCCCGTGGGGTACGCTCTCCGGCCGCGATTGGCCAGGGCTCCAGGCCATATGGCACACTGCTCAGGTTGCTCGGTTGAGTGCCGATGCTGCGCGCCTCCCGCCGGGAGGACCGGAAGCGAGTCCCACAGTACTCGTCGGCCCATCTGCCTCTCACGGCAGCGCTGGGACGGACGTACGGGAATCTTCCGGGAAGTGTCAGTGCGGTACCGGCCAGGCACCCGGTGGGCGTTCGTCCCCGGACTCGCGGTTTCAGGCCCGCACCCCTTGGCAGGGAAATCCTTCGGGATCTCTAGGTAAAGGGAATGCGACACGCCCGACCGCGTGGGTCGGAGACAAGCAGTGCGTGGACACATGGCGCACACCCCACCAGGGGGCCAGAGCGTTTCGAGAGAACAGGACTACTGAGTAGCCATGGCGGGACAGAAGATCCGCATCCGGCTCAAGGCCTACGACCACGAGGTCATCGACTCTTCGGCGAAGAAGATCGTCGAGACGGTGACTCGCACTGGTGCGTCGGTCGCGGGCCCGGTGCCGCTGCCCACTGAGAAGAACGTGTACTGCGTCATCAAGTCGCCGCACAAGTACAAGGACTCGCGCGAGCACTTCGAGATGCGCACGCACAAGCGCCTGATCGACATCCTCGACCCGACGCCCAAGACCGTTGACTCGTTGATGCGCCTGGACCTTCCGGCGGGCGTCGACATCGAGATCAAGCTCTGAGAGGCGCGGAAGAGATGGCAAAGCAGATCAAGGGTGTCCTGGGCGAGAAGCTCGGCATGACCCAGGTCTGGGACGAGAACAACCGTGTCGTCCCGGTGACCGTGGTCAAGGCCGGACCCTGCGTTGTAACCCAGGTCCGTACGAATGACTCCGACGGCTACGAGTCGGTCCAGATCGCCTTCGGCGAGATCGACCCGCGCAAGGTGAACAAGCCCCTCAAGGGCCACTTCGCCAAGGCCGACGTGACCCCCCGCCGCCACCTGGTGGAGCTCCGCACCTCCGACGCGTCCGAGTACACGCTCGGCCAGGAGGTCACCGCCGCTGTGTTCGAGTCCGGCGTCAAGGTTGACGTCACGGGCAAGAGCAAGGGCAAGGGCTTCGCCGGTGTCATGAAGCGTCACAACTTCAAGGGACTGGGCGCCGGTCACGGAACCCAGCGCAAGCACCGCTCCCCCGGCTCCATCGGTGGCTGTGCCACCCCGGGCCGTGTGTTCAAGGGCATGCGGATGGCCGGCCGGATGGGCAACGAGCGGATCACCACTCAGAACCTGACCGTCCACGCCGTTGACGCGGAGAAGGGCCTGCTCCTCATCAAGGGCGCGGTCCCCGGTCCGAACGGCGGCCTTGTCCTGGTCCGCACCGCGGCGAAGGGGGCCTGAAGCCATGAGCACCATCGACATCATGTCGCCCTCGGGCGACAAGTCCGGGACCGTTGAGCTCCCGGCCGAGATCTTCGACGCCAAGGTCAGCATCCCGCTGATCCACCAGGTCGTCGTCGCGCAGCTGGCCGCCGCCCGTCAGGGCACGCACAAGGTCAAGCGCCGTGGCGAGGTCCGTGGTGGTGGCAAGAAGCCTTACCGCCAGAAGGGCACCGGCCGCGCCCGTCAGGGTTCGACCCGTGCGCCGCAGTTCGCCGGCGGTGGCGTCGTACACGGCCCCACCCCGCGTGACTACTCGCAGCGGACCCCGAAGAAGATGAAGGTCGCCGCCCTGCGCGGGGCCCTCTCGGACCGGGCCCGCAACGCTCGTATCCACGTCGTCTCCGACGTGGTCGAGGGCGCGGCGTCCACCAAGGCCGCCAAGTCCCTGCTCGGCAAGGTCAGTGAGCGCAAGCACGTGCTCCTGGTCGTCGAGCGGAGCGACGAGGCCGCGTGGCTGTCCGCGCGCAACCTCCCCGAGGTCCACCTGCTGGACCCGGGACAGCTCAACACGTACGACGTGCTTGTCTCCGACGACGTGGTCTTCACCAAGGCCGCCTTCGAGTCCTTCGTGTCCGGCGGGGCTGCGCGACAGACTGCCGAGACCGAGGGGAGCGAAGCCTGATGGCCGAGATCACCAGCAAGACCTTCACGGACCCGCGTGACGTTCTCGTCAAGCCCGTGGTTTCCGAGAAGAGCTACGCGCTGCTCGACGAGAACAAGTACACGTTCATCGTCGCGCCCGGCTCCAACAAGACCCAGATCAAGCAGGCCGTGGAAGCGGTCTTCTCGGTCAAGGTCACCGGGGTCAACACGATCAACCGGCAGGGCAAGCGCAAGCGCACCCGCACCGGTTTCGGCAAGCGCTCGGACACCAAGCGCGCCATCGTGACCCTCGCCGAGGGCGACCGTATCGACATCTTCGGCGGCCCGACTTCCTAACGGAAGTCGGATCGAATCGAAGTCCGGAATATTCCGAGGACTGAGAAATGGGTATCCGCAAGTACAAGCCGACGACCCCGGGCCGTCGTGGCTCCAGCGTCGCCGACTTCGTAGAGATCACGCGGTCCACGCCGGAGAAGTCGCTGGTCCGCCCCCTGCACAGCAAGGGCGGCCGTAACAACGCCGGTCGTGTGACCGTTCGCCACCAGGGAGGCGGCCACAAGCGCGCTTTCCGTTTGATTGATTTTCGTCGTCACGACAAGGACGGCGTGCCGGCCAAGGTCGCGCACATCGAGTACGACCCGAACCGCACCGCGCGCATCGCGCTCCTGCACTACGCGGACGGCGAGAAGCGCTACATTCTCGCGCCGCGTGGTCTGACGCAGGGCAGCCGTGTCGAGAACGGCCCGTCCGCCGACATCAAGCCCGGCAACAACCTGGCGCTGCGCAACATCCCGGTCGGTACGACCATCCACGCCATCGAGCTGCGTCCCGGCGGCGGCGCGAAGTTCGCCCGTTCCGCGGGCACTTCCGTACAGCTGCTGGCGAAGGAGGGCTCCATGGCCCACCTTCGTATGCCGTCCGGAGAGATCCGGCTGGTCGACGTCCGCTGCCGCGCCACCATCGGCGAGGTCGGTAACGCCGAGCAGTCGAACATCAACTGGGGCAAGGCCGGCCGCATGCGCTGGAAGGGCGTCCGCCCGACCGTCCGCGGTGTCGCCATGAACCCCGTTGACCACCCGCACGGTGGTGGTGAGGGCAAGACTTCAGGTGGTCGCCACCCGGTCAGCCCGTGGGGTCAGAAGGAAGGTCGTACGCGTTCGCCGAAGAAGGCGAGCAACAAGTACATCGTCCGCCGCCGCAAGACGAACAAGAAGCGCTAGGAGCGGGTTTAGATGCCGCGCAGTCTCAAGAAGGGGCCCTTCGTCGACGGCCACCTCATCAAGAAGGTGGACGTCCAGAACGAAGCTGGCACCAAGAACGTCATCAAGACCTGGTCCCGTCGCTCGATGATCATCCCGGCAATGCTGGGCCACACCATCGCGGTGCACAACGGCAAGATCCACGTCCCGGTGTTCGTCACCGAGTCGATGGTCGGCCACAAGCTCGGCGAGTTCTCGCCGACTCGCACCTTCCGCGGCCACGTCAAGGACGACCGGAAGTCGAAGCGCCGCTAACGGCGGGGTGGAAACGACTATGACTCACACCGAAGGGACAACCATGGAAGCCAGGGCCCAGGCGCGGTACATCCGCGTCACGCCCATGAAGGCCCGCCGCGTGGTGGACCTCATCCGTGGCATGGATGCCACGGAGGCTCAGGCGGTCCTGCGTTTCGCCCCGCAGGCCGCGAGCGTGCCGGTAGGCAAGGTGCTTGACAGCGCCATTGCCAACGCCGCGCACAACTACGACCACCCAGACGCCACTTCGCTGATCATCAGCGAGGCGTACGTGGACGAGGGTCCGACCCTCAAGCGGTTCCGGCCGCGCGCCCAGGGTCGCGCCTACCGGATCCGTAAGCGGACCAGCCACATCACCGTGGTCGTCAGCAGCAAGGAAGGAACCCGGTAATGGGCCAGAAGGTTAACCCGCATGGGTTCCGGCTCGGTATCACCACGGACTTCAAGTCCCGCTGGTACGCCGACAAGCTGTACGCGGACTACGTCAAGGAAGACGTCGCCATTCGTCGCATGATGACGAAGGGGATGGAGCGTGCCGGTATCTCCAAGGTGGAGATCGAGCGCACCCGTGACCGCGTCCGCGTCGACATCCACACCGCACGTCCGGGCATCGTCATCGGCCGCCGCGGCGCCGAGGCCGACCGCATCCGCGGCGAGCTGGAGAAGCTGACCGGCAAGCAGGTCCAGCTGAACATCCTCGAGGTCAAGAACCCCGAGGTGGACGCTCAGCTGGTGGCCCAGGCCGTCGCCGAGCAGCTGTCCTCGCGTGTCTCCTTCCGTCGCGCCATGCGTAAGAGCATGCAGTCGACGATGAAGGCCGGCGCCAAGGGCATCAAGATCCAGTGCGGTGGCCGCCTCGGCGGCGCCGAGATGTCGCGCTCGGAGTTCTACCGCGAGGGCCGCGTGCCCCTGCACACGCTCCGGGCCAACGTCGACTACGGCTTCTTCGAGGCCAAGACGACCTTCGGCCGTATCGGTGTGAAGGTCTGGATCTACAAGGGCGACGTCAAGAACATCGCCGAGGTGCGCGCCGAGAACGCCGCGGCGCGCGCGGGCAACCGTCCGGCCCGTGGTGGCGGCAACGACCGTCCCGCCGGCCGCGGTGGCCGCGGTGGCGAGCGTGGCGGTCGCGGTGGCCGCAAGCCGCAGCAGGCTCCCGGCACCGAGGCCCCCAAGGCCGAGGCTACGGCTGCTCCGGCCGCGGAGGCCGCGCCCACTTCTACCGGCGGAACGGAGGCCTGACCGAAATGCTGATCCCCCGTAGGGTCAAGCACCGCAAGCAGCACCACCCGAAGCGCAGCGGAATGTCCAAGGGTGGCACGCAGGTTGCGTTCGGCGAGTACGGCATCCAGGCGCTGACCCCGGCATACGTGACGAACCGTCAGATCGAGGCCGCTCGTATCGCGATGACCCGCCACATCAAGCGTGGCGGCAAGGTCTGGATCAACATTTACCCGGACCGTCCCCTCACGAAGAAGCCCGCCGAGACCCGCATGGGTTCCGGTAAGGGTTCTCCCGAGTGGTGGATCGCGAACGTCAAGCCCGGTCGGGTGATGTTCGAGCTGTCCTACCCGAACGAGAAGGTTGCCAAGGAGGCGCTCACCCGCGCCGCCCACAAGCTTCCGATGAAGTGCCGCATCGTTCGGCGCGAGGCAGGTGAGTCGTGATGGCGGCCGTTACCAAGGCGTCCGAGCTGCGTGAACTGGGTGGCGAGGAGCTTGTCGCCAAGCTTCGCGAGGCCAAGGAAGAGCTGTTCAACCTCCGCTTCCAGGCGGCGACCGGTCAGCTCGAGAACCACGGCCGGCTGAAGCTGGTCCGGAAGGACATCGCGCGGATCTACACCCTGATGCGTGAGCGCGAGCTGGGCATCGAGACGGTGGAGAGCGCCTGATGACTGAGAGCAACGTGACTGAGACGACCGAGAAGAGCGAGCGCGGCTTCCGTAAGACCCGCGAGGGTCTCGTCGTCAGCGACAAGATGGACAAGACCGTCGTCGTCGCTGTCGAGGACCGCGTGAAGCACGCCCTGTACGGCAAGGTCATCCGCCGTACGAACAAGCTCAAGGCTCACGACGAGCAGAACGCCGCCGGGATCGGCGACCGTGTCCTCCTCATGGAGACCCGGCCGCTGTCCGCGACGAAGCGCTGGCGCATCGTCGAGATCCTTGAGAAGGCCAAGTAATCCAGGCCAGGTAATCCCTCCCAGGGCATTCCCTAGGAGTAGTTCCGCCAGGCTCGGTGGGGGCCGTACGTACGTCACGGCCCCCACCGGGAACCGGCAGACGATCAGGAGATAGACGTGATCCAGCAGGAGTCGCGACTGCGTGTCGCCGACAACACTGGTGCCAAGGAGATCCTTTGCATCCGTGTTCTCGGTGGCTCGGGTCGCCGCTACGCGGGTATCGGTGACGTCATCGTCGCCACCGTCAAGGACGCGATCCCCGGTGGCAACGTGAAGAAGGGTGACGTCATCAAGGCGGTCATCGTTCGCACCGTGAAGGAGCGCCGCCGCCAGGACGGCTCGTACATCCGCTTCGACGAGAACGCCGCCGTCATTCTGAAGAACGACGGCGACCCTCGTGGCACCCGTATCTTCGGCCCGGTGGGCCGTGAGCTGCGCGAGAAGAAGTTCATGAAGATCATCTCGCTCGCGCCGGAGGTGCTGTAAGCATGAAGATCAAGAAGGGCGACCTGGTTCAGGTCATCACCGGTAAGGACAAGGGCAAGCAGGGCAAGGTCATCGTGGCCTACCCCACGCAGGACCGCGTTCTCGTCGAGGGTGTCAACCGGGTCAAGAAGCACACCAAGGCCGGCCAGACCGCACGTGGTTCGCAGACCGGTGGCATCGTGACGACCGAAGCCCCTGTTCACATCAGCAATGTTCAGCTGGTCGTGGAGAAGGACGGCAAGAAGGTCGTTACCCGCGTCGGCTACCGCTTTGACGACGAGGGCAACAAGATCCGCGTTGCCAAGCGGACCGGTGAGGACATCTGATGACGACCACAACCGCACCGCGTCTGAAGCTGCGCTACCGCGAGGAGATCGCCGGCAAGCTGCGTGAGGAGTTCTCCCTGGAGAACGTCATGCAGGTCCCCGGTCTCGTCAAGATCGTGGTCAACATGGGTGTGGGCGACGCCGCCCGCGACTCCAAGCTGATCGAGGGTGCCATCAAGGACCTCACCACGATCACCGGTCAGAAGCCGGCCGTCACCAAGGCCCGCAAGTCGATCGCGCAGTTCAAGCTGCGCGAGGGGCAGCCGATCGGCTGCCACGTCACCCTCCGCGGTGACCGTATGTGGGAGTTCCTGGACCGTACGCTGTCGCTCGCGCTGCCGCGTATCCGTGACTTCCGCGGCCTGTCGCCCAAGCAGTTCGACGGCCGTGGCAACTACACCTTCGGTCTCACGGAGCAGGTCATGTTCCACGAGATCGACCAGGACAAGATCGACCGGGTCCGGGGCATGGACATCACCGTGGTCACCACGGCGACCAACGACGACGAGGGTCGTGCCCTCCTTCGTCACCTCGGCTTCCCGTTCAAGGAGAACTGACCGTGGCGAAGAAGGCTCTGATCGCTAAGGCCGCCCGCAAGCCGAAGTTCGGCGTGCGCGGTTACACCCGCTGCCAGCGCTGCGGGCGCCCCCACTCCGTCTACCGCAAGTTCGGCCTCTGCCGTGTGTGCCTTCGTGAGATGGCACACCGCGGCGAGCTGCCGGGCGTCACCAAGAGCTCCTGGTAATTCCCGCCCACCCGTCGTCCGACCACCGCCCCTCAAGGGCGGCCCACGGCCGGCGAATTGGATCGGAATCAACCAGGCGCTCTCGGTAAGTAACTGGTCGGCGAAAGCCCTCTCTCCATGCCGTAGGCTTGGAGGGTTGGGCGTTCGCCGCCCGTAACGCATGCGGGCGCAGCCCGCTAAGCAATGCTTACTACGCCGTAGGTCCCCGCACCGCACCCGTCCCGCCACCGAGTGGGGAGAGGGATGGCGCATACAGGAAACCCCGGCGAGAGAGGCCGAAGGCCAATTCATGACCATGACTGATCCCATCGCAGACATGCTGACCCGTCTGCGTAACGCGAACTCGGCATACCACGACGATGTCGTGATGCCGCACAGCAAGATCAAGTCGCACATCGCGGAGATCCTCCAGCAGGAGGGCTTCATCACCGGCTGGAAGGTCGAGGACGCCGAGGTCGGCAAGAAGCTGACCCTCGAGCTGAAGTTCGGCCCGAACCGCGAGCGTTCGATCGCAGGCATCAAGCGCATCTCGAAGCCGGGTCTGCGCGTGTATGCCAAGTCCACCAACCTGCCCAAGGTGCTCGGCGGCCTGGGCGTGGCGATCATCTCCACGTCCCACGGTCTTCTGACCGGCCAGCAGGCAGGCAAGAAGGGCGTAGGTGGGGAAGTCCTCGCCTACGTCTGGTAGTCGGGAACGGAGGAAAAGCTCATGTCGCGAATCGGCAAGCTCCCCATCCAGGTTCCCACCGGTGTGGACGTCACCATCGACGGCCGTACGGTCGCGGTGAAGGGCCCCAAGGGTTCCCTCACGCACACCGTCGCAGCGCCGATCGAGGTCTCCAAGGACGATGACGGCACCCTCAAGGTGCTGCGTCCGAACGACGAGCGTCAGAACAAGGCCCTGCACGGCCTGTCCCGCACGCTGGTGGCGAACATGATCACCGGTGTGACCCAGGGATACACCAAGGCGCTCGAGATCAGCGGTGTCGGTTACCGCGTCCAGGCGAAGGGCTCCAACCTGGAGTTCGCGCTCGGATACAGCCACCCGATCGTCGTCGAGGCCCCCGAGGGCATCACCTTCAAGGTCGAGTCCCCGACGAAGCTCAGTGTCGAGGGCATCGACAAGCAGAAGGTCGGCGAGGTCGCGGCGAACATCCGCAAGCTGCGGAAGCCCGACCCGTACAAGGCCAAGGGCGTCAAGTACGCCGGCGAGGTCATCCGCCGCA
Organism: Streptomyces sp. NPDC060366; assembly: GCF_042725135.1. Taxonomy (NCBI): domain Bacteria; kingdom Bacillati; phylum Actinomycetota; class Actinomycetes; order Kitasatosporales; family Streptomycetaceae; genus Streptomyces; species Streptomyces sp. NPDC060366. The sequence continues at coordinate 59,604 of NZ_JBHXDC010000014.1, read as the reverse complement.
AGGTCGGAAAGGCGGGTAAGTAGCCATGGCATACGGTGTAAAGATCGCCAAGGGCAAGGCCTACAAGGCCGCTGCCATCAAGCGCCGTCACATCCGCGTACGCAAGAAGGTCTCGGGCACGGTAGCGCGCCCCCGCCTCGTTGTGACGCGTTCCAACCGCCATATGGTGGCTCAGGTCATCGACGACATCGCGGGCCACACGCTCGCTTCGGCGTCGAGCCTGGACACGTCGATCCGCAGTGGCGAGGGTGACAAGAGCGCCCAGGCACAGCAGGTCGGTGCCCTGGTCGCCGAGCGCGCCAAGGCCGCCGGCGTCGAGGCTGTCGTGTTCGACCGTGGTGGCAACCAGTACGCCGGGCGGATTGCCGCTCTGGCTGACGCCGCCCGTGAAGCCGGGCTGAAGTTCTAAGCCCCGGTTCCGGAGCTAGCGGACGTAACAGAGAGAGGTAATTCCAATGGCTGGACCCCAGCGCCGCGGAAGCGGTGCCGGTGGCGGCGAGCGGCGGGACCGGAAGGGCCGTGACGGTGGCGGTGCTGCCGAGAAGACCGCGTACGTCGAGCGTGTCGTCGCGATCAACCGCGTTGCCAAGGTCGTCAAGGGTGGTCGTCGCTTCAGCTTCACCGCGCTGGTCGTGGTGGGCGACGGTGACGGCACCGTAGGTGTCGGTTACGGCAAGGCCAAGGAGGTGCCGGCCGCCATCGCCAAGGGTGTTGAGGAGGCCAAGAAGCACTTCTTCAAGGTCCCCCGTATCCAGGGCACCATCCCGCACCCGATCCAGGGTGAGAAGGCGGCGGGCGTCGTCCTGCTCAAGCCCGCGTCCCCCGGTACCGGCGTCATCGCCGGTGGCCCGGTGCGTGCGGTGCTCGAGTGCGCCGGCGTCCACGACATCCTGTCGAAGTCGCTCGGTTCGTCGAACCCGATCAACATCGTGCACGCGACCGTGGCGGCCCTCCAGGGCCTGCAGCGTCCCGAGGAGATCGCGGCCCGCCGCGGTCTGCCCCTCGAGGACGTCGCCCCCGCGGCTCTGCTTCGTGCGCGTGCGGGAGCGGGTGCCTGATGGCCCGTCTCAAGATCACGCAGACGAAGTCGTACATCGGCAGCAAGCAGAACCACCGCGACACCCTTCGTTCGCTGGGCCTCAAGCGGCTCAACGACGTGGTTGTCAAGGAGGATCGTCCCGAGTTCCGCGGCATGGCGAACACCGTGCGGCACCTCGTGACGGTTGAGGAGGTCGACTGACATGGCGGAGCAGAAGCCGCTGAAGGTCCACAACCTCCGTCCCGCCCCGGGAGCCAAGACCGCCAAGACCCGTGTGGGCCGTGGCGAGGCGTCCAAGGGTAAGACGGCCGGTCGTGGCACCAAGGGTACGAAGGCCCGTTACCAGGTTCCGGCACGCTTCGAGGGCGGGCAGATGCCCCTCCACATGCGACTGCCGAAGCTGAAGGGCTTCAAGAACCCGTTCCGTACCGAGTACCAGGTCGTGAACCTGGACAAGCTGGCCGAGCTCTACCCGCAGGGTGGCGAGGTCACTGTGGCCGATCTGGTCGACAAGGGTGCGGTCCGTAAGAACAGCCTCGTCAAGGTCCTGGGCCAGGGCGAGATCTCCGTAGCGGTGACGGTTTCGGTTGACGCCGCTTCCGGCTCCGCCAAGGAGAAGATTGCCGCCGCCGGCGGCTCCGTCACCGAGCTCGTCTGAGACGACTCGGACAAGTTGATGGACTGAACACCCAACCGGGGATGCCTCTCATAAGGGGCATCCCCGGTTGGTCGTTCCTAGGGGGGCAGGTACGCCGGTAAGGTGGCGTGCACTGTTGCTGTATTGAACCCGGGGGTCCGCCCCCGGACCCCGAGCCACGCGGACTGTCCGCAGGGGTGGTCGCGTGGCTTTTTGCCTGATATGTATCCGTCGATCCTCAAGACCGTCACCCTTGACGCGCGAGCGCGGGGGTCGCAGGAGGCACCGTGCTCACCGCGTTCGCCCGGGCGTTCAAGACGCCCGACCTGCGCAAGAAGCTGCTCTTCACGCTGTTCATCATCGTGCTGTACCGGTTCGGGGCACATATCCCCGTACCGGGCGTCAGCTACGAGAATGTCCAGACGTGCGTCGATGCAGCCCAGAAGGGCAATAACAGCCTGTTCGGCTTGGTGAACATGTTCAGCGGCGGAGCGCTGCTGCAGATTACGATCTTCGCGCTCGGCATCATGCCGTACATCACGGCAAGCATCATCCTGCAGCTGCTGACTGTGGTCATCCCCCGACTCGAAGCCCTCAAGAAGGAAGGGCAGTCCGGCCAGGCCAAGATCACTCAGTACACCCGATACCTGACAGTCGCCCTCGCGGTGCTCCAGGGCACCGGTCTGGTGGCCACCGCCCGCAGCGGCGCGCTCTTCAGCGGCTGCCCGGTCGCCTCGGAGATCGTTCCCGACCAGTCGATCTTCATCACCGTCACGATGGTCATCACGATGACCGCCGGTACGGCCGCCGTCATGTGGCTCGGTGAGATGATCACCGACAAGGGCATCGGCAACGGCATGTCCATCCTGATGTTCATCTCCATCGCCGCCGGGTTCCCGGGCGCGCTGTGGGCCATCAAGGAGAGCGGCAAGCTCGCTCAGGGCTGGATCGAGTTCGGCACGGTCATTCTGATCGGCTTCGTGATGGTGGGTCTCGTCGTCTTCGTCGAGCAGGCGCAGCGCCGGATCCCCGTCCAGTACGCGAAGCGGATGATCGGCCGCAGGTCCTACGGCGGTACGTCCACGTACATTCCGCTCAAGGTCAACCAGGCGGGTGTGATTCCCGTCATCTTCGCGTCGTCGCTGCTCTACATCCCGGCGCTGATCGCGCAGTTCTCCAGTTCGCAGTCCGGCTGGAAGACGTGGATCGAAGCCCACTTCATCAAGGGTGACCATCCGTACTACATCGCGACCTACTTCGTGCTGGTCGTGTTCTTCGCCTTCTTCTACGTGGCCATCACGTTCAACCCCGAAGAAGTCGCGGACAACATGAAGAAGTATGGTGGCTTCATCCCGGGCATCCGGGCAGGTCGACCTACTGCCGAGTATCTGAGTTACGTACTCAACCGGATCACTTGGCCGGGCTCGCTGTACCTGGGGTTGATCGCTCTTGTCCCAACGATGGCGTTGGCAGGCTTCGGCGGCGCGAACCAGAACTTCCCGTTCGGCGGGACAAGCATCCTGATCATCGTGGGTGTGGGTCTGGAGACCGTGAAGCAGATCGAGAGCCAGCTCCAGCAGCGTAATTACGAAGGGTTCCTCCGCTGATGCGAATCGTCCTCGTCGGACCGCCCGGTGCCGGCAAGGGAACGCAGGCTGCGTACCTCGCCCAGAACCTCTCCATTCCGCACATCTCCACCGGTGACCTCTTCCGCGCCAACATCAGCCAGGGCACCGACCTCGGCAAGCAGGCGAAGAGCTACATCGTCAAAGGGGACCTGGTCCCCGACGAGGTCACCATCGGGATGGCGCTGGATCGGATGGGGCAGCCGGACGCCGAGAACGGCTTCCTTCTGGACGGCTTTCCCCGCAACGTCTTCCAGGCCGAGGCGCTCGACAAGGCGCTCACGGCCGAGGGGTTGCACCTGGACGCCGTGCTGGACCTGGAGGTCGACGAGGACGAGGTGGTCAAGCGGATCGCCGGTCGGCGTACCTGCCGCAACGACAGCTCGCATGTCTTCCACCTCACATACAGCCCGCCGAAGAAGCAGGGTGTGTGCGACGAGTGTGGTGGCGAGCTGTATCAGCGGGACGACGACTCGGAGGAAACGGTCCGCACCCGGCTGGAGGTCTACCACACGCAGACCGAGCCGATCATCGACCACTACCGTGAGCAGGGGCTCGTGGTCACCATCTCCGCGCTGGGCAAGGTCGCCGAGGTGACCAAGCGCGCGATGGCGGCCCTTGAGGAGGGCGGCCGGGCGGCCTAGGCCGGTCCGGTTCACCCACCACCCGCAAGACGCAGGACCCGTACCACCAGCACCACCCAGCACGGCACAGTGATACGGCCGGGGCGCCCCGAGGGGCACCACGGCCGTACTGCTGTCCGGGGACTACCGTAGATGTCCCGGCGGACGCCGCCGGGGCGACAGCGTTTCATCGACCGAGTGAGGCAGGCCGCCGTCATGGTGGAGATCAAGACCCCCGAGCAGATCGCGAAGATGCGTGAGGCGGGACTGGTCGTCGCCGCGATCCACGCGGCCACCGGCGAGGCCGCGGTGCCCGGCGCCACCACGAAGGACCTGGACGAGGTCGCGCGCAAGGTCCTCGCGGACCACGGCGCGAAGCCCAACTTCCTCGGCTACGGCGGGTTCCCCGCGACGATCTGCACCTCGGTCAACGAGGTGGTCGTGCACGGGATCCCGGACACCAAGACCGTACTGAAGGACGGCGACATCATCTCGATCGACGCCGGCGCGATCGTGGACGGCTGGCACGGCGACGCGGCCTTCACCGCGTTCGTCGGCGACGGTCACGCACCGGAGCTGGTCGAGCTCTCCCGTGTGACGGAGGAGTCGATGTGGGCGGGGATCGCCGCGATGCGGGTCGGTAACCGGCTGGTCGACGTGTCGCGCGCGATCGAGACGTACATCCGCCGCCAGCCGAAGCCGGGCGGCGGCAAGTACGGCATCGTCGAGGACTACGGCGGCCACGGCATCGGCACCCAGATGCACATGGAGCCGCACCTGCTGAACTACGTCGCGCGCAAGCGCGGCAAGGGTCCGAAGCTGGTGCCCGGCTTCTGCCTGGCGATCGAGCCGATGGTCTCGCTCGGCACCCCGCACACCGAGGTCCTCGCCGACGAGTGGACGGTCATCACGACCGACGGCACCTGGTCCTCGCACTGGGAGCACTCGATCGCCCTGACGGAGGACGGCCCGCTCGTCCTGACCGCGGTCGACGGGGGCAAGGCGAAGCTGGCGGAGCTGGGCGTCACGGCGGCGCCGGACCCGCTGGGCTGACGGACGGCTCCGTCGGCCGGACGGAGTCCGGGGCGTCGGGGGATCAGACCCGTTCGAGGGATCGGGGGGTTGACGATCTCCAGTGGTGGGCAAACTCAACGGATTCGTCTTTTCGGGAGCCCTGCCGTAGACTGACTCGTCGGCTCTGGTGTACCCGTGTGTCCACATACGGCGGTCCAGAATCGACCAAGGTAGCCGATTCGAAGGGCGAAGCGTGGCCAAGAAGCAAGGTGCCATCGAAATTGAGGGCACCGTGATCGAGTCTCTCCCGAACGCCATGTTCAAGGTGGAGCTCCAGAACGGTCACAAGGTCCTCGCGCACATCAGCGGCAAGATGCGGATGCACTACATCCGAATCCTGCCCGATGACCGGGTAGTGGTGGAGCTGTCTCCCTACGACCTGACGCGTGGCCGGATCGTCTACCGATACAAGTAGATCTTGCCTCACCCCGGTTCCGGGGTGCAGGCACTGACCCGGAGAACCTCACACCATGAAGGTCAAGCCGAGCGTCAAGAAGATCTGCGACAAGTGCAAGGTGATCCGCCGTCACGGCCGGGTCATGGTCATCTGCGACAACCTGCGCCACAAGCAGCGCCAGGGCTGACGCAGCACCACCTGCATCTCGCAGTACTTCGCGCGACGCGAGCGAACACGTATATACGCAGTGTCCGACGTCATCCGCATCAGCTGATGGCGCCGACACCCCCGGCGGAGGCCGGGGACCCGGAGAGAGCACCGATGTCCGGGACAGTCACTGCGGAAGACCTCCGAAATCACTCAGGAGCCATGAATGGCACGCCTCGCAGGCGTTGACCTCCCGCGCGAAAAGCGCGTCGAGGTCGCCCTCACCTATGTCTTCGGCATCGGGCGCACCCGGTCCAAGGAGACCCTCGCCGCCACCGGCGTGGACCCCAACGTCCGCGTCCGCGACCTTGCCGAGGAAGACCTCGTCAAGCTCCGCGAGTACGTGGACGGCAACCTCAAGACCGAGGGTGACCTCCGTCGCGAGATCCAGGCCGACATCCGCCGCAAGGTCGAGATCGGCTGCTACCAGGGTCTGCGTCACCGTCGCGGCCTGCCGGTCCACGGCCAGCGCACGAGCACGAACGCCCGTACCCGCAAGGGTCCGCGTCGCGCCATCGCCGGCAAGAAGAAGCCGGGCAAGAAGTAGTCCTCAGCGGACGCTCATCAGCGGTCTTCGCTGTAGGACCGACCACCTCCCGTAGGAGTAATAGATGCCCCCCAAGGGTCGTCAGGGCGCTGCCAAGAAGGTGCGCCGCAAGGAAAAGAAGAACGTCGCTCATGGGCACGCCCACATCAAGAGCACGTTCAACAACACCATCGTCTCGATCACGGACCCCTCGGGCAACGTGATCTCCTGGGCCTCCGCCGGCCACGTCGGCTTCAAGGGCTCGCGCAAGTCCACCCCCTTCGCCGCGCAGATGGCCGCCGAGTCGGCCGCCCGCCGCGCGCAGGAGCACGGCATGCGCAAGGTCGACGTCTTCGTCAAGGGTCCCGGCTCCGGCCGTGAGACCGCGATCCGCTCGCTCCAGGCCACCGGCCTGGAGGTGGGTTCGATCCAGGACGTCACCCCCACCCCGCACAACGGCTGCCGCCCCCCGAAGCGTCGCCGCGTTTGACCCTCTGTACCCCCTGGGGGTACGGATCGCGGGCGGTACGGGGCCTTTGCTCCGTACCGCCCGTACCCTTGTCCTGTTGGCATCAAATAGTGGGTGCCAAGACTGGAGGCATTTTCCATGCTTATCGCTCAGCGTCCGTCGCTGACCGAAGAGGTCGTCGACGAATACCGTTCGCGATTTGTCATCGAGCCCCTGGAGCCGGGTTTCGGCTACACGCTCGGTAACTCCCTGCGTCGTACGCTCCTCTCCTCGATCCCCGGTGCCGCTGTCACCAGCATCCGGATCGACGGGGTCCTGCACGAGTTCACCACCGTGCCGGGCGTCAAGGAGGACGTCACCGACCTCATCCTCAACATCAAGCAGCTCGTCGTCTCCTCGGAGCACGACGAGCCGGTCGTGATGTACCTGCGCAAGCAGGGTCCCGGCCTGGTCACCGCCGCCGACATCGCGCCCCCGGCCGGTGTCGAGTGCCACAACCCGGACCTCGTCCTCGCCACGCTCAACGGCAAGGGCAAGCTGGAGATGGAGCTGACCGTCGAGCGCGGTCGCGGCTACGTCTCCGCCGTCCAGAACAAGCAGGTGGGCCAGGAGATCGGCCGTATCCCGGTCGACTCCATCTACTCGCCGGTGCTCAAGGTCACGTACAAGGTCGAGGCGACCCGTGTCGAGCAGCGCACCGACTTCGACAAGCTGATCGTCGACGTCGAGACCAAGCAGGCCATGCGCCCCCGCGACGCCATGGCGTCCGCCGGTAAGACGCTGGTCGAGCTGTTCGGTCTGGCGCGCGAGCTCAACATCGACGCCGAGGGCATCGACATGGGCCCGTCGCCGACGGACGCGGCGCTCGCCGCCGATCTCGCCCTGCCGATCGAGGAGCTCGAGCTCACCGTTCGGTCGTACAACTGCCTCAAGCGCGAGGGCATCCACTCCGTGGGTGAGCTCGTGGCGCGGTCCGAGGCGGACCTGCTCGACATCCGTAACTTCGGCGCCAAGTCGATCGACGAGGTCAAGGCGAAGCTGGCCGGCATGGGCCTGGCGCTCAAGGACAGCCCGCCCGGATTCGACCCGACCGCCGCGGCTGACGCGTTCGGCGCGGACGACGACGCGGACGCCGGTTTCGTGGAGACCGAGCAGTACTAGGACCCCGGGCCCGGGGTTGAGGCTCTGTCCTCAGACGCCGGACGGGCTTGATTCGCCTTTCCGCAGACGACCGTCTGCGGGGAACTGACATCGGTACCTGATACGGCCGGTGCAGATATGAAGGAGTAACACCATGCCGAAGCCCGCCAAGGGTGCCCGTCTGGGCGGCAGCGCCGCGCACGAGCGGCTGCTTCTCGCGAACCTCGCGAAGGCGCTGTTCGAGCACGGCAAGATCACGACGACCGAGGCCAAGGCCCGCCGCCTGCGTCCGGTCGCCGAGCGTCTGGTCACCAAGGCGAAGAAGGGCGACATCCACAACCGTCGCCTCGTTCTCCAGACGATCACGGACAAGAGCATCGTGCACACGCTCTTCACCGAGATCGCTCCGCGTTACGAGAACCGCCCCGGTGGCTACACCCGTATCACCAAGATCGGCCCCCGTCGTGGCGACAACGCCCCGATGGCGGTCATCGAGCTGGTCGAGGCGCTGACCGTGGCGCAGAAGGCCACCGGTGAGGCCGAGGCCGCGACGAAGCGCGCCGTCAAGGAAGACGCCCTCAAGAAGGAGGAGTCCTCCAAGGAGGACGCCCCCGTCGAGGCCGTCGAGGACGCCGAGCCGGCCGCCGCGGAGTCCAAGGACTCCAAGGACGCCTGACCGTTTTTTCGAGGTCGCAGAACGGGCCCGCATCACCCTCAGGGGCGGTGCGGGCCCGTTCCGCGTGAATGGGGTGAGTGGTGAGCGAGGAGACCGAGGGTGCGGCGCCCGGGTTCGTACGGGTACGGCTCGACCTGAGTTACGACGGGAAGGACTTCTCCGGGTGGGCGCGGCAGGCCACCCGGCGGACCGTCCAGGGGGACATCGAGGACGCGCTCAAGGTCGTGACGCGGTCCTCGGAGTCGTACGACCTCACCGTCGCGGGGCGCACGGACGCCGGTGTGCACGCGCGCGGACAGGTGGCGCACGTCGATCTGCCCTCCGAGCTGTGGGCCGAGCACCGGGAGAAGCTGCTGAGGCGCCTCGCGGGGCGCCTGGCGCACGACGTACGGGTGTGGAGGGTCGAGGAGGCGCCACCGGGCTTCAACGCCCGTTTCTCGGCGATCTGGCGGCGGTACGCCTACCGCGTCACCGACGATCCCGGCGGTGTCGACCCACTGCTGCGCGGCCATGTCCTGTGGCACGACTGGACGTTGGACGTGGACGCCATGAACGCGGCGTCGGCGGGACTGGTCGGGGAGCACGACTTCGCCGCGTACTGCAAGCGGCGCGAGGGCGCGACGACGATCCGCACGCTCCAGCGGCTGGAGTGGGAGCGGGACGCGCACGGTGTCATCACAGCGACGGTGCGGGCCGACGCCTTCTGCCACAACATGGTGCGCTCGCTGGTCGGCGCGCTGCTGTTCGTGGGCGACGGGCACCGGCCCGTGGAGTGGCCGGCGAAGGTGCTGGCCGCCGGGGTGCGGGACTCGGCCGTCCATGTCGTACGGCCGCACGGCCTCACCCTGGAGGAGGTCGGCTACCCGGCCGACGACCAGCTCGCCGCGCGCAACCGGCTGGCCCGCAACAAGCGGACCCTGCCGGCTGCCGGGGGGACCAACTCAGTCGACGGGTGCGGTGGCTGCTGCTGACGCCTGCGTCTCGCCGCGACGGCGGATCTGGAGGAAGGTGAACTCCGCCACGTCGTCACCGGTGGTGTAGACGTCCTTGTCGGACTTCACGACGTCCTTGCCGTTGGTGAAGCCGCCGACGGTGAAGTACACGTACCTGCCGTACGAGTTGGTGGTCTTGCGGCAGATCGTGCCGCCCCGGCAGAACGTCGCGACACCCGACCCGGAGAGCGAGGCCAGACCGCCGCGCGCCTCCTTCTTCGCCTTCAGCGCCTGTGTCTCGGTGGAGAAGACGGCGACGCCGACGGTCACCGCCGTGCCGCCACGGGTGTACGTGGCGCGGATGACCTGGTCACAGGTGTTGGCGGCGAGGATCGAGCCGAGGTCGCCCTGGGTGGCGCCCGCGCAGTTCGTGGTGCTGTTCGTCGCGCCCTTGGTGTACTCGCGGTCGCCCATCGTCAGCTTCGCGCCGGGGAAGAGGGTGTCGGCGCCCAGCGGCAGCTTGTCCTTGTCCTCGGTGGAGATGAAGTCCTTCGGGTCCGGCGGCGGCAGCGGCTCGGCGTCGGAGAACGACGGCTCGGGCTCGGCGCTCTCGCTGGGCAGGTCGGGCGCCGCGGGCAGCTCGCTCGTGTTCTTGCCGTTCGCGCGGTCACCGCCGTCGCCGTTCGCGGAGACGACGGCCGTGGCGACGATCGCCGCGACGGCGGCGGTCGCGAGTACGCCGCCGCCTATCAGCGTCCACCGCCTGCGGCGGGCCCGCTGTGCCGAGGCGTCGGCGAGCGCGGCCCAGTCCGGTGTCTGCCCCTGCGGGTCCCGCGATCCGTACGGCCCCTGTGGGGGCGGCCCGTAAGGCCCCCCTTGACCAAAGCTCATGGCGGGAGTTTAGACGGCGCGAAGGGGGTTCAGGTTCCGGGCCGGGAACGGAATTGGGTTGGGAGAGTGGGGTTCCGGCCCCCACAATGCGAGGCATGGGACATCTGGAGGCCGCGCACCTGGAGTACTACCTACCGGACGGACGGGTGTTGCTCGGCGACGCCTCGTTCCGGGTGGGCGAGGGCGCCGTCGTGGCGCTCGTGGGAGCCAACGGCGCGGGCAAGACGACGCTGCTGCGGCTGATGGCGGGGGACCTCCAGCCGCACGGCGGGACGGTCACCGTGTCCGGCGGGCTCGGCGTGATGGAGCAGTTCGTCGGCTCCGTACGGGACGAACGCACCGTCCGTGACCTGCTGGTCTCCGTCGCGCAGCCGCGGATCAGGGAAGCGGCACGGGCCGTGGACCGCGCCGAGACCGCGATCATGGAGCGCGACGACGAGGCCGCGCAGATGAGTTACGCGCAGGCGCTGAGCGACTGGGCGGAGGCGCGTGGGTACGAGGCCGAGACGCTGTGGGACATCTGCACGGTCGCGGCGCTCGGCGTCCCGTACGAGAAGGCGCAGTGGCGCGCGCTGAAGACGCTGAGCGGCGGTGAGCAGAAACGGCTCGTGCTGGAGGCGCTGCTGCGCGGGCCGGACGAGGTGCTGCTGCTCGACGAGCCCGACAACTACCTCGACGTGCCCGGGAAGCGGTGGCTGGAGGAGCGGCTGGGGGAAACCCGTAAGACCGTGTTGTTCGTCTCCCACGACCGGGAGCTGCTGGCGCGCACCGCGCAGCGGATCGTGAGCGTGGAGCCGAGCCCGGCCGGGTCGGACGTATGGGTGCACGGCGGCGGTTTCGGTACGTACCACGAGGCCCGCAAGGAGCGGTTCGCGCGCTTCGAGGAGCTGAAGCGGCGCTGGGACGAGGAGCACGCGCGGCTGAAGGCGCTGGTCCACCGGCTGCGGCAGCAGGCGGCGATCAGCCCCGACATGGCGTCGCGGTACCACGCGATGCAGACGCGCTTCAAGAAGTTCGAGGAGGCGGGGGCGCCGCCGGAGCCGCCGCGCGAGCAGGAGATCCGAATGCGGCTCAAGGGTGGCCGGACCGGGGTGCGGGCGGTGACCTGCGAGAACCTGGAGCTGACCGGTCTGATGAAGCCGTTCTCGCTGGAGATCTACTACGGCGAGCGGGTCGGGGTGCTCGGGTCGAACGGATCGGGCAAGTCGCACTTCCTGCGGCTGCTGGCGGGCGATCCGTCGGTCGCGCACACGGGGCGGTGGAAGCTCGGCGCGCGGGTCGTGGCCGGCCACTTCGCGCAGACGCACGCGCATCCGGAGCTGCTGGGACGGAGCCTGGTCGACATCCTGTGGACCGAGCACGCGAAGGACCGGGGCGGCGCGATGAGCGTGCTGCGCCGCTACGAGCTGGAGCGCCAGGGGGACCAGCCGTTCGACAAGCTGTCGGGCGGGCAGCAGGCGCGCTTCCAGATCCTGCTGCTCGAGCTGCGCGGGACGACGGCGCTGCTGCTGGACGAGCCGACGGACAACCTGGACCTGGAGTCGGCGGAGGCCCTCCAGGACGGTCTGGAGGTGTACGAGGGGACGGTGCTGGCCGTGACCCACGACCGGTGGTTCGCGAAGACCTTCGACCGCTATCTGGTCTTCGGTTCGGACGGGGTGGTGCGGGAGTCGTCGGAGCCGGTCTGGGACGAGCGCCGGGTGGTGCGCGCGCGGTAGGGCTCGCGCGGGGCGCATCCGTGGGCGGGGGCCTCGTTTTGACCCGTACGGCGCACCCTGGGTATCCTTCTGGTTCGTTATGCGTATTGGCTTGTTCATTCTCACGTGAGAGGCCCTTACGCCGGTCCACCGGGCCGATGATCCAGCGGCAGGCACGGGTTGCGTCCCCGTATGTCTGCCAGGGCTGTCGTGATCGTCCGGGTGGCCTTGTCAGGACCCACTCACTGAAGAAGCGAAGGCTACGACCGTGCGTACGTACAGCCCCAAGCCCGGCGATGTCACGCGCCAGTGGCACATCATCGACGCGCAGGACATTGTCCTGGGCCGTCTGGCGACTACGGCAGCGAACCTCCTCCGGGGCAAGCACAAGCCGATCTACGCCCCTCACATGGACATGGGCGACTTCGTCGTCATCATCAACGCCGACAAGGTCCACCTGTCCGGCAACAAGAAGACCCAGAAGATGGCGTACCGCCACTCCGGTTACCCGGGTGGTCTGCGTTCCGTCCGCTACGACGAGCTGCTCGCGAAGAGCCCCGAGAAGGCCGTGGAAAAGGCCATCAAGGGCATGATCCCCAAGAACACCCTGGGCCGTCAGATGCTCTCGAAGCTGAAGGTCTACGCGGGGGACCAGCACCCGCACGCCGCTCAGCAGCCGGTCCCGTTCGAGATCACCCAGGTCGCGCAGTAATTCCGGCCACCGCCTAAGACGAAAAGAAATCTGAGGAACATCGTGGCCGAGACCACTGCAGAGACCCCCGTGGACGCCCCCGAGGCGGAGGAGACCTTCGCCGAGGTGACGACCTTCGAGTCGGAGACCCCCGTCGAGGGCGAGTACACCTCCGAGTCGCTGGCGTCCCGCTTCGGCGACCCCCAGCCGGCCGCCGGCCTGGGCCGCCGTAAGAACGCCATCGCCCGCGTCCGGATCGTTCCGGGCACCGGCAAGTGGAAGATCAACGGTCGCTCGCTCGAGGACTACTTCCCGAACAAGGTTCACCAGCAGGCTGTCAACGAGCCCTTCAAGGTGCTCGAGCTCGACAACCGCTACGACGTCATCGCCCGTATCTCGGGTGGCGGCGTCTCCGGCCAGGCCGGCGCGCTGCGCCTCGGTGTGGCCCGCTCGCTGAACGAGGCGGACGTGGACAACAACCGCGCCCCGCTGAAGAAGGCCGGCTTCCTGAGCCGCGACGACCGCGCGGTCGAGCGCAAGAAGGCCGGTCTCAAGAAGGCCCGCAAGGCGCCGCAGTACAGCAAGCGCTAAACGCTGGCTCCGCCCTACCGCGCCATGGCCCTTACGGTCGTACGGCGTTTGTATGGCATATGTTCGCCCCGGCGGCACTCTGTGCTGCCGGGGCGTTCGTTTTCCGGGCTCTTCGGGGCAATTTCTGAGCACTTTTCGGAGGGACAGCTGTGGGACGACTCTTCGGCACGGACGGCGTGCGCGGCATCGCCAACGCGGATCTGACGGCGGAGCTCGCGCTCGGCCTGTCGGTCGCCGCGGCGCATGTACTCGCCGAGGCGGGCACGTTCGAGGGCCATCGGGCGACAGCGGTCGTCGGGCGCGATCCGCGTGCGTCGGGCGAGTTCCTTGAGGCCGCCGTGGTGGCGGGTCTCGCGAGCGCGGGCGTGGACGTCCTGCGCGTCGGTGTGCTGCCCACCCCGGCGGTGGCGTATCTCACCGGGGCGCTGGGCGCCGACCTCGGCGTGATGCTCTCCGCGAGCCACAACGCCATGCCGGACAACGGCATCAAGTTCTTCGCGCGCGGCGGTCACAAGCTGGCCGACGAACTGGAGGACCGGATCGAGAGTGTGTACGACGAGCACCGCACCGGTGCCCCGTGGGAGCGGCCGACCGGCGCGGGCGTGGGCCGGGTCCGTAACTACGACGAGGGCTTCGACCAGTACGTCGCGCATCTCATCGGCGTGCTGCCGAACCGGCTCGACGGGGTCAAGGTCGTCCTGGACGAGGCGCACGGCGCCGCCGCCCGCGTGTCGCCGGAGGCGTTCACCCGCGCGGGCGCGGAGATCATCACGATCGGCGCCGAGCCGGACGGCCTGAACATCAACGACGGCTGCGGATCCACGCATCTGGAGCTGCTGAAGGCCGCGGTCGTCGAGCACGGCGCGGACCTCGGCATCGCGCACGACGGCGACGCCGACCGCTGCCTCGCCGTGGACGCGGCGGGCGAGGAGGTCGACGGCGACCAGATCCTGGCCGTGCTGGCCCTCGCGATGCGCGAGGCGGGCACGCTGCGCGGCGACGCGGTGGTGGGCACGGTGATGTCCAACCTCGGCTTCAAGATCGCGATGGAGCGGGAGGGCATCAGCCTCGTACAGACGGCGGTCGGCGACCGCTATGTACTGGAGTCGATGAAGGAGCACGGTTACGCGCTGGGCGGCGAGCAGTCCGGGCACGTCATCGTCCTCGACCACGCGACGACCGGCGACGGCACGCTGACCGGCCTGATGCTGGCGGCGCGCGTGGCGAGCACGGGCCGTTCGCTGGCGGACCTCGCGGGCGTGATGCGACGGCTGCCGCAGGTGCTGGTGAACGTGCCCGACGTGGACAAGTCGCGCGTCACGACATCGGCGGAGCTGGCGACGGCGGTGACGGAGGCCGAACAGCAGCTCGGCACGACCGGCCGTGTACTGCTGCGCTCCTCGGGTACGGAACCGCTGGTCCGCGTGATGGTGGAGGCGGCCGACATCGAGCAGGCGCGCGCGGTGGCGGGGCGGCTGGCGGACGTGGTGAAGTCGGCGCTGGGATAGGGGAATCGGGGCGGGGCGAGGGCGGCCGGCGCCCCCGCCTCACTCCTCGGCGGCGCCGAGCCTGTCCCGCACGCGTGCGACCTCCCGCGGGGCGTCCTCCACGGGCCAGCTCGCGCTCAGTTCCTCCAGCATGGGGCGATGGTCCTCGATGACCTCGTCCCACATCAGCCCCCATGCCGCGGCGGCTTGAACCTCTACCTCGGGGCAGCGCGTCGCCCGGACGAGCGCGTCCACGGAGTTGGTCCCCGGAGACTCGTCCAGCGCTTCCAGTGCCCTGACACGGTCGTACAACGGCACGTTCTCGTCGCAGGCGACATTCCCGAGCGCCTCGACGAGCCGGCGGTCAGCGTGCTGCGCATCGTTGAACACCGCTTCCACCGCATCGAGAGCCCGGCGGCGAACGTGATCGCTCGCGGCGGTCTCCACGACCTCGGCCAGCAGGGACGGCTCTTCCCCTGCCACGACGTCCAGCGCGGACAGCGCGGTGAGATGCATGGCCTCGGGCCCGTACTCCCGGCTGAAGCCGGCCGATGAGGGAGGCCGCCGCAGAGTCTCCCGGATGCGGTCCAGGACGAGTGCCCTCTCGGGTTCACGTGCTTTGTCGCCGCCCCGCTTCACGGCGCCGTCGGGACTCCACCAGTGGTCGAGGGCGATGCCCACGGCCGCCTGATCGTCGCTTTCCAGCAACGTGCGAAGCGCCCGGTGATACGACTCGTCCACCGTGGGAGCCCTCAGCCGTTTGTGGGCGTGATAGAGGTCCGGGTCCGCCAACCGGTGTCCTTCCCAGTGGACGCTGTGCGGCTTTCCGAAGATCAGCTCGATGGGGTCCTGGCCCCAGGGATGCTGGGGAGCCCGGTCGCCCCAGCTCTCGGCGACCTCCTCCAGGACGGCGCGGTGCCGATCCAGGCCTCCCGTCCCGATCAGGTAATAGGACGCGTAGGCCTGCACCTCCGGCTCACACTCGCGGAGTGCCCGCAGGAGAATGTCGTCCGCGTCCGCGCCGAGGCTGTCGGCCAGGACGCGGATCGCCGTCTCTGTCGTGCCGGACGCGTCGAAGATCAGGTCGCCGAGGGCGGCGACGAGCCCCTCGTCTTTCACCTCGGCCTTGTCGAGCACTCCCCGGGCTGCCCAGACGGCCTCGTTGCGCACCGCGTCCGAGTCCGTACGGGTGAGAACACCCCGCAGGAGGCCGGCGTCGCCGGGCTCGGCGTGCAGGCTCCCGATCATGTTCAGGGCGCTCGCCTCGGCGGGAGACATCGGCCGCCGGAGCACCTCACGAGCGCGGGCCAGCACCTCCGGCAGGTAGGCATCGGCACGTTCCTCGTCCTCCAGGACATGACGCAGGCCTTCCGAGGACTCGTAGTGGTCGAGCGCGATGCCCACGGCGACCGGGTCCTCGCTGCGGAGCAGGGTGGCGAATGCCCGCAGGCATCCCTCGTCGCTGAGCGGGAACCTCAGCTCGTCATGAGCCTTCCGGAGTGCCGGATCGTCCGGTTCGGTGTCTTCCCAGTAGATGCTGTGGAAGCCCTCGAGCGCTTCGCGAACTTGCCCGGCCTCCCAACCCGCGTCCTCGGGCCAGGACTTGGCGAGCCGACCGAGGCGGTCGCGGTGGGCGCGGAGCCGCACAGGCGTCGCGAGGCAAGCCGCCGCGTACATCTGGAGTTCGAGTTCGGACGACTCACTCTGACGGACGATGAGGTTCTCGACCTCCGGGAGATCGAGATCGTCCAAGGCGTGCAGGGCGTCCTTGCGATCCCGCACATCCAGTCTCTCGTCCAGCACCATGGCGGTGATCAGCGCGAGCAGCCGCCGGTCCGGCTCCTCGCTCTCGGTGAGAGCGGTGCCGGCCGCGAGAAGCGCCATCTGTCGCACGCCGGCGTCGGGGGCGCCTTCGAGGGCGTCGGCGATCAACTCCGCGTCCTGCTCCTCGGCGAGATGCCACATCATGGTGAGAGCGCTCTCGTGGCTGTGGCCGGACGGAGGCTGCCCGAGGAGGTCTCGGGCGGCGAAGCGTACTTCGTCGGCCAGTGGCAAGTAGGGGTTGTCCACGCCCCACCTGGTGTCCGCCTGTGCCGACCGGTAGTCGTCGAGAGCCTCCCGGACGATGTCGATGTCGTCGCTCGCCAACCGGGCACTGAACTCGCCGAGCCGGGACTTCTCGTCGTCGCTCACAAGGCCTTCTTCATCGTCGTCATCTCTTCAGGCGGACCGCGCTCAGAGCTTCCGCAGTGACAGCCGCTGGACCTTGTGGTCCGGTCCCTTGCGGACGACCAGGGTGGCACGGCCGCGGGTCGGCGCCACGTTCTCCAGCAGGTTGAGGCGGTTGACGGTGCGCCAGGTGGTGCGCGCGTAGGCGAGGGCCTCGTCCTCCGAGACCTGGGTGTACTTCCTGAAGTACGAGGACGGATTCTGGAACGCCGTCTCGCGCAGCTCCCGGAAGCGGTTCAGGTACCAGGTCTCGATGTCCTCGGCGCGCGCGTCGACGTACACGCTGAAGTCGAAGAAGTCGGCCAGCCCGACGCGGGTGCGGCCGTCCTGGCCGGGGAGGGCGGGCTGGAGGACGTTCAGGCCCTCGACGATGAGGATGTCGGGGCGCCGTACGACGAGCCTCTCGCCCGGCACGATGTCGTACTTCAGATGCGAGTAGACGGGCGCGGTCACCTCGTCCTTGCCGGCCTTGATGTCGGCGACGAAGCGGGTCAGCGCCCGGCGGTCGTACGACTCCGGGAACCCCTTGCGCGACATCAGACCGCGCGCCTGCAACTCCTTCATCGGCAGCAGGAACCCGTCGGTGGTCACCCGCTCCACGCGCGGGTGCTCGGGCCAGCGGGCGAGCAGCGCCTGGAGGAGCCGCGCGACGGTCGACTTCCCGACGGCCACGCTCCCGGCGACCCCTATTACGAAGGGCGTGCCGAGCTGGGCGCCCTGCCCGTTGCCGGCCTCCCCGAGGAAGGTGTTGAGGGCGCCCCGCAACTGGCCGGTGGCCTGCACGTACAGATTGAGCAGCCGGGAGAGCGGCAGATAGACGTCCCGCACCTCGTCCAGATCGATGACGTCCCCGAGCCCGCGCAGCCGCTCGACCTCCTCGGCGCTGAGCGGCAGGGGTGTCTTGTCGCGCAGCGCGCTCCACTCGGCGCGGCTGAGATCGACGAAGGGTGTCGGCCCATGCTCGGCCCGACGCTGGACGCTGCTCCGTGACGGCGAAGACGGTGTGATCACGTCGCCATTGTCGGGGGTGGGGGGTGGTTGTGGGGGGTGGGGTGGATCACGCCGGCCCTGGACACACCGGAACCCCGGCCTCGCAGGCGCTCGGCGCTCTCGCGGCCCGACCGGGCCGCGAGAGCGGTCAGTACGCGAACCGGTTCACCTTCTCCGGGTGGATCACCAGGCGGACCTGGTCCTCGGCCAGGATCCCGGCGAGGTCGGCGGCGCGGGTCGGGTCGCCGAGGTCCCAGTAGCGGGCGGCCAGGCGGGAGGCCAGGTCGTGCGCTCCGTCGGGTTCGATCGTGACGCCGCCCGCGACCGACACCCAGCGCTCGCGTTCACCCACCGGGGCCGCGACGACGATCGAGGCGCGGGGATCGCGGCGCAGGCGCCGTACCTTGACCGTGTCCGGGCCGGTGAACAGCTGGACCGTGCCGTCGGCGGTGGCCTCGAACCACACCGGTCGTGGCTGCGCCGGGATCGGGCCCGCGGCCACGGACAGGAGCCCGTGCAGGGGGCGTTGGAGGAACTCCAGGTCCTCGGTGGTCAGCGAACTGGCGTCGGTGCTCATCACGGGTCCTTCCGATGGGTTTTCGGTTCACACCTGCCTTGTCAGCATGGACCAACGCGCGCGGCACCGCGGAGTGCCGTGCGGATCTCCACCGCCGACGTAGGGACCGCGCCCCCGCCGGGCCGGGCCGGGCCGACACCGGCGTCAGCCCTTCCTGATCCGCCCCCGCCGCCGCCACGCGCCCGTCAGCTGGCCCGCGATGTAGCACGTCGCGATCGTCGACAGTGACGCGCGGAACCAGCCGATGTCCGGGGACCACCAGGCGTACGCCATCACCGGGACGAACAGCAGCAGTGCCGCGACGCGCAGTACCCACCAGCGGGGTCGGCGCGGGAGTGTCGGGCGGCCCGCCGGGTCGCCCGAGAGGGTGTCGACTATGCCGCCGAAGAAGCCGCGCCGGGCCAGGACCCGGGCGTCGGCGAGGGTGGTGAGGACCTCGTCGCGGGTGCCGAAGTCCGCCGGGAGCGGGGGCAGTCCGAGTGCGGCGAGCAGGGCGGACTGGCGGCGGGCCGGATCGTCGGAGCCGCGCAGGAGGTTGGTGACCGGGCGGGTGTCGGCGACGCCGTACACCGTCGTCAGGGTGCCGGCCGTGGCCGCGACGGCGGCGTGGTCCGGGACCGGCGCCGCCGGATCCCAGTCGTGGTCGGCGACCTTCTTGCCCTTGTGGAGCAGTGTGAAGCCGTACCGGTCGCCCGTCCGCCGCAGGACCAGCGCGGGCCAGGGTTCACCGGTGGTGAAGTTGTCGGCGGCGGCCGTGAGCCGGTCCTCGCCGAGGAGTGTGGCGCGCAGGCCGGGCTCGGGGCCGGCGGCGAGCTCGACGTACGAGGACCGACCGGGCGCCGGGGCTATGCGCAGCGGGACACCGCACATGAGCGCGGCGTCGGCGACGGTGTGGGGCGGGGCCGCGACCAGCGCGAGGCAGTGCGGGGTGACAGGGGAGGCCGGAGCGGGGTGGGGGGAGGGCGCGACCGCCTCCGTACGAGCCCCCGGCACCGGCGGTCTCGGCCGCGAGAAGAACGGCACCCGCGCCGCCACATGCATCCGCACCCCCGACCGGAACTCCAGGAACTCCTCCCGCGCGTCCCCGAGATACGCCCACGGGTACTCCGTCGCGTGCACCCCCACCGCCCGGAACTGCTCCAGCGCCTCCCCGTGCCGGTCCGCCAGCACCAGCATCAGCGTCAGATGGTTACGGAGACCCGCCACCTCCGGATCACCCTGCGGGTACGCGTCCGACAGCTCCTGCGCCCGCTTCAGCGCGGCGTGGATCCGCGACCGGTCGATCCGGTCGCCCTCCGCCGGAGTGCCGTCGGCCACCACGTCGTACTCGACGGCCGCCAGCAGCGGCAGCGCGTGCAGCTTGGAGCCCGGCAGAGCGTGCTCCGCCGCGCGCTCGGCGAAGTCGAACATCTCCGTGTGCGAGCCGTACCACTTGTCGCACAGGTACTGGAGCGCCGAGAGATGGCAGCCGTAGTGGTGCGGCGCGCGGGTGGTCGCCTCGGCCCAGTACGCGTCGAAGACCTCGCGCGGCGCCTGGCTGCCCCGCGCGTGGGTGAGCGCGACCTGCCACGGCACCGGATCGGTGGGGTTCAGCTCGGCCGCCGCGCCGATCACCGGGACCGCGTCGTCGAGCAGCGCGAAGAACGCCTGGAACTGGTCGCGCGAGACGCTGCTCGCCCGCGCGCTCGTCCGTATCTCCCACGCCTGCTGGACACAGTGCTCGGCCTTCACCAGTACGGCGTCCGGGTCCCGCGGCGACTCGGCGAGCCAGGCGTCCAGCCAGCCGGGGCTGTGCAGCGCGCTCTCGGCCAGCCGTGGGACGTATCCGCCACGCCGCTCCCATTCGGCGCCGACGCGGGTCGCCGCGAGCAGATCCCTGGCGGGCCCGTGGTCACCGGCGTACGCCGCGGTGAGCGCGGCGCGCAGCTCCGGCGCGGGCGGGTCGAGGACGACGGCCGCGTCGGGGGGCAGATGGGCGCCGACGGCGGCCCCGTGGCGGAGCATCCGCGGCAGGGTGATCAAGGTGCGTAGCGTCGCGGTCATCGTCACGGTCATCCATTGAAAGCTGTCGGGGGTGGCCGCCACCAGAGGCTTTCGGTGACAAAGCCGTATCGCATGGAGTAGCCGCGTCCGGCGGTCGCCCCAGGTGGGACCGGGTGGGCCGAGGTGGCCGGGTGTCGCGCGCGAGCGCTGCCGGGGCCGCGGGACCGGCCGCCGTAGGGTGCCGACCATGTGCGGAATCGTGGGTTACGTCGGCGGACAGTCGGCGCTCGATGTGGTCATCGCCGGTCTCAAGCGGCTCGAATACCGCGGCTACGACTCGGCCGGTGTCGCGGTCCTCGCCGATGGCGGACTGGCCTCGGCCAAGAAGGCGGGCAAGCTCGTCAATCTGGAGAAGGCGCTGGTGGAGGGGCCGTTGCCGAGCGGCAACACCGGCATCGGTCACACCAGATGGGCCACGCACGGCGGCCCGACCGACGCCAACGCCCACCCGCACGCCGACAACGCGGGCCGCGTCGCCGTCGTGCACAACGGGATCATCGAGAACTTCGCCGCGCTGCGCGCCGAGCTGACCGACCGCGGGCACGACCTCGTCTCCGAGACGGACACGGAGGTCGTGGCGCATCTGCTCGCCGAGGCGTTCTCCTCGTGCGGCGAGCTGGCGGAGTCGATGCGGCAGGTGTGCGGGCTGCTGGAGGGCGCGTTCACGCTGGTCGCCGTGCACGCGGACGAGCCGGACGTCGTCGTGGGCGCGCGCCGCAACTCGCCGCTCGTGGTGGGCGTGGGCGACGGCGAGTCGTTCCTCGCCTCCGACGTCGCGGCCTTCATCGCCCATACGCGCTCCGCGATCGAACTGGGCCAGGACCAGGTGGTGGAGCTGCGCCGCGACGGTGTGACGGTGACCGGCTTCGACGGCGCGCCGGCCGATGTGCGCGCCTACCACGTCGACTGGGACGCCTCGGCGGCCGAGAAGGGCGGCTACGACTACTTCATGCTCAAGGAGATCGCCGAGCAGCCGAAGGCCGTCGCCGACACCCTCCTCGGCCGTATCAACGCCGAGGGCTCGCTGACCCTGGACGAGGTACGGATCCCGTCGCGTGTGCTGCGGGCGGCCGACAAGGTCGTCATCGTGGCGTGCGGGACCGCCTTCCACGCCGGGCTGATCGCGAAGTACGCCATCGAGCACTGGACGCGGATTCCGTGCGAGGTGGAGCTGGCGAGCGAGTTCCGCTACCGCGATCCGATCCTGAACACCCGCACCCTCGTCGTCGCGATCTCGCAGTCCGGCGAGACGATGGACACGCTGATGGCGCTGCGGCACGCGCGCGACCAGGGCGCCACGGTCCTCGCGATCTGCAACACCAACGGCTCGACCATCCCCCGTGAGTCGGACGCCGTCCTCTACACGCACGCGGGCCCCGAGGTCGCGGTCGCGTCCACGAAGGCGTTCCTGACGCAGCTCGTGGCCTGCTACCTGGTCGCGCTGTATCTGGGGCAGTTGCGCGGTACGAAGTACGGCGACGAGATCCGGGCCGTGATCCGCGAACTGTCGCGCATCTCGTGCGAGGTCGAGCGCGTGCTGGAGACGATGGAGCCGGTACGGGAGCTGGCGCGCTCCCTCGCCGACAAGCGGACGGTGCTCTTCCTGGGGCGGCACGTCGGCTACCCGGTGGCGCTGGAGGGCGCGCTGAAGCTGAAGGAACTGGCGTACATGCACGCCGAGGGCTTCGCGGCCGGCGAGCTGAAGCACGGACCGATCGCGCTGATCGAGGAGGACCTGCCGGTGGTGGTCGTCGTACCCTCACCGCGCGGGCGTTCGGTGCTGCACGACAAGATCGTGTCGAACATCCAGGAGATCAGGGCGCGGGGAGCGCGGACGATCGTGATCGCGGAGGAGGGGGACGAGGCGGTGGTGCCGTACGCCGACCATCTCATCCGTATCCCGGTGACGCCGACGCTCCTTCAGCCGCTGGTCGCGACGGTGCCGTTGCAGGTCTTCGCGTGCGAACTGGCGACGGCGCGCGGCAACGAGGTGGACCAGCCGAGGAATCTGGCGAAGTCCGTGACGGTGGAGTGAGCCACGGCGAGTGAGGGATGGGGTTGTGCAGTGATCATCGGGGTGGGGATCGATGTCGCGGAGATCGAACGTTTCGCGGCGTCGCTGGAGCGGACACCGGCCATGGCCGACCGGCTCTTCTCGGAGCGGGAGTTGCTGCTGCCGAGCGGCGAACGGCGCGGTATCGCCTCACTGGCCGCCCGCTTCGCGGCCAAGGAGGCGCTGGCCAAGGCGCTGGGCGCACCGGGCGGGCTGCACTGGACGGACGCCGAGGTGTACGTCGAGGAGAGCGGGCAGCCCCGGCTGCGGGTACGGGGGACGGTGGCGGCGCGGGCGGCGGAACTCGGCGTACGGGCCTGGCATGTGTCGCTCAGCCATGACGCGGGGATCGCGTCGGCGGTTGTGATCGCGGAGGGGTGACGCCGCGTCCGGTGCGGCAGACTCGTGCCATGCGTACTGCGTACAGCGTGGAGAGCGTACGGACCGCCGAGCGGGAGCTGATGGACCGGCTCCCCGAGGGCGTATTGATGCAGCGCGCGGCCGCCGGACTGGCCGCCGCGTGCGCGGATCTGCTGCGGCGGAGAGGGCGGGTGTACGGGGCGCGGGTCGTGCTGCTCGTCGGGAGCGGCGACAACGGCGGCGACGCGCTGTACGCCGGTGCCCGGCTGGCGCGGCGCGGGGCCGGGGTGTCGGCGGTGCTGCTGGCGGCGGGGCGCGCGCACGAGGGCGGGCTCGCGGCGCTGTCGGGCGCGGGCGGGCGGGTGGTGGACGACCCGTTCGACGTACTGGCCGCCGCAGATCTCGTCCTGGACGGCATCACCGGCATCGGCGGGCGCGGCGGGCTGCGGCCCGACGCCGTACCGGTGGCGCGGGCCGCGCGCGGCTCGGACGCGGTGGTGGTGGCCGTCGACCTGCCGAGCGGGGTCGAGGCGGACAGCGGCGAGGTGGTGGGGGAGGCGCTGCGCGCGGACGTGACGGTGACCTTCGGTACGTACAAGCCCGGCCATCTGATCGACCCGGCACGCGAGTACGCGGGGGCCGTGGGGCTCGTCGACATCGGGCTCGGCGCCGTGCTGCCGTCGGTGCCGGAGCTGGAGGCGCTCCAACACGCGGACGTGGCACGGCTGTTGCCGGTGCCGACGGGTGAGAGCGACAAGTACCGGCGCGGTGTCGTCGGTGTCGTCGCAGGATCGGCGCGCTATCCGGGGGCGGCGGTGCTCGCGGTGGCGGGCGCGCTGCGCGGGGGCGCGGGGGCGGTGCGGTACGTGGGGCCCGCCGGGGACGCGGTCATCGCCCGCTTCCCCGAGACGCTGGTCCACGCGGGTCCGCCGGCGAAGGCGGGCCGCGTCCAGGCGTGGGTGGTCGGTCCCGGTCTGGGCGAGGAGCCGGGCGTACGGGACGCGCTGGCGTCCGACGTGCCGGTCCTGGTCGACGCGGACGGTCTGCGCGGGCTGGACGCCGGTGTCGTACGGGCGCGTACGGCCCCGACGCTGCTCACCCCGCACGCGGGGGAGGCGGCGGCGCTGCTGGAGGTACCGCGTGAGGAGGTCGAGTCGGCCCGGCTGACGGCGGTACGGGAACTGGCGGCGCGCTACGGCGCGACGGTGCTGCTGAAGGGCTCCACGACCCTGGTGGCCGACCCGGACACCGCGCTCCCCGTCCGGGTGAACCCCACGGGCACCCCCTGGCTGGCCACGGCGGGCAGCGGCGACGTCCTCTCGGGCCTGACGGGCTCCCTGCTCGCGGCGGGCCTCGGGGCGCGGGACGCGGGGTCGGTGGGGGCGTATCTGCACGGTCTGGCGGCGCGGAGTGCGGCGCGGGGGGCGCCGGTGAGCGCGGAGGACGTGGGGGCGGCGCTGCGGATGGCGTGGCGGGACGTGTCGGCGGAGGGCTGAGCCTTCCCCGGTCCCGACCCCGACCCTTTCCGAAACCGGGGCGCCGCCCCCGGTTTCACTTCGCCATGGCGACATCGTGTCGCAGGAGTTCGACTCCGTGTTCGGAGCCGTACGCCGAGAATCTGCCGGACAGGTCGCGGATCTGCTGGACGCAGCGCGATGCGCCGATCTGTCTGGCGAGGGTGAGGGAACGGCGAGCCAGCTCCGCTGCCTGTTGGACCTCGCCCCCGGCCAGCAGGCTTTCCGCTTCATAGGCGAGGAAAACCGCCTTTGTCTTGTCCCGGGCGCTGGGCAGGAGACTGACGCCCTGGGTGATCTGATCATGCGCGCGGCGCGGGCGGCCAAGATCGATCAGGCATCTGCCGGTGTCCACCGCCAGGTCGGCGGGGCTCATCCAGACGCACCATCTGGGTGCCTCCTCGGTGGTCGAGTTGAGGAGCTTTTCGGCTTGCGCGAGTTCGCGGTAGCAGTCTCGGGCTTCGCCGAGCATCGCGTGCGCTCGCGCTTTTCGCAGAGACAGCAGGGAGCGGGCCGTGGGGTTCGTGGCACGCGAGAGTGCGTGGCCCAGGCACTCCACAGCGGCGCGGGGCCGGCCGAGCCAAATGCTCTGGTAGGCCATATCGGAGAGTGCCCCGGCGCCCATGTCGGTGTTTCCGGCCTCATGGGCGGAGTGCACGGCCGCATGCCAGTAACGGTTGGCCGCCGCGTGGTGCTCGTGATCGAACCGGTGCCAGGCGACGGTCTGGGCGAGGGCTGAGGCCAGGGTGTGCAGACGTTTGCCCAGGGCGCGGTTGTAGCTGCTGTGCTCCAGCAGGTTCACGACGGTTTCGAGGTGCCCGTCCAGAAGGGGACTTGTGTTCTGACGGTGCGCCGTAGGCAGGCTGGTGAGGCCTTGGGCCGATTCCTCCAGCCAGCCGACGAACGCGGGATCCACCGGACGTCCGCCGGTGACGCCGTCGGCCGGCGCCGGTTCGATCGTGGCCCACTGGAGGGCGAGGGAGCCGACGGCGGCCGGAGTGAGGGCCAAGAAGGTGCGGCGGTCGACGGCCATCAATACGGCCTTTCTGAGAACGGCGACGGTCAGCCCTGCCCCGAGGGAGGCGGGCGTCTCGTGGCCGGGCAGCCAGTGAGGCCAGCCCAGAGCCGTTGCCTGTTCGTCGGGGATGTCGAAGACATCGGACAGGAGCGTTTGGGAGAACTCGTCCGGGACGACGCGCTTCTCCCACAGGGACACACGCTGACGGGACGTACCGGCGCGCAGACCGCGTTGCCGGGCGGCGTTCTTCATCTGCTGGGCGAGGTCGGACTGGGACCAGCCGTGCAGGCCTCGCGCGTATGCCAGAGGATGCCGGATGAGTTCGTCCACCCTCCTATGAAAGCAGTCGGGTGGCCGCCCCGTCGGTCGATCGGTGGGAGGGAGATGACAGGGGGATGACACCCGAATGATGGTGCGAACAGGGCCCGTTGCTCTGTAATCGACAGGTTGCCGGATCCGCCCGGCTGACCGTCACTGGCACAAAGGGGAAGGGGACAACCCATGGCGACACGTGCACTCCGGGCTCCGTGGGCGATGGGGCTCGTCACCGACCGGCTTCGGGCCGGCCCGCCGTCGTACGCGACGGTGACGCTCGACCCGGTCACGCAGACCGCCCGCTACACCGACTCCGCCGGCCAGGTGGTCGAGATGGGCAAGCACGGCACCTCGAAGACGACCGGCACCGCGCCGATGTCCGGGGGCGGTGACGGGCAGAGCCCGCCGGAGCAAACGCAGGACGACCACACCACCGACTACGAGTCGGACTGACCGATGGCTTCCACCGTCCTGGTCGTCACCGCGCTGGAAGACGTCACCGCGGACTGGGTCATCGACGCGCTGAACGAGCGTGAGGTGCCCGTCGCGCGTCTCGATCCCGCTGACATCGGGCCCGGCCTGACCTTCGGGTTTCGCATCGGTGCGGACAGCCCTGGGTGGGGTGGCCGACTGCGTACGGTGAGCCGGGAGGTGAAGCTTGGGGAGGTGGCGGCGGTGTACTACCGCCGCCCCACCCCGTACGCCGCGCGGTTCGAGCACCTGCCGCAGCAGCAGCGCGAGTTCGCCGCGACCGAGGCAAGGCATGGGCTCGGTGGCGTCCTGAACCACCTGCACGGCGCGATGTACGTCAACCACCCCTCGGCGGTGGCCCACGCCGACTTCAAGCCCTTACAACTCCAGCGGTTCATCGAGCTGGGCCTGACGATCCCGCCGACCCTTGTCACCAACGACGTCGAGGCGGCGCGGAAGTTCGCCGCCGAACACGAGCGCGTCATCTGCAAGACGTTCCGCGGCCTGCCCCCCGGCGGGGATGGGTACACCGGAGCGATCTGGGCCCAGCGCGTCGATCCGGATACCTTCGACGCCGCACTGGCGGTGACCGCACACCTTTTCCAGGCCGAAGTCCCCAAGACGGCCGATGCGCGGGTGACCGTGGTCGGCCGCCGGGTATTCGCCCAGCAGCTCGCCGCCCCGAACGGTGCCCTGGACTGGCGCAGAGGCGACTGGGACGAGCTGGTTCACGCCCCGATCACCGTCCCGTCCCCCATCGAGGCCGCCCTGCACAGCTATCTGGCGTCGTTCGGCCTGCTCTTCGGCTGCTTCGACTTCGCCCTGACCGGGGACGGGGACGACCCGGCGCACTGGACCGCGATCGAGTGCAATCCGAACGGCCAGTGGGGCTGGCTTCCGGACGCGCCGGCCATCACGACCGCGTTCGCCGACATCCTGAGCACGGAAGGAGGCGGCAGGCGATGACGATGCCCGCCGATCTGGAGAAGGACGCCTTGCTGCTGCGGGAAGCGATGGCGAAGGCCCTTGCCCAGGACGGTGTCCTTGCCGATCCGGCCTGGCGGCAGGCCGTGGAGACGGTGCCCAGGCACCGGTTCGTGCCAGGCTTCTATCTGCCCACCGTCGAACGGGACGGGCACGGGCTGACGGTGTGGGAGCCGGTCAGCGCCGCACTCGACCACGGTCGATGGCTGGCCACCGCGTACTCCGACACGACGCTCATCACGCAGTTCGACGGCGACGAACCCGACTGGACACAGCCGGCCGTACGCCACGGTGGAGCGCCGACCTCCTCTTCCACGCTGCCGTCCCTGGTCGTACGCATGTGGGCAGACGCCGAGATCGCCGAGGGGCACACGGTGTTGGAGATCGGCACCGGGACCGGCTATTCGACCGCGCTCGCCTGCGAACGGCTCGGCTCCCGCGACATCACTAGCATCGAGGTGGACCCGCGCCGACTGGAGACAGCCGCGAACGCGCTGTACGGGTGCGGCTACACCCCGACCCTCGCCGTGGCCGACGGACTGTACGGGTACTGGCCCGAGGCGAAGTTCGACCGGATCGTCGCCGCCTGCTCCTTCCGCGCCGTGCCCCCGAGCCTGCTCGCGCAGGCCCGTCCGGGCGGGAAGATTCTGCTCATCCTGTCGGGCTGGCTCTACGGGTACGCTCGTGTCCTGCTCGCCGTCGCCGAGGACGGCACAGCCGAGGGGCATCTGCTGGGCGGCACCGTGTCCTTCATGTCGGCCCGCGCGCACGCGGCTCCGGCATTCGGCAACCCCGCCCACTGGGCCGCGGGGCTGCCCGAGAAGTCCCGCAGCGCGCGGCACAGCCCCGAACGGGTCAGCGCCGCGACCGAGGAGGCGTTCCACCTGCGGTTCCTCGCCCAAAGCGCCGTGCCCGACGCCCAGATGACCACCGTCGGCGAGGTCGTGCACCTGATCGACGTCGTCACTGGCTCGGCCGCCACCCTCACCCCTGACGACGGTGCGTGGCAGGTACGCGAGGGCGGTCCGGTGAAGCTGTGGGAGTGCGTCGAGCGTGTCCTTGATGCCTACGACGCGGCCGACCGGCCGGGGCCGGAGACGTTCACGCTGCACGTGCACGACGGCGGGCAGCACCTGCGGCACCTGCGGATGCCCGGCCTGCCGTTACCCCGGCCCTGAGCACCGCTTGTCCGTCCGCTCCCGGTGCAGTCCGGAATCGGGTACGGCGCTGCTTCGGCGACGGCGAGGACGACGTGTACGAGATGTGGCTCGCCGACTGCATAGCCGAGGAGATCGCCGAGCAGATCAAGGCTCCATGATCGTCACGCCCCGCAACTCGCGGTGGAGGCGGGAGGCGGGCATGCCGGGGTGTGTCGTAGGGGTGAGTGCGTCGTGCCGGGAGGTGTGCCAGCCGTGTGACGGCGCCAAGTGGTTCACAGGGCGTATCGCCCCCACCGAACGGGCCGACGGCCCCGCCGTCCCAGGGGCGCCCCAGGTGCTCTGAGAGACTGGGGGGGATGACCGGAACCGTACCCACCTCGCCCCTTCGTGCCCGCGCCGAGATCGATCTCGGGGCGCTCCGCGGGAACGTCCGCGCCCTGCGGGCACGCCTCGCGCCCGGCGCCGGCCTCATGGCCGTCGTGAAGTCCGACGCCTACGGGCACGGCGCGCTGCCCTGCGCACGGGCCGCGCTCGACGCCGGGGCGGACTGGCTCGGGACCGCGACACCCCACGAGGCGCTCGCGCTGCGTGACGCCGGGATCCGGGCCCCGATCCTGTGCTGGCTGTGGACCCCCGGCGACCCCTGGCGCGAGGGCATCGAGGCCGGTCTCGACATGTCCGTGTCCGCGATGTGGGCCCTGCGCGAGGTGACCGAGGCCGCGCGGGAGGCCGGGCGGACCGCACGGATCCAGCTCAAGGCCGACACCGGGCTCGGCCGCAACGGGTGCCAGCCCGCCGACTGGCCCGAACTCGTCGCCGCCGCCCGCGCCGCCGAGGTCGCGGGCACCGTCCGCGTCACCGGCCTGTGGTCGCACTTCGCGTGCGCGGACGAGCCCGGCCACCCGTCGACCGCCGCGCAGCTCGATGTGTTCCACGAACTGGTCGCGTACGCCGAGAAGGCGGGTATCGAGCCCGAGGTCCGGCACATCGCGAACTCCCCGGCCGCCCTCACCCTCCCCGATTCGCACTTCGATCTCGTACGGACCGGCATCGCGCTCTACGGCATCTCCCCCAGCCCCGAACTGGGCAGCTCCGCCGACTTCGGGCTGCGGCCCGTGATGACGCTCGCCGCGTCCGTGGCCCTGGTGAAGCGGGTCCCCGAGGGACACGGCGTCAGTTACGGCCACCGGTACCGCACCTCCGCCGAGACGACCCTCGGCCTGATCCCCCTCGGGTACGCGGACGGCGTCCCGCGCCACGCGTCCGGCCGGGGCCCCGTGCTCGTCGGCGGGGCGGTGCGGCGGGTGGCCGGGCGGATCGCCATGGACCAGTTCGTGGTCGACCTCGGTAACGGCCCGGACGCCGACGCCGTCCAGGAGGGCGCGCCCGCCGTCCTGTTCGGGCCCGGGGACAGGGGTGAGCCGACCGCCGCCGACTGGGCCGAGGCGGCCGACACCATCGCGTACGAGATCGTGACCCGTATCGGTCCCCGCGTTCCCCGCGTCTATGTGGACGGGGCGGATGGGCATGAAGAGGGTGTCGGCGGAGACGGACGAGGAGCGGGACGTTGAGCGAGAGCAGAGCGGGGGACCTGGCGTCGGCCGCCGCGAAGGCGGCCGACGCCGCCAACGGCGCGGGCAACTGGCGGCTGGCCGGTATCGCGGGCACGGCGATAGGCGTGATCGCCGCCGGCGCCGCCGCGGGCGTCGCCATCGAGCGGCTGACCGTGGGCCGCGGCATACGGAAGAAGGCCCGGCTCGCACTCGACTCGGCGGGTCCGTACGGCGCGCTGCGCGGCACCCCCGGTACGGCCGTCGCCGACGACGGCACCGAGTTGTACTTCGAGGTCGACGACATCGACCCGGAGACCGGCGCGGGCGCCCCGCGCCGCCGGCGGCTCTTCGGCCGCAAGGCCCCGGCGCCCGTCACCGTCGTCTTCAGCCACGGCTACTGCCTCAGCCAGGACTCCTGGCACTTCCAGCGTGCCGCGCTGCGCGGTCTGGTGCGGACCGTCTTCTGGGACCAGCGCAGCCACGGCCGCTCCGCCCGGGGCGCGGCGCAGCAGGGCCCGGACGGCGTGCCCGTCTCGATCGACCAGCTCGGCCGCGACCTCAGGGCGGTCATCGACGAGGCCGCGCCCGAGGGCCCCGTCGTCCTCGTCGGCCACTCCATGGGCGGTATGACGATGATGGCCCTCGCGGGCCACTGCCCCGAGCTCGTACGGGACCGGGTCGTCGGCGCCGCGTTCGTCGGGTCCTCCAGCGGCAGGCTCGGCGAGGTCAGCTTCGGGCTGCCGGTGGCGGGGGTGAACGCCGTACGCCGCGTACTTCCCGGCGTACTGAAGGCGCTCGGCTCGCAGACCGAACTGGTCGAGCGGGGCCGGCGGGCCACCGCCGATCTCTTCGCCGGGCTGATCAAGCGCTACTCGTTCAGCTCGAAGGACGTGGACCCGGCCGTCGCACGGTTCGCCGAGCGGCTGATCGAGGGGACCCCGATCGATGTGGTCGCGGAGTTCTACCCGGCGTTCACCGAGCACGACAAGTCGGACGCGCTGCCGGTCTTCATGGACATCCCGGTTCTGGTACTGGCCGGGGACCGCGATCTCGTCACCCCCAGCTCGCACAGCGAGGCCATCGCGGACCTGCTGCCGGACTCCGAGCTGGTGATCGTGCCCGACGCCGGCCATCTGGTGATGCTGGAGCATCCGGAGGCGGTCACCGACCGGCTCGCCGACCTGCTGGTACGGGTGGGCGCCGTCCCGGCAGCCACTAACGTGGGTTCGTATGGAAGCACCGCACAGCCCGGCAGCTGAGACCGGCGACCGCACGGCCGCGACGGCCCGTATCACCGCCCGTGTCACCGTCGACTCACCTGAACGCATGAGCGAGCTGGGCCGGAGGCTCGCCGCTCTGCTGCGCCCCGGCGACCTGGTGATGCTCACCGGCGAACTCGGCGCCGGGAAGACGACGTTGACCCGTGGACTGGGCGCCGGGCTCGGCGTACGCGGCGCGGTCACCTCGCCGACCTTCGTCATCGCGCGGGTGCACCCCTCCCTGACCTCGGGACCGCCGCTCGTGCACGTGGACGCCTACCGGCTCGGCGGCGGTCTGGACGAGATGGAGGATCTGGACCTCGACGTGTCGCTGCCGGACTCGGTGGTGGTCGTGGAGTGGGGCGACGGGAAGGTCGAGGAGCTGTCGGACGACCGGCTGCACGTGGTGATCGACCGTCTCGTGGGGGCCGTGGATCCGCTCGCCGCCGAGGACGACCGGCGTGAGGTCACCCTGACGGGCATCGGCGGACGCTGGTCGGGCGTCGACCTGGCCTCACTGGCCGTCTGAGACGTTCACCGCGACCGGGCGTCCGTGCTTTCCGACAAGACGTCGGTAAACTCTTGCGTGTGCCGTGCGGCCCGTGGTCACATGGTAAACGAGATTTGGTTAGGTCTACCTAACCAAGCTTGCCCCCGGAGCCTCAGGAGGCATCCATGCCGGCATCAGAGAGCACCGAAACGCGACCGTCGGAGCCGACGGTCCAGTCTCCCGATCCCTCGTCCGTGTCGATGAGCGATCTGCTGGCATCGTGCGCGGCGGCCAGCGCCCTATCGACCCCGCCGACCGAGATCCCGGCCGGGGTGCGCGAGGCCACGGACGCCGAGGACGCCGCGTAGCGCCGTACCGCGAAGCGTTACGGGGACCACGGGACTGCGGGACGCGACTACGGGCCTGCGGACTGCGGGACGCGACTACGGGACCACGACGATCTTCGATCCGACGGTTGTGAACGTCCACATCGCGTCGCCGTCCGCCGTCCTCATCCGCACGCCGCCCGTCTTCAGCGTCGGGTCCGGACTCGCCATCGATCCGTCGACCGCCGAGCTGAACCCGATCGCGACCTGGTCCACGCTCGCGAACCGCACCACGTGCTCGATGTCCACGCCGTCCGACCCGGTGACCTTCTCCGACCGCGACGTGACCTTGTACGTGCCGGGCGGCGGGCTCACCGTGCTCGGCATGACCACGAAGGTCCGCGGCTTCTGCCCCGGCCCGCCCGCCAGCCACACACGCTTGGCGTCCAGCGCGTAGACGACACGAATACCGGTGCCCGACTTCGCGGGCACCGCGTGCGCTTCCTTCGACTTCTCGGGTGCGGGGGAGGCGGAGGCCGAGGAGCTGGGCTTCTTCGGCCCCGCGAACCGGTCCGGCACGTTCGCCGACGCCTGGTACGCGAGGAAACCGACGCCGGCGACGGCCAACGCGGTGAGCCCGGCCACGAATCCCGAGCTGCTCCTGGACACCTTGATCCACCTCTCGTACGTACGTCTCGGTGGTGACGGTAGCAGCAGGCGGGAGAGGGGACAGGGCGCCGTGCCCGGTGCCGGGAGCCGTAGGCTGTTTGTGTGCTCCTGCTCGCCGTTGATACCGCCACGCCAGCCGTCACCGTCGCCCTCCACGACGGTGTCTCCGTCCTCGCCGCCGAGAGTCAGGTGGACGCGCGCCGGCACGGGGAACTGCTGCTGCCCGCCGTCGACCGCGTGCTCGCCGAGGCCGGTCTCGCGCTCGGCGCCGTGACGGACCTGGTCGTCGGTGTCGGCCCCGGCCCGTACACCGGACTGCGCGTCGGCCTCGTCACCGCCGCGGCCTTCGGCTCGACCCTCGGGGTGCCGGTCCACGGGCTGTGCACGCTGGACGGACTCGCGTACGCCGCCGGACTCGACGCGCCCTTCGTGGTCGCGACGGACGCGCGCCGCAAGGAGGTCTACTGGGCGCGGTACGCGGACTCCCGTACGCGGCTGACCGAGCCCGCGGTCGACCGGCCCGCCGACATCGCGGCGGAGCTGGCCGGACTGCCGGTCGTCGGAGCGGGCGGCGCGCTCTACCCGGACGCGTTCCCCGACGCCCGCACCCCCGGGCACCAGTCGGCCGCCGCGCTCGCGTCCCTCGCCGCGGAGAGACTCGCGGCGGGCGACACCGACGGCTTCCTGCCGCCGCTGCCGCTCTATCTGCGCCGCCCCGACGCGCAGGTGCCCAAGAACTACAAGGTGGTCACTCCCAAGTGATCGACGCCACCGACACGACCGAGCGGAGCGGCCGGAGCGGCCCCGCGCTGCGCGAGATGCGCTGGTGGGACATCGAGACCGTGCTCGCCCTGGAGTACGACCTGTTCCCCGAGGACGCCTGGTCGCCCGGCATGTTCTGGTCCGAGCTGGCCCACGCGCGCGGCCCGGCCGCCACCCGCCGCTACGTCGTCGCCGAGACCCCCGAGGGCCGGATCGTCGGCTACGCCGGACTCGCCGCCGCCGGCGGCCTCGGCGACGTACAGACCATCGGCGCCGCCCGTGACCAGTGGGGCACCGGGCTCGGCTCGCGACTGCTCACCGATCTTCTCCAGCACGCCACCGCCTTCGAGTGCGAGGAGGTGCTGCTCGAAGTACGGGTGGACAACCCCCGCGCGCAGAAGCTGTACGAGCGCTTCGGCTTCGAGCCCGTCGGCTTCCGCCGGGGCTACTACCAGCCGGGCAATGTCGACGCGCTCGTCATGCGCCTGTCGTTGCTGGAAGGCCCCCACGGACAAGGAAGAACTGAGATCCATGGCTGACGAACCTCTCGTCCTCGGCATCGAGACCTCGTGCGACGAGACGGGCGTGGGCATCGTCCGCGGTACGACCCTGCTCGCCGACGCCATCGCCTCCAGCGTCGACGAGCACGCCCGCTTCGGCGGCGTCGTCCCCGAGGTCGCCTCCCGCGCGCACCTGGAGGCGATGGTGCCGACCGTCGAGCGCGCCCTGAAGGAGGCGGGGGTGAGCGCCCGCGACCTCGACGGGATCGCCGTCACGGCCGGCCCCGGACTGGCCGGCGCGCTGCTGGTCGGGGTGTCGGCGGCGAAGGCGTACGCGTACGCGCTCGGCAAACCGCTCTACGGCGTGAACCACCTCGCCTCGCACATCTGCGTCGACCAGCTGGAACACGGGCCGCTGCCCGAGCCGACGATGGCGCTGCTCGTCAGCGGCGGGCACTCGTCGCTGCTGCTCGCGCCGGACATCACCGCCGACGTACGCCCCATGGGCGCGACCATCGACGACGCGGCGGGCGAGGCCTTCGACAAGATCGCGCGCGTGCTCCAACTCGGCTTCCCCGGCGGCCCGGTGATCGACCGGCTCGCACGCGAGGGCGACCCCGGGTCGATCGCCTTCCCGCGCGGACTGACCGGTCCGCGCGACGCGCCGTACGACTTCTCCTTCTCCGGGCTCAAGACGTCCGTCGCCCGCTGGATCGAGGCCAAGCGTGCGGCGGGCGAGGACGTGCCCGTACGGGACGTGGCCGCGTCCTTCCAGGAGGCGGTGGTGGACGTACTGACGCGAAAGGCCGTACGCGCCTGCAAGGACGAGGGCGTCGACCACCTGATGATCGGCGGCGGCGTCGCCGCCAACTCCCGGCTGCGCGCGCTGGCCGCCGAGCGGTGCGAGCGGGCGGGCATCCGGCTGCGGGTGCCCCGGCCCGGTCTGTGCACCGACAACGGCGCGATGGTCGCGGCGCTCGGTGCGGAGATGGTGGCGCGCGGCCGGCCCGCGTCGGACTGGGACCTGTCGGCGGACTCCTCGCTGCCGGTGACCGAGACGCACGTACCGGGCCAGGGCCACGCGCACGACCACGACCATGTGCACGAGGTCAGCAAGGACAACCTCTACTCATGACCGTCGCGCTGATGTGGGAGGCCAAGGCCGCGCCGGGGAAGGGCGCCGAGCTGCTGGCGTGGGCACGGTCGCGGGCTCTCGCCCCGGCCCCCGAACGCCGCGAGACGCTCACCGCGCCGGGCGGCCGGGTGCTGGTGATGACCTGGTGGGACGCCCCGTACGACGCGGACCTGCCCGAGATCCCGGCCCCGGCCGACGAGTTGGTGGCCCGCCCGGTGCACCGCTGGCGGTTCGAGACGGCGGAGTAGCGGCCGGGCCCGTCCGGTCACGGGAAGCGGACGGTGACCGTGAGGCCGCCCGGCCGCCCCGGTTCGGCCGTGGCCTCGGTTCCGTGGGCCTCGGCGATGGAGCGGACGATGGCGAGGCCGAGCCCGTGGCCCGTGGTGCCGGTGCGGTCCCGGGCGAGGCGGCGGAACGGCTTGAACAGGCTCGGGACCCGGTCGGCGGGAACGGTGGGCCCGGTGTTGGTCACGGTGAGCGTGCGGCCTTCGAGCCGTACGCTGACCCGGCCGCCCGCATGGTTGTACTGAATGGCGTTGCCGACGAGGTTCGTCAGCAGGTGGCGCAGCAGCAGAGGATCTCCGAGGACGGTCAGTGGCCGGTCCCGGTCCGACGTCACCGCCACCTCCACCCGCTCCTCCCGGGCCCGCGGGGCGAGTTCGGCCGCCACCAGCCGGGCGGTGGCCGACAGATCCACGGTCTCGGTCTCCTCCACGCCCCGGTCGCTGCGGGCGAGCAGCAGCAGCGAGGTGATCAGTTGCTCGGCTTCGCGGTTGGCGGCGAGCAGGTCCTCGCGCACTTCGGCGAGGCCGTCGGGGAGAGGGTCGGCGAGACCCACCTCCAGGCTGGTGCGCTGGACCGCGAGGGGGGTCCTGAGCTCGTGGGAGGCGTTGGCGACGAAGCGCCGCTGGCTCTCGAACGATTTCTCCAGCCGGTCGAGCATGGTGTCGAAGGTGTCGGCGAGACGGTGGAGTTCGTCGTCGGGGCCGGTGAGAGCGAGCCTCTGGTGCAGGTTCTGTTCGCCGATGCGCCGGGCCGCCTCCGTCATCGCGGAGACCGGCCTGAGCGCCCGCCCGGCCAGCCACCAGCCGAGCAGGCCGGCCAGCAGCGCCATGACGAGCAGTCCGACGGCCGACCAGAGGACCATCTGCCGCAGGGCGGTGTCCTGCACGGCCTGTACGGTCCAGTCGATCTGCCGGATCGCCGCGAAGTCGTCGCCGTTCCCGGCCGGCTGCCGGGTGGTTCCCCCGGAGGGCAGGGGCCGCGTGGGGGAGAACTCGCCGCTGCCCGACCAGTCGCCCTTCGTGACCTCGATGCCCCGGACCTGTTCGGCCGTCCCGTAACGGGCGAGCAGCACCACGAACGCCAGCAGCGCCGCGCCCGTCAGCAGGAAGACCGCGGAGATGGCCGCGGCGAGCCGGGCACGGAACGGCATGCCCCGCAGCAGCGTCCGCGGGCTCAGTCGCACAGCCGGTACCCCTGCCCCTTGTCGGCGGTGATGAGGACGGGGTCGCCCAGTTTGCGGCGCAGCCGGCTGACGGCGGCCCGTACCGCGCCGGTACGCGGGTCGAGGTGCTCGTCCCACACGGTCCGCACGAGTTCGTCGTGCGGCACCGCCGCGCCCCGCGCCTCCATCAGCAGTTGCAGGACCGCGAACTCCTTGGGGGTCAGTTCCAGCGGCCGGCCGTCCACGGACACCTCGCGCCGGGCCCGGTCCAGGGTGATGCCTTCGTGCCGCAGCGCGACCGGTGGCTCCTTGGGCGCCCGGCGGCTGAGCGCCCGTACCCGGGCGACCAGTTCGGCGAAGTCGAAGGGCTTGGCCAGATAGTCGTCGGCGCCCAGAGCCGTCAGCCCGTAGACCTTGTCCGTGATCTCACCGGCCGCGGTCAGCATCAGGATCCGCGGCGGACGGTTGAGTTCGCGCAGCCGTCGGCACACCTCGTCGCCGGTCATGACTGGCAGATCCCGGTCGAGGATCAGTACGTCGTAGTCGGTGAGCAGGCACATCCGCTCGGCCTCGTCACCGGAGCCGGCGACATCGACGGCCATCGCCTGCCGGCGCAGACCGGTGGCGATCGTACGCGCGAGGATGTGATGGTCCTCGGCTACCAGAACTCTCATGAGCCCCATGCAACATGGCGCGGCATTGCGGCGGGATAAGGACTCCGGAGCGGCACGCTCCCGGCATCGCGGGGACGGCGTCCTTATGGCCCCGTAACGCGCTTATCCCGCCGCACAGAGCGCCCTGCTTCTGTCGGGGCCATGAACTTCGTCAAGCGCGCCGGGATGAGCCTGCGTGCCAGGAGAGCCAGGACCGCGGTCCTGCTGGGGATCTTCGTCGTCATCTGCACCCTGCTGCTCGGCGGCTTCCTGCTGCAAGGCGCCACCGCCCGTCAGGAGGCGGACGCGGGGCGGACGATCGGCGTCGATGTGACGCTGAAGGCCAAGGGCCTCACCCCGGCGCTGGCGGACCGGCTCGGCTCGTCGCCGCAGGTGCACCGGTACAACCCGCGGCTCGCGCTCGACGCCCGGGTCCGCGGCATCGAGCCGCTGGAGTCCGGCGTACCGAGGCCGGGCGGCGAGCGCGCCGACGCGCGGACACGGCCGTCCCTGGCGCTGAACGGCGTACGGGACTCGGGGCTGCTGCTGCCTTTCTCGTACGGCTCGAACAAGATCACGTCGGGGCGTGGGATCACCCCCGAGGACGCCGGCCGGGGGGTCGCCGTGGTGGAGCGCCGGCTGGCGGAGAAGAACGGCCTCGAGGTCGGTGACACCTTCCGGGCGCTGTCCGCCGACGGGAAGCGCACCGTGCGGCTCACGGTCGTCGGGATCTCTCAGGACTCGACGCCCGATCCGGCGAGGTGGACGCCGCCGCATCAGCTGCCCGGCAACGCGCTCCACGTACCGGTCCGCGCGGTCCAGCGGTTGAGCCCCGGCCAGGCGGACCTCGCCGAAGCGGTCTTCAGGATCGGCTCACCGGAACAGGCCGAACCTCTGCACGCCGAGGCCCGGCGGCTGCTGGGGACGGGGTCGTTCGACTTCCGCGTCAACGACAAGGCGTACAAGGACCAGGTCCGCCCGATCCAGCGGGTCGGCACCTTCGCGGGGCTGGTCCTCTGGCTCATCACCGTGGCCGGCGCGCTGATTCTCGGGCTCATCGTGATGCTCCAGATCCGGGAGCGCCGCGACGAGCTCGGCATGCTTCTGGCGCTGGGCGAGAAGAAGTGGAAGCTCATCGGCCAGCACACCGTGGAAGTGGCCGCCGTCGCCCTGCCCGCCGTGGCCGTCGCCGCTCTGGCCGGTCAGGTCACCGCGCAGCGGGCGGGCGACGCGCTGCTGGGTCGCCAGGAGCCGGCCGCTTCCCTGCGGCCCAACTCCCCGGAGCTACCGGCCGATTCGCCCGAGATGCGGGTCCAGGCCTCCGATCTCGGCAAGGTCGCGGGCATCGGCCTCGGGATCTCGCTGGTCTCCACCCTCGTCCCCGGCATCGGCATTCTCCGCCTCCACCCCCGCTCCATCCTCACCGACAGCGAATAGATGCCGCACCGGCGGCGGACAAGCGCCGCACCGGCACGGATCCGCACCGACGAACGCCGACGAACACAGACCGAGAGAGCCGACCGATATGAACTTCGTCAAACGCGCGGGACTCAGCCTGTGGTCCCGCAGGGGAAAGACCCTGATCACCCTGTGCACCTTCCTCGTCATCTCCGTGATGGTGCTGGCCGGCGTACTGATCAAGGACGCGACCGCCCGGGCCGAGACCGAGGCCAAGCGCTCGGTGGGCGCCGAGGTCAACCTGGAGATGGACCCGGAAGGGCTGAGCGCAGGTGGTGGTCTCATGGCCCCTCGGATCAGCGCCACGGCGGTCGACAAGCTGGGCGCCTCCGAGCTGGTCCAGAAGTACAACTACTCGATGTTCGACCGGGGCATCGTCAAGGGCGACACCGAACTGGTCACCGGGGGCGCGGACAGCGCCGCCTCGGGCATGGGGCCCGGTGGCACCGCGACCGTCGGACTCCTCGACTCCGCACTGCTGCCCGACTTCCGCAGCGGCAACTTCAAGCTGCTGTCCGGCGCGCACATCACCGCCGCCGACATGGACAAGCGCCTGCTGCTGATCGAGGAACGCCTCGCCCGGAAGAACGGGCTCGGGACCGGCGACAAGATCACCCTCGGGGCGAACGAGGGCAAGGCCACGGCCGAGTTCACCGTGGCAGGTGTCTACCAGGACCCGCGTCCCGGTTCCGAGCCCGATCCGGAGTACTTCACCAACCCGGCCAACACGCTGTACGCGTCCGTGGGCGGCTTCACCGAGCTCAACGGCGCCGGGGACGGGCCCCCGCAGGCCGGCAAGGCGACCTTCCTCCTCAAGAACGCCGACGACCTGGAGAAGTTCAAGGAGGAGGCCGAGCGGGTCGCGGGATCCGCGCTCGACGGGTTCCGGCTGGCCGCGAACGACAAGGCGATCCGGCAGATGACGGGCCCACTGGACAGCATCACGTCCACCGCCACCGTCGCGATGTGGCTGACGGGCATCGCGGGCGCCGCCGTCCTCGCCCTCCTCGTCAACCTCGCCGTCAAGCAGCGCCGCAAGGAGTACGGCGTACTGCTGGCCTTGGGTGAGAGGAAGTGGAAACTCATCGCCCAGCAGGCGCTGGAACTCGTCGCGGTCGCGGCCCTCGCCATCGGCCTGAGCTCCCTGTTCACCCAGAGCCTCACCCAGAGCGCGAGCCGGTCGCTGCTCGGCCAGGAGGCCGCGGCGGCCCAGCGCAAGCTCGATTCCTGGCAGCCGCCCGCTCCCGGCAGCACCGGCATCGACCAGGGCATCGACCCGAACGACAGGCCGGTGGAGAACGCCGACCCCATCGACAGGATCGATGTGCGCCTCTCCCCGGCGGCCGTCGCCACCGTGGGCGGCGTCGGCCTCGGTATCGGCCTGCTGGCCACCGCGATCCCGGCCGCCTCCGTACTGCGTCTGAGCCCCCGCACCATCCTTACGAAGGGCAAGTGACAGCCACCATGACCAGCGCCACCGAAACCCCGCCCGTCCTGAAGCTCGACGGTGTCATCCACACCTACGCCGGCCAGCGCCGCAGGACCACCGTGCTCAAGAACATCGACTACGGCTTCCGGCGCGGCACCTTCTACACGATCCTGGGGCCCTCGGGCAGCGGCAAGACCACTCTGCTCAGCCTCGCCAGCGGCCTCGACGTACCCACTCGGGGCACCATCAGCTTCGACGGCCAGGACCTGACGCGACTGGGCCTCGGCCGCTACCGGAACAAGCACGCCGCCACGATCTTCCAGCACTACAACCTGCTCACCTATATGACCGCCCTCCAGAACGTCACCACGGCGATGGAGATCACCGGAGTGAAGCCGGCCCGTGGCGGCCGCAGGGCACACGCTCTGGAACTCCTGGCGCGCGTCGGCCTCGACAAGGACACGGCCACCCGCAACGTCATGCGGCTCTCCGGCGGCCAGCAGCAGCGCGTCGCCATCACCCGCGCCCTGGCCTGCGACGTCGACATACTCTTCGCCGACGAACCCACCGGAAACCTCGACGAGGACACCGCCCAGGGCATCATCGACATCTTCCGCGAACTGGCCCACGAACAGGACAAGTGCGTCGTGGTCGTCACCCACTCCCAGCACCTGGCCGCCCAGTCCGATCGCGTCCTCACCCTGCGCAAGGGCAAGCTCGCGGACGAGGTGGGACCACGATGAGAGGTTCCGGGAGGAGCCCCGGGAAGAGACCCGACACGAGATCCGGGAAACTTCCGGGAAAAGTCGCGGCGTGTGTCGATCCGGGCCCCGCCCGTTCGACGCAAGGGTGAGAGGCGGGGAACATCCCGCCCGCACGCACACCGAGGAGTCACCATGCCGCGCTATCTGACCACCATCCACCTGGACGAGAACAACGTTCCTTCCGACGGCCCCAGCCCCGAACTGATGGACCGCATGGGCGCGCTCATCGAAGAGATGAACAAGGCCGGGGTGATGCTGGAGACCGCCGGGCTCACGCCGTCCGCGCAGGGCACCCGCGTCCTGTGGTCCGGCGGGAAGATCTCCGTCACCGACGGGCCCTTCACCGAGGCCAAGGAGGTCATCGGCGGGTACTCGATCCTCCAGGCCAAGAACCAGGCCGAGGCCGTCGAATGGAGCAAGCGGTTCCTCCAGATCCACGAGGACACCTGGACGATCTCGGTCCAGGTGCGCGAGATCGGCGAGTAACCGCCGGCCCGCGCGACGCTCCCGCGTTGGCGTCCGTCGGCCCCCGGTGTTCTGATGGGTGGCCGTGACGGCAGACAGCGGCAGCGCGGGCGCGGTGGAAGCGGTATTCAGGATCGAGCAGGCGAGGATCATCGCCGCCGTCGCGCGCGTCGTGCGGGACGTCGGCATCGCCGAGGAACTGGCGCAGGACGCCCTGGTCGCCGCGTTGGAGCAGTGGCCGGGGTCGGGCGTCCCGGACAGACCGGGAGCCTGGCTCATGGCCACGGCCAAGCACCGCGCCATCGACCTCGTACGCCGCCGCGAGACGTACAAACGCAAGCTCGCCGAGGTCGGCCGCACCCTGGAGGAGACGGCGCCGCCGCCCGAGCCGTCCGAGCCGGACGACATCGACGACGACCTGCTGCGGCTCGTCTTCGTCTCCTGCCACCCCGTGCTGTCCACCGAGGCGCGCGTCGCGCTCACCCTGCGGCTGCTCGGCGGACTCACCACCGACGAGATCGCCCGCGCCTATCTGGTGCCGGAGCCGACCGTCGCCCAGCGCATCGTGCGCGCCAAGCGCGCCCTCGCCAGAGAGGGCGTGCCCTTCGAGGTGCCGTACGGCGCGGAGCGCGACGCGCGCCTCGCGTCCGTGCTGGAGGTCATCTACCTCGTCTTCAACGAGGGCTACTCCGCCACCGCCGGGGACGACCTGCTGCGCCCCGGCCTCTGCGAGGACGCGCTGCGGCTCGCACGCGTACTGAGCGCGCTGATGCCCGACGAGCCCGAAGTGCACGCCCTGGCAGCCCTGTTGGAACTCCAGGCGTCCCGTACGGCCACCCGGACCGGACCCGACGGCGCGCCCGTCCTGCTCGCCGACCAGGACCGCTCGCGCTGGGACCGGCGGCTGATCCGGCGTGGCGTCGAGGCCCTGACCCGGGCGAGCACGCTGGACGGTGCCCCCGGTCCGTACGCCCTCCAGGCCGCGATCGCCGCGTGCCACGCGCGGGCGGCGACGTACGAGGACACGGACTGGGCCGCGATCGCCTCGCTGTACGGGCGTCTCGCCGCGCTCACCCCCTCGCCGGTCGTGGAGCTGAACCGCGCGGTCGCCGTCTCGATGGCCGAGGGGCCCGAGGCCGCCCTGGCGCTGGTCGACGCGCTGGCGGCGGAGCCCGCCCTCAAGGGCTACCACCTGCTGCCGAGCGTGCGCGGGGATCTGCTGGCCAGGCTGGGGCGTACGGAGGAGGCGCGGGCCGAGTTCGTACGGGCGGCCGGGCTGACCCGCAACGAACGCGAGCGCGTGCTGCTGGAGGAGCGGGCGGCCCGGACCGGGTGGGACGGGGCCGGGCAATAAGCTCGCCGCATGTCTCGCCGTGCACCCACGCTGCCACCGCCTCCGCCGCCCGTACACATACGCACCTGGCCCGACGACCAGGCTCTGCTCGCCGACCGCGCGGGCATCCTCGGCTGGCTCGTGGGGCGCAGCATGGGGTTCGCGCGGCTCGCGCAGTTCCTGCTGCTCGTCGCCGGGGTGCAGTTCGGCTGGCTGATGGCGGGCCAGGCGCTGCGGGCGCTGGCCGAGGAGGTCGTCGATCCGCTCGGCATGATCATGGGCGGGCTCCTCGCGGCCTTCGGTCTCGGCGTCATGACCGCCGCCGGGATCGTCCTCGGTCTGCTGCTGCGCCGGGACGGCGCGATGCGGAGTCTGACGCGCCAGTGGGCGGCGCTGGCGAGCGATCCGGTGCGCGACGCGCGCCTGCGGCTGCCGGGCGTGAGTCTGTGCTGGCTGTTGATCTCGTTCCTGGTCGGGGCGTTCGGTCTGTGGCTGTCCCTGGATACGCCCGCGACCGCGCGCCAGGGGCAGGACACGTACGCGGAGGTGGTGTACCTGATGGGCGCGGGCACCCTGTTCTGGATCGCCGGGCTGATCGGCGTCACGAAGGCCGTCGGACACTACCGGTGGGCCGTCCGGCTGGTCACGGCCAAGATCTCGCCGGGTGACCCGGCCGGGGTGGCGCCCGCCGGCTGATCCCGCCCGCCGGGCGGGGCCCGACCGTCCCACGGCTGCTGCTGCTCCGGACGTACGGGGTGGTCGCGGTGCTGGGGTGGGCCCTGTTCAGCCTGGGGCTCGGCGCCGTCGTGGACCGGAACGCGGACTACGTCACCGGACTGGTCGAACTGGTGCGGTCCAGCCCGGCTCCGCGCGCGTCGGAGAGACGGCGCATTTCGTCGGTACCGGGGTGATCGTGCTGGTCATCGGCGTGCTCGGCGCGGTGCGGGCGGTGGGCCGCCGGCGCTGGGCCGGGCGTGTACCGAGCCCCGTGCCCCCGCCGGGACCTGGCGGCGCCCACCGCTGAAACCACGAAAATCGTGGTATTTGGGGGACGCGAGTTATGTGTGTTGTCCCGATGTGTCCCGAAGTCGCCCCCCGCTCCCTGAGGCCGTTCCTACGCCACCCGTTCTATCCTGGGTGGAACGCATGCGCCATTTCATGGGGTGAAGGGGCGGCGGATGAACTGGCTCTGGTGGATATTCGTCTTCTTCATGGTCGGTGGCTTCAGCTGGGTCGCCGATACGGGCCGGACTGCGCTGCGCACCCGGCACGAGCGAAGAGTGGAGCGTCTCAAGCTCGTCGAGGGTGGCCGGCTCGCCCTGGAGGAGTCACACAAGCCGCCGGAGCCCGTCTGCGGGTGCACGCACCATCTCGCCAAGCATGACAAGCAGGGCAAGTGCCACGAGCGGGTGGAAGTGGCGACGGCCTGGGACGAGAACAAGAAACCGAAGCGGTACGAGCTCGCGCAGTGCAACTGTCAGCAGTACGTCGGCCCGCAGCCGCTCTCGCGGATCTACGCGGACGACATCACCGACCTGGACGCGGCGATCCTGGACGCCCAGCTCAAGGCCACCGAGCCGAAGAAGCCCGCCGAGCCGCAAAGGCCGACGGAGCTGAAGAAGGCGACGGAGCCGACGGAGCCGAAGTCCGAGGGGCCACGGATGGAGAAGGACGAGGACTGACCCCGGCCGGCGCCGTATGGAGGCTCCGTCGGCGCGCCCTCAGTCGGCCTGGTCCGGCTGCGGCGCGCCGCTGACCGCCCCGAACAGCACCACGGGCTCCTCCGCGTCCTGCTGTCCCACCCCCACGGCGACCAGCCGTTCGCCGACCCGCCAGGTCTCAAGGTCACCGAAGTAGCCCAGCTCGCAGAGGGACGCGTAGAACGGCGGCACCGGCTCGTCGGCCAGATACCGGTCGGCGTACGCCGTCAGCTCGACGGTCCGGTGCGCGCCCCACCGGGCGTCGAGGGCGTGGACGACGCCCCACAGTTCTCTCTCGTACTCGTCGAGGACGGCGTCGTGGAGCTCGTGGTCCTCGTCCTCGTAGAAATCCGCGCTGACCCGCAGCGCGACGATCGCGAAATCCGCCCCCGGCCCGGACCGGCCCGGGTCCACGCCGTCCGGCCAGGGCGGGGCGTAGGGGGCGGTGGCGAGGCGCTCCACGGCGGCGGCCCGCGCGTCGACCGCCGCCTTGAAGGCGAGCGCGTCGCCTCCCGCCCCCTCCGAAGCTCCGGAAGCCCCCGGAGTC
Organism: Streptomyces sp. NPDC060366; assembly: GCF_042725135.1. NCBI lineage: Bacteria > Bacillati > Actinomycetota > Actinomycetes > Kitasatosporales > Streptomycetaceae > Streptomyces > Streptomyces sp. NPDC060366. Next base: position 14,698 of record NZ_JBHXDC010000014.1, on the reverse strand, counting down.
CCCGAAGCCCCGGAGGTCACAGCTTCGGCCGGTCCGCCGGGGTGGCCAACGGCGCCAGCGCCCCCGCGTCGGCCAGCGTCTTGTGTGCCGCGAGCACCGCGTCCGTGGTGGCACCCACATTCAGTACGACTCCGCCCGCCCCGGCCTCCAGGCGTGGCGCGGCGAAGTCCGCGGGCACCCGGGCGGCCCGGTTCGCCGACAGGAAGACGGACCAGCCGGCACGCGGGTGCGAGGCCCGCAGACCGTAGGCGGACTTCACCGCGCCGAACAGCTCACGGTCGTGGGCGCTGCCGGTGTCCGCGTCCCAGACGCCGGCCACGGCGGCCAGCGCCTCCGGGAGCCGGTCCGCGAGGGGCGCGGCGGCGTCCGGGGAGCCGGGGAAGAGCAGCAGCGTCGCGTTGAACGGGGTGTATCCGTCCGTACCGCCCGCCCCCACCTTGAGCTGCGCGTACCCGCCGTCCTGCCGCCGGGCCACGACGACGGCCGTGCGGCCGACGATGTCCGCGTCGTCGTGCGGGTTCGCCGCGTCCACCGCCGCAGCGAAGGCGTCGACGTCGCGTGGCACGGCCTCGCCCGGAGTGGCGCCGTCGGTGTCCCACCGCCAGTCCGCCAGGTCACCGGCCGACAGTTCGGTCAGCCGCCCCAGCAGGTCCAGCCAGCGGCCGGCCAGCTCGTCGCAGGACTCGGGCCTGGGGCCCCAGGACGCCTTCACGATGGTTTCGCTCGCCATGCCCGTCACTCCCGAGACTCCGATGGTGCTTCTGCCTGTCGCTTCTCACCGCTTCGCGCCGCCACGAACGCACCGCTACGGCTTCCAGGGCGTGTGTACGACATCCACGTCCACCCCAGCATCGTCGAACGCCTTCTGCGCGGCGTCGGCGGCCTTCTGGTTGGAGAAGTTCCACTCGACCGGCTTGCCGTTCGCCGCCCGCACCTGGCGCCGTGCCTGATCGACCCACTTGGTGGCCTGTGCGGGTTCCAGGGTGCCATCAGGACGGACCTTGCCCCCGTACCCGAACTTCGCCTCCTTGTACTTCTGCCCGGCGGAGTCCCAGCCGTCGAAGTCGACGTCGCGGCCGGTGTCCGGGTCCTTCACCCCGTACTCCTTGCCGCGTTTCACGCCGGAGACCTGCTCCTGGAATCGCATCCAGCGCTCCATCGCGGGGCCGTACGCGACCGACTTCTTCGTCTTCCACTTGCCGTCGCCGAGGTCCTTGGAGCCCTTGCGCGGATTCTTCAGATCGCCGTACCAGGACGGCTTCTTCCACTTGGCGACCGCCTTCTGGCCGGCTTCCCGCTTGGCCGCCTGCGCGTCGGCTGCGTCCTTCTTCGCCTGCTCGGCGGCGTCGATCTCCTCCTGGCTCGCGCCTTCGCACTTCTTCTCGAACGGCAGGAGTACGGGGACGCCGCCCGCCCGGTAGACCGCCTCGGTCCGCCCGGCCGCGTTGACGCCGCCGCCGAGCGAGGGCCGCTGGGCGGCCGGGCCGCCCGGCGCGCCCGGTCCGCCGGAGCCGCCCGTACCGCCCGGGAGCCGGCCGCCGATCGGGCCGGAGCTGATCAGACAGCCCTTCTCCGCCAGCTCCTTCTGGGCGTCGTCGGCGTGCTTCTGCGCCTCCTTCGCCGCGTCGTCGGCGGCCTTGACGTCGCCCTTCTCCGCGGCCTTGCGGGCGCGGTCGGCGGCCTCGCGAGCCTTGTCGGCCGCCTTGCCCAGTTTCCCGAGCTTGCCCAACTTGCCGATCTTGCCGAGTTTTCCGCCGACCTTCGCCGCGTTGTAGCCGGGGATGAAGATCGATCCGACGTTCCACACGACGTCGGTGACCGCACGGGTCTTCTCGCCGTTGTTCCACCGGTCGCGGACCTCGTCGCCGACGAACATGTCGTCGCCGGCCGTGACGACCGTGTTGACGGACGCGCCGCCCCAGTCGGTCAGGGCGTCGAGGTAGTCGCCCTTCGCCCACTTGTCACCGGCGTCCTTGGAGTCCTCGGACCACTTGTCGCCCAGGCCGCTCCCGTAGTCCTTGAGTCCGTCCCAGGTGCCGCCCGGGTCGGTGACGAGGTCCCAGACTCCGGTGACGTCGCCCCAGACGCCGTCCACGAACAGGCCCTTGACGACCTGGCCGCCACGGTCGGCCGCGCAGGAGAAGAAGCTCCAGCCCCCGCAGTCCTCCGCCTTCTCCCCGCCGTCGTCGCCGTCGTCGGCCGCGGCCTCGTCGCCCTCCCAGCCGGGTTCGTCGGCGGCGCCCTCGTTGCGGTCCTCCTCGGTCTCGACGCCCACGGGGACGGTGCCGCCGTTGTCGTCGTTACGCGAACCGCCCGGATCTCCCGGATCTCCCGGATCGGCCGGGCCGCCGTCGGCGCCGTCCTGGCCGTCGCCCGCCTCGACGGAGTCGCCGTCGCCGGCCGGGCACGCCGCGCCCGTGATCGAACAGACCGCGGACTGGAGGCCGTTGGATATCTGCCCGCCGACGCCGCTCGCCGTGAGGCCCACGATGATCGCGGCGACGAGGACGAACAGGCCGAGGTATTCGAGCGCCGTCTGGCCCCCGTCGCTTCGCCACCTGATGAACCGGGCAAACGAGAACGGCCGGTGCTCCGCTCGCTGTTGGACGTCGAGCCGTATCCACTCCCGGCTCTCGGGGTGCCACAGGAAGACCAGGATCAGCACCGGCAGCACGAGTTGGGTGAAGCCCTGGAAGGAGCCCTCGGTGATGTTGGAGATGCCGCCCAGAACCAGCCACGCCTGTACGGCGATCAGGCCCCGCCACTCCCACACACCGCCGGTCCACAGCCGCCGGGACAGCAGCCAGCCGACGGTGCCGGGCGCCGCCGCCCACACGGTCAGTCCGACGAGTTCGGCGTCCACCGCGTCCGCCGCGGCGGCCGAGAGGAACAGGCCGACTCCGCCCAGCACGGTGAAGCCGAAGAGTGCGTGGATCAACCACCGCGCGACCTGCATCAGTTGAGGCATCTCGCGCCGCCCGGAAGGATCGGGCGGCGCCCATGCGCCGTCGTACGCCGGTGTACCCCCGTAAGAAGCCATTTCTCGCCCCAACCACCCTCGCGATACGCGGCGTTCCGGCGGCCACGCGTCAAACCGCCCCGACAGCGGAGCTTATGACCGGAACATGTCGGAAGGCATGGGCCCAGGGACCTAAAATCGGCTCAAATACGTTCTGACGTAAGGCGATTCGCGAGGATTGGCCGGGATCGGGACGGCTCAGGCCGGTCGGCCGAGCAGCATCGTGGGCGCGCCGGCGACCCGGGTCAGGAAGACCGTGGCCGATTCCCGCCCCTGGAGCTTCATCCTCCGCCGCAGCTCCTCCGGTTCGACCGGCGAGCCGCGCTTCTTGACCGTCAGGATGCCGACGCCGCGCTCGCGGAGCAGGGCCTTGAGCCGCTTGAGGTTGAACGGCAGCTCGTCGGTGATCTCGTACGCCGTCGCGTACGGCGTCGGGCGCGGTTCGTCCGCCGTGATGTACGCGATCGTCGCGTCGATCAGCCCGCCGTCCAGCTCGTCGGCGACCTCGGCGACCAGATGGGCGCGGATGACGGCGCCGTCCGGCTCGTACAGATAGCGGCCGACCTCTCTGACCGGCGGGTCCGGCAGGCCGCGGCCGGTCAGGGTGAGGCCGGCGGGGAGCAGGGTGGCGCGCCGGGCGCCGGGCGTGATCGCGCCGGGACCGGACCCCGGACCCGGACCGGCCCCCGGACCGGCCCCCGGATCGGTCGCGTGGTGCCAGAGCACCGCCTCCTTGACGTCGCCGCCGTCGGAGATCCACTCGGCCTCGAAGTCGTCGGGGACCAGCTCGTGCGGGATGCCGGGCGCGATCTTGATGCCGCCGGCGCCGACCGTACGGACCGCCTCGATCGCCCAGGACAACGGCGGCGAGTACGCCTCCGGATCGAAGATCCGCCCCCGGCCGCCGCGTCTGGCCGGGTCGATGAAGAGGGCGTCGGGGGCCGGCGCCGCCGCCAGGTCGTACGTCATGACGTCCGCGCGCACGACCGTCGCGGGCGGGGCGTCCGGCGCCAGCGTGCGGACGTTGAGCGCGGCGATCTCGCAGGTCACGGGGTCGCGGTCGACCGCCGTCACGGCGAACCCCGCGCGGGCCAGCTCGATCGCGTCGCCGCCGACGCCGCAGCACAGGTCGGTGATCCGCGCCGGGCCGCCGTCCCGGAGGCCGATGTCCCGGAACCGGCCCGCCCGGTGGGCGGCGACCGAGGTACGGGTGGCCTGCTCGACGCCATGAGGCGTGAAGTACATGCGGTACGCGTCCCGTTCGCCGAACTTCGCGACCGCCCGCTGGCGCAGCCGGGCCTGCGCGAGGGCCGCGGAGACCAGTTCGGCGGGGTGGTCGCGGCGCAGCCGGGTCGCCAGGGCCAGCTCCTGCGCCGGGTCGTGGTCGCGGAGGGCGGCGAGCAGGGCCTGGCCCTCGTCGGAGAGCAGCGGGGCGAGCGACGGTGCGGGAGAAGGGGTGGGGTCGGTCACCGGGCCATTGTGGGCCAGGCGGGGGACCGCCGGCGCTCCCCGGCGGTGTCGGCCGGGCGCGTGGACCGCGCGCTGACAGGATGCGGCGCCATGCAACTAGTACGACAAAACGAAGAAAAGGCCGCAGAGCGGCGCAAAAGTCACTCCGGCGGGCGGGCGCGCGCGGTCGTCGCCGTACTTCTGATCGCCGTGCTCGGCTCCGCCTGTGCGGGAGAGTCCGGCGACCGGGGCGGCGGAGACCGCGGCGGTCGCAGCGGGGACGGCGGCGGCGGTGGCGGTGGACCTGTCGAGTCCGCCTCCACGAAGCCGGGCCGGGCGGGTCCCGACGTCGTGAAGAAGGCCGAAGCGAAGAAGGCCGAGGTGAAGAAGGTCGACGCCGCGAAGAAGGCGGACGTGAAGAAGGCGGAGGCCGCGAAGAAGGCCGAGGCCGCCGTCGCCAAGGCCCAGGCGCTGCGAGCCGTGGCCGCCAAGAAGTGGAAGCTCGCCAAGACCCCGCTCGCCGCGCCCCCGCCGCCCGCGGTGAAGCCGAAGATCACCACGCGCAAAGGCTTTGAGGTCACGGGCGGCGCGACCCTCCCGCCGGTCTTCACCAGCGTCCCGACGAAAGAGAAGGTCGTCTTCCTGACGATCGACGACGGCGCCGAGAAGGACCCCGAACTGCTGCGCATGATGACCGAGTTGAAGATCCCGTACAGCGCCTTCCTCAGTGACTACGTCATCAAGGACAATTACGCCTACTTCAAGAAGATGCAGGCCCGCGGCGTCTCCCTGCACAACCACACGCTCACCCACCCCTACCTCCCCGGACTCTCCTACGAGAAGCAGAAGCGGGAGATCTGCGGCCAGCAGGAGAAGATCAAGAAGCGGTACGGAAAGCGGCCCGAGCTGTTCCGGCCGCCGTACGGCAACTACAACGCCGGCACCCTCCGCGCCGCCAAGTCCTGCGGCGTCAAGGCGGTGCCGCTGTGGTCGTCCGAGGCGTTCCCCGACCACATGGAGTGGCGCGAGTGGGACCGGGACCTGCACCCCGGCGACATCGTCCTCACGCATTTCCGCGGGAAGGGGGAGTGGAAGGGCTCGATGCCCGACATGATCCGGCACGTCATGAAGACGATCACGGACAAGGGTTACGCGGTGGCGAAGCTGGAGGACTACGTCTAGAACACGGCCACCCGATCGCGTTGCAGCCGGGCCTCGACTGGCACTCAGCTTGACCGAGTGCTAATCGCGGTCATAGTGTCATGTCTGGCACTCCCCACTGGAGAGTGCCAAATGCGTGACAGGTCAGGTCCGGCACCCGCGACGACGGATCGAGCCCGGTCACGCGACCCAGACAGTTAACCCCGTGAGATCTCCGAAGGGGGAGGTCGGATCGTGACGACCGCCAGCACCAAGGTTGCCATCAAGCCGCTCGAGGACCGCATTGTGGTCCAGCCGCTCGACGCAGAGCAGACCACGGCCTCTGGCCTGGTTATTCCGGACACTGCCAAGGAGAAGCCCCAGGAGGGCGTCGTCCTGGCTGTCGGTCCGGGTCGCTTCGAGAACGGCGAGCGGCTTCCGCTCGACGTTTCCGTCGGCGACGTCGTTCTGTACAGCAAGTACGGCGGCACTGAGGTGAAGTACAGCGGCGAGGAGTACCTCGTCCTCTCGGCTCGCGACGTGCTCGCGATCATCGAGAAGTAAACCTCACAGTTCCGCTGTGAAACTGCGCCCCTGGCCCCCGCATCGCCGGGCGGTCCGGGGCGTAGTTCGTTGTTCGTTCGAGAGGACAAGAGAAAGCTCCCATGGCGAAGATCCTGAAGTTCGACGAGGACGCCCGTCGCGCCCTTGAGCGCGGCGTCAACAAGCTTGCCGACACGGTGAAGGTGACGATCGGCCCCAAGGGCCGCAACGTCGTCATCGACAAGAAGTTCGGCGCCCCCACCATCACCAACGACGGCGTCACGATCGCCCGCGAGGTCGAGCTCGACGACCCGTACGAGAACCTCGGCGCCCAGCTCGTGAAGGAGGTGGCGACCAAGACCAACGACATCGCGGGTGACGGCACCACCACCGCCACCGTGCTGGCCCAGGCGCTGGTCCGCGAGGGCCTGCGCAACGTCGCCGCCGGCGCCTCCCCGGCCGCCCTGAAAAAGGGCATCGACGCCGCCGTCGCCGCCGTCTCCAAGGAGCTCCTGGACACGGCCCGCCCGATCGACGACAAGTCCGACATCGCCGCCGTCGCCGGGCTCTCCGCCCAGGACTCGCAGGTCGGCGAGCTCATCGCCGAGGCGATGGACAAGGTCGGCAAGGACGGTGTCATCACCGTCGAGGAGTCCAACACCTTCGGCCTGGAGCTGGAGTTCACCGAGGGCATGGCCTTCGACAAGGGCTACCTCTCGCCGTACATGGTGACCGACCAGGAGCGTATGGAGGCCGTCCTCGACGACCCGTACATCCTGATCAACCAGGGCAAGATCGGCTCCATCCAGGACCTGCTCCCGCTGCTGGAGAAGGTCATCCAGGCGGGCGGCTCCCGGCCGCTGCTGATCATCGCCGAGGACGTCGAGGGCGAGGCGCTCTCCACCCTCGTCGTCAACAAGATCCGCGGCACGTTCAACGCCGTCGCGGTGAAGGCCCCCGGCTTCGGTGACCGCCGCAAGGCCATGCTCGGCGACATCGCCACCCTCACGGGCGCGACCGTCATCGCCGAAGAGGTCGGCCTCAAGCTCGACCAGGCCGGTCTCGACGTACTGGGCTCCGCCCGCCGCGTCACCGTCTCCAAGGACGACACGACGATCGTCGACGGCGGTGGCGACAGCACCGAGGTCGCCGGCCGCGTCAACCAGATCAAGGCCGAGATCGAGTCCACGGACTCCGACTGGGACCGCGAGAAGCTCCAGGAGCGCCTCGCGAAGCTGGCCGGCGGCGTGTGCGTGATCAAGGTCGGCGCCGCCACCGAGGTGGAGCTCAAGGAGAAGAAGCACCGTCTGGAGGACGCCATCTCCGCGACCCGCGCCGCGGTCGAGGAGGGCATCGTCTCCGGTGGTGGCTCCGCCCTGGTGCACGCCGCCAAGGTGCTGGAGGACGGCCTGGGCAAGACGGGCGACGAGGCCACCGGTGTCGCGGTCGTCCGCCGCGCCGTGGTCGAGCCGCTGCGCTGGATCGCCGAGAACGCCGGCCTCGAGGGCTACGTCATCACCGCGAAGGTCGCCGAACTCGACAAGGGTCACGGCTTCAACGCCTCGACCGGCGAGTACGTCGACCTGGTGAAGGCCGGCGTCATCGACCCGGTCAAGGTCACCCGCTCCGCGCTGGAGAACGCCGCTTCCATCGCCGCGCTGCTCCTCACGACCGAGACCCTGGTCGTCGAGAAGCCGGCCGAGGAAGAGGGCGACGCCGGTCACGGTGGCCACGGCCACAGCCACTGACCCTCACCGGTCACCGGCAGAGCACGCGGTACGCGACCGAGGCCCGGCGCCCCTTCGGGGGAGCCGGGCCTCGGCGCGTTCCGCCGCGGGTGCCCCGCGGTTACGCCGAGTGCGGCAGCGACGACGGGTGTACGGGATCCTCGAACGGCAGGCCCTTCGCGTACCGCTCCACCTCGTCCAGCGCCTGATCGGTCATCCGGTGGATCTCACCGCCCAGCGAGCCCGCGACGTGCGGCGTCAGCAGCACGTTCGGCAGGTCGTACAACGGCGAGGCGGGCGGCGGCAGTTCGGGGTCCGTCACATCCAGCACCGCGTTCAGCCGGCCGGAGACCAGCTGCGGCAGCAGAGCGTCCTCGTCGATCAGCGAGCCGCGCGCGGTGTTGATCAGCGTCGCCCCGTCCTGCATCGCCGCCAGTTGGGCGCCGCCGATCATATGGCGGGTGGCGGGGACCTGCGGCGCGTGGACCGACACCACGTGGCCACGCGCGCACAGCTCGATCAGCGACACCGATTCGACGCCGAGCGCCGCGGCCTCGTCGGCGGACACGTACGGGTCGTAGAGCAGTACGTCGAGGTCGAACGGCCGCAGCAGTTCGATCACCCGGCGGCCGATCCGGGACGCGCCGACGATGCCGACCGTACGGCGGTAGTTGCCCGCCCCGCCCAGCTCCTGGTGCCAGTCGTGCGGGCCGCGCAACTCCCGGTAGCGGTGCGCCGAGCCGAGGACCCGCTTGCCCGCGAAGAGGATCGCGGCCAGCGTGTACTCGGCGACGGGGCGGGCGTTGGCCGCCGCCGCCGAAGCCACCGTGATGCCCCGCTCCCAACACGCTTCCGTGACGTGGTGCTTGACGGTGCCCGCCGCGTGCACGACCGCGCGCAGCCGGGGCGCGGCGGCCAGCACCTCCGCGTTGAGCGGCGGGGCGCCCCAGCAGGTGATCAGCAGTTCGGCGTCCGCGAGCGCGGTGGCGACGGCGGGGTCGAGACCGGGCCCCGTCAGGGTGTGCGCGACAAGACCCGGATCGGTCCGCACGAGACCGGTCAGCCGGGCGAGATGAGCGGGGGAGAACAGCCGTTCCGCGATGCCCGGACTCATCGAGAGCAGCGCGGACGGCCGATTGTCAGTGGCGTCGTGCATGGTGGAAGTCGGTCTCCTCGTGGGTCGTCCGCATGGGTCGTTCACGCGTCACAGGTGGCGCTATTTGACGCTGCCGGCGGTGAGTCCGGCCTTCCAGTGTCGCTGGAGGGTGACGAAGGCGATGATCAGCGGGGTGACGGCGAGCAGGGAGCCGGTGACGACCATGGGGTAGAAGGCCGGGTCGGCGTTGGCGTTGCTGTGCCAGTTGAACAGGCCGAGGCTCAGGGGGTAGAGCTCACGGTCCGAGAGCATCACGAGGGGGAGGAAGAAGTTGTTCCAGATCGCGGTGAACTGGAAGAGGAAGATGGTCACGAAGCCCGGCATGATCATCCGCAGACCGATGGACCAGAAGGCGCGCAGCTCGCCCGCACCGTCGATACGGGCGGCCTCCAGTGCCTCGTCGGGGATGTAGCCCGCGCTGAAGATCCGGGCGAGATAGACACCGAACGGGTTGACCAGTGCCGGGATCAGCACGGACCAGTAGGTGTTGACGGTGCCGGTCTCCACGGCCAGCAGATACAGGGGGAGCGACAGCGCCGTGGACGGCAGCAGCACACCCAGCAGCACGAGCGCGAACAGCTTCTCCTTGCCGCGGAATCGGTATTTGTCGAAGGCGTAGCCCGCAGCGACGCTCACCAGCGAGCAGCCCAGGGCGCCGACTCCCGCGTAGAGCAGGGAGTTTCCGTACCACTGGAAGTAGATGCCGTCCTGGTAGGACGTCAGCTCGGAGAGGTTGTGGCCGAGGTCGAAGCCCTCGAAGGAGAAGACATCGCCGCCCAGCAGATTGCCCGCGTCCTTGGTGGCCGCGGTGACCAGCCAGATCAGCGGGAAGAGCGTGTAGACGGCGGCGATCAGCAGCACCCCGTTGACCGCGGTCTTCGACAGCCAGCGGTTGGCCCTCGGGCGGCCGGCCGGTACGGGGGCGCGGCCGTCGCGGCGGCCGTCGCGGTGGTTCGGTGTCTGGAGCTGGGTGGCCGGGTCGACCACGGTCGGGGACGTCATGCCCGTGCCCCCTTCCGGTTGGAGAATCGGGTGACGACGAAGGAGAGCAGGGCGGCGACGAGCGCGATGAGCACGGAGGCCGCGGCGGCGAGCCCGTAGTCGTTGCGTTCGAACGCGGCGCTGTAGGCGTACATGTTGGGCGTCCAGGTGCTGGTCACGGCCGATCCGCTGCCGCGGTTGAGGATCAGCGGCTCGGTGAAGAGCTGGAGCGAACCGATGATCGTGAAGAGCAGGACCAGCATCAGCGAGGAGCGGATCAGCGGGATCTTGATGCTGAGGGCGAGCCGCCAGTTGCCCGCGCCGTCCACGGTCGCCGCCTCCAGCAGGGACCGGTCGACGGCCTGGAGCGAGGCGTAGAAGATCACGACGTTGTAGCCGAGCCACTCCCACAGCGCGATGTTGACGATCGCGGGCAGCGTGCCCTCGGACGAGAAGAAGTCGAAGCCGATGCCGCCGGACTCCATGGCGGAGACGACCGGGCTGAGTCCGGGTGTGTAGAGGTAGATCCAGATCAGCGCGGCGATCAGGCCGGGGATCGCGTGCGGCAGGAAGAGCGCGAGCTGGAAGAACCGGCGGGCGCGGGCCATCGCCGTGTCCAGCAGCAGCGAGATGACGAGCGCGCCGCCGACCATCAGCGGTATGTAGAGGGCGCAGTAGCCGAGCAGCACCCAGAAGCCGTCGCGGAACGCCTCGTCGCCGAGGGCGGCCGTGTAGTTGCCGAGGCCGTGGAAGACGGTCGTCGGGCCGTCGAAGCCGAGGCCCGACTGTTTCTCGGTGAAGAGGCTGAGGTAGACGGCGTAGCCGACCGGGACGATCATCGCGACGGTGAAGAGGGCGAAGAAGGGGGCGAGGAGGATGCCGGCGGCGAAGCCGGTACGGGCCTTCGAGGTACCGGCTTTCGGGGTTAGGGCGTTGGGGTCACGGAACTTGGGTGTGCGCGCCCTGGGGGTGCGGATCTCGCTCATGAGGCGTCCTCGACCTTCAGTCCGCGCTTCTTCGCGTCGGCGACGGTGGCGTCGTGCGCCGTCCCGAGCGCCTTTCGGAGAGTCGAGCCGCCACCGACCACATCGCTGAGTTCGTCACCGAGCGCGCTGTTGGTGGCGCCGGTGCTCGGGCCCCAGAGCCAGTTGGGACCGACGGACGCGCCTGCCTTCTCGTACAGGCTGTACAGGTCCTGACCACCGAAGAAGCCGGTGTCGAACGCCTTCCTGGCGACCGGCACCAGGGCGGGCGCGGCGGGCATGGCGCTCGATGTGCTCGCGCCGATCCGGGCTTTGATACCGGCCTCGGTGGTGGACATCCACAGGGCGAACTCGACCGCGGCGGCGGTTTTCTCGCTGCCCTTGCTGACGGCGAAGGTCGAGCCGCCGATCATGCCGCTGGCCGGTTTCCCGGCGTCCCAGCTCGGCACCTGTACGGCCGCCCACTTGCCCTTCTGCTCGGGCACGATGCCCGACAGGACACCGGCGCCCCACGAGGCGCCGAGATAGCCGACCGTCGTGCCCTGCTTGAGCGAGCCGGTCCACTCGGGGCTGAACGAGGAGGCGGTGGTGACGAGCCGGTCGTCGATCATCCCCTGCCAGTAGTCGGCGGCCCTGGTGCTGGCCGGGTCCGTGGTGTCGACCCGCCAGGCGTCCTTCTCGGTGCTGAACCACTGGGCGCCGGCCTGCCAGGCCATCGCCTGGAAGAAGGTCGGGTCGTCGGGGAAGAAGGTGCCGATCCGTGTCCTCGGCTCGGCCTTCCTGACCTGCTCGGCGGCGGTGCGGAACTCGTCCCAGGTCCGCGGCGGCGCGATGTCGTGCTTGTCGAAGAAGTCCTTGCGGTAGTAGAAGACCTGCGGTGACGCGTCGAACGGGACGGCCCAGTTCCGGCCGCCCATCGTGGTCAGCTCCACGGCCTGGGGCAAGAACTTCTTCTTGATGTCCTCGGTGAGATGGCCGCTCAGGTCCTGGAGCGAGCCCTGGCTGACGAACTGCGACAGCTGCGGGTACTCGATGGAGAGCAGATCGGGCGCGATGCCCGCCTTCACCGCGTTGGCGATCTTGGGATAACCGCCGAGACCGCCGGACGGGATCTCCTCGAACTTCACCTTGATCGTGTCGTGGGAGGCGTTGAACGCGTCCACGACCTCCTTCGATCCCTTGGTCCAGGCCCAGAACGTGAGGGTCACGGGGTCTTCGGCGGTACCTCGGGCGGGTGCCTGACCGCCGCCCCCGCTGCACGCCCCGAGGGCGGCGAGAGCGGACAGCGCGGTGAGGGCGCTGACGGCGGCGCGGATGGGACGGGACCACGGGTGGCTCACGGCTCGGGCTCCTGTACGGCGGGGGAACAGGCGATGTGGCCGTGATACTTCGAGCCGCGGTGAGCGAAGTCAAGAGCGAAAGATTGATTGATCGAAAAATGATCGAACCAGCCGTCTACCCCGCCGCCCCGCACGACGCGCGGACGCGCAGGCTCGGGAGCAGGTCCAGATGCGTCCGCGGCTGTGCCTCGGCGCCCGGTTCCGTCAGCCGCTCCACCAGCAGCTCCGCCGCGCGCCGCCCCACCGCGCGCTTCGGCGGCGCGACGGCGGTCAGCGGGGTGTCGGCGAGCGCGGCGACCTCGTCGTCGTACGTGATCAGCGCCAGGTCGTCGGGCACCCGTACGTCCAGCTCGGCCAGGCGCCGCACCATCCAGGTCGCGTCCTCGTCGTTGTGCATCAGCGCCGCCGTGGCCCGGCCCTCCCGCACCGCGGCGGCCAGCGCCCGCGCCGCCTCCTCGAAGAGCGCCGGATGCCGTTCGGCCGACGCCGAGTCCAGTACGGGCAGCTCCGCCCGCAGCCCCAGTACGGCCAGCGCCCGCTCGTACCCCGCGCGTACGGCCATCGCCGTCGGGCTGTCCGTCCTGGCCAGCAGCAGCGGCGTCCCGTGCCCGAGCCGCACCAGGTGCCGTACGGCCAGCAGCACCCCGTGAGCGTGGTCGGAACGGACGCGGTCCAGATCGTCCAGCGGCCCGCCCGGCACCCCGAGCCTCTCGACGAGCACCGTGGGAACCGGCAGCCCAGCGACCCAGGCGCCGTAACGCTCCGGGTGGTCCGGCGCCGTCCAGCTGGGGGCGACCAGCAGCCCCTCGGCACCGGCGGCGAGCAGCCCGGCCGCGTGCGAGGCGTCGTCCTCGGACCGGTAGTCGGAGACGCGCAGGATCAGCCGGGCGCCCAGCCGGGCCGCCGCCTCGTGGGCCCCCCGGATCACCTCGGCGAAGTAGTACGCGGCGGCCGGCGCCAGCATCCCGATCACCGGGCTCCCCGCCCCCGGCGCGGTCCCGGCCGGCCCCTGCCCGCGCGGCCAGGACACCGAGCCGTGCGCGCGGTCGAGCAGCCCGCGCGCGGCCAGCGCCTCCACGTCACGGCGCGCCGTGACCGGCGCGACGCCCAAGCGCTCGGCGAGGTCCGACACCCGTACGGTGCCGCGCTCGCGCACCAGATTCAGCAGTCGGTCATGACGTTCGGCGGCACCTTCGCGCACGGTGGCAGTCCCTCCGCAGGGTGATGAAGTGATGGCCCGGCGCGAGGACTCTAATGCAGCGTGATCGAACGACGGAAGTTCCGATCATTCGATCACCGCGTGATCGTGACCGGAGCGCCCCCCCGCTACTGCGGGCCGTACTTCCGCCCCGTCTTCGACGTGATCCCGCCGAGCAGCCCGCGCGGCGCCAGCTTCACCGCGCTCATCAGCGCCTTGTAACGCGGATCGGGCACCGACACCGTCTTGCCGCGCGCCAGGTCGGCCAGCGCGGCCGTCACCAGTTTGTCGGCGTCCAGCCACATCCAGTTGGGGATGTTGTCCGTCCCCATCCCGGCCCGGTCGTGGAACTCCGTGCGCGTGAAGCCGGGGCAGAGCGCCATCAGCCGCACCCCGGTCCCGGCCAGATCCCGCGCGGCCCCCTCGGTGAACTGCACGACCCATGCCTTCGACGCGCCGTACGTCCCGCGCGGCAGGAACGCGGCCACCGACGACACGTTCACCACACCCCCGCGCCCGCGCTCCCTCATCCCGGTGACCGCGGCCGACGTCAGCCGCAGCACCGCCTCGCAGTGCACCTTCAGCATGGTCAGCTCGTCGGCCATCGAGACGTCGAGGAACCGGCCCTTGTTCCCGAACCCCGCGTTGTTGACCAGCAGATCGATGGGGTGCTTACGGTCGTCGAGACGCTTCTCGACCGCCTCGATGCCCTGGTCCGTGGCGAGGTCGGCGGTCAGCACCTCCGCCTCGATGCCGTGCAGGTCGTGGAGTTCGGTGGCCTGGCGCCGCAGGCGTTCGGTGTCGCGGGCGACAAGCACGAGGTTGTGGCCGCTTCCCACCCCGCCGGACTGGGAGGTACCGCCCGCGGCGAGCCGCCGGGCGAAGGCGGCGCCGATCCCCGCTGTCGCGCCCGTAATCAAAGCAGTCGTCATAGGGCGCACGTTAGACGGTCGCACGACCGGTGCGAGCGACCGTCCGACCATCGGAAGCACGTACCGAACCGCACGTCGAGCACATGGGAGTTACCCGTACGAGGTCCTCGTTACCTGCCGGACAGGACCTAGGGTCTGTCGTTCGGATCTTGCCGGGCTCGCGGTCCCTGGCACGCACGCCCGCCGCGTTGTCGTCGGTCGCCAACGCTCCGCGTTGTCTCCCTCCTCCG
>NZ_JBHXDC010000013.1:39055-191702 GCF_042725135.1 Streptomyces sp. NPDC060366 | reverse complement strand
CAGCAACGGCTCGATCACCGCCCAGGCGGCATCACAAATCTCCCCATCCCTCATGACCGGACCAACGATCCGATGATCGAAAAGACACCCCCTAGTGCCGCCCCGCCTCGCGACGTTGGCGCAGGGCCGCGACCCGGCGGTAGAGCTCGACCGCCTCGCCGCCCCTGCCGAGCTGTTCGAGGCAGTGCGCCTCGTCGTTGCGGCTCGCGAGCGCGTCGGGGTGGTCCTGGCCCAGGACGTGTTCGCGGGACTCCGCCACCCTGCGGTAGACCATGAGGGCGTCGGCCCAGCGACCCAGCCAGCCCAGGGCGACGGCGACCTCGCGGCGGCTGACGAGGGTGTCCGGGTGGTCGGGGCCCAGGACCCGCTCGCGGATCGCGCACACGTCGCGGGACTCCGCGAGGGCCTCCTCCCAGCGGGCGAGCCGGCCGAGGTTCACCCCCAGTCCGTGCCGGGCGCGCAGCGTCTCGGGGTCGGTGGGGCCCTGCACGCGGGCACGGTCGTCGACGAGACTCCGGTACAGCTCCAGGGCCTCGGCGCTGCGGCCGAGCCGCCCGAGGCTTATGCCGACCTCGTAGCGTGCCGCGAGGCTGTCGGGGTGGTCGCCGCCGAGCGCGTGGGCGCGGCCGACCGCGACGTCTCGGTACGTCTGGAGCGCTTCCGTCCAGCGGCCCAGCATGCCGAGCGCGTAGGCGACCTCGTAGAGCGTGACCAGCGTGTCGGGGTGAGTGGCGCCGAGGACCCTGGTGCGTGCCGTCGCCACCTCGTGCGCCATCCGGTACGAGTCCTCGATCCGCCCGAGGCGGCTGAGGTTGAAGGCGAGGTTGTGGCGGCAGCGCAGGGTGTCGGGGTGGTCGGGGCCCATGGTGCGCTCGCGGGAGGCGAGGACCGCCGCGTACACCTCGTGCGCCTCGAAGTGCCGGCCGAGCTGCCCCAGTACGTACGCCGTCTCCTGACGTGCCGCCAGGGTCTCCGGGTGGTCGGGCCCCAGCGCCCGTTCGCGGCCTTCCGTGACGCGGACGAACTCCCGCAGCGCGTCCGCCGTGCGGCCGGTCCGGCTGAGCGTGAAGCCGACCTCGTAACGGCTGCCGAGGGTGTCGGGGTGGTCGGGCCCCAGCGCGTGCTCGCGCTCGGCCGCGACCGCCCGGTGCACCTCACCCGCCTCGTCCCAGCGGCCGAGCCTGCCCAGACTGAGGCCGGCGCTGTGCCTGCTGTTGAGCACGGCGATCTGTTCCGGCGAGGGCGTCGGGCGCTCGGGGCGGGCGTACCCGCCTGAGACGGGCCCCGCCGGCCCCGACGGCGTGGTCCACTCGCCGGTGAGTCCCGCCGTGTGGTCCGGAGGTGTGGTCCGCAGGGCGGAGGAGCCGGTCGCCTTGTGGCCGATGGTCATGCCGTACGTCCACGAGGGCAGCCGCGAGCCCGGACCGCCGTGCGACGTCGAGCCGTCGACGGCCGGCGGGTGCGCGAGCACCGGCGGCAGCGCCGGCGGCCGGCCGTCCCTGCCCTCCCGGCCCGACATCGAACGGGCGGCGATGATCTGGTGCCGGAGCGCGGTGGCGTCCGACGGCCGCTCCTCCGGCGTCTTGGCGAGCAGATCGAGGACGATCCGGTCCAGGAATTCGGGCAGTTCGGAGCGGTGGCTCCGCAGCGGTGTGGGGATGGTGTCCCGGTGCCCGACCAGGACGGCCCACGCGTCGTCCTGGTCGAAGGGCGGCACGCCGGTGGCGATCTCGTAGAGCACACAGCCCAGCGAGTACAGATCGCTGCGGTGGTCTATCGGCCCGCCGCCGATCTGCTCGGGCGACATGTAGTGCGGCGTGCCCATGGCGATGCCCGTGCCGGTGAGCTTGGAGGTGAAGCCGATGTCGTGGCCGAGCCGGGCGATGCCGAAGTCGCAGATCTTCACCGCGCCGTCGGTCAGCCGCATGATGTTGGCGGGCTTCAAGTCCCGGTGCACGATGCCCTGTTCGTGCGTGTACGCGAGCGCGTCCGAGACCTGCTCGGCGATGTCGACGATGTCCGGCACCGCGAGCGGGCCCTGTCTGTTGTCCTCCAGGAGCTGGCTGAGGTTACGACCTTCGAGCAGCTCCATCACCAGATACAGCACGCCGTCGTGTTCGCCGAAGTCGTGGACGACGGTGACGCCCCGGTGCTGGAGGGCGGCGGCGACGCGCGCCTCGCGGCGGAACCGTTCGCGCAGCACCCGGGTGAAGGACTGATCCTGCTGCGGGCCGAGCGGCTTGAGGCATTTGACGGCGACGTGCCGGCCGAGCGACTCGTCCTGGGCCCGCCACACCTCGCCCATGCCACCGCGCCCGATCAGATCGAGCAGCCGGTACCGGCCCTGGATCAGACTCGTTTCCGCCATTGCCCGCTGTCGCCCCCGTCGCCTCGCTGCGCCCTCCCCGGCCCGTCCAGTATGGCCGCCCGTCTGCGGAGTTTGGCAGCCTGTCTCCTGAGTTTGCGTGGGGTGGGCCGGGTGTCGGGTCCGAGTCTGGCCATGGCGCCCCTGATGTGGCCCGGTGGGATGCGTCTGCGCAGCCGGCCGGGGACGGCGCGCAGAAGCCCTCCGGTGGCGACGAGCCGGCGGGTCACGCGCCGTGGGGCGGGGGCGTCCCTGCCGTACAACTCGTGGGCGTACGCGGGCAGTGAGTCGTACGCGAGGGCTGAGACGTGCCGCCACAGCACGGCGCGGGCCGGGACGAGCAGGGGGTGCACGGGCGGGCGGCGCAGGAAGTCGTCCACCTCCCGTGCCTCGGGCCCGGCGGCCAGCTCGGGCCTTACCCGTTCGAAGTACGCGGCGAGTTGGGCTCTGTTCGCGGGCACGCGCGCCGGGTCGAGGCCTACGAGGCGGGCGCCTTCGCGGTGTTCGTCGATGTAGAGATCGGCCTGGGCGTCGGTGATCGGGAAGCCGGAGCGGCGCAGGACGTGCAGGTAGGAGTCGACCTCGGCGCAGTGCACCCAGAGCAGCAGGTCCGGTTCGTCGACGCCGTAACGCTCCCCGGTCGCCGGGTCGGTGACCTTGATGCGGGTGTGGATGCGGCGGACGCGGGCGCCGGCCTTCTCGGCGGCTTCGGTGGTGCCGTAGCTGATGGTGGCGACGAAGTTCGCGGTCCTCCTCAGCCGTCCCCAGGCGTTCTTCTTGAAGTCGCTGTTCTGTATGACGCCGCGCACGGCGCGCGGGTGCAGGGCCTGGAGGTAGAGGGCGCGGACTCCGGCGATCCACATCATCGGGTCGCCGTGCATCTGCCAGGTGACGGAGTCGGGGCCGAAGAGGCCGGGGTCCGCGTGAGCGCGGGCGTCTCCTTGGGAGCGTGCTTCGGCCCGCACGTGGGCCTGGGCGCGGGCGTCGGCCTGGGTTCGGGCGTCGCGCTCCCCGTGGCTCACCGTGACTCACCCCTCCGCTGTCGACCCGACTGCCCAGGTTAGCCGCGTGCCCGCCGCCATCTGTCGGAGGGCGCGGCGTCGGCGCCCGGCACGGCGCCGGGCGCCGACGAGGGGCGCGCGGGCGCGAGGCGTTGCAGGATGGCCGCATGCTGCTGGCCACGCTCGCCCATGTCTCACGGGAGGTCGCCGCGACGTCGGCGCGCTCCCGCAAGATCGCCCTGCTGGCCGAACTGTTCGGCGCGGCCGAGCCCGCCGACGTACCGGTCGTCATCCCGTGGCTGGCGGGCCGGCTGCCCCAGGGACGGATCGGTGTCGGCCGCCACGCGCTGAAGGACCCCGCGCCGCCGGCGGAAACGGCCACGCTGACCGTCCGCGAGGCGGACGACGTGGTCACCGCGCTCGCCGCCCTCACCGGCCCCGGCTCGCAGAGCGAACGCAGAAGACTCGTCCAGGACCTGCTGGGCGCGGCGACCGAGGAGGAACAGCGGTTCCTGATCGCGCTGCTGTTCGGTGAGGTGCGCCAGGGCGCCCTGGACGCCGTCGCCGGGGAGGCGCTCGCGCAGGCGACACAGGCTCCTCCCGCCGCCGTACGGCGGGCCGTGATGCTGGCCGGGTCGCTCCAGAGCGTCGCAGAGCGGCTGCTGGCAGACGGCCCCGACGCGCTCGCCGAGTTCCGGCTGACGGTGGGCCGCCCCGTACTGCCGATGCTCGCGCAGACGGCGGGTGGCGTCACCGAGGCCGTGGTGCGGCTCGCGCCGTGCGGCGTGGAGGAGAAGCTGGACGGGATTCGCGTCCAGGTCCATCGGACGGGTGATGTCGTACGGGTCTACACCCGCACCCTCGACGACATCACCGACCGGCTGCCCGAGGTGACGGCCGCCGCGCTGGCGCTGGACGGTGACCGCTTCATCCTGGACGGCGAGGTCATCGCACTGGACACGGACGGCAGGCCCCGGGCGTTCCAGGAGGTCGCGGGGCGGGTCGGCTCCCGTACCGATGTCGGAGCGGCCGCCGCCGCCCTGCCTCTGTCGCCGGTCTTCTTCGACGTGCTCGCCGCCGACGGCGAGGACCTGCTCGACCTGTCGTACGCGGAGCGCCGTACGACGCTGGACCGGCTGGTCCCGGAGCCGATGCGGGTCCGGCGGGTGGTGGTGTCCGCGCCGGAGGGGGACGCCGCGCCCGACACCGAGGAGGCGGAGGCGTTCTGGCGCGCCACGCTGGACCGGGGCCACGAGGGTGTCGTGATCAAGGCGCTCGACACGCCGTACAGCGCGGGCCGGCGCGGCGCCGGATGGGTGAAGGTCAAACCGGTCCACACGCTGGATCTCGTGGTGCTGGCGGCCGAGTGGGGCCACGGCAGGCGCACGGGCAGGCTGTCCAATCTGCATCTGGGGGCCAGGCAGCCGGACGGGTCGTTCGTGATGCTCGGCAAGACCTTCAAGGGCCTGACGGACGTGATGCTGGAGTGGCAGACGGCGCGTCTGCGGGAGCTGGCCGTGGGCGACGACGGCTTCACGGTGCGGGTGCGTCCGGAGCTGGTGGTGGAGATCGCCTACGACGGGCTCCAGCGCTCGTCCCGCTACCCGGCGGGGGTGACGCTGCGGTTCGCGCGGGTGCTGCGTCACCGCGAGGACAAGCCGGCGTCACAGGCGGACACGCTGGAGACGGTGCTCGGCGGTCACCTCACGTCCGGCGGCTGAGGCCGGTCCCGGCCACCGGCCGCCGTGAATCGGCGCGTGCCGCGTCGGCTCACCCCGCGAGGTCCCTCGCCACCAGCGCGGCCTGTACGCGGTTGGAGACGCCCCACTCCGTGAGGATCCGGCTCACCTGCGCCTTCACCGTCGCCTCGCGCACCTGGAGCAGGTCCCCGATGTCCGCGTCGGTCATGCCGTCGGCGAGCGCCGCCAATACCTGGCGCTCCCTCGGGGTGAGCCGCTCCGCCGCCGCCCGCGCGGCCCGGGGGACCGCGCGGCCGGGCCCTCGGCCCCGTCTACTGCCCCGCGCCGCGCTCCACGACGGTGGCGAGCACGGACGGCAGCGGGTGCCAGTCCGACGACACGATGCTCGCGTGCCGCCCCGCCAGCAGCGTGACGCGGTCACGCGCCTGCGCCTCGGTCGGATTCGTGCCGTCGATGGCGGGCGCCACGGCGTGCGCGTCCGTCATGACCACCAGATAGTGCCGCTGGTCGTACCAGGCGGTGTCGAAGCCCTCGGCGGCGTAGGTGGACGCGGAGCCGTCGAAGACGACGAACCACGGCCGGAGCGAGGCGTCGGCGTACCGGGTGCGGGGGTCCCCGGCGGCGGCGCCGAGCACGGCGGGGAAGGCCGCCGCGTCGCCGAGCCGGCCGGCGGCGGCGAGGTCCCGCAGATGGGTGGCGTACTCGCGGTCGGTCCACAGGGTGTCGAGGGGGTTCTGCTGCTCGACGGTGCCGGGGATCAGCTCGAATATGAACTTCCCAGCGAGCGCGGAGCGCGCCGGCCAGCCGCGCTCGCGCACGGCGGTGTCGAGGTCCCCACTGCCGCCCACGAGGTCGGCGGGGCGGTAGACCGCGTCGCCGAGCGTGGAGGTCAGGAGCGCGTCGAGTGCGGCGGGGCCGCGTCCGCCCTTGCCCTGGAAACCGTCCTTCAGCTCGACCTTGACGAGGATCGGCCGGTGGCCGGGGTTGGCGTCGTGCCAGACCTTCATGTCCGCGAGACAGCCGGGCAGGCCCTGGTCGCGGGCCTTGGCGCGCAGTTCACCGGCGTTGGCGGCGTTCACGCAGTTGCTGTTGCTGCCGAGCGGGTTGCTGTGCGAGACCCGCCACGACGCGCCGAACACATTGGTCCACACGTCGAGTTCGAGCATCCCGGCACCGGAGTCCAGCACGTCGGCGAGATACGGGAAGGTCGTCTTCTCGTACGCGTTGTGGACCCCGACCCCGGTGGAAGAGGAGTACGGCAGTTGTTCGTCGGCGGCGGCGGTACTCGCCTGGCTCAGCGCGCCCACCAGGGCCAGCGTCCCGGCCGCGCCCGCGGCCACTGTCGTACGCATGAGTCTTCCCATGTTCCCGGCCTTCCCGTCATTCGAGTGAAGTGACGGGAACAGTAAGGCAGTTGGGTGACCGGCGGGGGGACGGAGGCTTACGTGACCCGGCACCGTCCGCAGTACGGCGGGAACAGACACATCCGGTGGCCGATATCCGCGCGAGCCCCGGTCGGGCGGGCACCGCGGATCCGCGAGACACGCCCTACGGCGCCGGGGGCCCGGGCCGGGTGGTGGCCTGGCGGCCCATCAGCTCGGCCAGTCCCCGCCGGGTGGCGGCCAGTACGACACGGTCCTGGGCGCGCAGCACATAGCCGGGGTCCAGATCCCACACCAGTCCGGCGGTCCGGTCCTCGTCGTGGTCGCGCCGGGTGTCCGCGAGATCGGGCAGCCGGTCCCCCGGCGCCGCCGTGTCCAGCGCGATGACCCGCCACGAGCCCGGCCTGAACACCTCGGCGACGGTGCGCCCCTGGAGCCTCGGGTGGCCGGCCACGTCGATGGCCGCGACCAGCAGCACCTTGCGCTCGACCGGGATCGCGCCGAGAATCTGACGCCCCATCATGGCGATGGCGAAGGCCGGGGCCGCGAGCGTGGAGACGCTGCGGCTGCGGGTCAGGGCGCGGGGGTGGGCGGCGCGCAGCGTCCGGTAGACGGCGGTGGCGAACTCGTCGTCGTACAGCCGCAGGGCGACCCGCAGGTCCGGTTTGACGGACCGTGCGTACAGGGCGGCTTCGAGGTTGGTGACGTCGATGCTGGTGAGGGCGAGCAGCGCGTGCGCCCGGTGCACCTTGGCCGCCTCCAGGACCCCCTCCTGCGTCACGTCGCCGACCACCGTCGGCACCCGCAGACTCCGGGCGAGGGCGATGCCACGGGCCTCGGGGTCCTCCTCCACGCAGACCACCGGGATGTCCAGTTCGCGCAGCCGTACCAGCACCCTGCTCCCGATCTTGCCGAGGCCGAGCAGCACGATGTGACCGGACAGTCCGCGGGGCGGCCTGCGCAGCGCCGACGCGTTGCGGAACGTGCCGAGCCCTTCGAGCACGGCGGCGAGCAGCACCGGCAGCAGCAGCAACCCGGCGACGCCCGACAGGAGTTGGATCAGCTGACGGTCCAGGTCCTCGCCGGTGGCGGGGTCTCCGATGGCGAACAGGTCGAGCAGGACGATGTACGTCGCGTGCAGCGGGTGGTCGTCGGTGGTGATCGCGGAGGCGACGGCCAGGGCCAGTACGGCGACGGCGATCCCCGCGAACGACCAGCGCAGCCGCCGGGAGAAGAGCGACCCCAGCGGGGCTCCGCGCCCGGTGGTCCGGCGGCGTGACAGCGGCTCACCCTCGTGGGAGACGGCCTCCAGGACCACGGTGCCCCGGCCGGTGGCCGCCGCCGTGGTGTCGTCGTCGGGCAGCAGCCGGGGGCCGTCGTTGCCGCTGCTGTCCGAACCCTCCGTGCCCGCAGGGTCGTTGGTCGTGGACGACAGCAGGGCGAGGGTGCACAGACCGGGGTCGGCGACCTCGCCGGGGCCCGGCGGATTGCGCTCCACGGCCCGCAGCATCAGCCCGTCGGCCCGGACGATCTTGCTGGTGCCGGCCACGGCGGTGGCCGCCAGCGCGGGAGCGGCGGTGTCGGCGTCGGAGAGCACGGTGGTGGACGCGTCGAGGGCGGCGATGTCCAGACCGGGGACGGCGACGGCCGCCGCCTGGTCGAGCAGTTCTTCGAGATGCTGGCCGAGTTTGCGGTTGTAGAGCCGGATGACGAGGCGCAGTTGGGGATTGAGCCGCCGGGCGGCGAGGGCTGTCCTGATGTTGACCTCGTCGTCGTCGTGGACGAGCGCGAGGGCCGCCGCCTCGGTCACTCCCGCTTCCACGAGGACATCAGTGTCTAGTTCCGCGGCCTCGATGAGCTGCGGGAGTCCGGGGTCGCCGGGCCGGCCGTCGGGACCGCCGGTGGTGGGGCCGTACGTCCGGGCCATGACCGCCGACATCCGGCCGATGAGGGCGGAGGCTCTGCCACGGCCGGTGAGCGGCGCGGGGTCCCTGCGTTCCGCGCGCACGGGCGGGACGACGAGGGTCACCTGCTCCCCGTAGACGTCACGCAGTTCACCGGCCAGCCGGTGGCCGAGCGCGTCGTCGCCGCACACGATCATGTGGCCGGGCTGCGAGCCGTGTTGTACCTGGGACGGAAGTTGCGGCAGTGACGTCACGGGCCCCAGTGTGCCGAACAGGCGGGCGGAAAAGGCAAGTTCCGGCCGGTCAGCCCCGGTGAGCCCGCATGATCTTCACCGGATCCGACGACCGGTCAGCGCCGGACCGCCCGCAGGACCACGAACTTCGGATCGCTCGCCACGACGTCGCAGTTGCCGAACAGCCGCCGCAGCTTGGTGTGGTAACCGAGATGTCTGTTGCCGACGACCCACAGCTCGCCGCCGGGCCGCAGCGCCTCGCGCGATCCGGTGAACATCCGGAAGGCCGTCGCGTCGGTGGTCGCCTGGTGGCTGTGGAACGGCGGATTGTTGAGTACGAGGTCGGCCGATCCGGCCGCCACGCTGGCCAGGCCGTCCCCGACGACGAACTCCGCCGGATTGCCGGTGCCGACGTTCTTGGCGTAGGTCGCCTCGGCGGACGCCACGGCCGAGAAGGACTCGTCGATGAACGTCACCCGGGCCTCCGGATTGGCCACGGCGACGGCCGTGCCGACGACGCCGTTCCCGCAGCCGAGGTCGACGACGTGCTGAGGACCACGGCGCGCGGGCAGATTGCGCAGGAAGAACCTCGTACCGATGTCGAGGCGTTCCGCGCAGAAGATCCCGGCGTGGTTGACGACGGTCAGACCCGAGCCGGTGCCGGCGCCTTCGGGGACGGTGTACGAGATCGGCCAGGGACCCGGCGTCGCGCGGAAGCGGGCGTGTTCGGCGGCCGGCGCGCAGAAGATCAGACGCGCCTTCTTCACCGCGAGCGAGGTGCGGGTCGGGCCGAGGATCTGCTCGAAGAGTTTCAGCGTGGAGGTGTGGATCTCGGTGACCTTGCCGGTGCCGACCACGACGGTCCCCCGGTGCACGGCCGGCGCCAGCCGGTGCAGTTGGTCCTCCAGGAGCGAGAGGCTCTTGGGCACCCGGACCAGCAGGACGTCGATCCGCTCGGGCGGTGTCTCCCGCGCCGACAGCAGCCGTACGGCGTCGGTGTCGATGCCGTTGCGGAGCAGGTTGGCGTGGGTCGCCCGCTGTGTGAGGTAGGAGTCGGTGATCTGTACGGGGCGGTGCGGGGCGAGCGCGGTGGCGAGCGCGCCCCACCGGTCCCCGACGACGACCACGTTGCCGGACAGATCCACGCCGGCGCCCACAGCCACGGCGGCCGCGGCGTCGTCCCCGTCAGCGGATCCGGCTTCGGCCTCGGCTTCGGCCTCGGCGAGATGCCGCAGCAGGTACTCGTCGGCCGCGTCCCAGGCCCGCAGCGTGTCGCGGGGCTGCTCGGGAAAGCGAGCAAGGTCGAGATCGCCCCAGGGCGTCGTCAAACGGTTCATCGTCCACCCAGGCTAACCGAGCGGCCGGAGCGCCCCGTCGGGGACGTAACCCGCTGAGCTGCCGTTCAGCCCTTCCCGCCGTCCCCGCGGTCCCGGTCCCCGTCTCCGGCCCGCGCGTCCCGCGCGTGCTCCCTGGCCATCTCGCGGGCCCGCTGTAGCGCGATCCTGGCCTGCCGCACGGTCAGCACGGCGGCGAACTCGGACCGTGCGATGTCGAGGACGACTTCGGCGTCGGCGGGCGGTTCCGGGTGGTTGCGCAGGGCGATGTCCGCGGCGGCCAGCGCGAGGATGTCGTCGTCGGGCGACGCGCCCGGCTGCGACATGGTCCGCATGACCTGGTGCCAGAGACCGCTCATGCTGTCACGCTCCCTCGTCCGCGCGGCCGGCACCGGCTCCCGGTGCCGTGGGGTGGCCGATCGTGCCGAGCACGTGCTGGGTCATCTCGTCCGCCACGAGCTCCCGTGGCACCGCTCCCCCGCTGCGGGCCCAGTGCGCCATCAGCTCGTTGATGGCGCCGATCAGGGCGACCATCGCCAGGGTGTAGTCGCGTGGCACCGCCTCGCCCCGGCCGACCGCACGGTCCGCCTCACCGATCAGGAAGTCCGTCCACAGGCTGCGCCAGACGACCCGGTGGTCCTCCACGGCGCGATTGACACCGATCACCTCGACGAAGGCGACCTGCGCGGAGGCGAGGTCGGCGGTCACCGCTCCGACGTACGCGCGGATCAGCGCGCCGATCCTGGTCCGGGTGTCGGCCGTCTCGATCGCGGGATCTCCCAGGACCGCGAGTGTCGCCTCCATGCCGGCCCGCGCGACCTGGTTGTGGAGAGCGATCAGCAGGGCTTCGCGTCCCTCGAACTCCTGGTAGAACGCGCGGATCGACACATGCGCGGTGGCGCAGATCCGTTCGATCGAGGTGCCCACGTAGCCGCGTGTCGTGAAGAGGTCGGTCGCGGTCGTCAGCAGCCGTTCACGGCGCTGTGCCTTGCGTATGTGTCCGGTGTCGAGTCCGGCCCCAGGGGCACCACCCGACCCGTCGCTGCCGTCCGTACCGTCCGTACCGTCCGTACCGCCCGCGGGGTCACCTGTTGGCTCCATCCGCTCTCCCCGAATCACGCAATGCCTGGCTCACGCCATGCGCCCATGGCGGAGTCACCGGTAAGAGTGCTTATCGAGCATGGCACGCGCGGTGCGCCCGCCGGCCGGGTTTCCGTGAATTTCCGGGGATCGTACGGCGCGTGACCCGCTGCCCGTCCGGTAGCCCAAGTGGCGGCGGCGACGGTCTCCCGGCGTGCGCTGACAAATCATCACTTCTAGCGTCGGGACAACTGTGCGGTGCGTCGGGCTTTCCCCGGCGTGCCGCATCCGACGATCACGGGACGATCAGGAGTGGGAGATCCGATGCGCAGGATAGCTACGGCCTCGGCGGCGATCGTGGGCGCCGCGGCTCTCGTTCTCGGGGCGGGGTGGCCCGCGGTCGCGGGCGACGAGGCCGAATTCGACTACAGCGTCTCCCCCGAGGCGATCGAACCCGGTGGCGAGGTGCAGATCCGGACCAAGGGTTGCCAGGTACCGACCGTGACCGTGTCGTCGGGGGTGTTCGCAACCGTCACCCTCAAGGAGGGCGAGGCGAAGTCGGCCAGGATCTTCGACGACGTGAAGGCGGAGGCGGAGTACGAGATCACCTTCGACTGCGGCGGTGCGATCCGCTCGTTGCCACTGATGATCAAACCGGGCAAGCCCGGTAAGCCGAGTAAACCCGGTAAGCCCGAGAAACCGGCCGAGTCGGGCAAGCCGCCGGGACCGTGGGAGTCGCCCCGGCCGGAGCACACGAAGCGCCCGGAGCACTCGCAACGCCCGGAACACCCTGAACAGCGGCCTCATGAGCCTCAGCCGCATGAGACCACCGCGCACAAGGGTGTGAAGGCCGGCATCGGCGGGAGGACCGACGGTGAACCGAACACGGCCGGGCTGGCGGTCGGAGCCGGGGTCATCGCGGTCGCGCTCGGCGGCGCTGTCCAGCTGGTCCGCCGCCGGTCGGTGAACGGCTCCTGACCACGTCCCCGCCCATGGATCCGGCCGTGCCTCGTCGCGCGGCCGGATGCACGGGCCCATCCCCGGCGCCGGACGGTGCGTGATGACGGAAACGGAAAGGCTCCGGGCCTCCCGGTGGTCCACGGTCGTACTGCTCCTGCTCGTCGGCATCTTCGTGGTGCGGATCAGCGCCGAGGGGCAGCTCGTGCTCCCGCCGCAGCCCGCCGCGGCGGGGTCCGTGGTGGCCGACGACGGGAGGGACGCCGGGCGGGACACGGGGAGGGAGAAGGACGCGGACGCGATGCCCCGGCCCGCCGGAGCGGCGGCGAGGGCCGCGCCTGCGCTGCCGGGCTCCACCGCGACCCGGATCCGCATCCCCTCGGTAAAGGTCGACGCGCCAATGACCCGGGTGTCGCTGGACGCCGCCGGCTGGATCGACGCGCCACCGACCGGCCGGCCCGAACTGGCGGGCCACTTCCAGGGATCGGTGACACCCGGCGAGCAGGGCACCTCGGTGATCGTGGGCCATGTCGACACCGCCCAAGGCCCCGCCGTCTTCTACGACTTGGGCCGACTCGCCAAGGACAGCCGCGTCGAGGTGACACGCGCCGACGGCACCACGGCCGTGTTCACCGTCTACGGCGTCGAGGCCTTCACCAAGCACGGCTTCCCGGCCGAGAGCGTCTACCGCGCGACGGGGGCGCCCGAACTGCGCCTGATCACCTGCGGCGGCCCGTTCAGCGAGAAGACCGGGTACCAGGGCAACGTGGTCGCCTTCGCCCGTCTCACCGAGACCCGTAAGGCGGCCTGACCGGCGACTGCGCGGCAAACCCTGTTGCGGCGCGGGCGGCGCCCCGCTGAAGTGGGCGGATGGACACTGAAGCGGTACGCGCGCTGTTCGACCGCCAGATGCGCAGGCAGGCCCCGGCCGACGGTCCCGGGGCCGTGGTCGAACGGGTGGGCGCCGTGGTCCGCCAGACGGCCACCGGACCCGACAGCGGCGCCGGATCCGGGGCGGAACCGGACGGCGGCTGGAACGGTGTCCTGTGGTCGGATCTGGACACGGAATCCGCGGATGCCGAGATCGCCCGGCAGATACGTCATTTCACGTCCCTCGGCCTCGAGTTCGAGTGGAAGGTCTACTCCCACGACGCGCCTCACGACCTGCCCCGACGGCTGGCGGCGGCCGGGTTCACGCCCGAGCCCCCGGAGACACTGATGGTCGCCGAGGCCGCCGGCCTGCCGCGTGATGTCGCGCTGCCCGAGGGGGTGCGGCTGATCGCGGTGACCGACGCGGCGGGTGTGGAGCTGATGGCCGAGGTCCACGAGCAGGCCTTCGGCACGGACCGTAGCCACACCCGTGAACGGCTGCTGGCCCAACTCGCCGCGGCGCCCGGCAGCGTCGCGGCAGGTGTCGCCATGGCCGGTGACGTGCCGGTGAGCGCGGCGCGGATGGAGCTGCCGCCGGGCACGGAGTTCGCCGGCCTGTGGGGCGGCGGCACCGTCCCCGCCTGGCGCGGCCGGGGTCTCTACCGCGCGCTGGTCGCCTTCCGTACGAGCCTGGCCGCCGAGCGGGGCTACCGCTACATGCAGGTCGACGCGTCGAGCCGGAGCCGCCCGATCCTGCGGCGGCTCGGCTTCGAGGAGCTGAGCACGACCACGCCGTACGTCTACACCCCCTGACCACGTTTGCCCCGGGTCTCAGACATCGCGCCGACGCAGCGCCCCGATCCCGATGAGCAGCAGCGCGAGCGTCGAGCCGGTGACCAGCCAGAGCGACGGCCAGGCCCCCAGACTGCCGACCGTCTCGGCCGTCGCGTCCGAGGTCTGCGTCAGTTTCTCCAGTGCGGCCGTCGGCGAGAGGCCCGCGATCCAGCGCCGCGCGTCGCCGAAGAGCGGGCCGAACAGGGACGGCAGGAGCAGCAGTCCGATGACGGTGGTGACGGCGCCGGCCGAGTGCCGTACGAGCGTGCCGACCGCCAGGCCCAGCAGACCGGCGACGGCGAAGGAGGCCGCGATCCCGAAGAGGGCCGGCAGCGGCTCGCCGGCCGCGTACCGGTCGGGGAGCAGCGCGTCTCCGACGAGGACGGCGAGCAAGCAGGAGACCAGAGCGGTCACGTACATCACGGCCGCGACGACGGCCGCCTTGGCGGCCATGACCGTGCCCCGGCGCGGGTTGGCGGCGAAGGTCGTACGGATGGTGCCACTGGCGTACTCGCCGGTGACGGTCGTCGCGCCGACGACGGCGGCG
Organism: Streptomyces sp. NPDC060366; assembly: GCF_042725135.1. NCBI lineage: Bacteria > Bacillati > Actinomycetota > Actinomycetes > Kitasatosporales > Streptomycetaceae > Streptomyces > Streptomyces sp. NPDC060366. The sequence goes on along the minus strand of NZ_JBHXDC010000013.1, from coordinate 177,495 downwards.
AGCATCTGCGCGACGACGGCCAGGGTGAGGCTGCCGCCGATGACCGTGTCGTCGTCCTGAAGACTGCCCGTGGCCGCGACGAACACCGCCCCGGCGACGGGGACGACGGCGGTCGCGAGCGTCGTCCACACCGTGGAACGCACGCTGCGGAATTTGATCCACTCGGCGGCGAGGGCCTGCCTAAATCCGGCCCGCGCGGTCGTCGTGTCCCCCGTCATCGGCCGGCCCCCGCCCCCGCCGTGGGCCCGCCGGCGCGGTACTCGGCGGAATCGCCCGCCAGCGCCGTGTAGACCTCTTCCAGCGTGGAGTGCGCCGGGGTGAGTTCATGGACGGCGAGTGCGTGGTCACGCACCAGATCACCGATGGCCGTCGCCGTCGCGTCGGCCCCCTCGACCCGCCAGCCGCCGCCGGGGTCGAGCCGGACGTCCCAGCCCCTTCTCTCCAGCAGCGCCCGCAGCTTCTCGGGTTCGGGTGAGCGTACGAGTGTGTGGGCCCGGGAGTTGGTGCGGATGAAGTCGCGCATCGTGGTGTCGGCGATGAGTCTGCCCCGGCCGATCACGATGAGATGGTCGGCGGTCAGCTCCATCTCGCTCATCAGATGGCTGGACAGGAAAACCGTACGGCCCTGCGCGGCAAGGGATTTCATCAGCCCGCGGATCCACCGGATGCCCTCGGTGTCAAGGCCGTTGACGGGTTCGTCGAGGATCAGCACCTCGGGATCACCGATCAGCGCGGCGGCGATCCCGAGCCGCTGGCCCATGCCGAGCGAGAAGCCCTTGGCGCGGGTGCGGGCCGTGTCGTCGGGCAGGCCGACGAGGTCGAGGACGTCGTCGACGCGGCTGTCCGGGATGCCGTTGCTCGCCGCGAGCGCGGCGAGGTGCCGGTGGGCGGAGCGCCCGCCGTGCACACCCTTGGCGTCCAGCAGCGAGCCGACGGTGCGCAGGGGCGCGGTGAGGTCCGCGTAGCGTCTGCCGCCGACGGTGACGCGGCCGCCGGTCGGTGTGTCGAGCCCGAGGATCAGCCGCATGGTGGTCGACTTGCCGGCTCCGTTCGGGCCGAGAAACCCGGTCACCCTGCCGGGCCGCACGGTGAACGACAGCCGGTCGACGACGTTCCTGCCGCCGTAGCGCTTGGTGAGTTCCGTTGCTTCGATCATGCCGTCGACGCTAGGGAGTGCGCTGCCCGTGGACATCCGCCGACCGGAGTCGGCCGCTACTCCGGCCGGAGTAGCGCGGCGCCACGGGCGGGGGTGTCAGCGCTCCCCAGCCCGCACCAGACCGGTCTCGTACGCGAGGACGACGAGCTGCGCCCTGTCACGTGCCCCGAGTTTGATCATGGCCCGGCTGACATGGGTCTTCGCGGTCAGCGGGCTCATGATCAGCTCGGTGCCGATCTCCGCGTTGCTGAGCCCGGCGGCGACCAGCGCCATCACCTCGCGCTCCCGGCCGGTGAGCTGGTCCAGCCGCTCCGCGCCCAGCGCCTCGGGCACCCGGAGTCGGACGAACTCCTCGACGACCGAGCGGGTGACGGCCGGCGCCAGCAGGCTCTGTCCGGCGGCGACGGTACGGATCGCCGCCCGCAGTTCGTCCGGCTCTATGTCCTTGAGGAGAAACCCCGCGGCGCCCCACCGCAGCGCCTCGAAGATGTACGAGTCGACCTGGTACGTCGTGAGCATCACGACCCGGACCTGGTCGAGGGCGCGGTCGGCGGCGATACGGCGGGTGGCCTCGATGCCGTCGATGCCCGGCATCCGGATGTCCATGAGGACGACGTCCGGCCGGGTGGTGCGCACCGCCTCCACCGCTCTGATGCCGTCGGCGGCCTCGGCGACCACCACGAGGTCGTCGGTCAGGTCGAGCAGGGCGCGGAAGCCCGCGCGTACGACGGTCTGGTCGTCGGCCAGCACCACGCGCACGGTCATGGCCGCTCCTCCCGCCGGTCGGGGCGCGGTCCGAGGGGCAGCCAGGCGCGTACGAGGAAGCCGCCGCCCGGCACCGGGCCGTACTCCACGTCGCCGCCGGCCGCCGCCGCGCGCTCGCGCATGCCGAGCAGTCCGAACCCGGCGCCCGGCCCGGCCCGTTCACCGTCCGCGCCCTCGGCGCGCCGTCCCCCGGCGGCCTCCCCGTCGTCCACGATCTCCACCGTGAGCCGGTCGTCGTGGCGGACGACGGAGACGGCGGCGCGCCGGGCGCCCGAGTGCCGCACGACATTGGTCAGGGCTTCCTGCACGATGCGGTGGACGGCGAGTTCGGCCATCGGAGGCAGCCCGTCCAGCTCTCCCTCCTGCCGCATCACCAACTCGACGCCGCCGCCCTCGAACCGTTCGGCGAGTTCGCCGAGCCGGCCGATCCCGGGCAGCGGGGCCGTCGGTTCGTCGTCGCTCTCACGCAGCACCGTGACCGTGGCCCGCAGTTCACGGACCGCTTCCCTGCCGGATTCACGCACCTGCCGCATCGCCTTCCTCGACACCTCCGGCCGTATGTCGAGCGCGTCCAGCGCCACGCCCGCCTGCACGGTCATCGCCGTCACCGTGTGGGCGACGATGTCGTGCAGTTCACGGGCGATACGTACGCGCTCCTCACGCACCCGTCGCGCCGCCTCCCGCTCGCGGTCCTCCTCCGCGCGGGCGGCCCTGGCCTCGTACGCGCGCAGCAACTCACGCCTCGTACGGACCACTTCACCCAGCAGCAGCGGGACGAGGGGCCAGATCATCTCCAGGAGGGGCAGACCCTGCGGATTGACCACGTCACGGCCCACCCGCAGCGCGACGGCGCCCGAGACGGCGGCGGCCACCATCCCGGTCCGTACCGTGCGCCGCCGGTCGCCGAGGACCGCCACGGTGTAGAGCGCCACGATCACCGGCAGATTCAGCAGCTCACCGATGTGCCCGTACAGCGCCCAGCCGGCGCAGGCGGCGCCCGTGATCACGGCGACTGCGACCGGCTCCCGGCGTCTGCGCACCAGCGCGAGCAGCGAGATCGCGAGCAGCAGCCAGGTGAACCAGTCGTCCTGCCGGTACTCGGGGTCGTTCACGGCGGCGTCGGACGCGGTGAACAGACCGACGCCCGCCGCCACCAGCAGGTCGGCGGCGAGCGGTGGCAGTTCTCCGGCGCGGGCGCGCAGGCGCTCGAAGGTCATCACCCGGTTCACACCCTGAACGCTAGGCGGCCCGGCCGGGGCGCGTATACGCCGCCGGGAGTAGCCACCGGGTGAAGAACCGGAGAATATTCCCGATCGCGGGTCCGGAAATTTCCTCCGGCGGCCCGGCCCATTTCCGGTGCGCCACCCGGGGCAGCCAAGACGTCCCGTACTCGATCGCATGCACCGTGCTACTGTGGACACCAGTTGCAGTTGTGGTTCCCGAAGACTTCAAGTGCTCTCGCCGACTTTGTGTGTCAGTGAGTGCGCTTTTGTATTTCCGGTGCTTTTCCGGACGGGGTAATCATCTAAAGGCGACGTGGGGTTCGCACAGTGCGGATCCCCGGGCAGCATTGCCCTGAAGGAGATCAAAATGGCTAGTGGCACCGTAAAGTGGTTCAACTCGGAAAAGGGTTTCGGCTTCATCGAGCAGGACGGTGGCGGCGCTGACGTCTTCGCCCACTACTCGAACATCGCCGCCCAGGGCTTCCGTGAGCTCCAGGAAGGCCAGAAGGTGAACTTCGACGTCACGCAGGGCCAGAAGGGCCCGCAGGCGGAGAACATCGTTCCCGCCTGACGCTGATGCGCGAGACGTAGCTGGGGCCCGCACCTTACGATGCGGGCTCCGGCTACGTTGCTTTTTCTCCCGGGGCCCGCCCGGTGCGCGTGACACCTTCGAGTGTGGCGCGGGACCAGGTTTCTCCTCGCCGTCCTGACGGCCGGCCGACAATTTTCACCGATGTCGGCCCCGCACCGGACTGCCGGGCCCCCGTACTCCGGCGACCTGTTCGCCTACGCTCGGTCGATTCCGAGCATTTTCCACGCGCCGGTTCCGGCGTTTCACGCCCCGGCGCGGCTCTGTTTTTGTTTTCCCCCGGCTCGTTCTTGCGATTCTTTGCGCGGTCATTCTGCCCAAGAGTTCCTCGATACGTGCCGCATCGAGAGAGGTTCAGCATGAACCGCACACCTCGCACGAACGACCGTTACTCGCGTACCCGCTCCGGAGGCTCCGGCGGTGGCGGCAGCCGCTTCCGTCCGCAGTCGTCGGGCTCGGGCCGCTCGGGTTCCTCCGGCCGGTCGGGGGGCGGCTACGGCCGTCGTCCCGCCGCCGTACAGGGCGAGTTCGCCCTGCCGGTCACCATCACTCCCGCCCTGCCCGCCGTGGCGACCTTCGCCGAGCTGGACATGCCGTCGCCGGTGATGACGGCGCTCACCGGCCTCGGTGTGACCGAGCCGTTCCCGATCCAGGCGGCGACGCTGCCGAACTCGATCGCGGGACGCGACGTCCTCGGCCGCGGTCGCACCGGCTCGGGCAAGACCCTCGCCTTCGGCCTGGCGCTCCTGGTGCGCACCGCCGGACAGCGCGCCCAGCCCAAGCAGCCGCTGGCGCTCGTTCTCGTACCCACCCGTGAGCTGGCCCAGCAGGTCACCGACGCGCTCACCCCCTACGCCCGTGCGCTGAAGCTGCGGCTCGCCACCGTCGTCGGCGGCATGTCGATCGGCCGACAGGCCGGCGCGCTGCGTGGCGGCGCCGAGGTCGTCGTCGCGACGCCCGGACGGCTGAAGGACCTCATCGAGCGCGGCGACTGCCGGCTGGACCGGGTCGCCATCACCGTCCTCGACGAGGCCGACCAGATGGCCGACATGGGCTTCATGCCGCAGGTCACCGAGCTGCTCGACCAGGTGCGGCCCGAGGGCCAGCGGATGCTGTTCTCGGCGACGCTGGACCGCAATGTCGACCTGCTGGTCCGCCGCTATCTGAACGACCCGGTGGTCCACTCCGTCGACGCCGCCGTCGGCACGGTCACCACCATGGAGCACCACGTCCTGCATGTGCAGAACGCCGACAAGTACGCGACCACCACGGAGATCGCGGCGCGTGACGGCCGGGTGCTGATGTTCCTCGACACCAAGCACGCCGTCGACCGGCTGACCGAGCACCTGCTGAACAGTGGCGTACGCGCCGCCGCGCTGCACGGTGGCAAGTCCCAGCCGCAGCGCACCCGGACCCTCTCCCGTTTCAAGACGGGTCATGTGACGGTCCTCGTGGCGACGAACGTCGCGGCGCGCGGCATTCACATCGACAATCTCGACCTCGTCGTGAACGTCGACCCGCCGAGCGATCACAAGGACTATCTGCACCGCGGCGGGCGTACCGCGCGTGCCGGGGAGTCGGGCAGCGTCGTCACGCTCGTCCTGCCCAACCAGCGTCGTGAGATGACACGGCTGATGGCCGACGCGGGGATCGTGCCGCAGGTCGCGCAGGTCCGTTCCGGCGAGGCGGAGCTGAGCCGGATCACCGGGGCCCAGGCGCCCTCGGGGGTGCCCGTGGTCATCTCCACGCCGGTCTCGGAGCGCGCCAAGAGCGGTTCGGGCAGCCGTGGCCGCCGTCCGTCCCAGGGCCGCAGGCCGTCGGGTAGCGGCGCTTCCCAGGGCCGCTCGGGCAGCGCGCGTCAGTCGTCGTCGCGCAGCTGGTCCGCGTAGGCGCGCGGATCCCACAGGTCCGCACCTACGGCAGGGGCCCCGTCACCGGTCGGTGACGGGGCCCCTGCCGTACGTCGTGTGTCCGCGCGTCTCAGCTCTGCGCGGGGGTGCCGAGCAGCGTCGACGCCGTCTCCAGTGGGCTGGGCTCCGCCGCCGGGGCGGGGACGGGGCGGCAGGTGAAGCCGAGACGGGTGAGGGCGCGGGTCACCTCGGAGGCGGAGAAGTCACGGCGGTCCTGGCGCGTGATCACCTCGCCGACCTGCTTCACCGGGTACGTACGGCGGCTGATCACGACCGACTCGCCGGTGATCGGTTCGGGCTTGATGCCCTTCATCGCCGCCTGCACCTCGCTCTTGACCAGGTCGAAGGGGAAGCGGGCGATGACGCAGCGCATAGTGCCTCGGCAAGGAGAAGGGGGATGCGGAGCCATCAGCATCCCACATGAAACCCGGACCGGGAACCGGCACGGCCCCCGCCCACGTGGGCCGATGTACACGGATTCATAAGGGCGGCCCGGATTCCGATTCCCGGAAATGGACCCGGAATCGCCGGTCGGCGGTGAATCCGCCGGGGAAATCCGGGCGGTGATCCTGATCCGGGAGGTGATCGCGGCGGAAAACCGGGCAGTCAGAGAATGAGGCGCGAAGCCTGACCCCGCACCCGCGGGGGCCGTCAACGCCAGGAGTTCGCATGACCGCGTACGTCATCACCGTCCCGGGCACTTTCCTGCGCACGCTCGACGCGGATTCCCGCGCGGCACTGCTGCGCGCGCTGCGGCCCGCGGACCCGCAGCACACGGCTCTGGGTGAGGCCGAGGACCTGGACATGCTGACGGTGAACGAGGGTGGCACCTTCAGCATCCGGCTGGAGATCGAGGCCGAGAACAAGCGGGGCGCCGAGACGGAGGCGAAACGAGTGGCGGGCGCCGCGCTCGACGAGGCCGGGTTCTCGCAGGACGAGGCGCCGCTGGGGTCGGCGTTCGTCACGGGCATCGACAGCGCGTACTGACACCGGCGACCGCCGGGTCCCGACCGGTCTTCCGGGGGCGGCTCAGCCGGCGGACGGGCTCAGCTCCTCGACGATGCCGTCGTCCAGTGAGGCGCGTACCAGCGCGGCGGCCAGGGCGGCGGGGCCCGCGTCCCCGGCGAGACGGGTGAGAGCCGCGGTGTCGGTCCCGAGGCCCAGTTGTTCGGCGCCGCGCAGCGCCTTGGTGTCGAAGTACGGCGCCACTTCGGGCCAGACGGCCTGCGCCTCGCGCAGGAAGATGTCCGCCCCGACGGGGCCGATCCCCGGCAGGTCCTGGAGCAGCCGGCGCAGCACCGCGATGTCACCGTCGGCCTCGGCGCGCATACGGCGCGGGTCGCCGTGCCACCGCCGGATCAACAGCTCGGCGCCGTCGCCGAGTCGGGTGGCGGTGCTCTCGTCGTAACGGCGGTAGCCGCCCCGGCCGAGGGCGTCGACACGCTGCTGCCAGGTCGCCTCGGTCATCCGGCGGGGGTTGCGCAGGCCCGCCTCGTCGAGGGCGCGCGCCGTGTTGACGGCCGTGCCGGCGCGGATGGGGGCGCTCAACAGGAGTGCGAGGAGCAGCAGTTGGTAGAGGGGCTGCGGTGTGTCACGCAGCCTGATGCCCGCTTCCCGGGCGTAGGTGCTGCCGTGGGAGCGGAGCAGGGCCTGTGCGACGTCGCGCCGGTTCATCGGAATCGCAGGGGGGTCGTGCGCGCGCCGCGCGGTGGGCCGGTGTTGGTGCGGCCGGCGGCTCGTGGGGTGCCGTAGGCGCGACGGCGGGCGGAGCGGCGCAGGGCTTCGGCGCGCGCTTTGGCGATGTCGGCGCGGGCGTGGGCGATGCGGATCTCCTCGGCGTGGGGGTCTTCCGCCCGGACGTCGTCGTTCGCGCCGGAGTCCGCGTCCGGCGAGTCGGAGTTCCGTGAGTCCGCCTCCGGCGAGTCCTCCCCCCGGGAATCCTTCGACGTGCCGTCCGTCTCTCCCTCGGCCGGCCGTGGCGCCTGGAGATGCGGCAACAGGATCTCCTCCATGCGTCCGAGCGCCACCATGACAAACAACATCAACACCGGAAACACCAGGGATATCAGTACGGTCGGCAGCAGCCCCATAACCCAGTCCCTTTCTCTTCCCGGCCGAAGCGGCGCCGGATTGAGCGGTGCCGGCCACGTACTCGCCGACCTGAGATGCGCATGGAACACGCGGGCATGCCGTTCACGGAGCCGTACTTCGCTCACGTATGCCGGACGGGTACCACGTCTGTTGGAGTTCACTCTGACGTGCCTGATTCGCACTCCCACGAAGCCTATGGGCTCCGAACGGACCTCGCTCGTCGGCTCCCGAACGGCCGAATCCGAGTTGACAGACCGCGTGGCCGTCCTGGCGCGGGCGGGGCTCCGTCACATGGCGGAATCGGCGCTGCCGAGGAGCTGTTCGGTCCAGATGACCTTGCCCTGGGAGCTGTAGCGGGTTCCCCAGCGCTCCGCGAACTGGGCGACGAGGAAGAGTCCGCGGCCCCCCTCGTCGGTGCCGGCGGCCTGCCGCAGATGCGGCGAGGTGCTGCTGTGGTCGGAGACCTCGCAGATCAGACTCCGGTCACGGATGATCCGTACCCGGATGGGCCCGGAGGCGTAGCGGATCGCGTTGGTGACCAGTTCGCTGAGGATCAGCTCGGTGGTGAACGCCTCTTCGTCCAGGCCCCACTCCGTCAGCTTGCGTGAGACGTCGGCCCGCAGCCTGCCCACCGCGGCGGGGTCGGCGGGAATCTCCCAGTCGCCGACATGGGCGCCGTCCAGCACGCGCGTGCGCGCGACCAGCAGGGCGGTGTCGTCGCGCGGGTGCTCGGGCAGCAGCGCCTGGAGGACCGCGTCGCACGCCTGGTCCGGGGTCCGGTCGGCCTGGGCGGCGAGCGTCAGGCGCAGCAGGTTCAGGCCCTCGTCGATGTCCCGGTGCCGGTCCTCGACGAGTCCGTCGGTGTACAGCGCCAGCATGCTGTTCTCCGGCAGATGGACCTCGAGGGTCTCGAAGGGCAGTCCGCCGAGCCCCAGCGGCGGGCCGCCGGGCACATCGGCGAACAGCGCCGTGCCGTCGTCGTGGATGACGACGGGCTGGAGGTGACCCGCCCGCGCCATGCTGCACTTCCCGGAGACCGGGTCGTAGATCGCGTACAGACAGGTGGCTCCGGTGACTCCGGCGTCCGCTCCGTCGACGGCCTCGTCCTGGTCGATGCGGGCCACCAGTTCGTCCAGGTGGAAGAGCAGTTCGTCGGGCGGCAGGTCCAGGGTCGAGAAGTTGTGGACCGCGGTGCGCAGCCGGCCCATGGTGGCGGCGGCGTGCAGACCGTGGCCGACGACGTCGCCCACGACGAGCGCCACCCGGGCGCCGGGCAGCGGGATGATGTCGAACCAGTCGCCGCCGACGCCGCCGAGCCCGCCGAGCCCGGCCTGGGCGGGCAGATACCGGTAGGCGACGTCGATGGCGTTCTGGTCGGGGAGGCCGCGCGGGAGCAGACTGCGCTGGAGTGTGACCGCCATGGTGTGCTCACGTGTGTAGCGGCGGGCGTTGTCGACGCTGATCGCGGCCCTGGCGACCATTTCCTCGGCGACGGACAGGTCCTCGCCCTCGAACGCCTCGGGCTGCGCGGACCGCCAGAAGGTGACGACGCCGAGGGTGACGCCACGCGCCCGCATCGGAACGGTGATCATCGAGTGGAAGCCCTCTTCCACGACCAGCTTCCTGGCGCGGGCGGGGTGCTGCTTGTGCCAGCCGGAGAACGCGGCGAGATCGGGGACCAGAATCGGCTCACCGTTCAGGACGGCGTCACTCACGGGAGTCGACGGGGGAAGGTGGATCAGCTCGCCGATCGGGTAGAGCGAGGTGTCCTCGTCCCGGCCGCTGGAGGCGGTGCGGCGCATGGCCATCACCACGGTGGTCGGCTCCTCCCCCCGCAGGACGGCCTCGACCACGTCGACGGTCACGAAGTCGGCGAAGTTGGCGGCGGCGAACTCCGTCAGCTCCTCGCAGGTGCGGACCACGTCCAGGGTCGTACCGACCTCCGTACCGGCCTCGTACAACAGGCTCAGGCGCCCCCGGGCCACGTCGGCCTTTCCGGTGAGCGCCTGGAGCTCGGTGGTGTCGCGCAGGGTGGTCACGCTGCCGGGCGGGCCGCCGTCCTGGTCGGTGGGCCGCTGGCTGATGGCGAGCAGCCGCTCGCCGACGGGGTGGACCTCGTCGGTCGCCGTCCGGCCGGAGGCCAGCAGCGCCGCGGTGTCCTGGTCGAGGCCCAGGTCGTCGAGCGAGCGGCCCTCGACGTCCGCCGGCAGGTCGAGGAGTCTGCGTGCCTCGTCGTTGGCGAGCAGCAGGCGGCCGTCGCCGCCCGCGATGAGCACCCCTTCGCGTACGGCGTGCAGAACCGCGTCGTGGTGCTCGTACATCCGGGTCATCTCGGCGGGTCCGAGCCCGCGTGTCTGGCGGCGCAGGCGTCTGCTGACCAGGGCCGTACCGCCCATGGTCAGGAGCAGCACACCGGCCGCGGAGCCGAACAGGAGCGGGAACTGGTCCTCCACGACCGCGCTCACGCGCTTGATGGTGATCCCCGCGGAGACCATCCCGATCACTTTGCCGCTCGCGTCGAAGACGGGGACGACGGCCTGGACGAGGGGCCCGATGGTGCCGACGATCTTCTCGGTGATGACACGCCCTTCGAGGGCGGGCTTCAGATTGCCGACGAATTTCTTGCCGACGCGGTCGGGAATCGGGTGGGTGTAGCGGATTCCGTCGGTGTTGAGCACGACGATGAAGTCGACGCCGGAGCGCTCCCTGGCCAGCTCGGCGGGTCTGCGCAGGACCTCGGCGGGGTTGGGGTTCTTCAGCGCCGCCTGGATGCCCGGGGAGTTCGCGAAGGTCTCGGCCACGGCGACGGAGCGGTTGCGCGCCTCGCGCTCGCTGTCGGTACGGCCCTGGAGCACGAGCGCGGCGGAAGCGGCGGCGACGAGCAGAACGACGATCGCCACCTGAAGGAGAAAGACCTGACCTGCGACTGTTCTCATCTTCAGAACCGAGCGCCGGCGGCCGTCGCGTCCGGGCATGCCCCCTTTCTACACCCGTCGCAAACGGTGGGCGAGCCGCGAAGTGCGGGGAGGCGGTCTTGACCCCGCACTCCGCCGGATGAACCATTCTGCGGGTCCGGGAGTGATGTGGAGTGACGTGAGTGTCCAGAGGAACGCCCACACGCATATGCGCGGGCGTGCAGGACGTGCAGGACGTGTACGTCGTGTCCACGGGCCGGTGGCTGCCGGTCCACAGAACATGGGGGTTCATCGGTGTCCCGTCGGTCCGTCCTCGCCACCGCGCTCGCCGCCGGCGCGCTGCTGCTGACCTGTCTGCCCAGTGCCGCCGCGGAGCGGCCCGGCGGCGACGAACGGCTGACCATCGACACGCTGTCGACCCGGCCCGACGTGGTCACCGGCGGTGATGTCCTCGTGCGTGTCGAGGTCCCGCGCCGCTTCGACCCCGACGACGTACGGATCACCCGCGACGGCACGGACGTCACGGACGCGTTCACGGCGGCCGGATCCGCGCCCGGGACCCTGACCGGCCTGGTGACGTCCCTGCGCGAGGGCCGCAACCGGATCGTCGCGACCGTCCCCGGCCGGCCCGGCGCCGGCGCGACGCTCCAGGTGCGCGACCACCCATCGGCCGGTCCGGTCATCAGCGGTCCGCACGAGCGGCCTTTCGTGTGCGGTACGAGTTCGTTCAAGCTGGTCGACGGCTCCACCCTCGGGCCGCCGCTGGACGAGGACTGCTCGATCGCGACCCGCGTCGACCACGCGTACCGCTCCACCGACGGGACCGTGAAACCCCTGGCCGATCCGGCGAACCGCCCGGCGGACCTCGCGACGACCACCACGAGCACCGGCGCGCGGGTGCCCTTCCTCATCCGTATCGAGACGGGCACGCTCAACCGGGGCGTCTACCAGATCTCCATGCTGGCCGACCCCGCCGCACCGGATCCGACCCGCGCGCGGCCGTCCGAGGGGTGGAACGGCCGGCTGATGTACACCTTCGGCGGCGGGTGCCGGGGCGGCTGGTACACCCAGGGCTCGGACACCGGCGGCGTACTCGACACCGAGATGCTCGGCCGCGGGTACGCCGTGGCCTCCTCGTCGCTCAACGTCTTCGGCAACAACTGCAACGACCTGCTGGCGTCCGAGACCACGATGATGGTCAAGGAGCACTTCGTGGAGCGGTACGGAGTCCCCCGCTTCACCATCGGCTGGGGATGTTCCGGCGGCTCGTACCAGAGCCATCAGACCGCCGACAACTACCCCGGTCTGCTCGACGGCATCATCGTCGGATGCAGCTTCCCCGACGTGACGTCGGCGACCAACACCACGCTGCTGGACTCCCGGCTGCTCGACCACTACTTCACCGTGAGCGCGCCGGACGAGTTCAGCGCCGAGCAGCAGACCGCGGTCGCCGGGTTCCGCGAGCGGGCGAGCATCCCGAATCTGAGCGACGGCGCGAAGCGCCTCGACCCGGACGCGGAGTTTCCCGCCGCGCTGCCCGCGGACCAGCGCTACGACGCGAGCGGCAATCCCGACGGGGCACGGGGCACGGTCTTCGACCACACCGTGAACGTGTACGGCACCGACCGGCGCACCGGCGCCGCGCTGCGCCCGCTGGACAACGTCGGTGTGCAGTACGGACTCGACGCGCTGAACGAGGGAGCGATCGACAAGCGGCAGTTCATCGACCTCAACTCCCGTGTCGGGGGCATCGACCGCGACGCCGAGTTCACCACGGGGCGTACGGCCGCGGACCGGACGGCGACCGAGGCTGCGTACGGCACGGGCCGCATCCTGTGGGGCGGCGCCGGTCTCGCCACCACCCCCGTCATCGACCACCGCTCCTACACCGACGACCTTCCCGGCGGCGACATACACATGGCGGTGCACGGGTACTCCACCCGCGCCCGGCTGATCGCGGCGAACGGTCACGCGGACAACCAGGTGATGCTCGCGGAGGACAACCGGCACGGCTTCAGCCTCAAGAGCCCCGCGCTGCGGTACGCCCTCACGGAGATGGACACCTGGCTGACCTCGCTGACGTCCGCCGGGGCGCGGGCGGACCGGACTGCGCGGGACGTCGTCGCGCACAAGCCGGCCGAGCTGACCGACGCGTGCTGGACCAGGGACGCGGAGCCCCGGAAGATCGAGCAGCGCCTGGCCTACGACAACCCCGGCGAGTGCGGCGCGCTCTATCCGGCCTTCCCGACACCGAGGCTGGTCGCCGGAGCACCGCTCGCGGACGATGTGATCGCGTGCCGGCGCAAGGCGGTGGACCCGGCCGACTACGAGGTGACCTTCACCGGCGCCGAACTCCGGCAGTTGCGGGCGGCGTTCCCCGGCGGGGTCTGCGACTGGAGCCGGAGCGGTCTGGGACAGCGTGGGCTCACGGCCCCCTGGCAGTCGGTGCAAGCGGCGGGCGAGAAGGGCGGGGAGCGATGACCGGGCCCCGGATCGAGGTCGCCGTACTGGCACAGGCGGAGTTGGGCGAGGGTCCCACCTGGGATCCGGCGACCGGCCGGCTGCTGTGGGTGGACATCCTCTCGGCGCGGATCCACACCTTCGACCCGGCCGACGGCCGCCGTACGGTCATGGCCACCGAGCAGCACGTCGGTGCCGCGCTCCCCCGGGCCGGCGGCGGGCTGGTGGTCAACCTCCGTGACGGCATCGGACTGTACGGCCCCGGCGGCGACTTCTCCTGGCTGGTGCGCGATCCGGTGCCGGGCCGGCGGGGCAACGACGCGGCCGTCGCGCCCGACGGCGCGCTCTGGGCGGGCAGCATGCGCTACGACGAGACGCCGGGCGGCGGGACGCTGATCCGGGTCGCGCCGGGCGCACTCGGCGCGCCGGGCGCGTCCGCGGGGACCGTCACCGACACACGGCCCGTCACCGTCGGCAACGGCACGGGCTGGAGCCCCGACGGCCGGACGATGTACTACATCGACACCCCCACCGGCCGTATCGACCGGTTCCGCGCCGACACGCACTCCCCCGGTGAACCCCTCGTCGACGAGGGCCCGTTGGCGACGATCGAGGCGGGCGCCGGACACCCGGACGGGCTGACCGTCGACGCGGAGGGCTGTGTCTGGGTCGCCCTGTGGGACGGCGCCGCGATCCGCCGCTACACACCGGACGGCGAGCTGGACCGCACCGTCGAACTGCCCGTTCTGCGCCCCACCTCCTGCGCCTTCGGCGGACCGGAGTTTCGCGACCTCTACATCACCACCGCCCGCGTCGGCGTCCGTGACCCGCACCCCCTCACCGGCTCGCTCCTCGTCCTGCCGGACGCGGGTCAGGGTGTCCCCGACACCCCGTTCGCGGGCTGAGGCGGGAGATCCGAGGCCCCCGCCACCGCCACCGCCACCCGGGAGCCGCGGGAGAGAAGGGGGTTGCACGCCCGTGAGGCGCGGGATTTGCTTGGCTCATGCAGCGACCGGTCTCCACCACCCCGTCGGCGGCGGCGCTCGACCACCGCTACCGGGGTGAGCATCCCGTACGGACCCTCGGCTATCTCTTCCGTCCCGACCGCCCCCGACTCGCGCTCGCCGTCCTCGCGTTCATCGGCAAGCACAGCCCGATCTGGCTGCTTCCGCTCATCACCGCCAACATCATCGACACCGTCGTGCAGCACGGCCCGGTCTCCGGAATCTGGATCAACGCGGGCGTCCTGCTCGTGGTCCTGCTGCTCAACTTCCCTCTGCATCTGCTCTATGTGCGCTGTCTGGCCGGGAGCGTACGGCGGGTGGGCATGGCCCTGCGCGACGCGCTGTGCCGCCGTATGCAGCAGCTCTCGATCGGCTACCACTCGCGGGTGAGCGCCGGTGTGCTCCAGGCCAAGGTGGTCAGGGACGTGGAGACGGTGGAGCAAATGGTGCAGCAGTCCTCGGACATGGGGCTGGCCGCCGTCATCACGCTCGTCGGCGGACTCGTCGTCATCGGTGTACGGGTGCCGTCCTTCCTCCCCGTCTTCCTGCTCGTCGTCCCCGCCGCCGGTTTCCTGATCGTGCGGCTGCGCGGGCGGCTCCAGAGCCACAACGCGGCGTTCCGCCACGAGGTCGAGCGCATGTCGTCGCGGGTCAGTGAGATGACGTCGCTGATCCCGATCACCCGCGCGCACGGTCTGGAGGGTGCGGCGATGGTCCGTATCGACGGCTCGCTGCGCGAGGTGCTCGCGGCCGGGGTACGGCTCGATCTGCTCAACGGGCGCTTCGGCGCGCTCGCCTGGATCCTGCTCAACTCCCTCGGTGTCGTATGTCTCGCGGGCTCGGCGCTCGTCGCGTACCACGGGCTGCTGCCCATCACGGCGGGCGACGTCGTCATGCTGAGCGCCTTCTTCACCACCCTGACCAGCTCCGTGGTCACCCTGCTCGGCCTCGCGCCCGTCATCAGCAAGGGACTTGAGTCCGTACGGTCGGCGGGCGAGGTCCTCCAGGCCCCGGACCTCGAGAGCAACGCGGGCAAGGAGCAGGTGGAGACGGTCGCCGGACGCATCGACTTCCAGGACGTCGGCTTCCGGTACGACGCCTCGCCCGGCACCGCCGTGGAGGGCTTCACCCTCTCCGCGCGCCCCGGCCAGACCATCGCCCTGGTCGGCGCGTCCGGCGCGGGCAAGTCGACCGTGCTCAACCTCCTCATCGGCTTCATCCGCCCCACCTCGGGACGCATCCTGCTGGACGGCAGGGACATGGCCGCCCTCGATCTGCGCAGCTACCGCCGCTTCCTGTCCGTCGTACCGCAGGAGTCGATCCTCTTCGAGGGCACGATCCGCGAGAACGTCACGTACGGGCTCGACGGCGCGGACGAGACCACCGTGCGCCGGGCGCTGCGCGACGCGAACGCCCTCGAATTCGTGGACCGTCTGCCGGACGGTCTCGACACCGTCGTCGGGGAGCGCGGCGCGCGCCTCTCCGGTGGGCAGAAGCAGCGGCTCGCGATAGCCCGCGCACTCATACGCGACCCCAGGGTGCTCGTCCTGGACGAGGCCACCTCCGCCCTCGACACCCGTTCGGAGTCGCTGGTGCAGGAGGCGCTGGCGCGGCTGGTCGACGGCCGTACGGTCTTCGTGGTCGCCCACCGGCTGTCGACGATCCGGGGCGCCGATCGCATCGTCGTCATGGAGGACGGCCGGATCGCCGAAGTGGGGACGCACGACGCGCTGATGACGCGTGGCGGGGTGTACGCCGGGCTCCAACCCGCGCACCGCGCCTCCTAGTTCCTGTCCGCGCCTCCTGTCCGCGGTTCCTGTCCGCGCCTCCTGTCCGCGGTTCCTGTCCGCCCGAGGTAGCGGGCCATCAGGTATACCACCGGTTCAGACCAGAAGTGGGCCGGAGTGATTCGCCGCAGCGTCGCAGCGGGAGTGAAAGCCGCTCCCGCTGCGACGCTTGCGCTTGGGCGGGTGAAGATTCCCTGGCCGGAGGCGGGTAATACCAGTGGTCTACTTCAGTTATCGAGCCGTGATACCAGAGGGTTGACCAGTGGTTGCCGCCAGTTCTAGCGTGCTCCACATCACCCCGCCACAAATGGCCCGAGGGAGACAAACCACTCATGAACGTCAATTCTCATTCACGTCGCAGACCCATGGCCGTCGTGGGCGTGGCCGCGGTCGGAGCACTCCTGCTGGCCTCCTGCGGACAGGGCGGATCCGAGGGATCGGGGGACACCTCCGGCAGCACCGCGGCCGGCAGCGCCGAGAAGAAGATCGTCGCCCTCCTGCTCCCGGAGAACGCGACCGCCCGGTACGAGGCACGGGACAAGCCGACCTTCGAGAAGCAGCTCACGGAGAGCTGCCCCGAGTGTCAGCTCCGCTACTACAACGCGGCCGGGGACGCCGGCAAGCAACTCAGCCAGGTCGAGTCGGCGTTGACCGCGGGTGCGAGCGTTCTGGTGATCGACCCCGTCGACTCCAACGCAGCCGGGGCCGCGGTCGCCAGCGCCCGTCAGCAGGGCGCGAAGGTCATGAGCTACGACCGCGTCATCTACAACGCGGGCGTGGACTACGCGGTGAAGTTCGACAACGTCCAGCAGGGCGCCGTCGGCATGCAGTCCCTTCTCGACAAGCTGAAGAAGGACGGCAAGACCTCCGGCAACGTCGTCATGATGAACGGCGACCCGGTCGACTCCGGCGCGAAGCCCGAGAAGGAAGGCGCGCACAGCGTCATCGACAAGTCCGGCTTCACCGTCGCCGCCGAGTACGACACCAAGGGCTGGTCGGCCGCCAACGCGCAGAACCAGATGCAGCAGGCCATCACCAAGCTGGGCGCGTCCAACATCGACGGCGTCTACGCGGGCAACGACGGCATGGCCACCGGTGTCGTCGCCGCGCTCAAGAGCGCGGGTGTCAAACCGATGCCGCCCGTCACGGGTCTGGACACACAACTCGACGCCATCCAGAACATGGTCGCCGGCGACCTGTACGAGAGCACGTATCTGCCGGTCGAGACCGAGGCCCAGATCGGCGCCAAGGCCGCCGCCGCGCTCGCCAAGGGCGAGAAGCCCTCCGCCGATCTGCTCAACGGCACGGTCGACGACGGCGCCCAGAAGGTGCCCGCCTATCTGCTCGAATCCATCGCCGTGACGATGGAGAACATGAAGGAGGTCCTGATCGACAGCGGTTATCTGACCGTCGATCAGATCTGCACGGCCGACTACGAGAAGGCGTGCGTCAAGGCGGGACTCCGCTAAGTGACCTCCCTCCCCACCGGTGATGCCGCCCAGTGCGTAGCAGTCGACCTGGGCGGTACCACGGTCCGTGCGGCGCTCGTCGACCGGAGCGGCGTCCTGACCGCCCGGCTCAAGGAGCCCGTCCGGCACGGCGCGGCGCACGAGCAGGTCGCGGACCTCATGACCCGGATCGCGGCCGGTACGGACGCCGTCTCGGCGGTCGTCGGCCTGCCCGGACGGGTGGACCACGTCCGGGGCCGTCTGCACGTGGCACGGAACCTGCCGTCCACCGACCTCGACCGGCTGTCGGCCGCGCACCTCTCCGAGGTCACCGGGCTGGCCGTCGAGCTGGCCGGTGACGCCGAACTGGCGGCGATCGGCGAGGCGTACTTCGGCGCCGGAGCCACCACCGCGACAACGGCCTATCTCACCCTCTCCACCGGGGTCGGCGCGGCGGCGGTGACCGACGGCCGTGTGCTGTCGGGGCGTCTGTCGGGGTTCCAGATCGGGTTCCTGCACCTGCTCGGCGCCGGACGCCCCATGATCGAGGACCTCGGTTCGGGACAGCGCGTACGCCGGGTCGCGCGTGAACTCGGCAGGGACGTCGACTACCGCACCCTGACCGAACTCGCCTCAGGAACCGGGACCACCGCCCAGGAGCGGCATGCCCGCGAGCTGGCGTCCGGCGCGCTCGCCGACATCGCCGACGCGGCGGCCGCGGCCGCGGTGCTCCTGTGCCATGTCGTCTCACCCGACGTGCTGGTGGTCGGCGGCGGGCTCGCCCGCGCGGCCGGCGCCCACCTGCTCGACGAGCTCGACCGCCGTATCCGCGACACCGCGGCCTCGTACGTCTCCTGGGACGTCGAGGTGCGGGCTGCCCTGTGCGGTGACGACGCCGGTCTCGCCGGCGCGGCCGCGTGGCACCTCGCCAAGCCGATCGTGGTCGCCGCCGCGGCGGACCAACGCGATTCGAAAGGAGACGGCCGATGACAGTGACCGTCGAAAGGGCGGGAGTCAGTCCGCCGCCCGTGCTCGAACTGGAGCACATCAGCAAGAGCTTCGGCGCCGTGAAGGCGCTCGGCGACGTCAGCATGAGCGTCGCCGCGGGAGAGGTCGTGGCACTCGTCGGCGACAACGGGGCGGGCAAGTCCACCCTGATCAAGACGATCTCCGGAGCCCACCCCCGCGACAGCGGCACCATGTCGGTGAACGGCGAGCAGGTGTCACCGCGCAAGCCCATCGACTCGACACGCCTCGGCATCGCGACGGTCTACCAGGACCTCGCGCTGTGCGACAACCTCGACATCGTCGCCAACCTGTTCCTCGGGCGCGAGAAGCACCACGGGGGCTTTCTGAGCGCGCTCGACATGGAGCAGGTCGCCGTCGGGCTGCTCAAGCGGCTCTCCGTCAGGATCAAGGACCTGCGTGCTCCCGTCTCGTCGCTTTCGGGCGGGCAGCGCCAGTCGGTCGCCATCGCGCGGTCCCTGCTCGGTGACCCGAGGCTGGTCATCCTGGACGAGCCCACCGCGGCCCTCGGCGTCGAGCAGACCGCCGAGGTGCTCGAACTCATCGAGCGGCTGCGCGCCGAGGGGCACGCCGTCCTGATGGTGAGCCACAACCTCGCCGACGTCTTCGACGTGGCGGACCGGATCGTCTGTCTGCGGCTCGGACGCAGCGTCAGCGAGTTCCCCGTCGAGGGGACCACCGAGGAGCAGGTCGTCGCCGCCATCACGGGCATCGCCGACAGCAGTGCCCACAAGCGCCGGAAGCTGCGCCGCGACCGGGCCGAGGAAGGAAGAGCGTGACCACGAACACCGCCACCGGCCGCCCCCAGCGCGGCGTCCTGGCACCCGGACCACCGTCGGAGGGGAACTGGGTACGGGAGCGCGTCCACCGCCTGCGCACAGGCGACTTCGGACCGCTGCCCGTCATCCTCGGCCTCGTCGTCATCTCGCTGGTCTTCCAGATCGCGAACGACCGGTTCCTCTCGCCGCAGAACCTCTCCAACCTGAGCCTTCAGATCGCCTCGACCGGCGTCATCGCGCTCGGCATCGTGTTCGTCCTGATCATCGGGGAGATCGACCTCTCCGCCGGATCGGTCAGCGGGATCACCTCCGCCACCATGGTCGTACTGAGCATCAACATGGGCTGGCCGCCGGTCCTCGCGATCGTCCTGGCCGTCGTGTTCGGCGCCGCGATCGGTCTGTTCCACGGGTTCATCTTCACCAAGCTCGGCGTTCCGTCGTTCGTACTGACCCTGGGCGGCCTGCTCGCCTGGCAGGGCGGCCAGCTCCTCGTACTCGGCAACCACGGCACGATCAACATCCCCTACGACGGCGCGATCGCCTCCCTCGCCAACACCACGCTCCCGGCGTGGATCGGCTACGTGATCGCCCTCGTCTACGCGACGGCGGCGTTCGGCAAGGCGTTCCGCACGTCCGCGCGGCGGCGCGAGCGCGGTCTATCCGTGCGACCGCTCAGCGGGAGCCTGGTACCCGCGTCCGTGATCACCGTGGTGATCCTCGCGGCGACCACCGTCTTCGCGCAGTGGCACGGCATACCCCTGTCGCTGATCATCTTCGTCGGACTCGTGGTGATCGTCGATGTGGTGCTGCGGGGTACGACGTTCGGCCGCAAGCTGTTCGCCGTCGGCGGCAACGCCGAGGCCGCCCGGCGCGCGGGCATCCAGGTCGGCACGGTCAAGGTCATCGCCTTCACGATCGCCTCGTCCCTCGCGGCCTTCGGCGGAGTGCTCGCCGCCTCGCGCCTGTTCGCGGTCAACCAGGCCAGCGGCGGCAGCGACATCCTGCTGAACGCGATCGCCGCCGCGGTCATCGGCGGCACAAGCCTGTTCGGCGGGCGCGGCACCGCCTACTCGGCACTGCTCGGCATGCTCGTCATCGGAGCGGTGTCCAACGGCATGGATCTGCTCAACCAGACCTCCGCCGTCAAGTACGTGATCACCGGCGCTGTACTCGTCGTCGCCGTCGTGATCGATTCCCTGGCACGACGAGGAAGGGCGGCCAGCGGCCGATGAGTGTCAACGCGTTTCTGCGACAGGGTTTCATCCCCTTCGAGGAGGGCGTACTGGACCAGACCGGCCGGCTCACCGAGGTCGCCCCAGTACTGCGCGAGCGGGCGCTCGCCACGGCCGGCGCCGCCGGCCGCCCCGCCCAGGTCACCTTCATCGGCATCGGCGCCAGCCTCGCGGCGCTCGCCGCGCCGGCCGCCCATCTGTCGGCACGCGGCATCCCGAGTGTCCGGCTCAACGCGGCGGAGGCGGGTCCGTTCGACGAGAACGCCACCCTCGTCGCGCTGTCGCAGTCGGGCCGCAGCCGCGAGACGGTCGACGTGTTGCGCGCGGCCTCGGGCCGCAAGCTCGCGGTCGTCAACGTCACCGACTCGCCGATGGCCGCCGCCGCCGACTCCGTACTCACACTCGGCGATCTGCCCGACAGTCTCGCCTCGACGGTCGGCTTCACCGCATCGGCGATGGCCGTGTCGATGCTCGCCGAGACCTGGACCGACGGCGAACCGTCCGCTTCCTGGCTCAGCCTGGGCGAGCGGCTGGCCGTGTTCATCGACTCGGCCTCCGCGCGGATCGAGGAGATCGCGGACCGGCTGTCGGCCGCGTCGATCATCGACCTGGTGGCGCCGGCCGACCAGTACGGCGGGGTCGAGGGCGGCGCGCTGCTGCTGCGCGAGGTGGTGCGGGTGCCCGCGGCGTCGTTCGAGACCCGGCAGTATCTGCACGGGCTGATGGAGTCGACGCACCCCTCGACCCTGCACATCGTCCTCGACGGTCCCGACGACGGGCAGATCGTCCGGGCCCTCGGCTCGCTCGGCCGTCAGATCGTCGAGCTGCGCACCGGCGCTCCTCCCGCCCACGGCGAGCGGACCCTGGTCGTGCCGATCGAGGCGCACGGCCCCCTGGAGATCCCGGTCTTCGTGGCGGCGCTGCTGCAACAGGTGGCGCTGCGCGCGGCGCGGGCGCGGGGCATCGACCCCGACGAGTTCCTCTTCCTCGACACCGGCACCAAGCTCGACGACGGCGAATAGCCGTCACCGGCCCGGCCGCCGGACGCCCGCCCCCGCACCGCACGGTGCGGGCCGCCGAATACGTCCATCCCCTTCGATTCCAACGGACACAATCGGGTCTATGTCTACTTCGCCAGCACTGCACCGCAAGGTTGCGCAGCACCTCAGGGAACGCATCGAATCGGGCGTCATCGCGCCCGGTTCGAGGATGCCCTCCGAGCGGGTTCTCGCCAATCAGTTCGACGTCAGCCGGGTCACCGTCCGCCACGCGCTGAAGGATCTGGAGATGGCCGGTCTGGTCAACGTCGTCGCCGGTGCCCGGTGGGTGCGGGCGGAGACACACGCGCCCATCTCGATGCTGCCCGGCGGGCCGGAGGCGGAGTCGATCGAGGAGGGCGCCACCGGGCTCGTGAGCTTCTCGGACCTCGCCGCGGCGAACGGTCTGACCTCCAGCTCCAAGGTGCTGAAGTGCCTGACCCGCGCGTGCTCGCTCGACGAGGCGGACCTGCTGGGTATCGCGCCGGGCGCTCCCGTCGTCGAACTGGCCCGGCTGCGGTATCTCGACGGCATCCCCACCCTGATCGACTTCTCGCTCATCCCGGAGGGGCCGGCGCCCGGGCTGGGCGAGCACGATTTCACGACCGCTTCCCTGTACTCCACGCTCGCGGAGCGGTACGGCCTGCACGCGGTCCGGGCCGACTGCGTCATCGAAGCGCGCGGCGCGACCGCCGAGATCGCCGAGAGGCTCGGCCTCCCTTCGGGCGATCCCGTACTGGAGATCGTCCAGACCACCTTCGACGAGAACCGCCGTGTCGTGCAGTGGTGCCGCAGCGTCTACCGCGGCGACCGCTATCGCTTCCGCGCCGCCCTGGAGGGCCAGGCCGGCCGCGCCCACCATCCCCAGACCGCGGCGGAACCGACCGGCCGCGGCGTCGTCCCCCATCTAGCGAGGTTGTATCCATGAGAGTTTCCGCACGCGGCGCCGTCATCGCCGGCGCCTGGGTGAAGGGCGACATCGAGGTCGACGACGGACGGCTGGTACGCGCCGGTCTGCCGTCGACCGGTACGGGGTACGTCCTGCCCGGCCTGGTGGACCTTCAGGTGAACGGGTACGGCGGGGTCGACTTCAACGCGGCGACGGCCGAGGAGTTCGAGCGGGCGTTCGCGGCGCTCACGCGGGACGGTGTGTTCCACGTACAGCCCACGGTCATCACCGACTCCGAGGACAACGTGGTCCGCCAGCTCCGCGTACTCGGCGAGCTGAAGCGATCTGCGCCGCGCGGCGCGAAGGTCGTCGGTGTGCACGCCGAGGGACCGTTCCTGTCCCCGAACCACCGCGGCGTGCACCGCCCCGAGTACCTCCGCGACCCCGACTTCGGCATCGTGCGGCGATTCCTCGACGCCGGGCCGCTGCGCACGATCACCGTCGCCCCCGAGCTGCCCGGCGCGCTGGAGCTGATCGCCCGGGCGGCCCGGGAAGGGGTGATCGTGCAGGCCGGGCACTCGGGCGCCGACACGGCGACCGCGTACGCGGGCTTCGACGCGGGCGCCCGCGCGGTCACGCACCTGTTCAACGGGATGATCGCGTTCAGCCACCGCGCCCCCGGTATCGCGGGCGCGACGCTCAACCGGGAGGAGGTCGCCATCCAGCTCATCGCCGACGACATCCATCTGGCGCGCGAGACCTCGCTGTTCGCGCTCAAGGCCGCCGAGCATCGCGTCATGCTCGTCACCGACGCGGCGTCCCCGGCGGGGGCGGGCGACGGTGTCTTCACCGTGGGCGGCTTCACGGTCGCCGTCACCGAAGGTGTTCCGCGGCTGCCCGACGGCACCCTCGCCGGCAGCACGGTGACGCTGTTGCAGCAGGTGCGGAAGCTGGTCGAGCACGACTGGCCCATCGACCGCGCGGTCAACCTGGCCAGCCGCGCGCCCGCCCGCTTCTACGGGCTCACCGGCGCGGGAGAGCTCACCCTCGGCGGACCGGCCGACCTGATCGTGACCGACGAGGACGTCGCCGTCGAGCGCGTCCTGGTGAACGGCGAGGAGTTCGCGGCGTGAACCTCATTCCCCGCGGGCTGATCGTCTCGCTCACCCCGTCACCGCAGTCGCCCTGGCGACATGTCGAGGATGTCGTGCGGCTCGCCGCCGCCGCGCAGGAGGGCGGCGCCGTCGCCGTGAAAGTGGACGGCCCGGACGCCGTACGCGCCGTGAAGCGCGCCGTCCCCGGCCTCCACCTGCTCGCCGTGAACATCGACGGCTCGCACGGCGGAGTCGTGCGCATCACGCCGACAACGGCCCACGCGGCCGCCCTCGTGGAGGCCGGCGCCGATGTCGTCGAACTGGAGGCGGACTCGGCGGCACGCCGCCACGACGGGCAGGACCTGTCCGAACTGATCGCGTCGTTCGTCGCGCTGGGCAGGCCGGTCAAGGCCGGTGTGCCGGGGATCGACGACGCGCGCACCGCCGTGGCGGCGGGTGCCGCGATGGTCAGCTCGTCGACCATGGGCTATCCCGCGAAGGCGAACACCGGCCCGCTGCCCGACCTCGGGCTCGTGGAGATCCTCGTGGCCGGCGCCGGGGTGCCGGTCGTCGCGGAGCGCGGCTACTCGACGCCGGACGGCGTGCGCGCGGCCGTCGCCGCGGGCGCGCACGCCGTCGTTGTCGGTTCCGCCATCGTCGACCCGGTCTGGCTGACCGCCCGTTTCGCCGGCGCGGCGTACGCCACGACTCCGTAGCCCGGCAGGTGAATCCGGCCGGGGCCCTGCCGGGGCTCCCGGCCGGTCCGCGTTCCGGACGGGCCGGATCAGGGCGCCGGGTCGCGGTGATGGACGGCGACGACGGCGATCACCACCGCGACGAGCGACCAGAGCCCGTACACGAGCCACGAGCCGGCGATCGTCGTCGGGTAGGCCACGGGGACCGGCGAGTCGCCCACCGTCACCAACTCGGCCCACGCGCCCTGGGGAAGGGCGTGCAGGAGCGAGGCCGTCGAGTGCCTGCCCTCGTTGAGAAGGGACGGCAGCACGAGAAGGAGAAGGGTGAGGCTGACGATTGTCGTCGCCGTGTGCCTGATCAGTGCCGCGAGGCTCATACCGATGAGCGCGCACACCGGCGCGAGCAGCGCGGACGCCGCCATGACGCGCGCCGCGCCCGGATAGTCGAAGGGCAGTCCGACATGCCGCCCGGACAGGATCGCCTGGGTCACGGCGAACGAGGTCACGGCCGCGACGGCGCCGAGGGCGGTGGTGACCGCCGTGACCACGACGGTCTTGGCCGCCAGCACCGAGCGCCGGGCCGGGACGGCGGCGAACGTCGTACGGATCTGTCCGGTGCCGTACTCCCCCACGACCGTCAGCGCGCCGATGCTCGCGGCGGCGAGCATGAGGACCATCGCGCCGCCGATGGTGAAGGCGTCACGCATGGCCCAGATCGGGACGAACAGCTCCCGGATCCCCTCGGGGTAGCCCGGCCAGTTGTTGTGGTCGGCGACGGCGGCGTTCGTGTTGATCGCGACGACGAGCAGCGCGCTCACCGCGAAGGCCCAGGGGGTCGAGCGGAGCGACCACATCTTGATCCACTCGGCGGCGGTCAAGTTGTGGAACCGGGGCCGGGGTTCGGGCCGGCCCGTGGCGGTCCCCGATGTGGTGGCCGTGGTGGTCTCTGTCGTCGCCGGTCCGGTCATCGTGTGTCCCCCGCGCCGTATTCGACGCTGTCGGCGGTGAGTTCCATGAACGCCTCCTCGAGCGAGGCGGAGCTGGTCGTCAACTCGTTGATCCTGATGCGGTGTCGGTGCGCGAGTTCCCCGATGCGCGCCGCGTCGGGGCCGGTCACCACGAGCGGTCCGCCGGCCGGCACCCCGGCCTCCGTCCGTACGTCCGCGCCTTCGGCCGTCAGCAGCGCCGTGAGCGCCGCGCCGTCCGGGGTCCGTACGGTCACGCTCGACCGGGTGCCACGGGCCGCGAAGTCCGTCACGCTCTCGGCGGCGATCAGCTCGCCACGGCCGATGACGACGAGATGGTCCGCCGTGTTCTCCATCTCGCTCATGAGATGGCTGGAGACGAACACGGTGCGCCCCTCGGCCGCGAGGCGCCGGAACAGCCCGCGTACCCACAACACGCCTTCCGGATCGAGGCCGTTGATCGGCTCGTCGAACAGCAGCACCGGTGGATCGCCGAGCAGCGCGGCGGCGATCCCGAGCCGCTGCTTCATCCCGAGCGAGAAGCCGCCGATACGGCGCCGGGCGGCGGCGGCCAGCCCCACCTCGTGCAGGACGTCGTCCACCCGTCGCTTCGGCAGTGCGTTGCTACGGGCGAGTGCGGACAGATGGGCACGGGCGGTGCGCCCGCCGTGGACGTCGTGGGCGTCGAGCAGGGCGCCGACGTGCCGCAGCCCGCGCGGGCGGTCCCGGAAGGAGCGGCCGTCGATGGTGGCGGCGCCGCAGGTGGGCCGGTCGAGGCCGATGAGCAGCCGCAGTGTGGTGCTCTTGCCCGCTCCGTTGGGTCCGAGGAATCCGGTGACCCGGCCTGGGCGGACGGTGAAGCTGAGGTCCTTGACGGCGGTGGTCCCGCCGTAGCGTTTGGTCAGTTCGTTGACTTCGATCACCCGGCCAACAGTGGCCGGGCACCGGCCCGTTCGGCATCGGGCCGGCGGCCACACCGGCGGTGGCGGGGGTGGCCCGTGGGCGTACGCCCGTCGGCCAATACCCCCGCGCGGGGGCGGCGGTTACGATCGGCCCATGTCGGCCACTTCGCTCTTTCCACAGCTCAGACCCCTTGACCGGATCTGGCGTCCGGTCGCGGCCTGGTGCGGGGGCGTCGCCTATCCGTTCGCTCTGCTGCTCGCGGTGCGGAGCGGTCCCGACAACTCCACCAGCCTGCGGTTCCTCCTGTGCGCCGTCGCCACCGTGCTTCCGGTGGCTCTGCTGCGGCGCCACCCGCTGCCCGCCACGGCGCTGATGCTGGCCGGCACCTTCGCCGTCTCGGCGCAGCGGCCTTCGTGGGAGGTGGTGTATCTGCTGGTGCTGGCGAACGATCTCGCCGTGCTGTCCGTCGTGGCCTCCCGTACCCGCCGTGTCGCGCTCGCCGCCGCCGTCCCGACGCTCCTCGTGCACATCGCGTCCGCCACCTACTTCACGTCCGGGTCGGACGTCTACATCCGCACGCTCGTCGTCCTCGCCCTGGCGCTGGTGGCCGCCTGGATGATCGGGGTGTCGATCCGCGAGCGCCGCGAGCACGCCGTGGAGCAGCGCACCCAGGTGGCGGCACAGGCCGTCGCCGCCGAACGGCTGCGGATCGCACGCGAGTTGCACGACATGATCGCCCACAGCATCGGTGTCATCGCCATCCAGGCGGGGGTGGGCAGCCGGGTGATCGGCACCCAGCCCGACGAGGCGCGCAAGGCCCTCGTCAGCATCGAGGCCACCAGCAGGGAGACGCTCGCGGGGCTGCGGCGGACGCTCGGGACCCTGCGCCGTACGGGACCGGACGCCGGTGCGGAGCCCGTATCCCTCGATCCCACGCCGGGGCTGGCCGACATCGGGCGACTGGCGGCGTCGACGTCGAAGGGCGCGGGGGTCGGGGTCGAGCTGCGGTGGCGTGGCGCGCGCCGGGAGATTCCGGCGGACATCGACCTGTCGGCGTACCGCATCGTCCAGGAGGCGGTCACCAATGTCGTACGCCACGCGGGGACCCGGTCGTGCCGGGTGACGGTCGGGTACGGGGCCGGGGAGGTGTCCGTCGAGGTCGTCGACGACGGGCGTGGCTGCGAGCCCGCCGACATCGACCGGTCCGGGGGCTGGGGTCTGGTCGGCATGCGGGAGCGGGTCGGGCTCCTGGGCGGCCGGCTGACCGCCGGGCCGCGCCCGGAGGGCGGGTTCCGCGTCGAGGCACGGCTGCCGGTGCCGGTCCCGGCACCGACCAGCGGGACTGAAGCGGGCGCGCGGACGGACGTGGTCCGGTGACGGGGGCGGGTGAGGGTACGGCGGACGGCGACAGGTACGGGGACGGGAACGGCGTGGCGGGAGGGCCCGCGGCTCCGGTCCGTGTCGTACTCGCCGACGACCAGCCGCTGATCCGCTCCGGGCTGCGCGTCCTGATCGCCGACCACCCCGACCTGGACGTCGTCGGGGAGGCCGGGACGGGCGCCCGGGCGGTCCAACTGGTCCGGGAGCTGCGGCCGGACGTCGTCGTGATGGACATCCGGATGCCCGGCATGGACGGTATCGAGGCGACGGGCCTGATCACCGCCGGTCCCGGGTCGGCGCGGGTCGTCGTCCTCACCACGTTCGACGACGACGAGTACGTCTACGCCGCGCTCCGTGCCGGGGCGAGCGGCTTCCTCATCAAGGACATGTCCCTCGAAGGCATCCTGTCGGCGATCCGGGTGGTCGCCGCCGGTGAGGCCCTCATCGCGCCGAGCGTCACCCGCCGGCTGATCGAGGAGTTCGCAGCCCGGCCCGAACCGGCCCCGCCCGCACGGGCGGTGACCGGCATCACGGGCCGGGAGCGTGAAGTGCTGGTCCTCGTCGGGCGCGGTATGTCCAACAAGGAGATCGCCGACCATCTCGTCATCAGCGTGGCGACCGCCAAGGCGCATGTGGCACGGCTGTTCAGCAAGCTCGACGCCCGCGACCGGGTCCAACTCGTCATCATGGCCTACGAGACGGGGCTGGTGACGCCGCCTCGGTGAGACCGGCCGCGCGGGCGCGGTGGGCGGCCACGCGTTCACGGGTGGCGCAGCGGCGTGAGCAGTAGCGGCGCGGCGGGCCGCTCCCCTGGGTGAGATGGACGTTGCGGCAGCTCGACGACGCGCAGACGCCGCCGGGCGGGCGCTGACGGTCCCAGACCAGGACGGTCAGCGCCAGACAGGAGGACGCGAGGAACCACTCGCCCCACGGCGCCTCGTCGGCGCTGTCGAGGTGCGGGTGCCAGGGGGTTGCACCGCCGTGCGAGGTGAGCCGGAGTGGGCCGGAGCCGCGTCCGAGGAGTCCGTTGAGCATGGTCGCGGCGAGGTCGACGTCGGTGGCGGCGAAGACCTCACGGAGCGCCGTCGCGGCGGCGCGCATCTCGGCGAGATCGCGAGCGGTCAGTTCGAGCCGCCCCTTCTCACCGTGTGCGCGCAGCACATCGGCGACCGCCTCCGGCGGCGCGCTCTCGTCGGCAAGGACGTTGACCAGCGCGGCCGTTCGCCGCGCGACGGTCTGTACGGAGTGACGGGTGGACCAGTCGTCGCCGGTCGTCGATGGGGACACCGGACGAATGTAACGCATCTGGCGCATGATTGAGTTACCTGAGTAACGTGACACGGATGAATCAGCGTGCCGCGTTGCGGTGGTACGGCGCCGGGGCCGCGGCGGCCCGCACCGGCGACGAGATGTCCGGGACCGCCCTGCTGCTGGCGGGTCTCGCGGTCACCGGATCGGCCGCCACCGCGTCCTCCCTGCTCGCCGCCCTCACCGTCTCGGCGGCGATCGGCGGCCCCGTCTTCGGAGCGCTCCTCGACAGGTCCGCCCGTCCCGGGCGGCTGCTCGCGGGCGCGCTGGCCGGATACGCGTCGGGGCTGGTGATCATCCTCGTGACGCTGGGCCGGGTGCCGGTCTTCGTCTCGGTCCTGGTCGCGCTGTGCGCGGGGCTCCTCGGACCCGCCCTGTCCGGCGGGTGGACCTCCCAACTGCCGCGCCTCGTCCCGTACGAGCGGCTGCCGCGCGCCAACGCGCTCGACGCGATGACGTTCAACGGAGCGAGCCTCGCGGGACCGGCGCTGGCCGGGGCGGTCGCGGGAGTGGCGGGCGCCCCCGCCGGAGTGGCGGTGGCGACGGCCCTGATCTGTCTGGCCCTTCCCTCGGCGCTCGCGCTGCCGACGCTCCGGACGCGAGCCGTACGATCCGTACGAGCGGCGCGACGGCCGAAGCGCGCGGGCAGACCCCCCATGGACGGCCCCTCCCCCGACCTGGCCACCACCCTCGCCACCGACGTGGCCGCCGGATTCCGCGCGATCGTACGGATCCGGCCGCTGGCCCGCGCGACGACGACCTCGGTGGTCTCCTGCGTGGGCCAGGGCATGCTGGTCGCCTGCGCCCCGCTGCTCGGCGCGCGCGTCTTCGGCTCACCCGCCCACGGCGCGCTCCTGCTCTCCGGTGTCGCCGTCGCGGCTCTCACCGCCAACGCCGTACTGTCCGCCCGCCCCCGCCCGGCGCGTCCCGACACGGTCGTCGCGTACGGTCCGCTCGTCATCGCCGGCGGACTCCTGCTCGCCGCGACCGGCCACCCGGTACCGGTCGTGGCGGCGGCGCTGCTCGTGGGGCTCGGTGAAGGGCCGCAGCTCACAGGGCTGTTCGCGATACGGCACCGGGAGGCCCCGGAGCGGCTGCGCGGCCAGATCTTCAACACGGGCGCGAGCCTCAAGATCACCGGATTCGCCCTGGGCGCGGGGGTCGCTGGTCCGCTCGCCACCTGGTCGCTGCCCGGCGCGCTTCTGACGGCGGCCGGTGTTCAAGCCCTCGCGACGCTGTGGTTCGTCGTCAGTCGATACGCGCGCAGAGGTCGTCGACCGAGCCGTGGACCATGGTCACGTCCTTGTAGCCGGCCGAGCTGATGTCCAGGGTGTACGCGCCGTCGATCAGATACACACCGCGCGCCAGACTGCCGCCGTTCTCGGCGACACCCACGAGCACCGGACCGAGCACGGACCAGAACTGTGAGCCGTCGGCACGGTGGTCCACGGCCGCCGTGCCGCTCGCGTCGGCGTCGTAGAAGGCGCCGGTGTCGGTGTTCGTGATCCGGACCACCAGGTCCCCCCGGTAGAGGACACGTTTCGGGGAGCCGTCCGGATGGGTCGTCACCACCCGCCGCACCACCTCGTCGACGACCGGCTCGGCGTGGATGGGGACGTCGCACCGCACACCGGCGGCCGCGTCCCACGGTGCGGAGGGTGCCGGCTCCCAGCCGCTGCGCACGGTGTCGGAAGCGGCGTGAGCCGGATGCGTCCCGGCCCCCAACAGCGGTGTGGTGAGGGCCAGTAGCGCTACGACGGTGCCTCGCACAGAGTTCTCCCCGGTGAAGTGGTGGTCAACGACCTGGGCACCAGCGTCCCGGCGGGCTCTGACCACATTCTCACCACGGCCGGTTGCCACCCCCGCCCACCCGACTACCCTTTGGTACGCCATGGAGTTCAAGCTGCTCGGACCGTTCGAGGCCCGTCACGAGGGCGCGCCGCTCCTGACGGACAGCCGCCGCCAGGAGCGTTGTCTGCTGTCGATCCTGCTGCTCGACGCGGGGCACGTCGTGACGACCGGCCGGCTCATCGATCTGCTGTGGGACGGGGAGGCGAACGCGTCGGCGCGCGGCACCGTCCACACGTACGTCGGCAGGCTGCGCGCCGCCCTGCGTACGGGACGCGGACCGCGCATCGAGACCCGGCACGACGGATATGTCCTGGAGGCGGACGGGTACGAGGTCGACGCCCGCGACTTCGTCCCGCTCGCCCGCGCCGCGGCCGACGCCACGGACCCCGCCGAGCGGATCCGTCTCGGCGACCGGGCCCTCGCGCTGTGGCGGGGCCCGCTGCTCGCCGATGTGGCCGGCGACCGGCTCCGCGAGCGGCTCGGCGGCCATCTGGACGCACTGCGGCTGTCCACCGTCGAACTGCGGGCCGAGACGCAGCTCTCGATGGGACTGCACGAACGCGTCGCGGCGGATCTGACGGACCTCGCCGACGAGCATCCCGAACGGGAGCGCATCGTCGCCGCCCGGATGACGGCCCTCTACCGCGCCGACCGCGCGGCCGAGGCCGTCCGGCTCTACGACGTCACCCGCCACGCGCTCTCCACCCGGCTCGGCGTCGAGCCGGGACCGGATCTGACGGCCCTTCACCAGCGCGTCCTGCGCCGCGATCCGTCCCTCGACCGGCCACCCGCTCCCCTCTACGCGGTACGGGTCCGCGACCGCTGGCTGCCGTGGAACACCAGCGGCCATCCGGCGCTGGAGTTCTGCAACACGTACGCGGGCTGGGGCGGTCCGGAGCTGCCCGGTTCGGAGTGGCTCCGCGACTACGCCGCGCTCGCGGTGTGGGCCGGCCATCTCGACCTCGCGGCGGACCATGTCGTCACCCGGCTGCTCGCGCGGGCGCGCCGCGAACCCGGCGAGGCGGCCGACGTACTCGCCGAGGCCCGTGAGTTCCGTGCGCGGCTGTACGCCTGTCTGACGGATCCGGCCGACACGGCGGCCTTCGAGGCGGTGGCGGGTGTGGCGGAAGCGGCGGCGAGGTCTTCGGTGTTCACCCGCGGCGGGGACAGTCTGGGCCGCTGGCACGTCTCCCCGTCGGCCGGCCTGCGTCTCCCCCTGTACGCGACGGCCCGCAGCGCCGCCGACCTGCTGGCGGATCCGCGCCGCCTCGTGGTGCGCGGCTGCCCCGGCGAGGAGTGCGGCTGGCTGTTCCTCGACAGTGGCGGCAGGCGCAGATGGTGCAGCCTGGCGACATGCGG
Organism: Streptomyces sp. NPDC060366; assembly: GCF_042725135.1. Lineage (NCBI taxonomy): Bacteria > Bacillati > Actinomycetota > Actinomycetes > Kitasatosporales > Streptomycetaceae > Streptomyces > Streptomyces sp. NPDC060366. Next base: position 145,629 of record NZ_JBHXDC010000013.1, on the reverse strand, counting down.
TGCCTCGCGGCGGCTGCGGGACGGCTGCGCGACGGGCTGACCCCGTAACCACGTGCCGCCCCCCGCGTCCCCGCCGACCGCCCGGGGACGGCCTCTAACGGGTGATCGGCCCGGGTGACATGAGCACTCGGCGCTCCGTCACGGGGAGCCTTCTCCGAAAGCCGGTCGGTTGGTCGGACCCCACGGAGAGAGGCGAGGCGCGATGAGCAGCCTCCTGGACACGCTGCCCGAAGACGAGCGGAGCAGACTGAACCACACCCGCTCGGGCGCCCTCCTGGCGTCCACGCCGATGCTCGCCACCCTGACCGATCGACGGGTGTTCGGCGACGGCTGGATCTTCGAGCGCAAACTGGACGGTGTCCGGGTCCTCGCCGTACGGGACGCGTCGGGCGTACGGCTGCTGTCGCGCAGCGGACGACGGCTCAACGCCACGTATCCGGAGATCGTGGACGCCCTGGCCGCGCAGGAGTGCGAGGACTTCACCGTGGACGGCGAGGTCGTCGCGTTCACCCACGGCCGTACCGACTTCGCCCTGCTCCAGCAGCGCATGGGGATCAGCGACGCCCGCCGGGCCCGCGCCAGCGGGGTGGCCGTCACGTACTACCTGTTCGATCTGCTGCGGCTCGACGGCGCCGATCTCACGGCGATCACGCTGCGCTCACGCAAGTCGCTGCTGCGCAGAGCCCTGACGTACCGGGCTCCACTGCGCTTCACGCCGCACCGCAACGCGGGCGGTCAGGAGCTGCTGGACCGGGCGTGCGCCGACGGCTGGGAGGGGCTGATCGTGAAACGGGCCGCCGGCCGGTACGAGCCCCGGCGCTCGACGGGCTGGCTGAAGCTCAAGTGCGAGCAGGGGCAGGAGTTCGTCATCGGCGGCTACACGGAACCGTCCGGCTCCCGCGTCGGCTTCGGCGCGCTGCTCCTCGGTCACTACGAGGACGGGCGGCTGCGGTACGCGGGCAAGGTGGGGACGGGGTACGACCGGGCGACGCTGGTCGATCTGCGCCGGCGGCTCGACGAGGCGGCGGTGCCCGGGTCGCCGTTCGCGGACGCGGTCAAGGAGCGGGCTCCGCACTGGTCGGAGCCCCGGCTCGTCGCCCAGATCGCGTTCACCGAGTGGACGAGGGACGGAATGCTGCGCCATCCGCGTTTCCTGGGGCTGCGGGAGGACAAGGAGCCGAGGGACGTGGTGCGGGAGAGACCGGCCTGAGGGGGCGGCACGGGGGGCAGTACTCGTGGAGGGGACCGTACGCGCCATACGTACAGCCCCCGTGAACGGGACCGGACACGAGCCGGGACACGAGCCCGGCACCAGGACCGCGACGAAGGGCGGCGACACCTCCATGACCACCCCCGATACCCGCATACCGCGCTTCCACCTCGCGATGCCCGTCGACGACCTCGCCGCCGCGCGCCGCTTCTACGGCGACGTACTCGGTCTGGCGGAGGGCCGCAGCGCGGACACGTGGGTGGACTGGAATCTGCGTGGCCACCAGTTCGTGACGCATCTGGCGCCGCGCCGCGGCGAGGGCGTACGCAACGCGGTCGACGGGCACGACGTGCCGGTACCGCACTTCGGGCTGCTGCTGACTCCGCCCGAGTTCCACGACCTGGCGGACCGCCTCCGGGCCGCGGGCACGACGTTCGTCATCGAGCCCTACGTCCGTTTCGAGGGGCAGCCCGGCGAGCAGTGGACGATGTTCCTGCTCGATCCGGCGGGCAACGCGCTGGAGTTCAAGGCGTTCGCGGACGACGCGCAGGTGTTCGCCGTCTGACGGCCGGTGTCCGCCCGGTCGCCGGGCGGACACCGTCGTCGCGGAAGGTGCCCTATCGCTCGCTGCGGGCGGGAAGCTTCCAGCCCGGCCGCAGGAAGTGGCAGGTGTATCCGTCCGGGTAGCGGATCAGATAGTCCTGGTGCTCGGGCTCCGCCTCCCAGAAGTCGCCCGCCCCGGCCACCTCGGTGACGACCTTCCCCGGCCAGAGACCCGAGGCCTCCACGTCGGCGATGGTGTCCTCGGCGACCCGCTTCTGCTCGTCACCGATGTAGTAGATGGCCGACCGGTAGCTGAGGCCGATGTCGTTGCCCTGACGGTTGAGCGTCGTGGGGTCGTGGATCTGGAAGAAGTACTCCAGAATCTGGCGGTAGCTGGTCTTCTCGGGGTCGAAGACGATCTCGATGCCCTCGGCGTGCGTCCCGTGATTGCGGTACGTCGCGTTCGCGACGTCACCACCGGTGTAACCGACCCTGGTGGAGATCACCCCCGGCAGACCGCGAATCAGATCCTGCATGCCCCAGAAGCAGCCGCCCGCGAGGACCGCCTTCTCCGTAGCCGTATCTGTGCTCATGCTTTACTCCCTCCTCTGTCACACACGGTACTGCTCCGGCGGGGGCCGGCGGAGGTCGGCCAGGAGGTGGCCGGGCAGCCGCACCACGCGGCCGACCGCCCCCTCGGCCGAGCAGTTGGCCGCCGGGCGGGCCGCGTCTGTACTGCACCTGACGACCGTCACGCGCACGGGTCACGAGGCCGGTCGCGTGCGGCACCCGCAGGGTGCTGCGGGACGGCGTTGCGTTCGGGGCCCGCCGGGGGTCGCCCTGACGCGCCATCCGATGACGCCGTACGGCCCCGAGTCCCGTATCCGCCTTCCTTCGAAGCAGGCGTCTCAGGCGCTGTGCAGCCGCGCGTCCAGCTCGCCGGCGGACAGCTCCACACCGTAGAGGGGACTTCCCGCCTGGTGCTTGCGCCCTCCCCCGCCGAGGTGGCCCGCGTTCACCGGGTCGAAGCCGATGTCGCGGATCAGCCCCGCCACGACGGCCACGGCCTCCTCGTCGTCGCCGGAGATCGCGATGGCCAGGCGCGCAGGATCGCCCTTGGGGCGGCCCCGGTCGCGCAGGGTCTCCCAGTAGATGGAGTTGAACGCCTTGACCAGGTTGGAGTCCGTCGCGGCCCGTACCTTCTCGCTGGAGGTGGTGGAGTCGTCGTCCAGGTCGGGCTCGTGACCGTCGCGTTCCGGGTAGTAGTTGCCGGTGTCGATCACGACCTTGTCGCGCAGCTCGCTCAGGGGCAGGTCGCGGAGGTGCCCGTAGGGGACCGAAACGACGACCACCTGGCCGAACCGGCCGGCTTCCTCGGCGGTGACCGCCCGGATGGGGCCGTCGATGCCCGCGACCAGCTCCGCCAGCGTCTCCGGGCCGCGCGAGTTCGCGAGGGCGACCTCGTGGCCGATGCCGGCGAAGTGCCGGGCGAGCGTCGAGCCGATGCGGCCCGCTCCGATGATTCCGATACGCATGGTGCCTCTCCTGCCTCCGCGGTCGTGGGCCCGTCGCCCCGCCCGTACGGGTCGCTCGTACGGACTGCTCGTACGGGCTGCTCGTACCGGCCGCCCACACGTGGCGCTCGTACCGGTCGCTCGTACTGGTCGCCTCCATGGGTAGCCGAATGGCGGCTCTCCAAACTTGCCGGAAGGCGGGCCCGGACTCACCCTGAGGCTGCGGGCAACGCCCGATGCCGATGGAGAGCGCCCGTGCGTGGTTGCCGCGCGGGGCCCTCGTCGACACCGCCGTTCGGGCCCTGTCCGCCGAACGGGGGAGCTGAGAGGAAGGGCTGTCGTGGCCAGTCATGAACGTGACCCCGTGCTGGTGGCCGACGCGGGCTCGTCGAGCCTGCATCTGACCGTCTTCGCGAACGACGGCACGGCGCTCGCCTCGTACGACAACGCCTCCGCGCCCGGCGACAACATGTCCGGGCAGCTCCGGGACCTGCTCAGATACGCTCCGGCGCCCATGGCGGTGGGGCACCGGATCGTGCACGGCGGCCCCGATCTGCGGCAGCACACCCTGGTCGACGACCAGGTCCGGGACACCCTTCAGCTCACGGCCGACCTGGCGCCCTCCCATGTCCCGCCGGCCCTCCTCGTACTCGACGCGGCCCGTGAGCTGCTGCCCAACGTGCCGCACGTCGCCTGCTTCGACACCGTCTTCCACACCGGACTGCCCACGGCGGCCCGCGAGTTCGCCGTGCCCGAGACCTGGCGCGGCGAGTACGGCGTACGGCGCTACGGCTTCCACGGCCTGTCCTACGCGTGGGCGCTGAGCAGCACCGCCGCACTGCTCCGGCGGCGGCCCGAGAGCCTGCGGATCGTCATCGCCCATCTCGGCGGCGGCTGTTCGGCGTGCGCGGTGCGTGACGGCACGAGCGTGGACACCACGATGGGTTTCACCCCGCTGGACGGCCTCGTGATGAGCCGTCGCAGCGGCGCCGTCGACCCGGGCGCCCTGACGTGGCTCCAGACCCGGCACGGACTGTCCGCGCAGGACATCGAAGAGGCGCTCAACCACCGTTCGGGTCTGCTGGCTCTGTCCGGATCCTCCGGCGACACCCGCGACCTGGTGCGCGACCGCGCCGCGGGCGACGAGCGGGCCGCTCTGGCGCTGGAGGTCTTCACCCACCACTGCCGCCGCGGCATCGCCGCGATGGCCGCGTCCCTGGACCGTCTCGACGCGCTGGTCCTCACCGGCGAGATCGGCGAGGACCAGCCGGAGGTGCGCGAGGAGATCTGCGCCGGACTCGGCATCCTCGGCGTCACGGGCGGTCTGCTGGTGCCGCCGAGGGACGACGAGGTGCCCGCCCGTCTGGTCAGCCAGCCGGAAGCGGCGGTGCCTGTGGTCGTCGTGTCCACGGGGGAAGCTCGCCAGATCGACAAAGAGACCCGCATCCTCCTGCGCGACGCCTGAACCGGACCCCTCGGGCACGTCGGCGCTTCAGGCACGTCGGCCGGTCAGGCGCGTCGGGGCAGGCGCCAGACCTCCTCGACGACCCGGTCGGTCAGTGTCTCGGCGGGAGCGCCCTCCCCCCACAGGCGTCCCTCCTGAAGCAACAGGACATGTCCCGCCGTGCGGGCCGCCGTCAGGTCGTGCGTCGCCTGGACGACGGTGACGCCCTCCGCCGTGACCTCGGCCAGGACATCGGCGATCAGTCGCTCCGCGGCCGCGTCGAGGCCGGTGGTGGGCTCGTCCAGCAGAAGCAGATCGGCTTCCTGGGCCAACCCCTGTGCGACGAGCGCCCGTTGGCGCTGGCCGCCCGACACCTCTCCCAACTGCCGCTGCGCGAGCGAGGTGATGCCGAGCCGCTCCATGCTCCGCTCCACCACTTCCCGGTCGCGCCGCGACGGTCGCCGCCACAGCCCGCGCCGCCCCCACCGGCCCATCGCCACGGCGTCCCGCACGGTGAGCGGCAGAACGTCGGCGGCCCTGCTGCGTTGCACCACGAACGCCGCGCGTGCGCCGGTCCGGTGCTCCACCGTTCCCGCGGTCACGGGGATCACACCGGCCAGCACCCCGAGCAGTGTGGATTTCCCCGAACCGTTCGGGCCGACCACGGCCGTGGTGGTGAACGCCGGTATGCGCGCGGTGAGTTGATGCAGCACCGCGCGGTTGGCATAGCCGGCCGACACATCGTCGAGTCCTATTTGTCGTGGCATCCCCGGAGCACTCCAGCCATCTAGTTTGAAACGATAATCATTTTCATTGTAGTGTCCAGCTCCATGGAATGGCTGGTGGGTCCCTTCGAGGTGACCTTTGTGCAACGGGCCCTGTGGGGCGGCGTCCTCGTGTCGGTGATCTGTGCCCTGGCGGGCACCTGGATCGTGCTCAGGGGCATGGCGTTCCTCGGGGACGCCATGTCGCACGGCATGCTCCCCGGCATCGCGCTCGCCTCATTGCTGGGCGGCAACCTGCTCGTCGGCGCGGCGGTGAGCGCCGCGGTCATGGCCGCCGGGGTCAGCCTCGTCGGCCGCTCGCCACGGCTGTCCCAGGACACCAGCATCGGGCTGCTCTTCGTCGGGATGCTGGCGCTCGGCGTGATCATCGTCTCCGGTTCCGAATCGTTCGCCGTCGACCTGACCGGCTTCCTCTTCGGTGACGTACTGGCGGTCCGCCCGGTCGATCTGGCCTACCTCGGGGGCGCCTTGGGCGTCGCCCTGGTGATCTCCGTACTCGGACACCGCCCGTTCGTCGCGCTGGCCTTCGACGAACGCAAGGCGCACACGCTGGGGTTGAGACCGCGCGTCGCGCATACGGCGCTGCTGGCACTGCTCACCCTGGCGATCGTCGCGTCGTTCCACATCGTGGGCACGCTGCTGGTCTTCGGTCTGCTGATCGCGCCACCCGCGACGGTGCTCCCCTGGGCCCGGCGGATCCCGGCGGTGATGGCCGGGGCCGCCTGCCTCGGGTCGAGCGCGACGTTCCTCGGCCTGTTGCTCTCCTGGCACCTCGGCACCGCCGCCGGGGCGACGATCGCCGCGACCGCGGTCGTCCAGTTCCTGCTCTCCACCCTGACCGCCGGCCTTCACCACCGGTGGACGCGGCCCACCACCACCCCCACGGCCGACCGCCCGCACATGGAATACGGACATCCGTCATGACACTCAGGAAGATCCGGCCCACGACAGCCCTGTCCCGCGCCGCACTCGTCGGCTCGGTGCTGCTCATCGGCTCGGGACTGCTCGCGGGCTGCCAGCACGACAGCGGCCGACAGCCCGCCTCCGTACCCAAGTCCTCCTCGGCGCCCCATGGATACGTCGAGGGCGCCGAGGAGACCGCCGAGCAGCAGCCCCGTCTCGTGCTGGCCGACGCCGGCACCGGAGCGGTCGGCGTTCTCGACCTGATCACCGAGGACATCACGCCGTTGAAGCGGACCGACGGTGTACGGGGGCTGCGCGCCGACGGCCGGTTCGCCTATCTGCGTACCGGCAGCGCGACGCACGTCGTCGACACCGGCACCTGGATGGTGGATCACGGCGATCACGTGCACTACTACCGGGCCGGGATCCGCGATGTCGGCCCGATCGGCGCGGCCGACACCGCCCGGATACACAGCGACCCGGCCGTCACCGCGGTGTCCTCGGCGCGGGGCGCGGGCGAACTGTTCGACCGCAAGAGGCTGGAGAGCGGCACCGTCCCCCGGGGCCGGGCACTGCCCGGCACGGACGGCGGAGCGATCGTCCCCTACAAGGAGCATCTGCTGGTGGCGTCGGCCGGCGCCGGGCGGGACACCGTGGAGGTCCGTGACCGGGACGGGGCGAGGGTGGTCACCCTCGAGGAACCGTGCGCCGAGGCACGGGGCGAGGCCGTCACCCGGCGGGGAGCGGTGTTCGGCTGCGCCGACGGCGCTCTGCTGGTCAGCGAGGACAAGGGGACGTTCGGCGCGGAGAAGATCGCGTACGGCGAGGACGTGAGCGCCTCCGACCGCGCCGTCGACTTCCGCCACCGGGCGGGCAGCACCACCCTCGCGGCCAGGTCCGGCGACGAGGCGGTCTGGATCCTCGACGTCACCGACCGCGCGTGGACGCGGATCAGGACCGGTCCGGTCGTCGCCGCCAACACCGCCGGGGAAGGCGCTCCGCTGCTCGCGCTCGGCAGGGACGGCGCCCTCTCGGCGTACGACATCGCCACCGGGAAGCGCACGGTGCGCAAGGAACTCCTTACGAAGGAGGCCGCTTCGGGCACTGCTTCGGCCGTCATCGAGATCGACACCACGCGCGCGTACATCAACGACGCCGCCGCGAAGAAGGTCTACGAGATCGACTACAACGACCGGCTCCGGCTCGCCCGGACCTTCCCGCTCGGCTTCGCCCCGACGTACATGGTGGAGACCGGACGATGAAGCAGCCGACGTACCGGACGACGACCACCGCTCACGCCCCGGCCCGCCCCGTCCTCCTGCCGCTCGCCCTGGTCCTGCTCTGTGTGTCGGTGCTCGGTGTCGGTGGCTGTGCGGCGCGCGGTGACGACCGGCCCACCGTGGTCGTCACCACGAACATCCTCGGCGACATCACCCGCAACATCGTCGGCGACGAGGCCGACGTGACGGTGCTGATGCGGGCCGGCGCCGACCCGCACTCCTTCGGTGTCTCCGCCCCGCAGGCGGCCGCCGTCGAACAGGCCGATCTCGTCGTCCACAACGGACTCGGGCTGGAGGAGAACGTCCTGCGGCATGTGAAGGCCGCGAAGGAGGCCGGTGTCTCCACGCTGGCCGTCGGGGACGCCGTGAACCCGATCACCTACCGGTCCGGGGAGAGCGCGGACGAGCCCGACCCGCATTTCTGGACCGACCCCGAGCGGGTCCGCGAGGCCGTCGACCTCATCGCGGACGAGGTCGCCGAGAACGTGAAAGGTGTCGACAAGGAAGCCGTCGAGAGGAACGCGTCGGCGTACGGGGCGAAAATCGCCGCGCTCAGTTCCTGGATGCGGACGGCCTTCGACGAAATCCCCGAGGAACGACGCCAGTTGGTGACCAACCATCACGTCTTCGGATATCTGGCGCAGCGGTTCGGATTCCGGATCGTGGGCGCCGTCGTCCCGAGCGGCACGACCCTGGCTTCGCCGAGCGCGTCGGATCTCACGTCCCTGGCCACCGCCATCGAGAAGGCGGGCGTGAGAGCGATCTTCGCGGATTCCTCCCAGCCGGACCGGCTGGCCCAAGTCCTGAAACAGGAGACCGAGATCGACGTCGACGTCGTTCCGCTGTTCTCCGAATCCCTCACCGAGAAAGGAAAGGGCGCGGCCACCTATCTGGAAATGATGCGCGCCAACACCCGGTCCATCGCGACCGCTCTGAGCACCGAATAGCCACGCTGTCGCCCCTGATGAGCGACAGCCATGGAGAGGAGAACCACGTAATGAAGTACAGGAATGGAACACGCCAACGGGCGGCGGCCGCCCTCACCGTCCTGCTCGCGGCTTCCGTCACGCTCACCGCGTGCGGCGGCGACCCGTCCGGGTCCGCTGGCGAGAAGTCCGCGAAGTCCGCGAAGTCGCCGGGTACGTCGGCGAAGCCGGTCGAGGACCCGCTCGTCGTGACGTACGACGGCGGCCTCTACGTACTCGACGGGCAGACGCTGAAGGTCGCCGAGGACATCCCCCTGAAGGGGTTCAACCGGGTCAACCCGGCGGGCGACGACCGTCATGTGATGGTCTCGACCTCGACCGGCTTCCAGGTCATGGACGCGGTGGGCCGGCGGCTCACGGACGTCGGGTTCAAGGGCCCCAAGCCGGGCCATGTGGTGCACCACGCGGGCAGAACCGTCCTGTTCTCCGACGGCACCGGCGAGGTCACCGTCTTCGACCCCGAGGACCTCGGCGACACCCGGCCGAAGACCGAGACGTACGACTCCGCCGCCCCGCACCACGGGGTCGCCATCCGGCTGGCGAACGGCGAGTTGGTGACCACTCTCGGCACGGAGGAGAAGCGGGTCGGCATCACCGTGCTGGGCGCGGACCGCGAGGAGATCACGCGGAGCGAGAAGTGCCCCGGCGTCCACGGCGAGGCCACCGCGAAGGGCGAAGCGGTCGTCATCGGCTGCGAGGACGGCGTCCTTGTCTACAAGGACGGCGCGATCAAGAAGGTCGACAGCCCCACGGAGTACGGCAGGATCGGCAACCAGGCCGGATCGGAGGAGTCACCGGTCGTTCTCGGCGACTACAAGAAGGACAAGGACGCCGAGTTGGAGCGTCCGGAGCAGGTGTCGCTGATCGACACCGAGTCGGGCGAGATGCGGCTAGTCGACATCGGCACCAGCTACACCTTCCGTTCGCTGGCCCGGGGCCCGCACGGTGAGGCGCTCGTCCTCGGCACGGACGGCAAGATCCATGTCATGGACCCGCGGACGGGCAGGATCACCAAGAAGATCTCCGCCCTCGGTTCCTGGCAGGAGCCGCTGGACTGGCAGCAGCCTCGGCCGGCGCTGTTCGTACGCGGCCACACCGCGTACGTGTCCGACCCGTCGAGCAAGAAGCTCGTGTCGATCGACATCGAGTCCGGCGACCGGCTGGCCTCGACGCGACTGCCGCAGTCCCCGAACGAGGTGAGCGGTGTGAAGGGGCACTGACCGCCCCGTCGTGGCGCGGGCGCTACGGCTGTGCGGGCCCTGCGCCGTCGGGAGCGGCGGAGGGCTCGGCGGCGTCCCGGCCGGGGTCCTGGCTCGGGCCCTGGCTGGGGGTCACCATCGGCACACTGCTGGGGACGTCCGAGGGGGCGCGGCCCGTCGGTGTCGGTGCGCCTTCGGGCTCCCTCCGCTCGGACGGGTGGGGGCTGACGGGAACGGAGGACGGTTGCTCGGTGGGCACGGGCGACGAGCTGCTCGGGGGCGGCGGGGCGAGCGGCACCGTCGGGGCGGCGGGCGCACCGGATGTCGTCGCGAGATGGAGGGGCAGCGCGACGAGCGCGGCGGCGGCGCACGACAGCCCGACCCCGGCCGCGGTGCGGAGCACCCGGCGACGGGCGGCGCTCCGGCGGATCGCCTCGTACCGGTGCGGGGGTGGGACGAGCCGGTCGGAGGTGGGCCGCAGCAGGACGGCGAGGGGGTCGTCGGGCTCGAACTCGGGCCCGTCGTCAGGACGAGTGGTCAAGGCTTCTCCTCAGGTGGGCGCGGAGCAGTTCGCGGGCCGCGTGGAGGTCGGCCTTGACGGTCCCTTCCTTCCGCCCGGTCAGTTCGGACACCTCCCGGATCGGCATGTCAGCGTAGTAGTGCAACAGGATCGGGACGCGCAGCCGTTCGGGCAGTGACTGCACGAGCAGCCGTACCGAGGGGTCGGCCTGCTCGGTGTACGGGCTGACGGCCGCTTCGGACGTGACACGGCGTATCGCCTTGCGTTCGCGCTCCAGTTTGCGCCAGTGGTCCCGGACGATGTTGGCCGCGGTGACGTAGAGGAAGCCGCGGGGCTCCTGCACGGATGTCCAACGGGCCCAGAGTCTGGTGAACGCCTCCGAGGCGATCTCGTGGGCGGTCTCGTCGTCGTCGACGAGACGGCGGCACCAGCCGGCGAGGCGCGGGTAGAGGGCGGCGAACAGGTCGGACGCTGCCTTGTCGCGGGACCGTTTCAACGCTCTCCATGGTCGTGACCGCAGGTGTGGGGGCTGTTGGGGGCTCGTAGGGAAGGAGGCCGGGCCGGGGGCTCAGGTTCCGCCGGCCCGGCCTCCGATGTGGCGGGTCAGGGGCTCGCGGCCGTCAGCGTGGCGAAGACGATCACGTTGTCGAGGTAGCCGTCATCGGTGCGGGGGCCGCCGCAGGTGATGAGCCGCAGCTCCGGACGGTCCACGTCGCCGTACACGTCGTCCGCCGGGAAGTCCGCCTTGGCGACCTTCCGTACGGCGCTGACGGCGAACACCGCCGCCGTGCCGTTCTCCAGGCGCACGGTGACGCGGTCGCCCCGGCGCAGCCGCGCGAGGCGCCGGAAGACCCCGTCGCCGTAAGCGCCGACCGTGACATGGCCGGTGATCACCGACGGGCCGATCCGGCCCGGCGTCGGCGAGTGCCGGTACCAGCCGGCGCGGTCGTGTGCCGTGACCGGTGGCACCTCCATGCTGCCGTCAGGCGCCAGCCCGAGCCGTATGACGGGCGTGTCGACCCCGATGACCGGGATCCGCAGCCTCACCGGGACCGAACGCGCCAGCGCCTTCGCCCCGTTCACCTTCGTGGCGGGCGGCTCGGGCGGCGGCGTACCGCCGGAGCGGTCCGCGGTCGTGGTCCGGCCGGACTCGTTGCCGCCGCAGGCCACGAGCAGCGAGCCCAGCGCGGCGGTGGCGAAGGCACGCCTGGAGAGCGTGGTCACGCCCCGGTCGCCCGCCGACGGCGTACGACGACGAACGCCGCACCGCCCACGGCGAGGGCCGCGGCCCCGGCGCCGATCAGCGCACCGTCGGTCCCGGACTCGGCGGAGACCGGGGCCACTCCGGTGTCGGGCGCCCCCTTCGGTACGACGGCGACCTGGCCCGGGGCCGCCGGCGCCTGTGTCGGCTCGGCGCTCTCGGCCGGGGCAGGTGCGTCGGAGGGAGCCTCGGCGGGGGCCTCGGCGGTCGGGCGGGTGCTGGGGACGGCACTCGGGGTCGCGTCGTCGGCGAACGCGGGCACCGCGCCCGCCAGCACGGCGGTGCTCGCGAGTGCCATGGCACTGAGGACAGTTCGGCGCATGAGTCGCTCTCTTTCGTCGTCCGCCTGCCCGGGGACTCGGCGGGCGGGGCCAGTGATCGGAAGGAGAGACGAGGCGCCGCCGGACCGGGTTGTAAAGGAATGGCAAAGTCCGGCCCGGCGGCCAGCCCCTGCGGGTGTCCGCCTGTCGTGCTGTACTGACGAGATGAAGCGCAAGCACACGCCGGCGTTCGTCAGGACGCTCGCCGAGCGGCCGGGCAAGGCTTCCGACACCGGCCGCGCCGAGCGGGCCGAGCGAGTACGCACCAGGGTGCGGCTCATGATCGAGATCACCGCGCGGGCCGGGTCGTACCGAAAGGGTCTGGTGCAGGCCGCCGAGCGGCTCAGCCCCGAGGAAGCCGTGATCCTCGCCGATCTGGAAGCGCACGGGCTACAGGTACCGCAGTTGCGGGACGTACTGCGCGGCGGCCATGTGCTGGTGGACGATCCGCAGCTGTACGAGAGCTGGCGGTTCGCCAAGGGCAGCCATCCGAGGCTGTCCAGCCACCACCGCGACATCGACAAGGCCGTCTACCCCGACATCGGGATGCGCGGACACGTCGTACGGGAGAAGCTTCACGGTCGCACCGCACAGGGCACCTGGGTGCAGCTGGAGAAGACCCCGGCCGCGTTCGGCGGGCCCAAGCTGCCCCGTCCCAGTGATCTGCGGCATCTCATGGACTACGTGGTGTACAAGTTCACCGACAGCAATGTCGGGCCCTGGGGCCTGTCGCGGATGACCGAGCGGCGCCCGCTGTACCTCTCGCCGGTCCTGGCGGTGCCCACGTCCCTGACGCCCCCGATCGCGCGGTCGCTGACCCGGGCGCTGCGCCGGATCGAGGCGAACGACGACGTCACCGCCGTGTCCCAGGAGCTCGCGGACCGCTTCCCGCCGCCGGACCGGCCGGATCTGGCCGGTGAGCTGGGCCAGGCGCTGTCCGGTAGGGGCGGCCGGGGTCTGTTCGGCAACTCCGACGTCTGGGTGACGCAGACCCCGTCCAGTACCGCCGCCGCGGTTCTCCGTGAGAGTCGCGCGGCGCCTTCCACGGACGGATGGCCGGCAGGAGGTTTGTCATGAACGACGATCAGCGCGCCAACGCTTCAAAGGCGCAGCCGGGGCCCGGCGAGGCGTCCGTACCTCAAGGGCTGGTCACGGCCGTGGTGGATCTGGTGAACACCGGGCCGGTACTGCTCGGCGCGTACACCATCGCCGAACTCACCGCCGTGGACGCGATCGTGGACTTCCTGGAGGCCCGGCCCTCGGACGACGAACTCGCCGAGGCAGTACGCTCGTTGGCCGCACGCGAACTGCTCCTGGCGGGCTCCTCGGGCGAGGAGGTCCAAGTACGGGGAGACCTGGGCATCGCCGTGGCGTTCCAGCAGCGGGCCAGGAAGGTGCTCGACGCCCGTACGACCGGGACGGCCCCGGGCGAGCCATGGCGGATCCTGCTGCTCCCCCAGCCCGAGAAGATCTGCCTGATGGTCCGCATCGACGCGCTCGGCGTCCACCAGATCGGTCTGTACAAGCTCGACGAGGCGCTCCGTACGCTCACCGAGTGGCTACCCCGGGGCCCGTCGGCGGACACCGATCCGTCGATCGACGCCGACGCGGTGCTCACCGGGTCGGAGCGTTCCGCGCTGGTCACCGTCACCGAGTACACCGCGGTCGGATCGGCCGAGACGGCGGGCGCCAGCACCGACCTGATCCTGGCCCGTAACGAGGGGCGGCTGCACGTGCTGTCCCGGGACCCGAGGCAGCGGGAGAGGCTGGTGGCGGCCCCGGAGGGTGACAGGGAAGGTGTGCGCGACAGGCTGGTGGACCTCCTGGCCGCGTAGAAAACCTGCGGGCGCTGCTTTTCAGGCGCGGTTTTTCAGGATGTGGAAGAAAGCTCGGTCACGAGCGATGATTCTGCTTCAGGTCGGGAGTCCTCTTCCTGGACGCCCGGCCTGAACTCCGTTCCGGCTCCGGTGCGGCACAGAACGCGACCCGTGACAGGAGCCTCTCCCATGATCGATCCGGAACCGACAGCGGAATCCGGCCGGAAGACCGACGTCTGGCCCTTGATACACACCGAACGGGCGGCGCTGGCGGCCGATCTCGCGGACCTGACCGACGGGCGGTGGGCGACGACGTCCCTCTGCACCGAGCTGACCGTGCGCGAGGTGCTGGCGCACCTCACCGCGTCGGCGAACCTCAACGCCGTGCGCTGGCTGGCAGGCGTGATCCGCTGTCGGTTCGACTTCGACAAGATGGTGGCCATGCGGCTGGCCGAACATCTGGGTTCGAGTCCCGCCGAGACGCTCGAAAGGTTCCGGCTCTCGGTCCCGAGCACGACCAAGCCTCCCGTCCCCGCCATCGCCCTGCTCGGCGAGACGATCGTGCACGGCGAGGACATCCGGCGCCCGCTCGGCGTCCGCCACCCGTATCCGATCAGTACCCTCACGCTGATCGCCGAGTACTACCGGGGTACGGACCAGGTGGTCCTCGCCAAGGGCCGTATCGGCGGGCTTCGCCTCGTCGCGGACGACGGGCCGTTCACGACCGGCTCCGGCCCGCTCGTGTCCGGCAACACCGTGGCCCTGATCATGGCGATGACCGGGCGCGCGGCGTACTGCGACGACCTCGAGGGCGACGGTGTGGAGACTCTGCGCGGGCGCTGCTGACACCCACGGCTCCCCCGTGCTTCGAGGGACCGGGAAACACCTGCCGAGGAGGACCTGTCAGAACACCCGGATCGGGATCTCGGCGGGGTCGGTGAGCAGGTCGAAGATCTCGTCGTCCAGCCGGAGAAGTGTCACGGAGGCGCCCGCCATGTCGAGCGAGGTGCAGTACTCGCCCACGTAGCTGCGCCCGACCGTGATGCCGCGCTCGGCCAGCTGCTTGTGGGCCAGGCCGTACACCAGGTACAGCTCACCGATCGGTGTGCCGCCGAGGCCGTTCGCCATCAGTGCGACGCGGTCACCGGAGGCGAACGGCAGGTCGTCCACGACGGCGCTGACGAGCTCGCCCACCATGGCGTCCGCCGACCGGAGCTTCTCGCGCTTCCGGCCGGGTTCGCCGTGGATGCCCACGCCCATCTCGACGGCGTCCTCGGGCAGGTCGAACAGCGGCGACCCCTTGGCCGGCGGCGTGCAGGCGGTGAGCGCCATGCCCATGCTGCGGGTGACGGAATTGACCTTCTCGCCGATCCGGTACAGCTCGTCGAGGTCCGCGCCCCGTTCGGCCGCCGCTCCGACAGCCTTCATCACGAAGAAGTTGCCGGCCACCCCGCGCCGGCCGACGGTGTACGTCGAGTCCTGTACGGCCACGTCGTCGTCGATGAAGAGGGTACGGACGGTGACCCCGTCGGCCTGCGACAGCTCCTCGGCCATCTCGAACGCCATCCTGTCTCCGGTGTAGTTGTTGACCAGCAGCAGCACGCCCTTCGGGGACGCGACCAGCTTGACCGTCTCGTACACGAAGTCGGCTGGTGGCGCGGCGAACACGTCACCGGGGCAGGCGGCGTCGAGCATCCCCTTGCCGACGCTCATCACATGCGCCGGCTCGTGACCGGATCCGGATCCCTGCACGATGGCGACCTTGTTCTCCTGCGGGGCGTCGGCACGCATGATCAGGTTGTACTCGGGCACGTACTTCAGCGTGTCGGGGTTGGCCAGGGCCAAACCCTCCAGCATCTGCGCGACGTAGTCCTTCGGGTCGTTGACGAACTTCTTCATGCCGCAACTCCTCCTGGTCCTGCCGATCCCGGGTGCCGGGAGTCGGGAGTCGGTCCGGGCGCCCGGCCCGGTGTCTGCCGTCAGCCGCGTTCCTCCCACTCGGTGGCTACGCGCTCCGCCATGACCGCGATCGCCACCGCGCCCGGATCGGGCGAGCCGATGCTGCGCTCACCGGTGTAGCTCTGGCGGCCGCGTCTGGCCTGCATGGGGGTCGTCGCGTCGGCCGCGGCGCGGGCGGTCGTGGCCGCCAGGGCGGCGAGTTCCGCACCGCCGGCCTCCGGTCCGCCGTCGGCCAGCCGCCGATCCAGGGCGTCGGTCATCGGTATCAGCGCGTCCAGCAGCGTCTTGTCACCGATGTCGGACCTGCCTCGCGCCTTGATCCCCTCGGCGGCGGCCCGCAGCATGGCCACGGCATCCGCGCCGTTCAGCTCCGGCCTGTCCTTCACGGCCCCGGCGGCCCGCAGGAAGGCGGTGCCCCAGAGCGGGCCCGATGTGCCGCCCACCCGCTTGGAGATCACCAGAGCGACCTGCTTCAGGGTCTCGGCCGGCGTGTCCGAGGCGAGGTTGTCCCAGTCGCTGAGCACGATCTCGAAACCCCGAGCGAGCGAGTACCCGAAATCCCCGTCACCCGCGACGGCGTCGAGGTCGCCGAAGGCCTTTTCGTTGTCCACCGCGGTCCGGGCGATGGACCGGACGACGAAGGTGAGGTCGTCGGCGGGCGACGACGGCGATGGCGATGACATAGCTCTCCTGACTGCTGCGACGTCAGTGCGGCCGGGGATGGGGGCCGTCCACAGGTGGATCGGATGTCGTGGAGTCCGGGGCGCCGTCGGCGGAGGGCAGGACGGCCAGGTCCGCGAGCACCACGCGGGGCCCCGGCCGGACGCCGAGCGGATCGCTCAGCACATGGGTGACGGTCTCCTCCGGCGGCGGATCGCCGAGCGAGTCGACCACCAGGGAAGCGCCGGTGAAGTCCTCCTCACCGGTGTAGGCGCTGGTCGTGACGGCGCAGGCGAGCCCGGCGCCGAGCGCGGCCAGCATGCCGTTACGGCTGTCCTCGATCACGACGACGTCCGCCGGATTCAGGCCGAGCCGCCGCACGGCGAAGTCGTAGATGTCCGGGGCCGGCTTCTTCCGCTGGACCACGTCCCCGGCGAAAACGCTGAAGTGGGCGGCCAGTTCGGGCCCCATGGCGAGTTCGAGCACGCTGCGGACGGACGCCTCCGCGGAGGTGGACGCGACCGCGAGCGTCCACCCGGCCTCGTGCGCGGCGGCGGCGATCCGCCGCACGCCCGGCCGGGGCGGAACGCTTCCGCCCCGGATGATTCCGGTGTAGATCTCGGTCTTGCGCCGGTGCCAGCGGGCGACCTGCTCATCGAGCGCGGCCGGGTCGGAGGGCAGACCTCGGGCGGCGACGAACTCGGGGGTCAGCAGCGTCCGCATCCGCTCCTTGCCGCCGCCGACCTTCACCTTCCGCGCGTACTCCTCGTCGCTCCACCGCACGGACAGACCGAATTCCGCGAACGTCTCGTTGAAGGCGGGCAGATGCCCGTCGCGTTCGGTGTCGGCGAGGACACCGTCGCAGTCGAAGATGAGCGCGGGCATGGCTAGCCCGCCTTCCCGGCGCTGCCGAAGAGCCTCATCAGCGAACCGGCCATCTCGACGACGTCCTGACGGACGGCCCGGAAGAGCGACGGCGGGTCCCACTTCTGCCGCTCCGCCGCCGTCTGCAGGAAGGCGAGGTTCGACTTCATGTACGTCTCCTTGAGGGCCGTCGAGATGTTGACCTTCGCGCACCCCCGGGAGATCAGATCGTGGAACTGCTCGTCGGACAGTCCGCTGCCGCCGTGCAGCGCGATCGGCACCGGATACTCCGCGACCAGGTCGGAGACGCGCTGGGCGTCGAGAACCGGCGCCTGCTTGTACGACCCGTGAGCGTTTCCGATCGCCGGTGCGAAGACATCGACGTGCGTGGTCCGCAGGAACTCGAGCGCGACCGCGAGGGTCTGCTGCTCGGCGGCCTCGTCGCTGCCTATGCCGTCCTCCACGCCGGTGATCGACTCGATCTCGCCCTCGACCGCGGCCCCGTACGCGCGGGCCTCCTCGACGACCTCGACGGTCTGCCGCATGTTCTCCTCGACCGGCAGCTTGGACGCGTCGAAGAGGACCGAGTTCCAGCCGCGCCGGAGGCACTCGGTGATGACTTCGCGCTCCGGACAGTGATCCAGGTGCAGGGTGACCGGCACCTCGATACCGGCGGTCATCGAGGTCCACATGTCGTGGAGGACGTCGCTGCCGACGGATCTGACCGTCTTCACGGAGGTCTGCACGATCAGCGGCGACGCGTTCTCCACCGCGGCCGCCAGCACCGCCTCGAGAGTGAGGTCGTTGAACACGTTGATGGCCGGTACGGCGTAGCGCTCGTCGAAAGGCTTGGCCAGGATCTCGGTCAGCGGTGTCACACCCACAGCGCCTCCACGTCTCCAACCCCGCCCCTCCATTCCACGCCCGCACATCCGCCCCCGCCACTTTTGGGCCCGGTGCCCGACCGGGACCGAGCCGACAGCGGGGTCGGGCCCGTCCTCGAGGGTCGAGGGATCCCCCCGCCTTCTGCGACGGCGAGCGTTGTCAGAGGTGTCTGTCACAGTGCCCGACGTGGACATTGATTCCTTCTGGAAGCTCATCGAGCACAGCCGGGGTCGGGCGCGCGGCCGGGCCGGGCGCCTCGCCTGGCTGCGGGACGAGCTGGCGCGAAAGCCCATGGCGGAGATCGTGGGGTTCCAGGTGTGCCTCGATCGCCTGTGCGAGCAGGGGTTCACCTGGGAACTCTGGTGTGCCGCCGAGCGGATCTTCGGCGGCTGGTGCTCGGACGACAGCTTCTGCTACTTCCGCCTGTGGGTGGTCGGCCTGGGCCGCACCATGTTCGAACGGGCAGTGCGGGACCCGGACACACTGGCCGAAGCTCCTGAGGTCCTGCGCCTGGTGGGCCGGCCACGACGCTCTTGGGACGATGACTGGCCGGAGTGGGAGGAGCTGGACTACGTCGCGAACTACGCCCACGAACAGGTGACCGGGGTTCCTCACACCGATGTGTCCTTCTACAGAGCCGTGGCCGCAGGCCGGAGCGACGACGTCCTGGTTCGGAATCCGCTGGGAGTGCGTTGGGACGTACGGGACGAGCCCGAAGCGACGCGCAGGCTGCCGCGACTGAGCTCCCAGTTCCCGATCACGACGCAGCCCTGAGGCGCCCGCGTTGCTCATCGCCCCGGCGAGGGGCGCGACGTGGTGGGCACGATGCGGACGCTGGAGAGTCCGACGGGGTCGGACTCCCGCGTACTGGGGCATGAAAAGATCGGCGGATGGTGGCTTCAGGTGAGTTCTTCCTTGCCGGAGACGATGAGTCCGCAGGGCGGGTAGGCCCTCGCACGAGTCACGATTTTGCCGCCGTGCCTTGTGAAGGCATCTATCCGGATGACGCGGTTCCGAGGTGGGAGAGCCTGCTGACCGGCGCGGAGAGTCAGGTCCGGGACGTGGTGCCCATGGCCAACGACGGCTTCACCGTCTTCGCTGTTCCGGAGCCGCTGTCCACGGCTCTGGCCGGCGCGCGAAGCGATCAGCTCCGGGCCACGGCCGTCGCGTGGGCCGAGATCGCCTCCGAGCCGGGCGACGAGATTTCGCCGGACAAGGCGGTGGACCTCCTTGAGCGTCTGTCGGCCCTGGCGCGAAGTCGTACGGAGAACGGCCTGACCCTGTACTGCTGGTACTTCGCGCCCTGACCTCACCCCGCCGGTATGCTTGTGGCCGCAGAGCCCGGGCCGTACCGGGCAGGCGTGCACCGCCCGCTCGCACGCCTCGCCGTCTTCACCGGCGGTGGGTTCACCGGGCAGTTCCTGCTGGGTCCGTCAGGAGGTGGCCGCCGGGTGCGGGTTGCCGAGGTACGGGAAACGGTTCAGGGTGTCGGTGTGCGGGGTCAGACCGCTCGGCGGTGCCTCGTTCCTGGTGAGGAACGCGACGCGGATGTCGATGACGTCCTCGGTGAAGGTGCGGCCGTTGGGGTACGCGGCGGGCTTGGACGGGTCGAAGTGCAGCACGTCCGGCAGGATGCCGTGTTCGTCGAGCGCGGCGATCGCCTCTTCCCGCGTGTAGTTGCCGGTGTGGCCCAGCAGATGGACGAACTGGTCCGTCCACCGCGCCCGGTCGTTGACGGGCTCGGCGGCGTTGTACTCCTCCTTCGTGTCGTCGGTGTTGAAGAAGCTGCTCACCGACGGGTGCCCGGCCCGGTCCGCGTGTACGAGTTCACCGTCGCGCATGACGCTGCACCGGCCCCAGATGTGCAGCTCGGACTTGGGCGCCAGCTCCGCGGTGGGCAGTTCGACGGCCATGGAGAAGACGTTGGCCGTGCTGTTGGAGTCGACGCCGGTCCACGGGGACCGCCCGCTCAGATGCGGTGCGGTGAAGTTCCGCTTGCCGCTGGTGTCGAACAGCTTCTGGATGCCGTCGAAGTCGAAGAAGAACGCGTCACTGCGGCTGCCGGCGGCCACCTTGTAGTCACCGCTGACAACCACGTTGGCCTGGGTGTCGAAGGAGACGGCGGCATCCGACACGATCTTGGTACCGACGGCCTCGGGCTTGCGGGAGTCCGCGCCCGTTGCCATGTAGACGCTGTAGGTCTGCGAGCCGTCGGCCGCGGGCGGGCTGAAGACCCAGCTGAAGGCGACGTCGGTCAGGTAGTCGCCGTCGCTGTCGATGTTCAGGCGGTACACGGCGTCGGGGTGCAGGGCGTCCGCGTTGGGGTTGGCGTTGAGGATGAGAACGGTCCTGCTCGGATCGTCGTGTGCCCCGAAGGCGTACAGGTCGCACAGATCGAGGCGCTGGTCGCCGAGCGGCGCCCCAAGGCTGAGGCCGGTGAAGTGATTGGACATGGTCAGGCTTTCCTCTGCTCGCTCGCCAGGAGACCGCCGGAGCGCACGAACAGCCGTTCCGCCGCTCGTGAGGTGCGTCCGCACCCGGGCGGCGCAGCCAAGCTAGCCCGCCACGGCGGTCCGGCCGCCGAAGGCGAAAGCGCCGCCGTGAAATGGCGCTCGAATGGGCCACCGCCAGGGCGACGACCGGGCGACACGCCACCGGGTCCTAACATTGGCCCATGTCCAATACACCGTCACGGGTCGAACTGTGTCCGCTCACCCTCGCCGACCAGGACGAGTTCTGCTCGCTCGTGAGGGCCAGCGCCGAGCTCCACAAGGCGACGATGCAGCTGCCCGCGACCGCGGAGGCGTTCCAGGCCTGGATGCGCCGCTTCGAGGACGGCACCAACCGGGGCTATGTGATCCGCGTCCGGGAGACCGGTACGGCTGCCGGCATGGTCAACATCAACTCGATCATCCGGGGCCGCTATCAGGGCGCGTCCCTCGGCTACGCGGCTTTCGCCCCGTCCGCGGGGCAGGGGTACATGACCGACGGGCTCACCGTCGCCCTGCGGCACGCCTTCGACGACCTGCGGCTGCATCGGCTGGAGGCGAACATCCAGCCGGCGAACAAGGCGTCCTTGGCCTTGGTCCAGCGCCTGGGCTTTCGTTACGAAGGTCTGTCGCCCGCGTATCTCTACATCAACGGGGCCTGGCGCGACCACGAACGCTGGGCCTTCACCGCGCCGTCTCCCTGGACACCCGACCCCTCCCTTCCCGAGGTCTAGGACCCGTCCGGCGGATCTTCGGGGGCCCGGGACGCCTGGCACGGCACCAAGTCGCACCACCCGCGATACGAGAGCGCGCCGTACGGAACTTCCCGCGGCGCGGCCGTCACCCGGCCGTACCGGGAGTCGCCGGCCGAGCGGGTCCGCCGGGACCCGCGCTGCCCCGTCGTCGACACACTGGTGCCGGTGGCGTAGAAGCACACCATCGAGGGGCTGGTCATGGGCGACGTCTGACCCGACCCCGTCCCCGCCCAGGTTCCGGGACGGCGGCGAGCGTCGGTGGCCCGCGAGTTCTTCACGGGGCCGCGCGCCAATGGCGGGCCCCGACACGACTGCGGCGGGGCTGCCGCACACCGCCCTTCTCACGAGCGATAGTAGAAATCTGACAACGGGCTGCGGACCACCGGGACGAGAGACCGAATGATCATGGACAAGGACGAGAAGCACATCCGGATCGGCGAGGTCGCCGCGCGGACCGGACTGTCCCTGCGCACCATCCGGCACTACGAGGAGACCGGCCTCGTCGTCCCCTCCGCCCGGTCGCAGGGCGGACTCCGGCTCTTCGCCGAGAGCGACGTGCGGCGCCTCATGGTCGTGTGCCGGATGAAGCCGCTCGGTTTCACCCTCGACCAGGCACGTGACCTGCTCGACGCCACTGACCGCCTCGACGCCGACGGCGATCTCGACGCGAATGAACGCGTTGCACTGCTGGACCGCGTACGCCGGTACGAGCAGTCCGCCGCCCAACAGGTCGACAAGCTTCGCGTCCAGCTCGCCCGGGCCGAGGACTTCGGCGCCACCCTCCGCGCCCGGCTGCGACAGGACGCGGCTTCGGAAGCGAAGAATGTCTGAGCCGACCAAGACGACGGCCAAGCTTCGCACCGGGCTTCTCAGCGACCGCTGAGTCATCTTCTGCACGGAGATTCCGCCGGTTCGGACAGTGCGTACGGTCCGTCACTTCGCCAACTCACCGGCGTCATATAGACGGACGGCACGAGCGGATCGGCCACTCCACCCTCCGGGTGCTCGGGAGCCCCGACGCCTACGATGCCCCCGTGACCAACGAAAGCAGAGTTCCGGGATCACTGATCGATCTTCAGCGAGTGTCCAACGCGGCCGCAGAGGAGGCCCGGGCGCACGGTTCGTCGAGGGAGAACTGGCGGCCGTGGGTGGAAGCGGCGGCCGCGGCCGAGAACGCCGTCGCGGAACACGCGGCAGTCGCGGGCGTCAGCGTGGACGAGCTACGGTCGGCCGTCGAGCGGGCCGCGCGCGAGGCCTGACCGCCACCGGTGACCGCACCGCGTTCGAGGCCGGGACCCGGCCCTGCTCGTCGGCGCCGCCACCCACCCACGCCGGGCTCAAGAAGTAGCTGCTGGAGCAGTCCTGCGATTTGTACGCCCGTCTCCCACGTGCCGCGTCGTGGGGCCGACGTGTGGGGAGGTGCTCGCGGCCGTCTCGATGACGGACAGCGCTGCCACGGCATCGGCCGCGTCGACGGGCGCAGGCGTCTGGTTCGTGATCGCCGCCGCGACTCCGGCGTAGAAGGAAGGGTAATCCCCTGCCGCGACGGGGACCTGCTCCTCCCCCTCGGGGCCGCTGACGGTGATCATCCTGCTCATGTCGATTCCGTATCCGGCGTCGTTCGGCCGTTGCCCACCCATGAGCTGCGCTTCCTGAGGATCGAGCCCCCAGACCGTCGCGACGGCCCTTGAGCCCACGACGCGAAATCGCGGCCTGGGTGCGGGTGCCACCGCACTCATCCACAGCCGGCTGCGTACACCGCTTCCGTGGTGAAGCGTGACGAAGCTGTCGTCGTCGCTGACCGCACCCTGCCGACGCCGGTCGAGTTCCGCATGGACTTCCTCGACGGGGCCGAACAACTGGAGGCACTGATCGATGAGATGAGAGCCGAGGTCGTACAGGATGCCGCCACCCTCACCGGGTGGTGTGGTGTCCTTCCACGCCGTTCCCCGCTCCGGCTTCCACCACTCGAAGGCCGTCTCGAACTGGCGCACTTCTCCGAGGCGACCTGTGCGGATCATTTCCGAGATGGTCAGGAAGTCGCCGTCCCACCGCCGGTTCTGGAACACCGTCAGCAGCCGACCCGCCTCTTCGGCGGCCTGTACGAGGCTCCGCGCCTCACCGGCCCTGACCGTGACGGGCTTGTCGGTGACCACGTCCAGGCCGGCCGAGACAGCGCGCAGGGCCAGTGGCAGGTGGGTGCTGTTCGGGCTGCCGATGACGACGAGGTCGAGATCCGCCGCGGCGGCGAACAGGTCGTCGGGACCGGGCACGATTCTCGTGGATGGATACTCGGCTCTGGCCGCCGCCGCGCGAGCGGGGTCGGCGGTGACGATCATGCTGAGGTCGAAGGCGGGGTCGGCGGCGACGAGTGGTGCGTGGAAGACGCGTCCTGAGACGCCGAAGCCGATTACCGCTGTGCGGATGGGCATGTGGGCGCTCCGTCCTTACTGGGGGCCGAGGGTGGACGGAAGCGATGCCACGATCAGATCCACCTCGTCGAAGATTTCCTCGGGGATGGTCACGGTGGCGGCCGCGACGTTCTGCTCGATGCGTTCGGGGCGCGAGACGCCCACGACGGTACTGGCGATACGGGGATCCCGGACGGAGAACTGGACGGCGAGAGAGGCCAGGGACACGTCCGCCTCGGAACAGAGCGCCTCTATGCGGCGGATCGCTTCGAGCAACTCCTCGGGCGCCTCGCGATATCCGTAGCGCGTTGACGCGTGGGTGCCGGACGCGAGAATCCCGCCGCCGAACACCGCCGCGTTCACCACACCCATCCCCAGGTCGCACGCCTGGTCGATGAGGCGGCCGGCGTTGCGGTTCACCAGGGTCCACCGATTGTGGGTGAGCAGTACGTCGAAGATCCCGGTGGCGACGTACTGGGAAATGACCGACGTATCGCCACCGGCCACTCCGATGGCGTGTGCGACTCCGGTCTCCTTCAGTTCACGCAGTACCTCGACCGCTCCTCCGGGGCGCATGGCCTCCTCGAAGGTCGTGTTCTCAGGATCGTGGAGATATACGAGCGGGACGCGATGGAGGCCAAGTCGCTCAAGACTCCCGGCGATCGACCGGCGCATCTGCTCGCCGGAGAAGTCGCCCGTGTCGAGGTCACGTGTGATCTTGGTCGAGAGGAGATATCCGTCAGGCAGGCCACCGACTTGTGCGAGCGCGGCTCCGATGCGACGTTCCGACTCCCCACCGCTGTACGCGGCGGAGGTGTCCAGCGCTCGTACGGCTCCTGTGAGGGCGGCACGCGCGGTGGCGATGCCGCTCTCGGCCGACACCTCGTATCCGAAGTTCTTGGGCATCGAGCCCAGCGGCGCTCCGCCGATCGTCAGCGGTGTCACCTCCAGACCGGTGGCACCGACCGTCCTCAGTCCCGTGTTCGTCATCGCGCCGACACCGTCTTCCACTCGAAGAAGTCCTCCGCACCCGGTTCCAGATGCGCCGTCGCCAACTCACGGTCCAGCTCGATCCCCAGCCCGGGGGCGTCGCCGACCGTCACATGGCCGTTCACGACGATCGGGTTACCGAGCCCCGAGACCATCTGGTACCACCAGGGTTCGCGCGCCACCGGGTACTCGAACGCGATGAGGTTGTCCGGGAGCACCGCGCTGACCTGGATCAGCGCGGCGAGTCCCAACAGCCCGCTGCTGACTCCGTGCGGTGCGATCTGGATGCCGTAGAGGTCGGCGAATTCGGCGATCCATTTGAGCTCGGCGAGGCCGCCGACGTCTCCGGGGTCGGGGCCGATGACCCGGACGGCCCGGCGGTCGATCAGTTCGCGGAAGTTCTGGCGCAGATAGATCTGTTCGCCGGTGTGGGTGGGAATGATGGTTGATCCCGTGATCTCGCGGTAGCCGTCGACTTCGCCCCACGGCACGAAGTCGCCGGTCAGCAGGTCCTCGGCCCAAGCGATGTCGAAGGGTTCGAGCCGGCGCAGGACGGTGATCGCGTCGGAGACGGTCCACCCCGGTCCCATGTCCAGTGCGAGGCGCCGGTCCGGTCCCAGTACGTCCTTCATCGCCGCTACGCAGTCGACTATGTGGGCCAGCGCGTTGGGTGTCATCGGACCGCGGTTCGGATGCAGCGGCCCGGTGCGCAGCTCGTTGTACAGGAAATCGGGGGTGTTGGGCGCCATGAAACCGTGAAGTCCGACGCCTTCCTTGAAGATGCTGAAGCCCTCGGGCGCCGCGGCGCTGTACGCCATGGAATCCGCGTAGTGCTGCGGGGTGTGCCCTTCCAAAGGACGTCGCACCCCGCCGTTGTAGACACGGATCCGGTCGCGGACCTTTCCCCCGAGCAGTCGGTGAATGGGGAGTTCTGCGGCCTTGCCGGCGATGTCCCACAGGGCGATCTCGATGGCTGAGATCATCGCCCCCCACGGCTTGGATCCCCCCAGCCGGCGGATTCGGATCATGCAGCGTTCGACCTCGGTCGGATCGTGTCCGATGAGGAGTTCACGTGGTATCCCGAGCGTGGACACGACATTGGCCTTCGTGTATTCGACCTCGGCGAATCCGTCGATTCCTTCGTCGGTCACGACCCGTACGACGGGGCTCGCCCCGATACGAGCACAACGGATGTCCGTGATTCTCATCCCTTGACCGCTCCCCCCGTGAGACCGCCGATGAAGTGCCGTTGCAGCAGCACGAACAAGATGACGACCGGGACCGTCAGCACCACTGAGGCCGCCATGGTCGCTCCCCAGTCCACGTTGAACTCCGTGGCGAATTCGGTCAGTGCGACCGGCCCCGTGCGCGCGGCTGTCGAGGATGTCAGCACGGAGGCGAACAGGAACTCGTGCCAGGACTGCAGGAACGCGAACATCCCCGCGGCGACCAGTCCCGGAGAAATCACCGGGAGCGTGATGTAGGTGACGGCGTCGAGCCGGTTCCCTCCGTCGATCTGTGCCGCCTCCTCAAGTTCCACCGGTACCGCCGCGATCTGATTACGCAGCATCCAGGTCACCAGGGGGACGGTGATCACCAAGTGGGCCATGGCGACGCCGACCACCGAGTCGAGAAGATTCAGGGACTTGATGATCTGGTACAGGGGCAGCAACACCACTGTGAGCGGGACCACCTGACCGAGCAGAAGGAACAGCGCGAGCGGTCGCGCCGAGCGGAAACGGAAGCGCGCGAGGGCGTATCCGGCGCTGAAGCAGAAGATCAGGGTGGCGACCGCCGCGAGGAGTCCCACGATCAGTGAGTTCAGAAGTGCCCGCAGCGTATTCGAGCTGGTGAATACGGTGGCGTAGTTCTGCAACGTCCATGAGTCGGGGAGCAGATGGGCGTTGGCGGAGTAGATCTCCGAGGATCCCTTGAACGAGGTGAGAAGCATCACGGCAACCGGACCCAGACTCCACAGGAGAAGTGCGGCAAGCAGGAACCACACCCCGAACCCGGCCGCGATTCGCTTCGCGGATCGTCGACTCATGACTGCTCCTGAAGATCTGTGCGCATGGTCCGGGCGAACAGAACGGCGAGGACGGCCCCGATGGCGAGCTGCAGAATCGCGACCGCGTACACCAGAGAGTCATCACCGTTCTGGAATGCCTGGTACAGCAGGATGGGCAGGATCGTGGACGCGCCCGCGGGCCCTCCGCTGGTGGTGACCCAGATGATGGTGAAGGAGTTGAGCGCCCATATCGCCAGGTTCAGCGAGGCGATCGCGGTCGTGGTGCGGATGCTGGGAAGCGTGATGTACCAAAGAATCTTGAGGGAGGAGGCGCCGTCGAGGCGCGCCGCTTCATAGCGTTCCTCGGGAATACCGGCCAATGCGGCGGACACCATCAGGACGACGAACGGCGCTGTCACCCATATCTGGATGACCATGACCGACCACAGAACCATTGAGGGGTCCGACAGCCACTGGACGGGCTGCGAGACGATACCCAGGTCGATCAGATAGCGGTTGACCAGGCCGTAATCGGTGGACAGGCTCCAGCGCCAGATGGTCGCTCCGACAACGCCGGGGATGATCCAGGGCACCATGATCAAGCTGCGCCAGAGGCCGGTGAGCCGCAGTTGTTTCGCGCGGAGAACGATGCCACCGGCGTAGCCGATGATCATTGCCCCGATGGTGGCGCCGACTGTCCATTTGACTGTGTTGAACATGACTTGAGCAAAGTCGGGCGTCGCGAAAAGACGGGTGAGTCCGGAGCCGCCGTCGCCGACGACTCTGACCACGGTCGAGACGATCGGAATGACGAACATAAGGGCTGTGAGAACGAGCGCCGGAATCATCAGTCCGACCGGGCGCCCGGTGCGACGGCGAGACCTTGTCCGGGCCGCTGTTCTGGATTCTTCCGAACTCATCAGGTCACCTCGGGTCGATTTCATCGGCCCAGCGCCTTGTCGGCCTGAGCGACGATGTTCTTCGCCGCGGCGCTGCTCGACCGCTGCCCCAGTCCGACTTTCTGGATCTCGTTGTGCACGCCTGGGATGGTGGCTGTCCAGCGCGGATCGTCCGGAGCCGGTGTCGAGTGGTCGGTGAGTTGCCGAACGTACGGCTCGCGCAGTTCCGTCTGGAACTTGGCGTCCTTGAACGCGCTGAGCCGGGCGGGGAAAGTCAGCGTCAGAGCAGCCATGTTGGCCGGCTCACCGAGGAAGGCGACCAGTTTCTCCGCCGCGTCCTTGTGCTGGGCCTTGGCCGGCACGATGTAGGCCCACCCACTTCCCTGAGCGGTGCCGACCGCGCTCGTGTCCGGACCCGGCAACTCGGCGGTGGCGATGGGGGCTTTGTGCGTGACCGCGTCGTCCACGTCGAAAACCCCGCCTTGATACATCGCGACTCGTCCTTGCAGGAACAGTTCATGGATGGCGGTGTTGTCCAGTTCGAACGAGCTCGGGCTGGCCCAGCGTTCGGTGATGGATCCCCCGATGAGATCCAGGGCGTTCTTCACCGAGGGCTCGGTGAGTTTCGGTGCCCCGTTCTTGATCGTTGAGCCGTCGGAGATCGCGAAGTCCAGCAGGCGCAGGGTCAGGTCACTCGGGTCCCCCTGTATCGGCCAGGCGGTGCCGACGACATTGCCCTTGGTGAGCCTCTTGGCGTCTTCCTCGAATTCGGCCCAGGTTGTGGGCGGGGAGTCGATTCCGGCGGCTTCGAAGAGGTCGGGGTTGTAGATCAGTGCGTTCGTCGCCCAGCGATAGGGCACGGCGTAGGTCTTTCCCTGGGCGGTGAGCGAGTTGACAAGGCCGGGGGCGAAGTCGGACTTCGGCATCGAGGGTCCGTACTGGCCGCTGAGATCCGTCAACTGGCCTTTTGCGGCGTAGCCCTTGATGCGGGAGGTGGACTCGGTGATGACGTCGGGGACATCTCCGGAGTTCAACGCGACGGAGGTGCGATTCGCGACCGTGTCTCCTGTCGTCTTGACCAGATTCACGGTGGTACCGGGGTTTTCGTTCTCGTAGGTCGCGACCAGTTTGCGGGCCGCGTCGTAGTCCCAGTCCGGAACCCACCAGGTGACGGCATCCGCGTTCGAGGAATTGTTGGCGATGTTGTAGGTCACCGTGCCGGCCATGGCCAGGATCACCGCCGTGGTTGCCGCGATGAAGGCGGCCGTTCTGGGGAGGACTGCCATAGTCGGCTCCATTGCTCGAATCACACGGTCCAGTGCCTGGGTCGACATTGAACGCGAGAGCAATGATGTAAATGTAATTACAGGATGTCAACCCCTCGGGGCCTGCGATGTTGCCGCCCGGCGTCACCGTGCGATGGGGGTCCTGTTCGGCGGGACGCGTGGCCCGCCCGCACCGGGTTTCGTCCTTCCGCGCGTTCGCCCACGGCCGTGCGCTTCAACTGCGCGGAGTACGGGGGGAGTTCCTGGCGCGCGGCGGCCAGGGTCCGATAGGCCAGGTCAGGGAGGTCGGCCGGTCAGTCGGTCTGTCGGCGGACGTCGACCTCGAGGCGGCTGAGGTCTCCCCGGTGATGGCCGGTGAACCGCTCCAGCGGTCGTCCGGCCGCGTCGTAGGAGACGCTGCGCATGACGAGGACCGGAGCCCCGGCCGACAGGCCGAGTACGTCCGCCACCTCGCCGGCGGCCACGCCGGCCTCGATGAGGCGCCGAGCGTGATCGAAACGAACGCCGAACCGCTGCTCCAGCACTCCGAAAAGGGACAGATCATCCACATCGGCGGTGAGCAGCCCCTCCCCGACGGAGAGCGGGAACTGGGTGAGGGTCAGGGCCCACGGCGCGCCGTCGATCGAGCGGACGCGTTCCACCTCGACCACCATCTCGCCGACCTTGACCGCCAAGTCCTTGGCGACCGCGGCGGACGCCGGGACCAGGCCCTTGCGCCGCACAACCGTGTGATGGGTGCCCGATCCCGACTGGATGTCCTCGAAATAGCCGATCAGGGCGTGGCCGAGGACGCCCGGGGCGTGGGTGTCCGCGAGGAACGTGCCGCGTCCCCTCTCCCGGCGGATGACGCCCTCGTGCTCGAGTTCGCCCATGGCCTGACGGACGACGGTGCGTGAGACGTCGTACTGCTGACACAGCTCGAAATCGCCGGGGAGCCGATCGCCGGGCTCCAGCCCTCGGGACTGGATGTCCGCGAGGATGAGGTCCTTGAGCTGCGAGTAGAACGGCACCGCGGAGCGGCGATTGATGAGATCCCCGGCTGCCATGGGGGCAAGACTAGCGTGCGCCCGTTGCCCCGGAGTGACTCGACCACCTGGCCGAGCCCCGTCGCCACGTCACGCGTGAACCCGGACACGAGGTCTCTTCGGGTCCGCCGTCAGTGCATCAGCACCTGGTACTGGGGCGGCATGACCCAGACGAAGTTCCGCAGCCGCCGACCATCGCCCCGAACTCAGGTCGCCGGTGGTGCGGAGGTTCGGCGGACGACGAGGGATGGAGAGAGCTTGACCTGGGCCGATGGCTTGCCCCGGTCGGCGAGACGGCCAAGGAGGAGCCGAGCGGCCTCGGTGCCGATGTGTCGGCCGGCCTGATCGACGCTCGTGAGTGAGATGGGACCGAACGCGGCGAAGGTGGTGTTGTCGTAGCCGACGACGGAGATGTCGCCGGGGACGGAGACACCGGCCTCGTCCAGCGCTTCGAGGACACCCATCGCCACGATGTCGGCGCCGGCGAAGATGGCGGTCGGGCGGTCGGCCCTGGTGAGCAGCTGCTGGGTGCCTCGGTATCCGCCTTCCTGGGTGTAGGTGGTGGAGACGATGTCGTCCGCGAGGCCGTGCGCCCGCATCGACCGGCGGAAGCCCTCGGCACGCAGGGCGTTGGGCATTTCCACCATGCGGGCGGGGTCGGTCTCGGCGTGCTCGATGTGTGCGATTTGCCGGTGCCCGAGGCCGACGAGGTGGTCGACGACCAGCGCGGCGCCCGCGATGTCGTCGTCCGACACCGTGTCGTAGACGGCGGACTGCCCGTGGCGACCGACGACCACGGTCGGCACGGCGCGAGCCACCTGTTCCAGATGGGATCGCGAAGAGACCGGCGCGATCAGAACCAGCCCGTCCATACCCCGGTCGATCATGGCCTCGGTGACCCGCGCCTCCGCCGCCTCACCGTTGCAGCCCGGCCCCATCAGGACCTGATAGTCCGTTTCGTCCAGAGCCCCGGTCAGCCCGTCGAGGATTTCCGGGAAGAAGGGATTGCGGATGTCCGGCAGCATCACGCCGATGGTGTAGGTCTGACCGCGCATGCCCCTGGCCGCGGCGAAGGGCCGGTAGCCCAGTTCCGCTATCGCCTGGCGCACCTTGGCCCGCATCTTCGGACTGGTCCCGTACGCGTTGCGCAGGACCTTGGACACGGCGGTCGTGGACACCTCGGCGTGCCGGGCGACATCGACGATGGTGACGCGCCGGGGCTGCGCTGGCGGCTCCATGCAGGTTCCTCCTCTGGTCCCGCTGCCGTACAAGGCCCGGAGCAGGAAACGTTGCCCAGAGTCTAAAGGCTCTCCGTGGTGCCGTATCCACAGCGGATTTCCCGCATCGTGTCAGACATATTGACGCCGCCCTGGGCCACTCCTAGAGTCTGCCGCAACTTTTTGGGGAACGTTACCCATTGGATTGAATCGTTTTAAGAGAGCGGATCCCGCCGTGATCACTGCCCCTCCCGACCCGGTCTCCGATCCGGTGGCTTCCGTGCCCGCACAGCACCGTGTCCGCCCGTCGGTTCGGCGTCATATCGCGGCGCCGTGGTGGTTCGCCGCGCCCGCGATGCTGCTGTTCGCCTTCGTCGTCCTCGTGCCGAGTACGCGTGGCGTGTACTACGCCTTCACCGACTGGGACGGTCTCGACCCCGACTTCTCCTTCGTCGGCCTGGCCAACTTCGGCGCCATGTTCCGTGATCCCGACGCGGTGCAGGCGATCTGGCACACCCTGCTGATCGCCGTCGCGGTCACCGTCATCCAGAACGCGTTCGGGCTGCTGCTGGCGCTCGGGGTCAACAGCGTCATCAAGTCCCGCAATGTGCTGCGGGTGTTCCTCTTCGCGCCGGCCGTGGTCACGCCCATCGTCACCGCCTACCTGTGGCGCAACCTGCTCAGCCCCGACGGCGCGGTGAACAGTCTGCTCCGTGCGGTGGGACTGGCTTCCTGGGAGCAGGACTGGCTGGGCGACCCGGACATCGCCCTGTGGTCCGTCGTCGGTGTCGTCGTGTGGCAGTTCGGCGGCTACTCCATGGTCATTTTCCTCGCGGGACTGCAATCGGTGCCCAAGGAGATCTACGAGGCCGCCGACATCGACGGCGCGGGTCCCGTCCGGCGCTTCTGGTCCGTCACGCGTCCCCTGCTCGCTCCCGCGCTCACGATCAATCTGATGCTGTCGATCATCGGCGGGATCAAACTCTTCGACCAGGTGTACGCGCTGACGGGCGGCGGACCGGGCCACGCGACGGACACGCTGTCGACCCTGATCTACAAGGACGCCTTCACGCTCGGCGAGTTCGGCTACAGCATGGCCCTCGCGGTGGTGCTCACGATCATCGTGGCTGTCGCCTCGGCCGGTCAGTACTTCTTCCTGTCCCGCAACGAGAGGGCGTCCTCGTGAACCGCTACCGCCGACGCACGTTCGGGCTCGAACTGGTGATGATCACCGTTGCCCTGGTCGTGGGTTTTCCGCTGTACGTCCTGGTCAACCTGGCCGTCCGCGCTCCGTCGGACAACTCCTCTCCACTGCGGCCGACCACCTCCCCCACACTCGACAACTTCACCCAGGCCTGGCAGCAGGGCGGTCTCGGGGGCGCGCTGGCCAACAGCGTCCTGGTGACCGCGTGCAGCGTCTTCATCGTGCTGACCGTCTCGGCCTTCGCCGCGTACCCGCTGGCGCGTGCCACCGCACGCTGGTCACGGGGCATGTTCCTGCTGATCATGCTGGGCCTCGTGGTGCCGTTCCAGCTCGCCGCCCTGCCGCTGTACCAGACGATGCGGGATCTCGGTCTGCTCGGTACACCGTGGGCGCTGGTCCTCTTCTACTCCGGTCTTCAGGTCCCGTTCACCACCTTCCTCTACGTCGGCTTCCTGCGTGCCCTGCCGCGGGACTTCGAGGAGGCCGCGCTCATCGACGGATGCACACCGCTCAAGGGCTTCCTCTACGTGGTGTTCCCGATGCTCCGGCCGATCACGGTGACCGCGCTGGTACTCAACGCGGTCGCTGTGTGGAACGACTTCTTCACCCCGCTGCTGTATCTCAGCGGCAGCGCACAGCAGACCATGCCGGTCGCCATCGCCGGGTTCGTCGGCCAGTACGTCACGGACTGGAACCTCGTCTTCGCGGCACTGGTCATCAGCATCGTGCCGATCCTCGCCGTCTATTTCGCGCTGCAGCGCAGCATCATCAACGGCTTCGCCGGAGGGCTCAAGGGATGACACCGACCGCAGATCCTTCGCTGCTGGTCTACGGACCGCGGACCGAACAACTGCATGAGCCTCTTGGCGTCGGCGAGCAGCACCCGCGCCTGTCGTGGAAACTCCGGAGCGAGCGGCGGGGTGCCGCGCAGAGCGCGTACCGCATCACCGCCGCGGAGCGGGCCGACGACCTCGACACCTCCTCCCGCCTGTTGTGGGACAGCGGTCGGCGCGAATCCGGCGAGACGCTGCTCATACCGTGGAACGGCGCGGCGCTGCGGTCGGCCACGCGGTACCACTGGCGCGTCGAGGTCTGGGACGAGACGGGCGCCCCGGGCACGCCGGCGCAGACCTGGTTCGAGACCGGACTGCTCACCCATGACGACTGGCAGGCGGTGTGGGTGGGGCGCGATCCCCACAGTGCGCCGCCCGTGGAGCCGCCCGGGGACGAGGACCCGGACCCGTCGTGGGGCACTCCGCCGCTGTATCTGCGGCGGGAGTTCGAGCTGCGGGACACCCCGGTGCGGGCCCGTCTGTATGCCACCGCTCGGGGCGTGTACGAGCCCCGGCTCAACGGCTCACGAGTGGGCGATCTGGAGCTGGCGCCGGGCTGGACCGAGTACCACCGCCGCCTGCAGTACCAGAGTTACGACGTCACCACCCTGGTGCGCGAGGGCCGCAACGTGCTCGGCGCCATCGTGGCGCACGGCTGGTGGAGCGGCCATATCGGCTTCGACCCGCGCCGGGCCGCACACCACTACGGAGGCGAACCGGCCTATCTGGCGCAGCTCGTTGCCGAGTTCGCCGACGGTTCGCGTCAAGTCGTGGCCACCGACCCCGACTGGACCGAACATCCCGGCGCCATCCGCGCCGCGGACCTCCTCATGGGCCAGCATGTCGACGCCCGGTGCGAGATACCCGGCTGGGACACACCGGAAGCGGTGGCCGCCGGCCGGTGCCAGGTCGCGGTACTCGACCACGCCACCGGACCTCTGGTCGCAGAACCCGACCCTCCGGTACGGGTCACCCGCGGGGTGGCGGCGGTGGCCGTGCGTCAGCGCGGACCCGGCCGGTACATCGCCGACTTCGGGCAGAACCTGGTCGGCCGTGTGCGACTCACGGTCCGAGGCGCCGCCGCCGGTCGTCGGATCACCCTGCGGCACGCCGAGATCCTCGCGGACGGCGATCTGTACGTGGACAACCTGCGCCGCGCGCGGGCCATCGACACCTACGTCGCCGGCGGCGGTGAAGTCGAGGTCTTCGAACCGCAGTTCACCTTCCACGGCTTTCGCTACGTGGAGATCGACAACTACCCCGGTGACCTGCAACCCCGTGACGTGATGGCTCGCGTGCTGCACAACGACGTTCCACGGGCCGGCACCTTCGAGTGCTCCGACCCGATGATCAACCAGCTCCAGTCGAACATCGTCTGGGGACAGCGGGGCAACTTCGTCGCGGTGCCCACCGACTGCCCGCAGCGCGACGAGCGTCTCGGCTGGCTCGCGGACGCCCAGATCTTCGCTCCGACCGCCAGCCGCAATGCCGACGTCTCCACGTTCTTCGCCCGCTGGATGCGCGACGTGATCGACGGCCAGGACACCGACGGCGCCTTCCGCGACGTCGCACCCGCCGTCACCATCGACCGCGAGGCCGCCCCCGCATGGGGCGACGCCGGAGTGATCATCCCCTGGCACCTGTGGCGCATCTACGGTGACCGCCGGGCGCTGCGGCGGTCCTTCGGCGCGATGACCGCCTGGGTCGATCACATCCGGCGGCACAATCCCGACCTGCGATGGCGGCGCCGCACGGGCAACTCCTACGGCGACTGGCTTCAGATCGATGTCACCACGCCTCGCGACCTGCTGGCGACCGCGTACTTCGCCCGCAGTACCGAGATCGTCGTGCTCAGCGCCGAAGCGCTCGGACTGCCCGAAGTGGCCGCCGAATACCGGGCACTGCATGGCGGCATCCGTTCCGCGTTCATCGATTCCTTTGTGTCGGCCGACGGCCGTGTGGAGGGCGGCACCCAGACCGGCTATCTGCTGGCCCTGGCCTTCGGTCTGCTGCCGGAATCCCTGATACCGGCCGCGGTCGGTCACCTGGCCGCCGAGGTCGAGAGCCGCGGGACCCGCCTCACGACCGGCTTCGTGGGCACCGCGCTGCTGTGCCCGGTACTGGCGGAGCACGGCCGGACCGGCCTGGCCTACGCCTTGCTGCCCCAGGAGGAGTTCCCCTCCTGGGGACACTCCATCCGGCACGGCGCCACCACGATCTGGGAGCGCTGGGACGGCTGGACCGAGCAGAGCGGCTTCCAGTCCGCCGCGATGAACTCGTTCAACCACTACAGCCTGGGCAGCGTCGGCGACTGGCTCTTCGGCCGGGTCGCCGGCATCGACCAGACGCCCGGTTCGGTGGCCTACCGCGAACTGCTTCTGCGGCCCTTGCCCGGCGGGCGTCTCACCTGGGCGCGCGCCGAACAGGAGACGGCGCGGGGACGGGCCGAGTGCGGATGGGCGCTCGCCGACGGCCGGCTCACCATCACCGCCGTGGTCCCGCCCGGCGCGACAGCCCTTCTGGAAGTGCCCACCTCGGAACCGTCCGGCGTACGGGAAGGCGGCGAACCCGCGGCCATCCGGCCGGGAGTGCTCGCGGTCGAGCCGACGGACGCCGGAGCCCTGCTCCATCTGGCCTCCGGCCACTACGTCGTCAGTGCGGCGGCACCCGACACCCACACTCCGCCGGTCAGCAGCCGACCGGTCCTCTTCTCTCGGGAGACATCATGAGAACAACCAGACTGACGGCGTTGGTGGCCGCGTTGACGGCCGGTACCGTGCTGGCCGCGTGCAGCGGAGGCACCAACGCGGGCGGCAGCACCTCCAAGACCTTGACGATCGCCTCGGTCGACCAGGGATCCGTGGAGGACGTGGTCGCCGCGTTCGAGAAGGCCAATCCGGGCGTCGAGGTGCGCCTGACCACCAGCGGCGCCGACCAGTACCAGCAGCAGATCCGTACGAAACTGGCCTCCGGCACCGCACCGGATGTGATGTCGG
The DNA here is from genome assembly GCF_042725135.1 of Streptomyces sp. NPDC060366. Lineage (NCBI taxonomy): Bacteria > Bacillati > Actinomycetota > Actinomycetes > Kitasatosporales > Streptomycetaceae > Streptomyces > Streptomyces sp. NPDC060366. Next base: position 109,366 of record NZ_JBHXDC010000013.1, on the reverse strand, counting down.
TGTGGCCCGGCAACGGCAACCCCGGCGCCACCTATGTGTTGGCCGAACCCGGCTACCTGCTCGACCTGTCCGACCGGCCCTGGGCGCGGAAAATGCCCGCCGCGGTCAAATCCGTCGCCCAGTACGAGGGCAAGACGTACAACGCGGTCTTCGGCCTCAACGGTATCGGCGCCGTCTACAACCAGGACGCCCTGGACAAGGCGGGACTCACCCCACCGGGCACCTGGAGTGAACTCCTGGACTTCTGCCGCGAGGCAGCCGCCAAGAAGACCCCCGCCTTCGCCTTGGGCAACCAGGACAACTGGGTCACCCAGACCGTGCTCTACGCACTCGTCGCCACCACCGTCTACGGCCCCGACCGGAACTTCGACAAGAAGATGCAGGACGGTCGGGCCACCTTCGCCAAGTCCGCATGGACGACCGCACTGGCCAAGTACAAGGAGATGGAGAAGACCGGCTGCTTCCAGAAGAGCCCGCTCAGCACCAGCTACGAGGCCAGCCAGGAACTCACCGCAGGCGGGAAAACCCTGGGCATCGTCCAGGGCAACTGGATCGTGGCCCTGCTCAAGGGCACGAACCCGGACGGCAGGTTCACCCTCAAGGCCCTTCCCGCGAGCGACGATCCCGGCGGGTTCCTCATGCCTGCCGCGGCCGGCATGGGATACGGCGTCAACGCCAAGGCGAAGAACAAGGACCTCGCCCTGAAGTTCGTGGACTTCGTGATGTCTGACGACGGCATGAGCCTGTTCGCCGAGAAACAGGGCAGCCTGCCGACGCTCCCCGGCACCGGCCACACCTCGGACCCCGCACTCGCCGAACTCAGCACGTTCATCGACGAAGACAGAACCGTGCCGTTCATGGACCAGCTCTGGCCCAACCCCAAGGTGCAGCAGACCATGCTCAGCGGCCTCCAGGAGATGTTCAGCGGCCAGGCCGACGCCGACGACGTGCTCAAGGACATGGACACCGACTACCGGGCCGGAACCTGACCAACACGAACCCGCCTGAGCCCCTCCCCGGTACGCCCGGGTGGAGCGGTTCCGATCAGCCCCGGCCCGTGGGCGAAAACCACCGAACACCGAACACCGACCAAGGAGTTCAGCATGCCCGCAGAGCCGCGGAACGGCCTCAGCCGCAGACACCTCATCGGGATCCTCGTAGCAGGTGCGGCCGGTCTGGCGCTGCCCCTGGGAACGGGTGGCACGGCCGTCGCCCTCGACCACCGTGGCGCGACGGCGCCGACGACGGTCGGTCACCTCACCGTCAACGGCCGCGAGGACGAGCCTCTCGGCGTGGACGACACCGCACCGAGGCTGGGCTGGCGCGTGACGAGTGCCCAGAACGGGTGGGCGCAGAGCGCGTATCAGATACGGGCCGCGCACAGTGCTCCGGATCTCGGCCGCGGCCCCTACCTCTGGGACTCCGGAAAGGTCCGATCGGACGCCCAGACCGACATCCCGTGGCAGGGTCGCGCCCTGACGTCCCGACAGGAGGTGGTGTGGCAGGTGCGGGTGTGGGACAGCCGTGGCCGTGTGACGCCGTGGAGCCGGCCGTCTTCGTGGGAGATGGGGCTGCTGAGGCGCGGTGACTGGGGTGAGGCCCGGTGGATCGAGTACCCGTCCCGGAACATCAGCGATCCACTGCCTCTGTTCGCGCGCGCCTTCGAGGTCGAACACCGGCAGGCGGCGGGAGTCGTCAAGGCGCGGCTCTATCTCTCAGGAGTGGGACTGCACCTCGCACAGCTCAACGGCAAGGCCGTCACCGACGAGGTTCTCGCCCCCGGCAACTCCAACTACCAGCTCTCCACGGAGTACCGCGTGTACGACGTGACGCGCCTGGTGCGCCCCGGTGCCAACATCGTGGGCGTCGAGCTGGGGAACGGGACGGCGCTGGTGTCGCGCTCCGTCACCAATCCGGCCACCGGACGTACGGCTCCGTACAGTTGGTGGCAGAGCCAGGTGAAGGGCAGCGGGACCCTGTCCGCGCCGGCCGGGGCCGGGGACACCGTCGTCAAGGTGAGCGGTGTGACCGGCTACCACGTCGGTGGCACGGTCAACATCGACACGGGCGGCGGCGGAGAGCGGCTGGAGACACGCGAGATCACCGCGATAGGCACACCAGGCGCGGAGGGGACGGGCATCAGTTTCAAGCCCGCGCTCAAGGCCGCCCACACGGCCGACGCGGCGGTCTCCGGCTCGGGGAACCCGCTGGCGAGCACCGACCCCAGCGCGGGCGCCGCCGTGACGCCCCGGCTGATCGCCCGCCTGGAGATCACCAAGGCTGACGGTTCTGTGGACACGATCGTCAGCGACCGTTCGTGGCAGACCGCGTTCGGCCCGACGACGACCAACAACTGGTATTCCGGGACCGACTACGACGCGCGCCGCGAACAAGCCGGGTGGGCCGGGCCCGGGGCCGACCTCGGTGCGACGGCGAAGCGCCGCGACGGCTCGCCCACCGGATGGATCCGCGCGGGCATCGCGCCGCCCCCCAACCGGACGACGGAACTCGTCTGGCGTGCCGGCGAGCCGGTGCGAGTGGTCGACCGGATCCGCCCGGTCGGCCTCACCGAGCCCCGGCCCGGTGTGTGGGTCTTCGACTTCGGCCAGAACTTCGCCGGCTGGCCCGAACTCACCCTCGACCGGGCCGTACCCGCGGGCACCACAATCAAGATGCTGCCGGCGGAGTCACTCGCCGCCGACGGCACCGTCGACCAGGCGTCCATCATGGGCGGCGGCGCCGGGCGCGGAACCGACGTGTTCGCCGCGTACACCGCGCGCGGCGACCGCGACGGCGAGAGCTGGCACCCCGAGCTCAACTACTTCGGCATGCAGTGGGTCCAGGTCACCGGTCTTCCCGAGGGCTACCGGCCGAGCGTCAAGACGGTCACCGGCCTGCAACTCCACGCGGACACACCGGTGGCCGGCACCTTCACCACGTCCAACGCGCGGATCAACCGCATCCACCGGATGGCCCGCTACTCCGTCATGAGCAACATGATGTCCACGTTCACCGACTGCCCCGGCCGCGAGAAACTGGCCTATCCCGCCGACTACCTCCAGCCCTTCGGCTCGCTGCACCGCCACTTCGGCTACGCCGCCTACCTGCGCACGATGCAACGCCACCTCGCGGAGGGCCAGTCCAAAGCCGGGGACAACATCGGCAACGTCGCGCTGAAGGCCCCCGTCTACGACTGGGGCTACACCGGCAGGTTCGGCGACGAGATCAACTGGGGCAACGGGATCGTCCTGACGCCGTGGTACCTGTACGAGACGTACGGCGACACCCGGACGATGGCACGTCATTACCCCCAGATGCAGGCGTTCCTGACGTACATCAGAACGCGGAAGGCCGGTACGGGCGCGAACGCGTTCATCGTGGATGCCGCGCTGGCCGACTGGATAGCCGCCGAGACCACCTCGGGCCGGATCACCGGAACATGGGGATACCACCAGGTGGCCGACCGCATGGCGAAGATGGCCGCGCTGCTGGGACGGCACGCCGACGCGGACGAGTACCGCGCCCTGGCCGACCACATCAAGACAGCGTTCAACGACGCGTTCTTCAATACGACACTCGGCCGCTACACCAGCGAAGGCGACCTCGGCACCACCGGCGCGACACAGGCCGCCCAGGCACTCGCACTCGACGAAGGACTGGTACCCGACAGCGAGCGCGAGCGGGTCCTCGACGCACTCGTCGAACTCATCGAGAACTTCCACCCGTTCGGAGGCGGCCCGCACTTCGGCGGCGGCACCATCGGACTCGCCCCGACCGTACGAGCACTTACGGCCGCCGGCCGCGACGACGTGCTGTGGAAGGTCCTCCAGGAAGACACCCGGCCGAGCTACGGGTACTTCATGGCCCCCACCACGGCCAACCCCGAGGGCCTCACCACCATCCCCGAGCAGTGGGACATGGGGAACTCCAAGAACCACGTGATCCTGCTGCAGATCGAGGAGTGGTTCCACAGCGCACTCGTCGGCATCCGCCAGGCACCCGGCTCCGTCGGCTACCGCGAGCTCGTCATCGACCCGCGCGTCATCGGCGACCTCACCCACGCCGAAGGCAGTTACCGGACCCCGTACGGCGAGGCCAAGTCCAAGTGGTCGCTCAAGGGCAGCACCTTCCGCCTGACAGTCACCGTGCCGCCGAACACCACGGCCGAAGTGAGACTGCCCAACGGTGTCATCAGACCGTCCGAAGGCCCGGCCGGGGCCACACTTCAGGACGCCGAAGGGGACCGCCGCGTCTACACCGTTCGCTCCGGTACCTACAGCTTCACCGTACGAGACGTGCCCGGCGCACCGTAACCATCCGTCTCACGGCCGATGAACTCCCCTAGGGCCTGTCGTTGGATCGACGTCGTCACACCGAGGCCGCCTCCCGCCCCGGACGAGGTGAAGTCATCGACGGCCCGTAGCGAAACGTGCGGCCCGGCTCCCCGGCTCGAACCATCCGAGCCGGGGAGCCGGGCGTGGGGCGCCCGCTGGTCCGGGCCGTGCAAGCGCTCCAGCCCTGTGGCGGCGGCGAAGGCGCGCAGGGCATCGCTCAGCGAGCGCACCGTCCGTCACCCATGAGCCGCCCACGGCCCATCGGGAGGGCGTCACACGGTGCGACCGGTGCTCAGAATGGCTGTGTGCCGTGTTCGCGCATGTCGGCGGCGTAAGGTGCGACGCTGAGCACCCCACCGTCGACGGCGTGGACGCTGCCGGTGATGAAGCCGGCGTCGTCGGAGGCGACGAACGCGACGAACTTGGCGATGTCCTCCATCCGTCCCAGCCTGGGCGTCGCGTGGTGACGTTCCATCATGGCCAGCCACTGGGTACCGCTGAGGGCTTCGCGCGCGGGTTCCGCCATCGTGATGCCCGGCATGACGGCCACACTCCGGATGTTCTGCTTGCCGTAGCGGGCGGCGATGGAGCGCGTCATCGAATTGAGCCCGGCTTTCGAGGCTCCGTAGGCGAACCGGGTGGGCTCGCCGATCGCGCCCGAGCCGGAGGAGATGTTGATGACCACTCCTCCGCCGGTCTCGATCATGTGCGGAATGGCGTACTTGCATCCCAGCATCGGGCCTCGCAGATTCACGCCCATGGTGAGATCCCACAGGCCGGCGTCCATCGTCGTGAGGTCGTCGTCCTGCTGTGAGGCAGAGGTCGCCGCGGCGTTGTTCTGGAGGATGTCGAGCCGCCCGAATCGGGAGAGTGCCTCTTCGACCATGGCCCGTACGGCCTTCTCGTCCTGCACATCGGTTTCGATGCCGTGGGCTCGTCCCCCGGCGCGCGTGATCTCGGCGGCGCGCGCCTGAGCCGCTTCGCCGTTGATGTCGGCAAGCAGCACGGCGGCCCCGCGGTCGGCCAGCTCGGCGGCGCAGGCGGCGCCGATTCCGCCGCCCGCACCGGTGATGATTGCAACTTTGTTCCGCATGTGAGTGCCTTTCTGTGGTTCAGCCGAACACTCCGCCGCCATCGACGGGGAATGGTCCATGGGGGGGATGTAGCTCGCGTCCCGGCCGGCTGCCGTCCGTGGACCTCGCTACGTGCGACAAGGAGGCGTCGCGATCGCGAAATGAACTCTGGGTGTGCGGTGCCGGCCCCGTGGCAACCGTGGTCGCGGGGCGTGAGGGCATGCGGGGGTAGAGAGGTGGCTGTCAGGCCGTTTGCGGGCGCGGTGAGTTGTCCGCGGAGCGAGAAAAGTGGGAGAGGCGGGTGGCCGACCTCTGCGGGGAGAACATCCGGGCCGGGCCGTGGTCGGGCGTACCGGACCTCACTTCATGAGGTCACACGGTGGCAGGTTGTGGGTTGAGGGCGGGCAGGAGAACAGTGTCGAGAATGTTCTCCATCAGTTCCTGGGTGGCAGGAGTGCCGTACAGGACGCTCTGTGCGATCCACGGGCTGAGCAGTACCTGGTCGGTCAGGCCGATGGCGGGGTTGTCCGCGGCGATCTCTCCTCTGCGCACCGCCCGTTCCAGCAGCATGGCGAGATCGCTGCGGACTGGATGGAGAAGGATCTCCCGCACGAGTTCCATGAGGCCTTCCTGCTGCACGACGGCAGGCGGGACAGACGCGAAGGCGCCCTTGGCCGGGTCGTCGGCGACCAGAATCCGCACCACGGCCTTCAGATCCCCCCGCAAGCTGCCCGTGTCGATCTGTGCCAGATCGATGCCGCGGTCCTTCTCGTACGCCTTCCACGCGGTGACCACCAACCGGGGCTTGCTGTCCCACTGCCGGTAGAGCGTGGCGGTGCTGCACTTCGCCCGCTGCGCGACCGCCGCCATGGTGACGCGGTCATAACCAACCTCGGCAACCAGCTCCGCCGTCACCCGCAGCAGCTCCCGCTCTCGTTCCGGAGTGAGCTTGCGACGACGCGACACAGTTGCCGATTCCTCGGTCATAGCGCCTCCCGATCCGACATCCGTTGCTGACAGCAGAACCCTAACCGTCACACATATCGAAAATCAAATTTTCGAAAACTGCATTTCCGATAATTTGGAGGGTGACCCTGCCGTCGTCGTGCACGTGAAACGCGTCCGGGTGCGGCGGGCACGGAAGAGCGGACGGCGCGGCATACCCCGTCGCGGTGGCGGGTAGTGGCCTGTTCTCCGCCGGTGCTCGCACGGCGGACCGACGGCAGGGCTGCGGGTGCGTGGCCGACCTGGCCTTCCGATGGAGCGTCCATGCTGCGGATCCACTTCACGCCCCAGGACATGACGAGGGTCAGGGTGGCCCCGGGGCCGGACTTCATGTGGGAGATCACCAACAGCGTGCAGACCCTGCAACGGACGGACGGGGAAAGGGTTTTCGGCGCATGGCGCCGCTGGGCGAGGCCTCGGCTCCCGGAGGGCCGGCGCCTGCTCTCCCCGCTGCTGCCGCCCTACGGCTACTCCCCCGACTTCCTCACCCCCGGCTCCGGTGACCGCACCACGCTCCGGGCGGCCGTCGACACCCTGCTCGGAACACCACGGCCGAGGCTGCGGGCGGAGTTGGCCCGGCTTTCCAGGTCGACACGGTTGCCCGACTGGGCCGCTTCCCTGGCCGAAGGCGACACGGACGCGCTCACGCGGCTGGGAGACGCGCTCCACGCCTACCAGGCGGAGGCTCTCGTACCGCACTGGCGACACGTTCGCGCGGACCTGGAGGCCGACCGCGCGCTGCGGATGCGGCATCTGATGGACGGCGGCACAGAGGCACTGCTGTCGGGTTTCGGGCCCGACGTCCGGTGGCGGCCGCCCGTGCTGGAGGTCACCTACCCGGTCGACCAGTACCTGCGGCTGGACGGACGGGGACTCGTGCTCCAGCCGTCGTTCTTCTGCTGGCCCACCCCGACCACCCTGGCGGACGGTGAGCTGCCGCCCGTCCTGGTGCATCCCGTCCGCCACACGGCCGACTGGGTCGGGCCGGCGGGTACGGCGGGATCCCCGACGGGCCCCGGCCCCCTCGGCCGTCTCCTCGGGCAGACCCGTGCGGACCTGCTGCGGGCGTCCCGCACCGGCTGCTCCACCGTGGAGGCGGCCCGGATGCTCCAGGTGACCCACCCGGCCGTCAGCCAGCACATGAACGTCCTGCGCGCGGCGGGCCTGACCACCACCGTTCGCACGGCAGGTCGCGCCCTGCACACCGCGACCGCCGAGGGGCTTGCGCTGCTGGCCGCCGAGGACCGCCGCACCGGGCGCGGGCAGGGCGACCGACCGCACCCGTAAGCCTGGGCTTACAGCGCTTGTGCCCGCCGCCGTCGAACCACCACTCTGACTCGTGCCACCACCCCGGACACGGCCGGACGGGCCCCCACGCCCTCTCGCGCCAGTGTTTCCCGTACGGCCCCGACCCCCACAGGAGCCCTCATGCGCGCGAGACTTGCCTCCAGCACGGTCGCGGCCCTCACCCTCGGAGCACTTCTTCTCCCCGGCACCGCCCAGGCATCGCCCGCTCCCGCCGTCCCGGTCGTGGATGTGCGGGCCCATGACTCGGCGGCCGGTACGGCCCTCGCCTCCGGGTACGACGAGCCGGGGACCAAACTGCGGGTCGCCTCCGGACGCACGAGCAGTGCACGCTGGCTGGAGATCGACTACCAGGTCCAGGAGACCGGTTACTGGTGCGGTCCGGCGGCGACGCGCATCGCGCTCTCCGCCCGCACCGGCCCGCCGAGCCAGGGTGAACTGGCCGCACAGCTCGGCACGACCGAGGCGGGCACCGATCACATCGGCCAGGTCACCAACGTACTCAACGCCCGTCTCGGCGGGGGCTGGTACGAGACCAAAGAGATGCCGAACGACCCGCCCACCCAAGGGCAACGGGATCTCCTGTGGCACGACATCGTGTTCGACATCGACCGCGGCTATCCGCTGGTCGCCAACATCGTCGCCCCACCGGGCAACCAGCCTCCCGGCTACCCCCCGGACCAGACGATCTATCACTACTTCACCGTCTTCGGCTACGACGCGGTGGACCGCACCGTCCTCATCGCGGACCCCGCGTCCTTCGGTGGCAACCAGATCTACTGGATGTCCTTCGACCAGCTCGCCACCCTGATCCCTCCGAAGGGCTACTCCGCCTGACGGCGCCTGACTGCGCGGAGCGGGCACGACCGCCCCGCGACCCGGATCGCATTCCCCATGACCAGGAGGTCACGTTGAGCACGCACCGGCCCACCCGCAGAGGCGTCATGAAGGCCGCCGCCGGATTCACCGCGACGACCGCACTCGGTGCGGCAGGCGTTCTGGCGTCGGCATCCGCCGCCCACGCGGTCGGAGACGGATTCGGACTGCGCATCGTGGACCGCGACGAGCGCGATCCACGGATGCGGTACTTCCGCTTCGCGACCGACGCGATCGGCTGGAACCCCGCCGTCAACGTCCTGCTTCCGGACGGCTACCACTCCGGCGGGCGCAGGTACCCGGTCCTGTACCTGTTCCACGGAGGTGGTACCGGCCAGGACTTCATCACCTTCGACCGGATGGGCATCCGCGCCTGGACCGCCGGAAAGCCGCTCATCGTCGTGATGCCCGACGGCGGCCCCGCGGGCTGGTACTCCAACCCGGTCGGCTCCAACGTCGGCCCCCGCAACTGGGAGACCTTCCACATCGCCCAACTGCTCCCCTGGATCGACGCCAACTTCCGTACGTACGCCGAGTACGACGGCCGGGCGGTCTCCGGGTTCTCGATGGGCGGATTCGGCGCGCTGAAGTACGCGGCCAAGTACTACGGGCACTTCGCCTCGGTCAGCTCCCACTCGGGGCCGGCCAGCCTGCGCCGCGACGGCGGACTCGTCACCCACTGGGCCAACGTCTCCTCGGCGGCGGTGGAGCTGGGCGGCGCCACGGTCTACGGTGCGCCGCTGTGGGACGAGGCCCGGGTCAGCGCCGACAACCCGGTGCAGCGCGTCGAGAGCTACCGGAACAAGCGCGTCTTCCTGGCCGCCGGCACCAGCCCCGACCCGGTCAACTGGTTCGACACGGTCAACGAGACGCAAGTCCTCGCCGGGCAGCGGGAGTTCCGCGACCGCCTTGGCTCTGCGGGAATCCCGCACGAGTGGCACGAGGTCCCCGGCGGTCACTTCGTCCGCCCTGATCTCTTCCAGCGGGACCTGGACGGGATCGTCGCCCGCCTCCGCAAGGCCTGACACCTCGCCCGCCCCTGACCCCGGGAGTCCGTCATGCTCGAACCGCACCGGTCGCGACCCGCTCGGCACGGCGGAGAATCGGCCGGCTCCGGCCGCCCGTTCCTCGCGAGCCGTCGGTCGCTGCTGCGCTCCGCCGCGGTCGGGGGCCTCGCCGCGGCGGGCATCATCGCCGGTACTCCGGGGGCGGCCGCGGCGCCCCGGGTCACCGGTGCGAAGGTGCGTGACCTCACGGGGCCGGCCCTGACCGGGCGGTTCGCCGCGCCCTGGACGGACCTCGGCATCCCGGCGCTATGTCCCGACGGCTCGATGCTGTTCGTGTGCGGCGACACCTTCGACGGAGGGGGTGTCGGCGGGCCCGACTGGCGGTCGCCCGTGGGGTTGCGTTCGTCGAACGCCGCGCCGGCCTCGCTCGTCGTCGACGGCAGCGTGGGAGGCTCCCACGCCGTCGGTCTCGTCCCGGAGGGCCACGCGGGCGGCACCACCGCTCTTCCCTCCGACGTGTTCACCGTCGGGCCGACGATGTACATGCACCTGATGCGCGGGGTGATCCACGAGACCCATCACACGGACTTCTGGCGCTCCGACGACAACGGCGAGAGCTGGCAGTACCTGTGCCAGTGGCCGGGCGACCTGCACGGCGGCCAGTTCCAGCAGAAGACCTTCGCGGTCGCGGACGACGGGTACTGCTATGTGCTGTCGACGGCCTTCGACCGCGACGTGACCTCCGGTCTGCTGCTCCACCGGGTCCGCCAGGACGCTCCGGGGAACCCGGCGGCCTACGAACCGTGGGGGTACGCGGGCGGGACCTGGGCCTGGGGCAACCCACCGACGTCCGTGACGTCGCCTCGCCGCTGGGGCGAGATCTGCTTCCGGGCCATGGACGGTCTGTTCGCGCTCAGCTGGCTCAACATGAGCCCACTCGACATCCGTGCGCAGATCTTCGCGGCGCCGACCTCAAACCTGTTCACGACCCCCGAGCAGACCATGATCGTCCCCACGGTCCCCGGCCGGGAGACGGGCAACGCCGTGGCAAGTCCGTACGGCGGCTTCATCATCCCGGGATCCGACCTCCGGGACCTCCACATCACCGTCAGCCAGTGGTTCGACAACCAGAACTACCGGGTGATGCAGTACCGGGTGAACGGTCTGGCCCACTGAACCGCACGGCCGCGCCGAAGAGCCCGAACGCCCCTCACCACAAGACGGAGGCGACGCAGCTCCGGTGAACGGCATCCCCTGTGCACCCCGGAAGCCCGGCCCCTTGGGCCGGGCTTCCGGATTTTCGCCTGCGGACCGGCGGGCTCTTGAGACCATGGCATGTCGGTCGGCCGAACAGATTTCCGACGTCGAGGCGCAGTCGAGAGAGACCGCGCGTGGAGCCGGGAGATGCCATTGCCCAGATACGAGTTCTTACCCGCCCACGCCCCGGCCCGCGGTGCCGTCTGATGGATGTGCTGGCAGTGGTGGGAACGCTGTCGGGGGTCGCCGCGGTGGGGGTGGCCGCGTGGCAGGCGCGCGTTCAGGCCAGGGAGACGATCAGGCGTCGTCGCGCCGAGCCGGGCGTCGCACCGGGGATGTCGGTGGCACCGCCGACCGGCGCGGTGCCGGAACTGATACGCGGCCGGGACCAGGTGATGCGCCGGCTGAGGCGGTGGCTCCGTAAGCCGCCGGGAGCCGTGGTCGTACTCGCCGGAATGGGCGGTGCGGGGAAGTCGACCGCGGCGGCCGCTCTGGCTCGTCACGCCGCGCGGCCACGACAGACGGGACGCCGAGCCCGCCGGGTGTGGTGGGTCTGGGCCGCCGACCCCCTCAGCCTCGCGGCGGGGCTGGCCTCCGTGGCGAGACAACTGGACGCCGGGCCCGCGGACCTGGAGGCGATAGCCACCGGGGCCGCCGACGGCCCGGACCGCTTCTGGGAGCTACTGAGCAGGGCACCATCCGGCTGGTTGCTGATCTTCGACAACGCCGACTCCCCCGAGATCCTCGGCGGCTCGCGCACCGACGCCGTACGGAACGGCCTCCGGCAGGCGGGAGCGACCGGAGTGACAGGAACGGCTGGGAGCGACGGAACGGGCTGGGTGCGGCCGTCCCGCCGTGGGCTGACGATCGTGACCAGCCGTGACGCCGACCAGGAGACATGGGGCCGGCACGCCCTGGTGGTGCCGCTGGGGCGCCTCGGCGAGGCCGACGCCGCTCGGGCACTGCGGGATCTGGCGCCCGGTGCGGGGGACGAGGCCCAGGCGCGAGTACTCGCCCGGCGTCTGGGCGGACTGCCGCTGGCACTGCATCTGGCGGGACGGTACTTGAGGTCCACCGTCGTCCACTGCCCGACTTTCGCCGCCTACGCCGAGGCGCTCGACAGCGACGGAGGGCTGCGGCTGCTCGACAGCTCGGGGGCGTCCGACCGATCCGTCGTGACGCGGACCTGGGAGATCTCCCTCGACGACCTGGCCCGGGGCGGCGTACCCCAGGCGCGCACTCTGGTGCGCCTGCTGTCCTGCTACGCTGCCGACGCCTCGATCCCGCTGGATCTGCTCGACAGCCGTCGCCTCTCCTCGCTCTTCCCGCCGGAGCCGGCGGGCCGGGCCGCCGATCATCCGGACCTGCTGCTCGAGCACGGGCTGCGTGGGCTGGAAAGGGTCGGGCTGATCGACACCGGGTCGCCGGGACGGGAGCGGGCCCTCACGCTCCACCCGTTGGTGGTGGAGACGAATCGGCTCCACTTGCGGGAGATGCCCGCGCGATCCGCCGAACCGGACGCGGCCCTCGTACGACAGGTCGCCGTCGCACTCGTGGTCGGCGCCCTGTCAGGGCTGCGCGTCGACGAACCGGCCGACTGGCCGCGCTACCGGACGTTCGGCGTCCATCTGCACGCCCTGCTCGGCACCGCCGCGGACCACCTCGACCCGGACGGTCTGACCGCTCTCTTGCGATCGACCTGGGCGACGGTCCGGGCCCTGGACGCGAGCGGGGCGCACGACGTCGCCGAGACGCTGAACCGTGTCGCGCTCAACCACGTCCCCGGCCCGGACCACGAGGCCGGCCTCTGCCTGCGCCATCAGCTCGCCTGGAAACTGGCCACCCGGGGCGAGTTCACGGACGCCGAACTGATGTTCTCCGAAGTGGGCGAGCGGCGGGCGCGGTTACTCGGGGACGACCATCCCCAGACGCTGACCACCCGCCGCGAACTGGCCTGGGTCGCCGGCTGCCAGGAGCGGTGGGCGGAAGCGGAGGCACGCTACGACCTGGTTCTGGACGAACGCCGGCGGGTGCTGGGCGAGCAGCATCCCGACACGCTCCTCACCAGATTCGAACGGGGCTGGTCCATCGCGAACCAGGACCGGTTCGAAGAGGCGAGAACCGAGTTGGAGCTCGTCCTGCGGGACCGCGCCAGGCTGCTCGGAGAGGCGCACCACCGGACCGTGGGCACCCGCCACGAACTGGCCTGGATCGCGGCCAAGCAGGGGCGTCCGGCCGAGGCGGAGCGGCTCTACCGGCACGTGCTGGACGACCGCCGGCGGGCGCTCGGCGACGAGCACCTGTCCACGTTGACCGTCCGTCACGAGTTGGCCTGGGTCCTGGCCCGCAGGGGCCGTTCCAAGGACGCCGCGGCCCTTTTCGCCGAGGTCCTGGCCGTCCGCCGTCGACGCCTCGGCGAGGACCACCCCGATACGAGGGCGACCACCCTCGCTCTTGACCGCCTGAGCCAGGGCCGTGAGGTCGACGCGCGTCATCTCGTCTGAACGGGGTGTGCTTCGGCTGCCGACCTGCTGTCCTGGCTGTCCGGGACCTCTTCGTGGAACGAGTCGAATTTCAGGGGGCGTTGCACCGTGTCGATATCCGCTCAGCAGCTCTTGGCGGCGATGGACGATCTCGGCCTCACCGAACGGCCGGTCATGGTTCACTCGTCCCTCCGGTCGTTCGGCGAGCCCGTCGAAGGCGGTGCGGACGCGTTGCTGGACCTCTTCCTCTCACGCGGGTGCACCGTCCTGGTACCGACGTTCAGCGAATCGCAGTTCGGCGCGGTGCCCCCGGCCACGATGCGACCCAACCGCAACGCGATCGACTACGCAGACCTGCCCGCCGACGCGCCGCCCGTTCAGCAGGTCCCCGAGTACACGGTCGACTCCACCGTCCTCAACGTCGGCAACGGCGTCCTGCCGGCGCGACTGCTCGCCCGCCCGGACGCCGAGCGCGGGCTCCACCCGCTCAACTCCTTCGCCGCGCTCGGGCCCTGGGCGCGTGAACTCGCCGCGGCTCAGAGCCCGGCCGATGTCTACGGCCCGATACGTCTGCTGGCGGAGCGCAACGGCGTGGTCCTGCTCATGGGGGTGGGACTGAATCGGATGACAGCGCTCCACCATGCGGAACAGTTGTCCGGCCGCAGGCTGCTCGTTCGCTGGGCACGCGACGCCGACGGCCGAGTCCTCATGGTCGAAACGGGGTCCTGCTCCGAGGGGTTTCCCCGGCTGGAGCCTTCCCTCCGGCACCTCACCCGCACCACGCAGGTCGGGCGATCCCGGTGGGCGGTCCACTCGGCGAAGGATGCCCTCACCGCCGCGAGCGAGGCCATGTCCGCCGACCAGATGGTGACCCGTTGCGGGAACCGGGCCTGCCTCCGCTGCCAGGACTCGATCGCCGGCGGCCCCACCGGCCCCGCCCCCCTCGGCTGACCGCGCCACCCCGCACCGTACGAAACCCGGATGACACAACGCGTGATCCGCCACCTGTCGACCTGGCGCGGCGCTGCCGGGTGGCGCACGGTCGGCGGGCCTGTTTCGCTGGGAGTGACACCTCTCGGTGCATGGATCGAGGCTCGATCATGAATGAGACAGGCGCACTGCGACGCCGCCTCCAACAAATGCGTGAAGAAGCCGCCGCGACACAGGCGAGAGCCGAGCGGACCGGCGATCCTGAAGAGCGCGGTCGGCTCGAGCGGAAAGCTCAGCAGCTGAAGTTCGACAGCGAACAGGAGAGCATGATGGCCGCCGGGGACATCTACCCCGCGGAGTAACGGGGTACGGCAGTTCCGTACGGTCGAGCCGGTAGGCGACCGACCTCGGTGCTCGAGAGGTCGGCCAGGTCCCCGATCCGCCTCAGCGACGGGCCCTCGCAGAGCGACCGCGGCCGGCCCCCTCTTTGGCCGACGCTTGCGGGACGGCCCGTGTCGGCGTCTCCGAAACCCTGGCGAGGTGGGCGTGTGCCCGGTCGAGCAGCGGGGTGGGCGCGGGGTGCGCCTGGAGTGCGGGCAGCAGGAGGAGCCACAGGTCGTGCAGCCTCTCCTCGATCTGTTCCCGGCCGTCCAGGGCGTCAGAGACCATGTGGAGTCCGAAAAATGCGTACACGACAACGTTTCCCGCTTTTCGGGGGATCACGGACGGGGTGAGTACGCCCTCGCGCCCGGCCTCTTCCAGCAGGCCGACCACTGTCTCGATCCAGCCCTCGAACGGAGAGGGGAGGGAGGCGTCGACGGACTTGCGTTCGGCCCAGAGCCGTGAGCCGCCGCGTACCACGACATCGTCCCGGAAGGCGCGGGCGACCGAGAAGCTCAGCGCGACAAGTTTCTCCAGGGCCGGGATGTCCGCCTCGCGGTGACGTCTGATCAGCGCGGGCCAGGTGTCGAACAGTTCCTCCATCACCGCGAGGGCGAGATTCTCCTTGCACGCGTAATGGAAGTAGATCGCGCCGCTCGTCCGGCCGGAGAGTGCGCTGATGTCGCTGATACTCGTGCCCGCGTAGCCCCGCTCCTCGAACAGTTGGGCAGCCGCCTCCAGAAGAGAACGCCGTGTTGCCTTTGCCCGTCCCTGCACATGCACCCCGATGCCGCGCCGTCCCGTTACAGCACGGAAATCTAGTCCATGAAGCCGTCGTGATCGAAAAGACGGAGTGCGGACCCGAAGGGTTTGAGTTCTTCTGGTCATATGGAGAATTCGGTGGGTGTATTCACCGGTGAATCCCGGCTGAGCTGGTCACGGACCGTGCCTCGTGAACTGGTGCACCGCAGGTCGGCGGCGGAGGTGCTGCTCACCGACGTACGTCCCGGCAGAGGGCGGGATGTGTTCGACGCGGCGGCCTCCTGGCCGAGATCACATCCCACGTTTCCCCGGGACGGTGCTGACCTGCACAGTCCGCTGATCGTCATCGAGACGATGCGCCAGCTCGGTATCTATCTGCCGCTGCGTCATTACGCGGTGCCACCCGAATTCCGGCTGCTGATCACCGACCTGTTCTTCCGGATCGATCCGGCCAGGGAACCCCGCGCCACCTCGAATTCCACGGACGTGACCTGCCGCGCGCGAGTGACCGGCGTACGCAACGGGGCGGACGGCACTGTCACCGGACTGCGTATGGAAATCTCAGTCCGGGCCGGCTCTGGGGTTTTCGCACAGGCGGGCGGCGGAGCGCGCTTCCTGAGCCCGGAGCGGTACGCCGCGATACGCGGCGCCGGGGCGACCGCGTTTCCGCCCGCGCCCACCGGTCCCTGTGACCGGCCGGACACCGCGCGGATCGCGGTGGCCGACCCGCGCGATGTGATGATCGCGGTCGACGACGGCGCCGTGCGGCTGCGGCCGGCCGATCCGCGGCACCCCTTCTTCTTCGACCATCCCTCGGACCATGTGCCGGGCATGGTGCTGCTGGAAGCGGCGCGGCAGGCCGGCGCGCTGGCGAGCGACGGCCGGTGCGTGCGCCCTACCGCCGGTCGGCTGAAAGCCCTGAGCTTCGCCGAGTTCGCGCCGCCCGCCCGCGTGCTGGCCGTGCCGCACCACCGGACCTGCGGTTTCCGTGTCCTGCAAGGGGGGCGGTACGTCGCTTATGGGGCCCTGGAGTACCGGTAAGCACATTTTCATACCTATGTGTCACTCCTTGACTACATTTCGTAATGCTTCATACCGTAGTGATCGTTATGTTCCTGAGTGGGTCCGGAGAAACCTTCCTCCCGCATGTCCGCCTACCGGGAACCGATCCCGCCCCCGGGACCGGCGGCCGACGCGACGACCGCGCCTGACGGCACGGTGCTCGGCCCTCCGCCCTCCGCGGGCACTGCGGAACGGAACAACTCGCATGACCTCTGAACGAGTCCTCTCCTGGACCCCCTCGGCCATCGTCTTCGACTGCGACGGCACCCTCATGGACACCGAAAGACACTGGCAGGACGCGAGAGAACACGCGCTCGGCGAGTTCGGGCTCACCTCGGCTCCGGGCTTCGCGGACCGCGCCAAGGGACTGCACTACACCCAGTGCGGCCGGCTCATGGCCGAGGAGGCCGGACGGCCCGACCTGGCGGCGGACCTGACCGGCAGCCTGCTCCGGATCTTCCGCGACCTGGTCGCCGAGAACCCCGTGACCATGCCCGGAGCCCGTGAACTGGTCATGACCGCCGCCACGTTCGCCCCGCTGGCCGTGGCGAGCAACTGCCCGCGCGAGGTCGTCGAGTCCTGCCTGGACACGGCAGGACTGCGTGACCACTTCGACCACATCGTGGTCCCCGGCACCGGAATCCGGCCCAAACCGCAGCCCGACGTCTACCTGGCCGCCGCGCGCCACTGCGGGACGGACCCGGCCGACACACTCGCCGTGGAGGACTCCCTGTGCGGCGTCGAAGCCGCGTCACGGGCCGGCATGCGGGTACTCGGCGTCGGCCCCTGGCCCGGAGAGCGGACCACGGCCATGGTCGACCTGTGGGTCACCTCCCTCGCCGAACCGGACCTCTCACGGTGGGCCGACGCACGCATCCCCCGACAGACCACGCGCTGACGCCCTGCCGGGGGCGAGGTGGGCCCGCCCCGCTGCCGGCAGGCAGTTGCAGCCGTGACCGCCGACTGGGAGGCCTCAGACGCTCGGCTTCCTCCCCTGTGAACAGGGGAGGAAGCCGAGCGCCGAAACCGGTTCGCTCGCCTTCACACGGTGAATCCGTCGAGGGTGCTGTACTGACCGGACAGCTTGGTCACCACGATGGTGTGTCTGCCTGAGGAGAGCAGACCGGACGTGTACACCGCGACGTTCGCATGTCGTACGCCGTCGCTCGGCAGTGTGGTGACGACCTGCTGCGGTCCGCCGTCGATGCTGATGCCGATGTTTCCCTGGTCGGTGTTCTGCTCGCCGTACACCGTGACTCTGGTGCCGGTGAAGGTGAGCGACGCGGTCGACCCGTTCGACGTCGCGTAGTGGACGTCGTTCCGATGGTCGCCGTACGAACGGCCGTCCGCGTACGCGTATCCGCTGTAGGTGATCGCGCCGTCGTCGTCGTTGAGCCGGATGGACCCGGGGACCTGCGGGGTGACGGAGATCTGCCCGGCCGAGGTGCCGGCCGGAATCGGGACGATCATGAATCCGCTGGACAGACGGGTCACATCGGCGACCGGGGTGGTGCCGATGTACACCGGCGTTGCCGGGCCGAAGCCCTCGCCGGCGACGAGGACCTCCGTCGCGTTGGCCGTGGGCGATACGTAGTAGATCTTCGCGGGGACGGACGGGACCGGTGTGAAGGAACCGGAGCCCGCGCCCGCGCCGCGCAGCAGGGCGTTGGGGAGGTCGGCCGGCCTGGGGTTCGCCGGGATGGTCGTGTTGCCACTGGCGTGGGTGTCGACGGGCTGGGCGCAGGGGTACGACTGAATGCCGGCGGAGAAGTAGTTGCCGGTGATCCAGAAGTGGCCGGTCGGACTACAGCCGCCGTGTGACTTGTCACCGGCGCGGAAGGCGATGTTCCCCTGCCAGTTGATCCATTCCGAACCGGCGTCGTTGTAGTAGGTGAAGTTCGTCGTGGGGCCGTTGTAGGCGACGTTGCCGGTGACTTGAAGGCCCTTGGCCAGCGTCTGCACCGGGTCGATCGTGCCGTCCGTCTTGTACACGTACTGCGCCTGGTGTCCCTCGACGTACACAGCGCCGCCGTCGCTGCGGACGGACAAGTAGTCGTGGAGGATGTTGTTGCTGATCGTGTTGGAGCTGTTGATGTTCGTGGTGTTCTGCGGAGTGGTCGCCTGGTTGACGTGGCCCTGGATGACTCCGGCCGTGATCCCGGTGTAGGGCAGGTCGTACAGGTTGTTCCGGGTGATGGTCGTGTTCCGCGAGAACAGCAGGGTGATACCGCTGGCCGAGGGGTAGTCGGTGCCGATGTGGTGGATGACGTTGTCCGCCACGGTGGTACCGGTCAGGATCTCGTTGGTGCCGATGGTGGCGGTCTCACTCGCCCCGTTCGGGGTGCAGTTCTGCTTGATCCCCGCGGCGTCGGACGGGTTGGTCGGGAGCGGGTCGTAGGTGCAGCCGAGCAGGAGCGCGGTGGAGGCGATGTCGGTGAACTCGTTGCCCTGGATGAGGGTGTTGGTCGCTCCGTACATCACGCCCAGTCCGGCTCCGCCGAGTCCGGTGAACCGGTTGCCGGTGAGCGTGATGTTCTTGGAAGCGGTGATCGAGACGTTCGCCAGGGGCTGGGTCAGCGATCCCCAGGGGCAACTTCCCGCGGGGTTGGAGAAGTTGCACATGCCCTGGTTGTTCGCGGCGGTCATCCGCAGATTGCTCTGTACGTCGGAGAACCCGGCACCGGTCGAGGGCGCGTTCCAGGTCGCGTGCGAGAACTGGAGACCGCTGAAGGTGATGTCGTGGATGGGGGTGGCGAGAGTACCGGCGCCCCGGACCAGCGTTTCGAGGCGCGGCAGTTCCACGGTGAGGGAGGACATCTGCTGGCCTGCGGAGGGTCGGTAGTACAACGTGCCGCCGGGGCCGTCCAGGAACCACTGCCCGGCACCGATCAGGGCCTGCGCGTTCTCGATGCGCGCGGGCATGGTGTTGGGCGACATGGACGGCAGGCCACCGCTGGCCTGCGAGTAGGACGCGCGGGCCGTCACGTTGGTCCAGCACGGCTGGCTCATCCTCAGCGCGCCGGACGCGGCGGTGAAGCTTGCCACGCGGCATCTGGAGTCGGTCCACGGCCCGTTGCCACCGGGGTAGCCGAACTCCACTCCCGCGACCTGGCTCGCGGTCAGCGAACCGAACCACGCCATGGCCGCCGGGTCGCCGGAGATCGTGTAGCCCGTCGACGTGCCGGTCCACGAGCCCCGGAATCCCAGGCTCGCCGGCGTCGCCTGCGCTATCGGGGCCTTACGGCCGTCGACGTACAGCTGACGGCTGTTGCTGGAGCTGGGTACCGGAGCGGACCACACCCCGCTCGATCCGCGCTGCGTCCAACCGGTGACCTGTGAGGCCCCCGAGATCACCGGATGCGCCCCTGGCGCGGACCTCCACACCACCGGGTGGCCGGGCGTGCCGGAGTCCGCCGGGCCGAGGGACCAGGTCTTCGACAAGCGATACGCGCCGTCGGCCAGCAGTACGGTGATGTCTGCGGAACCGTCCGCGGCGAGATGGGTTCGAACCGCCTCCTGGGCACCGGACAGGGAACACGGCGCCGAGGAGGAACAGGTCGAACCGGCCCCGGACGGCGACGCGTGGAGCGTCACGGAGGCGGCGGTGGGGGCGGCGGTGGCGGGCTGGGCTACGGGTGCCGTCAGAATCAGACCGAGAGCTGCTGCGATCGGGCCGACGCGGCGCAGCAGCCTCCGCGTGATCGAACCTTGTGGTGACACGGGCGGGTCCTTCCCATGTACGTAGGCGAGATGGTTCTGAGCGACCGGAGGGTTGACGTGCAGGGCCGGGCCGGGCAGCGCGCATGTTCGTCGAGGGCGTCGGCGCCCCAAGGAGCCGCACACATCCTATGTTTGGTGAATGGTCGGGCTGCCCCCTCTTCCTGTCAAGGGCCTGCGCAAGCATGGCGCACCAACGCTTCTGTTGCGGCAAGGGTGTTGAGCGTGCCGTCGCCACCGCACGCATACAGCCCCACCCGAAGTGCCCACAGGCATCGATTCATCGGGTGTCTGACTTGTCGGCTCAGGCTATGCCGTGCCCGCGCCGACAGCCTCCACCGCGGCGGGCTCGTTGTCCCGTTGACGTTCGGTGGGCGTGGTGGCGGTACACGTTCGCGAGTGGCGGCGGACACCCGCGTCCCCGAAAGTGCCGTTGGCGATTCGACCGGTACGCGGGTCGGTCGGGACCGCGGGCGTCGCGGATGGCGCGTCTCATTGCTCGTGGACGAGGACCGGCACGCCGGGAGCGAACGCTTCGACGGCGGCCTGAAGGCGCTGGGGGTCGAGGCGCCAAAGGTTGATGGGTCGGCTGGCGAGGAAGAGCTCATGCTCGACCTGAGGAGCGAGTTCGGCCGTCTGATCCGGCCGAAGTCCAGCATTCATGCCCGGCAGAAGCGGTGCTCCCGCCCGTCGCTGGACACCGACGTAGTCCATCGACGGGCCGGCCATGCGCTGCTGCCACACCACGAACGACGTTATGTCACCCCACGGCACAAACGCCGTCTGCACCTCGTATCGGGCCGGAGCGCCGCCGAGCAGCACACCCTCGCCGTCGACGCGGAATGCGACCAGACGCTTCCATCCGGCCCCCGACAGCAACTGAAAGAGGGATCGGGTGAAGTACGCCTCGTACACGACGTGATTCGAATCAGGCATGGCCAGAGGCTATCGGGACGACAGCGCCCGTACGGAAATGGAGGCAGCGGGGAGTGCCCGCCAATCCGTCCGCCGGAGCCGTCGGGACAGAGCGGGATCACCGGGTCTCATGGCCCCTTTGACGACAAGGGCGCCCAGGTGTACCGGACGCGCACGCCCAGGTCGTGGAGCCAGGCGACCTCACGCAGCCGGAGTTCGTGCGCGGGCTCCGGGGCGATGGTGCTGGGCCAGCGGACGAGTACCGCGGTGACGTCGCCCGTCTGTGCCAGCTGTCTCACCCGCTGCCACCCTCTGCGCCGGGCCGGGTCGGGTTCACCGTACGTATCGGTGACAACCTCGGCGATCGCCAGTCCGCGCTCCCGGGCGTATGCGTGGCCTTCTGACTGCGCGCGTTGCGTGGCTCCTCCTGGCGCGCCCCGGGCTCGGTCGGCGCACACGTACAGCACGACGGGTGGAGCGGCTTCCTCGTGGGGAGTCATGGGCGCCTTCTGCAAATGGATCGGGGAGGAGGGGTCCCACCGCGCGAAGGGAACTCAGCGGTGCCGTGCGATCGCTGCTGTTGGACGGAGCAACTCGCCCGTAGGCGGCCAGCCAGTCCTGGCCACGCCCATCCGGGCCGTCGCTGCCGGGACCGACGCCGTGTGCCGGCGTCGCCCACAGCGTCAGAGGTGGGCCGTCAACTCCACCCAGACGACCTTGCCTCCGGCCCACCTCGAGCGCGCGGATCCCCAGCTGTACGCGAGCTGCTGAACGAGCAACAGCCCTCGTCCGCTCTCCTCTCCGGGGCCGGCACGCGTCTCGGGCGGGCGCACCGGGGTGTCGCCCTCGTCGTGGAGTTCGATGCGCAGGCGCCGCTCGTCGCCGGTCAGGGTGAGGCCGCACAGGACATGACCGCTGCTGGTGTGCAGTACGGCGTTCGTCGTCAGCTCGGAGACCAGCAGTACCGCGTCGCAGCATGTGTCGCCGGGCAGCTTCCACGCACGGAGCCGGTCGCGCACAGTGTCCCGGGCGGCTCTCGCGCTGGTGGGCAGGGCGGGCAGGCCGAACCAGTACTCCCGGCGCGACACGGTCCCGGCTAAGGAGGAGGTCGAGGCCCGGGCTGGGGGCGTGGACAGAGTCACGGTTGTCGCCTTCCAGCGCCTTCCGGTGGCGGGGCGCGGTGGGGGGTGGGGGGATGCGGGACGCAACTCGAGCGGTGCAGAGGTGTACGCCGAGACAGTCACGCGGCAGCGGGCCGACGACGGCATGACAGCACATGCCCTCTCCGGACCGGATCTGCGCGTCACTGCTGTGACTTGACCGCTCACACGTCCACTATGCGCGTGCTGACGCTCAGGCTGCAACCGACTCCCTGATAATTTCAGCGGTGCTTGTATCACCCTGGCGTCGACATCAAGTCGCTGTCAGAATGGCCCTATTGACGGTCCCTCAGGAGGTTGGGCGTGAGCGAAGCCCGTTCCGGCACCAGCGCACCGACAGTCCTGCGCATGATCCTCGGCCGTCGGCTGCAGGAGAAGCGGCTCGCTGTCGGTGCCTCGCTGGAGGACGCGGCGAAGGCTCTGCGCGTGACCACCCTGACGATCCGCCGGCTGGAGAAGGCCGAGGTCGCTCTGAAGCCTCTCTACGCGGAGAAGCTGCTGGAGACCTTCGGCGCGGACCGCCAGGAGATCGACGAGTTCGTCGACCTGGCCGAGCAGGCCAACAAGCCCGGCTGGTGGCACTCCTATCGCGATGCCGTCCCCAGCTGGTTCACCGCCTATGTCAGCCTGGAGGCCGGCGCCAAGACCCTACGCACGTACGAACCCCAGTACGTCACCGGTCTTCTTCAGACCCCCGACTACGCGCACGCCGTGCTGCGCGGCGGGTTGCCGAACGGCAGCGAGGAGGAGCTCGCACGCCGCGTCGAGCTACGTCTGCGCCGCCAGAGCCTGCTGGATCAGGAGGACGCCCCCACGTTGTGGGTGGTCATGGAGGAAGCCGTCCTGCACCGGGTGGTGGGCGGCCCCCGCGTGATGCGAGAGCAGCTTGAGCGGCTCCTGGACGTCTCGGAGTTGGCGCACGTCAGCCTCGACATCGTGCCCTTCACCGCGGGTGCGCATGTCGGAGCGTGTGCCCCGTTCACATATTTCCGGTTCGAGGAACCCGAATTACCGGACATCGTCTACAGCGAACTCCTCTGCGCCTCGGTCTACTTGGACCAGCGCGCGGACGTCGTCTCCCATCTCGAGGCACATTCCCGCATGGCGCTGCTGACGTCGTCCGCGGACAGCAAGGCGCTCCTGAACCGCATGCGCAAGGAGTACTCATGACGATGACCGACGAGGGCGTCTACAACGGCATGCCGGCACACAGCCTCGGGGAACAGGGCTGGGAATGTCCCTGGAGCGGGCCGAACGGTGGTCAGTGTGTCGAGACGAAACAACTCGCCGACGGCCGCGTGGCCGTACGGCAGTCCGCCGACCCGGCCGGCCCGGCGCTGATCTACACGCCGGAGGAGATCACCGCGTTCGTCCGCGGAGTCAAAGAGGGCTTGGCCGATCACTTGACCGCCGGGTGATCCGACGGTGAGCGGAAGGGACGACGGCACCGTCCCCGTCCCTGGCCTGCGGGCCGACAGACACAGGCATGAAGGGGAGAACATGACCAACAGGCAGGCCGGCCAGGATCTCGACACGAGCAAGGCGCACTCGGCCCGGATGTACGACTACTTCCTCGGCGGCAAGGACCACTTCGAGATAGACAAGGAGGCGGCCCTGGTCGCCGCGCAGGCCCACCCCGGCATCTACGTGACCGCGCGCGAGAACCGGGCGTTCATGCAGCGGGCCACCCGGGTCCTGGCGCAGGAGTACGGCATCCGCCAGTGGCTCGACATCGGCACGGGCATCCCGACCGAGCCCAACCTGCACCAGATCGCCCAGTCCGTCGCGCGCGACGCCCGCGTCGTGTACGCGGACAACGACCCGCTCGTCCTGAAGTACGCCGAACGCCTCATGCGCAGCACGACACAGGGACGCACGGCCTACGTCCAGGCCAGCGTCACCGACCCCGATGCGCTGATGGCGGCCGTGGAGGACGCGGGGGTGCTGGACTTCGACCAGCCCATCGCCCTGTCCCTCAACGCGCTCATGCACTTCATCACCGACCCCTACGACCCGTACGCCATCGTCCGCCGGCTCCTCGACCCGCTCCCGGCGGGCAGCGCCCTCGCGATGAACCACTGCACGCCGGACTTCGACCCCGTCACCTGGAACAAGGTCGCGGAGGTCTACACGAAGTCCGGGTCGCCGGTGCAGTTCCGTTCGCACAGCGAAGTCCGCCGCTTCTTCGACGGACTCGACCTGGTCGACCCCGGTATCTGCTGCTGCCACCGCTGGCGCCCCGCCGAGCCCGCCACGCACGGTGCCGAGATCACGGACGCACAGATCAGCCTGCTGGCAGGCGTAGGCATCAAACGCTAGCCGGAGCCCGGCGACTGGGCCTGCCACGGGCTGCCGGGGCCTGGTGCGCGGGGTGGCGGCCGGGCAGGCTAGTTTGCTCGGATGAGTCTCCTTGATGATGTGGCCGAGCGCGACGGCTGGCGGTGCTGGGTGTGTGACGAAGCGGTCGACCCCAACGAGTCGGTGAACGACCTGAGGGGCCCCAGCGTCGACAGCCGGACTGCCGACCGGAAGGCCAAGGTCTCCGAGCGGCTCGCGCACCGCGGATGCAACTCTCGCAAGGGCGCGGTCAAGGTGGTCATCGCCTGGCCGGACCGCCTCTACGTGGTCGAACCCGCGCCGCTGATCACGGTTGCCGGGAGGCTGGAACGCAAGGGGGGCCGCGAGATGGTGGGCCGTTGTCCGACCAGGCGGGACGCCCAAGAGGCGGCGGATTGGCTGGTGGACCGGTTCTCCCGACTCGTACCGGGGCTGCCCGTGACCGCCGACATCGAGCCGGGCGGCGGCCAGTTCCTCGTCACCCTGGCCACCGGCCGCCGCTGACCAGGAATCACCCGCGCACACTCACGTCGAGCTGAACAGCTACGGGGCGATGTCGCCGGTCGCCGCAGCCATGACGGGGGCCGAGCGGGAAACACAGCGCGTTGCTCCGCGGCCTGGAGCACGTCGCGCTCCCGCCGTCACTCCTTCACGCCGTGGCCCACGCCCTGTATGACAAGGGCGTACGTCCCCATGGGCCGACGGAAAGTCCGCGAAGGTTCGATGTCGCCTACGGCGTCAACAGCCGGGGCATGTCGGCGACAACGTCCACGGTGCGGACCGCCTCACCGGTCGTCTGCGCGAAGATCCAGAAAGAGCCGATGCCTTGCGCACTGCCCAGGTGAAGCTCGCAGCCTCGGGCCGTACCTGGCGATGACCGAGGGTCGGACGGTCAAGTCGAGCGGCGCCTTCTTCGGCAAGGGATGGGGCACAACCTCCAGAGTGGACCTGGCCGATGTCGTCGCCGCCGGGGAGCAGACAGCCAAGAGCCCGCGGAGCATCGCGCGGAACCGTCGATGCCCGGAGCGCTGGCGCGGCCCGTATCGGTGGCCAGGACATCGCGGGAGAGCCGGCGGGAACACGCGGCGTCGGACACGGCGTGGACCGTATCGACACGACGCAGATTCCCGAGCCCGGTCTGGTCGGTGTTCGTCAGGGATTCTCACCTCAAGAACTCGGCCAGCGTTTCACGAGCCGCCGGTGACAGCCGCTCCCGGTCCAATTCGCTCAAAGTGAGAAGGAGGGTCTCTGTCCGGCCGGGTGGACGATACGGGTGACTCCGGATCCGTGGGCATGTGACGTTTCGAGGGTGGGGTGCGCTGGGTACGACGGGCCGCCCATGAGACGGGTGCGCCGCACGTGAACTACTGAGGGGTGGGGCATTTGAGCCCGCGTACGTCGCACGCGTACCGAAGTCTGAGCATGAAGCGCCGGGTGTGGCTGACCCTCGGCGTCGTCGTTCTGGGGGGCGCCGGAGTGGTCACCGTCGCCATGGCCGATCCGCCGGAGAACCCGGGCAAGGCCGGCGCCGAGAAGCGGTCGGCGAAGGTTCACACGGTCCAACTGTCCAAGGGTGGGGCCAGGGAAAGGGAGCTGCCGAGCACCAGCACGGAGCCGTTCTCTCTCGTGGGCATCGGCTGGGACGGCGCCACGGCCGAGATCGACGGCACGGCTCAGGTGCGTACCCGGGAGGCGAGGTCCGGCAAGTGGTCCGGCTGGCAGTCGCTGGAGCTGGACTCGCACGGACCGGACGAGCCGGAGGGCAGGGCGCGTGGCGCCTCCGAGCCGCTGTGGGTCGGGCCGTCCACCGCGGTGCAGGTACGGGTGGAGTCGGACAAGGGGCTGCCCAAGAACCTGAAGCTGCACATGGTCGACCCTGGAGTGAGCGCGACCGAGGCCAAGAACCCGGCCGACCCGGTCCTGGACAACGCCGCGTTCGCGGTGGAGGAGACCGCGACCCCGGCGCCGAGCGACACCACGTTGCCGGGCGACCCGGTTACGCCGACGGGCGGTGCCACCCCGGCCGAGAGCGTCACGGCGACCGGCGACCCGGCCTCGACGGAGTCGGCCACGCCGACGGATGTCCCGACGGAGAGCCCCACTCCGACGGACACCGCGACGCCCGGTCCGAGCCCGACGCCCACCAAGCCGACAGCGCCGCCGTCGACCGTGAAGCGCCCGCCGATCATCGACCGCGCGCAGTGGGGCGCGGACGAGACGATGGTCGCCGACCCGGCGGAGTACATCGACAAGGTTCAGGCGGTCTACATCCACCACACCGTCGGCTCGAACAACTACAGCTGCGCCGAATCGGCCGCTCTGGTCCGCGGCATCATGACGTACCACGTCAAGACGGAGGGCTGGAACGACCTCGGCTACAACTTCCTGGTCGACAAGTGCGGCCGGATCTTCGAGGGCCGCGGCGGCGGCGCCGACCTGCCGGTCAAGGGCGCGCACACGTACGGCTTCAACAGCTACTCCACCGGCATCGCGCTGCTCGGTGACTTCGAGGGCGACGCCGCCACCGGCAAGGCCGCCGGGCGGCCGACCACCGCCGCGCAGCAGTCCGCCGCCCGTGTCGCCGCCTGGAAGCTGGGCCAGTACGGCGGCAACCCGAAGGGCTCCGTGACTCTCGTCGCCCAGGGCGACACGGGCAAGTACACCGAGGGCCAGCAGGCCACGATGAGCGTGATCTCCGGCCACCGCGACGCGTTCGCCACCGCGTGCCCGGGCAAGAACCTCTACGCGAAGCTCCCCGCGATCCGCGATTTCGCCGCCGGCCCCGGCCGTAACTCCGCCATCCCTAGTGCCGACTTCAACAGGGACGGCATCAACGATCTGGTGGCCGGGCTGCCCCGGGTCGCGAGCAGCGACGGAAGCGTCACGGTCCTGCCGGGTACCACCGACGGACCGAGCTCCGCGGCGCGGAAGACCATCAACCAGAGCAGCCCCGGCGTCCCCGGGACCTCCGAGGCCGGCGACCTCTTCGGCTCCGCCAACGCCTGGGGCGATGTCAACGGCGACGGATACGCCGACCTGATCGTCGGCTCGCCCGGTGAGAACGGCACCACCGGGCAGACCGACACCGGCGTGGTGGCGGTGCTCCACGGCCCCGGCCTGAACAGCGGCACGGGGTACTGGACCAACGCGACCACCCGGGCCGCCGGCGAGAAGCTCGGCGCCACCGTCACCTCCGGTGACTTCAACGCCGACGGCAACGCGGACATTCTCTCCGTTGCTCCGGGCAAGCCGGGCCGCTGGTGGGCCTGGGACGGCAAGTCCGGTGCGGCCAAGTCCGGTTACCTGAACTCGACGGCGTACACCGCCGCCACGAGCTACACCTCAGCCGTCAGCGGCGACTTCAACAAGGACGGATACGCGGACGCCGCCGTCGGCTTCCGCGATCCGGGCGGTGTCGGCCGACTGCTGTGGCTCAAGGGCTCCGCGACCGGGCTCCAGCGCGTCGGTGTCCTGGAGGCGCGAGGCGGCCGTTCGCTCGCGGCGGGCGACCTCAACGGCGACGGCTACACCGACCTCGCGGTCGGCCAGCCGAGCACCACGGAGTCCGGGCACACCCTCAAGGGCGGCGCGGTCACGGCCGTCCTCGGATCGGCGACGGGACTGACCTCGACCGGACGCAAGACGTTCGGCCAGGACACCACCGGCGTCCCGGACACCGGCGAGACCGGCGACGACATGGGCGCCTCCGTCTCCGTGGGTGACGTCAACCTCGACGGGTACGACGACGTCCTCGCCGGCCTGCCGGGTGAGGACATCACCCGAAGCGGTGTCGCCCAGACCAACGCAGGACAGGTCATCCTGCTGCGCGGTTCGTCCACAGGCCCGACCGCCACCGGCTCGGCCGCGTACCACCAGGACACCGCGGGTGTGCCGGGTACCACCGAGTCCAACGACCGCCTCGGCTCGTCCGTCTCGCTCACCGACCTGTCGGGCTACAGCCGGGCCGATCTGGCCATCGGCGCCGACGGCGAGGACGCCAACAACGGCACAATCCTGCAGTTGGACAACAGCAGTACCAGCGGCATCGTGACCAGCTCCGGCATCTTCTACGGCACCACGGCCCTGGGCGCACCCGCGGGCATTCGCATCGGCCAGGTACTGACGCCTTAACACCGGACTCACCTCGAACAGCCGCAGGGCCGGATCCGGTCACCGAGAAAGGATGTTGGCCTTCGCACCCCGGTCTCCGCGACAACACACGGAGACCGGGGCTGCATCGTCGCGCTGACGAAGGGCGTGTCGGCCACGAACTCGCCCGTGAGAACTGCCGTCGTGCGCGCCCCCGGTGGGTCTTCCGTCCCGTGATCCGAAGGACGACGCTATTGCCTTCGCCAGCCAGGCGGATCAGGTCCATCGGCCCCTGAGTCATCCTTGCCCCTCACGCCGGTGCGGATGCCGCGTAACCACTGTCGCAGGTGAGCCACGTCATGGGTCTGTGTGTAGGACCCTCAGCGACGGCTCCCAGCTTCGCCTGCTGCCGGCACGGTGTGGACCGACTTCGTCAGTCGGTCGGCCCGGTGGACCGACGGCCGGTCATCCGGCCCACGGGTCGATCCCCTGCTCCAGGAGGCGTTCTTCCTCGCTCCCGCTGAGGAACAGCGCGGGATGCCTGCCCACCCCGTCGGCACCTGCCGGCCCGTGCCCGGGGAACTGAACATGCCGAGGTTACGACCGGCCGGGGTGTTGGAGATGAACGTGTCGACGGTGATACCGGCGCTGCCGTGCGGGTTGGTCCCCTGCGCGTAGACGGCGAATCCGGTCGGTACCGTCCGGCCGCCCCGGTAGCGAGGTGTCACTCCGCCGGCCGGTGCCCGTCGAGTTCTACGGAGCCGACGGGGTTACCGCCGCCGAAGGCGTAGCGGTTGCTGGTGTACGGGTCGTTGCCGAGGTTCATGTCCTCAAGGGCACCGTTGTACATGTCCCGGCTGGTGAACCGGTTGAGCCCATAGTCCCGGAATCCCATGTCGTAGGTGCCGGACTGCGCGTCCCAGCGCTTGGCGTTGAAGCGGTAGGGGTTGTACGCCTCCTTGGTCGTGTCGGCGACTTCCGGCTTGTCGATGCCGGTGAACTCGTCCTTGTCGTCGGAGCCGTATGCGGTGTAGCCGTAGGTCGACTTGGTGTCGCCGTCCTTGTCGGTCAGGGTCTCGACGTCTGTGTGCGAGTTGTAGCCGTAGAAGCCGTCCTCGCTGGTCCCGTCGGAGTTGTGCTTGACCTGGGAGAGACGCTCGCCCCACGGGCTGTACTGGTAGGACTTGGTGAGTTCCCCGGCGACTTCGTCGTCTTCAACGCACCTGTATCGTCCGCCTTCTGGGACTCCACGATGTGGTCGAATCCGTCGTAGACACAGCGCTCAATGACCTTCCCACCCGCGGTGACCGACTCCTGGCGGCCGAACGGGTCGTAGGTGTAGTTGGCGGTCGAGCCGGCCGAGTTGGCGGTCAGCAGCCGGTTGCGGTCGTAGCCGAAGGTCGTGGAAACGCCCTTGACCGACTGGCTGATGACATTGGCGTTGTCATCGTGGACATAGGTGTCGGTGCCCGCGCCCGTACCCGTCTTGACCGACTTGGCGAGCCGGTCGGCCGGGTCGTAGGTGTAGTCCGTGGTGGATTCGAGGTACGCCGCGTGGTTGTCGGCGTTCATCTTCTTCGCCACGTCCTGTGCCTTGTTGCCGTTGGCGTCGTAGGCGTAGGTGTGTGAGGAGACGAGAGTGCCGGAGCCCTTCTTCTCCGTCGTCGACTTCAGGGCGCCGTTCAGGTAGTAGGTGGAGTCGACCATGTTCTTGTTGGCCTTGGTCTCCTGGAGCTTCTGGCCTCGGTCGGTGTACGTGTACGAGCTCACCTTCGGGGAGACATCGGCCGCGGTCTTGCCAACCGACACCGTCTTGACCTGCTCCCTCAGGTCGTAGGTGTACTTGGAGAACTGGTCGGGGTGGGTGACCGTCTCCGACCGGCCGTTGACGTCGTACGTGTACGACGTGGTCTTCTTCTCCGCGCCGGCCAGCGCCTCGGTCACCTTCGCGACCTGGTTCAGGCCCGTGTAGGCCAACGTGTAGGCGTCGATCTTCGCGCCGGACGAGGTGTCGTCGATCGAGGTGAGGTTGCCGTTGACGTCGTAGGCGTAGGCGAAGGCGTTCTTCTCGCTGTCGGTCTCACCGCTGGTGCCGCGCACCAGCTTGACCGCGTCCGCGACGACCGCTCCCCCGCTGTTCTGGTCGAGCCTGAGCTTGCTGTCCTCGCCCTGCTTGAGGGTGTGGTCGCCCAGGCTGACCCAGGTGCCGGTGTTCGCCGTCTGGTCCTTCGTCGCCGAAGGCTCGGTCGTCGTGCCGTGCGTGAGGGTGTACTTGGCGGTGGTCGCGGCGCCGGTCACCTTCGGGTACTTCACGTACGCCGTGTACGTGCCGTCCTTGGGGATGTTCAGCGTCCAGGTGAAAGCGTCCGTGCCGGTGCCCGCCGCGTGCGTACGGTGGTTGTAGCCCTGCTGGCCGGTGAGGTCTCCCGTCGCCCATGTGCCGGTGGTGGAGGTGTGCTGGGTGTCGGAGTTGTCGACCAGAACGACCGACTTGCCGACCGGCACACCGTCGTCGGACTTGGACTTGAGTTTGCCGTCGGGGTAGTACGACCACGCCATGGTGCGGTCCCAGGAGCCGCCCGCCGAGGTCAGCGTGCGAGCCTACTGCCGGCCGAGCTCGGTGTAGTCGTAGGTCGTGCTGATGTCCCACGGATCGGGTACGCAGTTGCAGTTCCAGGTCACCCGCGCCGTGGTGGCCGAGAGCCGTAGCATCCCGGGGACAAACCAGGCACGAGATACATCCGCTTCGGGTCGCCCTCATAAAGACTGACGCGTTGGGCGACGCGGAGGTCCTGCGATACGGGTGGGGAAGCCCTCCTGTTCTCTCGGTCCCCGACCCGACCCGATCGGATCAGGTTCGATCAGGTCAGCTCAGGTGGAGCTTGAGCTGATGGTTGTGTTCTGTGTGCTCGACCACGACTCCGGTGACCGCCTCACCCAACTCGGGCCAGATCACCGTGTAGCCGTCATCGCCGTGACGCATTCCCGCCACGTCCGCGAAGGCGCAGCTCAGTTGCACACCCTCGACCGAAATGAAGATCCCGAAGGAAGCGACCTCGTCCACCGTGCCGCGCACCGTCGACCCGCGGGGGAATTGCTGTTTGATGGCAGCCCATTCTTCGCTTGCCATCCGTACCACGTCCTGTCGTATGAGCGTCGGCTTCCGGGCATTCAGCAGGATGCCGGCGGGGCGGTCCGTCGCACAGAGCCGCCGGCGACCATCGATCCGTCAATGAAGCGGCCCTGACGTCGCACCCAGCGAGAACCGCCGGGAGCCCTATCCGTTCAACGTTGTCAGCCAATAGGCGCGTTGTGCTCAGGCCCGGTCACCCCATGGGTCGATCCCCCACTCCATGCCCCGGGCCGTACATCTCCAGATCAGTCATAGCTCTCGGCGCCCCGCCGCCTCCCCCGCGTCCCTTGAGACAGGCTACGACGTCTGTTTACCGGTGCCCTGAGCGTTCTCCGAACTCCTGCCTCGCGAGGGAGAGGCCGCCGGGGGACTGTTCGACTGCCCCGGCGCGGCTGTCTTGGCCGGCTTCTTGGGCGCCGAAGGAACGTGCTCGTCCGTATCGGACAACGTGGCGCAGTAGGCGTCAACGGCGCCCTCTCCGCCTGCGGCGTCCGCCAGTTGCTGGAACGCCGTACCCCGGTGCTTGCCGTTGCCCCTGCTCCACGCGTGGCACAGCGCCACTTGACTCCGGGGTACCGGATCCTGCGCCGAAGCTGAGGCCGAGGGCTTCGGTGACGGGGTGCTCCGGCCTGTCGCGCCGGGTGTGGTGCCAGGGGTACGCGGGGCATCCACACCTGGCCGAGACGCGGTGCTCTCGGCAGGGCCTTCGGCGGGACGGGACGGATCTGGGAACACGTCGGGAACGGCCGCCAGTGCCAGCCCGCCGAGCGTAGCGGTGGCGAGGGCTGCCCCGAGCGCCGCCTTCAAAGAGACAAAGGCCGCGAATCGGCGCCGGGCCGGGCGCCAGTCGTCGCGCCTTCGGCGACGCCGCGTCGCGACGCCTCGGCCTGCGACGGTGGCTTCTCGGAATGCCGTGAGCGCCCTCTCGACCCCCCCTGGCTCGACGTTGCCCCGAACAGCATCCGCGAGCGCCTCGATCTCGGGCGTGACGAGTGTCGCGTCCGTCGCTTCCGCCTTGCGTTTCATGTCTCGTCCTTCAGCGTGCCCGACGCGGCGGTCGCCACGTTCTCTGCCGGGCTCCCCGAGGTCAACTGCTCGGCCAGCCGCTTCAGCCCCCGATGGGCGGCCGTGCGCACGGCGCCCGACCGCTTGCCCAACACCCGTGCCGTGGAAGGTCCGTCCAGCCCCACCACCACCCGTAACAGCACCGCTTCCGCCTGGTCCGGCGGCAGCCCGGCGATCTGTCCCAGCGCCCACCGCGTCGACATCGACTCCAGCACCGCGTCCACCGTGTCCGCCCGCCCCGGCAGTTCCAGCACATCCTGCTCGATAAGCGCGATCTGGGGTCTTCGCTTCTGCTTACGAAGGTGGTCCAGCGCCCGGTTTCGCGCGATGGTCGCTGTCCAGCCGCGAAATCCCGCGCCGTCGCCCCGAAAACGCCTCAGGTCCCGGGCGATCTCCAGCCAGGCGTCCGAGGCGACATCCTCCGCGTCGTTCCCGACCAGCCCGCGCAGGTATCCGAGGAGTCCTGGATGCACGAGCCGGTACGCCGCCGCGAAGGCGTCCTCATCCCCCTGCTGAGCAAGCGACACAGCAATCCCGAGCTCCACGTCTGACGCATGCGTACGACGCTGATCCCCACCCCTACCCACACATGCCTCTTCGGTCGCCCAGCGTTCTTTCCCCCTCCTCACAGCGCCGTGGCGCACAGAAATGTCACAGCATGCGCAACTTTCGCTTCACCGGCCATCACGACCCTGAAGACCGACTCATCGCGCGGCCTTCATCGGTACGCGGCCGTGCAGCAGGAAGTACATCTGCTGCACGGATTCCTCCGGCCCGGCCGCAAACCGTTTGGCCACCTTTCCAATCGGATTCCACACCCGGCCGTCGGGCATCCGAACTCCCACCACTTGGCCGAAGAGCTCCCGCTGCCCCCTGTCGAAATCCACCCACTCCGCACCGGCCCGCCTTACGAACACCTCGCCCGCGTACGCCCCGAGCCAGAACAGCTCGCGCGCCACGCTCCCCTGCTCCGGCCCGGCGCCGCGGAGCCCATCGGTGATCCGGTCCACCACACGCAGGCTCGCCACGGAGTAGTCCAGAGGCAACCGGTTCCGCACCGTGACCCTCCGTATGAACTCAGCCACCCCCACGCGCATCTCACCGGCCGACAAGAGACGTCTTCGTTCCCCACCCGGACCCACCGCAGCCCCCAATATTCCTTCGCTTCCGAGAGCCTCACGCGGACACCCGGCAGGGAACCCATTTCATTCCCTCCCCCAACCAAGCGAGACGGCGTCCTCAAACGTCACAGTGACAACCGGCGAAGAAGGCCCCGACCAAGAAGGCTATGAAGACGACCGCCGGAGGTAAGCCCCGCTCCGCACAGCGGTCTCAGTCCAGCGCACCGAGTGCCTTGTCCGGCTCGGCATCGTGCACAGGGCGGCACCCCGCCGCGCGTGAGCGCCTCGACCGCCTGCTCTTGGGTGATCGCCTGCATGAAGAAGGAGTTCCAGCACTGCGTGGTGTGGACCAGCACGGGAAGAGCGTGCTTCCCGCGATGCCCGGCCCCAGCAGGCCCGCGAGGGGATCACGCCCGCCAACCTGGCGGTACTCAAGAACGGCCGCGCCAAGGCGGTGCGCTTCGCGACACTCGCCGCGCTCTGCGACCGGGGAACCGGCCAACTTCCACACGTATTGACGGACGTCTGGGCGTGCCGAGGTCCGGCTGTAGCACCTGATGGGCATTGACACGGTTCTCGTACTCGCCGCGGGCCTTGCGCTGTGCCGGGATGGTCGGGGCGTCTTGGGTGCCGTCGAGGGGCTGGCAGGCGAGGAGTTGGCGGTGGACCCCACCGAGCTGGACGACGCCGAGCGGGCCGCGCTCGGCCACGGCGTGACGGTACGGCGCGGCCATGGCTACACGCTGCGCGTCACCGCCTCGCCCGCGGGCGCCGAGGAAGTCGGCGACCTTGCCAGGCATGTCGAGGGAGACGGGCAGGATGTGGTGGAGGTGAGGGTTATGGCGGGGGTGCTGTCGGAGTCGACGCCGAGCAGGCGGCGATCTCGGGCCGGGCAGCCTAGACTCGACGGGCGACCTTGCGAAGGAGTTGCGCGGTGGGCGACGAGTTGTTCTATCGACCGAGAAACCCCCTGGTGAGCACCGTCGTTGCGTACTTGGGCGGGCCGTCGCCGAGCCGCAAGGCTGACCCGGCGGTGTCTTTCGACGCCAACGGAGTCGAGTACCACGAGTCGTACGGACGTGGGCCCTCTACTCGCCTGAGGTGGGAGGAGGTCCGTGCGGTCGCGGTTCTGCCCGGGCCGATCAGGGACCGTCGGGCGCTGTGTGTGTACCCGCTTCACGAGCTACCGGCACCCGATATCTCAGCGGACGCGCAGTGGACCGGTACCGGGCCGGCTCTCGCGAGCGCTTTCAGGATGTGGTTCGGAACACCGATCTCAGTGCACTGGCATCACGTGCGAGGGCCATCGCTGGGGAGACTTGCCAAGCGCCTGCCGGCCTGGACGGAAGGCCGGATAGAGCTGACTTGGGGACGCCCGGTCTGAGGCGGTGCGCACCGCGAACGTACACGTCCAATCCACCACCGCCGTTGTCCGCCGCGAACAGGACGTCCAGCCGAGGCGCCCGGCCCGTACGGCCGTGTTCGCCGTCATGAACCCTCGCCCTCGGAAGTGCGGGGGTGTCCGGCACCTGGGCAAGCCTTCCGCGACCACAGCCGCGCGGCGGCTTGCCCGACGGTCGACGACGGCCGCGCAGAGGTGGGGGGGGCGGTGACCCCTCGATGGTCGCCACCCAACGGGCCCTGGCCGCCGCATCCCTGCTGGCCTCGGTTCCGGCGGTTCGAGGAGCGGATGCCCGAGGGGCTGACGGACAACCAGTGGACGTGGCCGCTGCGCCGGCATCCGTGGCGGAAGCATCTGCGGCTCTACCACCCTGCCACCTGTGACGCGGATTTCCAGGTTCTGCGGGTGTGTGACCGGACGGGCTGGGACGCGGCGGTGCTGTCCTGGAGCGTCTGCACGAGGTGCCGCCGGGGTCATATCGCGAAGATCTCCATCGCGGAGCACTGGCAGCGTCAGGGTCTGGGCAGGTAGTTGGTCCTCCGGGCGATGCGCGGCGCGGAGCCCTATCACTGGACGACTACCGGGCAGTCGTCCGACGCACAGAAGTTCTTCCCCCGGTCTCGCCTGGGAGACGCTGGTGCTGCCTTCACGCCATGAGAGCCCGTCTACGACCACATGAGGGCCGCCCGCTACGGCTGTCCGACACCGCGCTTCGAGCGCCGGCAGACCAGCTCCGCTGTGTTTTCAGCCCGTCGTACGGCCCTGGGCCTTCGAGGTGAGGTCGCTCAGGTTCGCCGGCCGCGTTCGGGCCCGACCTGGTCGTGCAGCCGCTGAGGGGTGGCACGAGCACCAAGGTCACCGCCGTCTGCACGGACGTCGCCGGCGCGAGCACGCGGTTACTCGACTCCTACGAGGGGCTTGGTACGGAGCGGTTCCCGCACCGTTTCAGCGGTTGCGTGGGGTGACCAGTCCGGATTCGTAGCCGAGGATGACGAGTTGGGCGCGGTCACGGGCGTGGAGCTTGGCCATGGCCCGGTTGATGTGAGTTTTCGCCGTCAGCGGGCTGATCACCATGCGGTCGGCGATCTGGCCGTTGGAAAGTCCCTGCGCGACCAGAGCGACTGCCTCGCGTTCGCGGCCGGTCAGCCCTTCCAACTCCGTGGCGGCGTCGGTGTGGAGGGGCTGGGTGACGTAACGGTTGATCAGCTTGCGGGTGATCGACGGTGCGAGCAGGGCGTCGCCGCGCGCGGCGACGCGGACGGCGTGCAGGAAGTCCTCCGGCAGAATGTCCTTGACGAGGAATCCCGCGGCACCGGCGCGCAGTGCGTCGAAGACGTATTCGTCCAGGCCGTAGTTGGTCAGGATCACGACGTGCACCTTCGTCAGTGC
This sequence comes from Streptomyces sp. NPDC060366, assembly GCF_042725135.1. NCBI lineage: Bacteria > Bacillati > Actinomycetota > Actinomycetes > Kitasatosporales > Streptomycetaceae > Streptomyces > Streptomyces sp. NPDC060366. Next base: position 72,563 of record NZ_JBHXDC010000013.1, on the reverse strand, counting down.
CGGGTCCGCGGCGATGCGCCGGGTCGCCTCGATGCCGTCGACCACGGGCATCTGGATGTCGATGAGTGCGACATCGGGCAGGTGTTCTCTGGCGAGGGCCAAGCCCTCCTGGCCGTCGGCGGCTTCGGCCACCACCTCGATGTCGTCCTCAAGGTCGAGGAGTGCGCGGAACCCGCTGCGTAGGAGCGCCTGGTCGTCGACCAGCAGGACACGGATCATGACGTGCGGTCCACGGGGAGTTCGGCGTGGACGGTGAAACCGCCCTCGCCGCGCGGTTCGGCGCGCAGCCGGCCGCCGAGGGCGGTGACGCGCTCACGCATTCCGAGCAGCCCGACGCCGGGCACGTGGGCCATGCCGGGGGTGGCCCTGCCGTTGTCGTCGATACGTACGGTGAGGGTGTCCGGACCGTTGTCGATCCGTATCGACGCCGTAGCCGCTGCGGCGTGACGGGCGATGTTGGTGAGCGATTCCTGGACGATCCGGTAGATGGTCCGGTCCACCGCCGCCGGCATGTCCTGTCGTGGGCCTTCGATCGTCAACGTCGCGTCAAGTCCGGTCCTCCGGGCCCTTTCCACCAGTTCCGGGATGTCGTCGAGACCATGCGGCGGGGCCTTGTCGTCGTCTCGTAGCGCCTCAAGGGTCGCTCGCAGTTCGCGGGTCGCCTCACGGGCGGCCTGTTGGATCGCCAGCAGGGCCTCCGGTATCTGCTCGCCGCGTCGCCGGGCCACGTGGACGGCGACTTCGGACTGCACCTTGATGATCGAGATCTGGTGGACGAGTGAGTCGTGCAGTTCCCGCGCGATGTGCAGCCGTTCCTCGTCGGCGCGGCGCCGCGCGGTCTCCTCCCGGGTGCGCTCGGCCTCCTCCGCCCGCCGTTCGGCCTGCCGCAGTGCTTCTCCCGCGGCGCCGGCCGCGATCAGCCAGGCGATTTCGAGGGCGCCCCGGGCCTGCGCGAATGCCTCGCCGGTGTCGTGCAGACCCGACGCCAGGGCTGCGAGGGGCAGAGCAGCCAGCAGCGCCACGGACGCCGCCACTGTGACGGTGCGATGTCCCGCCCGCACCGCGGCGTACACCGCGAACAGGAACGCGACGGCCGGCACATCGAAACCGGCCGCCTGATAGCCGACCGCACACAGCCCGGTGGCGGCCAGGACCGGAACCGGAGCCCGGCGGCGCGCGGCCAACGCCAGGCCACCGGCCGCCAGAAGGACATGGCCGAGCAGGGTAGGACTCGTCGCGGAGTTCTGCCCGGATATCCCGGTGGCCAGCAGCGTCGCCGCCACGCCACCGGCGATCGCCCAGTCTCTGACACCGGCCGGGACACTGGGCCGTCCTGTGCTCATGCGCGCACCGTAGCCGGATGCCGGCGCAGGCGAGTCCCGCCCGGGGATGAACGGTCGCCTACCGCGCTCGCGGTAGTTCCACGGCGCCTGCGGCATCCGCCTCAGCCAGGAGCGCCGTCCGCGGCAGCGGGAAGTGTCTCCAGCCGCTGGACGACCGAAGGGGGACCAGCCCACAGGCTTGAGCGACGTCCAGTCGTGAACGAAGGAGCACCTCATGTGGGTCCGATTTGCGCTTTCCGGGTCCGAGGCCGTGCACGTCGCGGCCCAACCGGTCGCCGACGCCGGTGTTTACGCCATGAGCGCCGGGCGACTCGGGGCCACCGTGGCCGCGCTGGTGGGGCTGACCGGCGTGGTCGTCGGGGGGCTGGCTCTGGCCCGCCCCGCCGGTCGTTTCGGCACCGGCGCAGGGCGCCTCGGGGCCGTCGTGGCTCTGGTGGCGGGACTGATCGCCATGACCCTCGGGGGGCTGGTTGTGGCCACCTCCGACAGCGGTATCGGCACCGGCAACGGGCGCGGCGGAGCCTTCGTGGCCCTGCTGGTGGGGTTGATCAGCACGGCCCTCGGCGGACTGGCCCTGGCCCGCTCCCGCCGCGCGGTCGACCGGCTGAGCGGCTGAGCGGCTGACGGGCTACGGGCGATAGCGCGGGACTGCCGCACCCGGGGCGCCCACAGGGCGACCAAGCCCGGGAGGCAGTCCCTGGCCAGGACCGCAAGGCGCTCAAGGAGGTGGCACGCGAAGTCCTCGGCAACGACGCCCGTGACGGCCTGATCCACAAGAGGAGGAACGGGAGCAGAAGGAAGAAGGAAGAAGGACGGCGCGCTTACAGACCCGCGAGGCCGGCACCTCACGGATCCGAACGCGAACCACGACGTGAGTGCGGCTGTGCGGGTCTACGGCCTGTGGGCGGCCACGGCGCGGCGGACCGCGAAGGCGGCGGCTCCGACAGCCAGCACGGCCGTCCCCGAGATGACCGATTCCAGCGGCAGGGCGAAGGCGAGCACCAGGCAGCCGGCCAGCCCGAGAGCGGGGACGATGCGGGCGGGGCGGCCCTCGTCCGGGGTGAGGGTCCAGGCGGAGGCGTTGGCGATGGCGTAGTAGGCCAGCACTCCGAAGGACGAGAAGCCGATCGCCCCGCGTACGTCGGCCGTCGCGGCGACGGCCGCCACCACGGCACCCACCGCGAGTTCCGCCCGGTGGGGCACCTTGAAGCGCGGGTGTACGGCGGCCAGGGCGTGCGGCAGGTGCCGGTCGCGGGCCATCGCGAGCGTGGTGCGGGAGACGCCGAGGATCAGTGCCAGCAGCGAGCCGAGCGCGGCGACCGTCGCCCCGGCCCTTACCACCGGCACCAGCCAGTCGGCCCCCGCGGCCCGGACCACGTCCGACAGCGGCGCGCTCGCGTCCGCCAGCCCCTTCGGTCCCAGGACCGTCAGGGCGGCGACCGCGATGACGGCGTAGACGACGAGCGTGATGCCGAGCGCGATCGGGATCGCCCTGGGGATGGTGCGGGCCGGATCACGGACCTCCTCGCCGAGGGTGGCGATACGCGCGTACCCGGCGAAGGCGAAGAACAGCAGCCCCGCTGCCTGGAGCACGCCGCCAAAGGTGCGTCGTCACCGATGACCAGCCGGCCCGCGTCCGGCGCGCCGGAAGTGAAGGCTGCGACGGCCACCGCCGCGAGCACCGCCAGGACGACGGCCACGATCACGCGGGTCAGCACCGCGGACTTTTGCACCCCGGCGTAGTTCACCGCGGTCAGCGCCACCACCGCGGCGACCGCCACCGCGTGCGCCTGGCCCGGCCACACGTACGAGCCGACGGTGAGCGCCATGGCCGCGCAGGAGGCGGTCTTGCCGACGACGAAACTCCATCCGGCCAGATAACCCCAGAAGGCGCCGAGCCGCTCGCGCCCGTACACGTAGGTGCCGCCCGAGGCCGGGTAGCGGGCCGCGAGCCGGGCCGAGGAGGTGGCGTTGCAGTACGCCACCACCGCGGCCAGGACCAGGCCGAGCAGCAGTCCGGAGCCGGCGGCATGCGCGGCAGGGGCGAGAGCGGCGAAGATCCCCGCGCCGATCATCGAGCCCAGGCCGATCGTCACGGCATCGGACAACCCCAGCCGCCGCCCCAACTCCTGCGGCATCCCCTCGCCGGTCGACGGCCTGCCCATCAGCTCACCCCTGTTGGCCCGGCCGGCTCTTACGGCTCTCGATACCGGCAGACGATATCCAACCCTGCCGAGCGGGGAACCCGGTCCGGCGCCGGACCCTGTTGGTGCTGCGCGAGGCTCCGGTCTACCCCTCCCACCTGGCCGACGCCCTTGGCATCCCACGCATCCGCCTGTCCAACCACTTGGCATGTCTGCGGTCGAGCGGCGGCCACCGCGTGGCGTGACCGTACGCCGGCTGGCCCCCAGGACACCCCGGCGCTCGCGGCACCGGAGCCGGACGCCGGTTGGTTACACGCCAGTTGGGGTGAACCGGTCGGGCTCGCGGCATCCGGTCCGGGCTGGGGCGCCTTCGCAAAGGCCGCATCCTCACCGTGGCCTGTACGTCCTTCCTCGGCAGCGTGCATTCAAGTGGAATGGACAGGCGGCCGTCGGTGAGCAGGTCCGGCTCCAGGCCGTGACTGGCTTCGAGGCTGGCGAGAAGCCGGGAGATCGCTGCCGCGTTGCGGGTCTCGGAGCGGTCGGTGGAACGCTGACGGCGCCAGTGGCGCGAGGAGGGCCTGGCCGGCCCCGGCTGTCAGACGTGCAGATAGCGCGGCTGGAGCGGGAGTTGGAGTGCGGTCCGCTGGCCCACGGGTGGGCCGATCAGCGGTGGACGCTGGCCCGGGTGAAGACGATGATCGGCCGTGTGTTCCACGTCTCGTACACGGTGGAGGGTACGTGGCGGCTTCTGAGGCGGCACGGCTGGTCGTGGCAGCAGCCCGCCCGGCGGGCGATCGAGCGCGACGACGACGCGGTGGAGCTGTGGAGGCGGGAGGTCTGGCCGCGGGTAAGAGCACCGCGGCGGTGAACAACGCCTGGGTGGTCTTCGAGGACGAGGCCGGCCAGTCGATGACGCCGCCGCGTGCCAGGACCTGGGGCCGCCTGGGCGTCACCCCGGTCGTCCGCGTGCGCGGACGCGGTTCGGGTCGGGTCTCGATGGCGGGGATGACCTGCTACAGGCCCGGTGAGCGGTCTCGTTTGATCTACGCGGTCCGTGAGTACCGGGGCCGTAAGGACGAACCGAAGGGTTTCGGCTGGAAGGACTACCGCGACTTGATCGTCCGTGCCCACAACCAGCTCGGCGGCCCGATCGTCCTGGTGTGGGACAACCTGCGCATGCACCTGGTCGCGCCGCTACGGGAGTTCTTCGCGGCCAACACCGCCTGGCTCACCGTCTTCCAGCTACCGGCCTACTCACCGGACCTGAACCCGCAGGAGTGCGTCTGGTCGCTGGTCAAACGCGACATCGGGAACCTCGCTGCCGTGGACCTCAGCCAGATCACCCGAGTCGTGAAGCGTCGCCTCAAAAGGATCCAGTACCGACCGGAGCTGGTCGACGGCTGCCTGACGGCCACGGGTCTGATGCTGGAGGGCTGACGTGCTTCAGTCCTCCCAGTTCGCGTAGTTACCCATCGCGACGTCGTCACACAGCGTTTCCCATAGCCCGTTGTGTGCGAGCGCGGTGTCATCGAGGGCGGCCAGGAGCCCGCGGAGGTCGCCCGCCGCCTCGTCGAATCCTTCCTCCTCGCCTTCTTCGTAGAACGGGAAGCGGGCGATGGTGGCCGCGACGCACCGGTGGAAAGCTTCGAGGTCCCTGTTCACGTGATTGGTGGTCGAAGACTCGGCCATAGGGATGTGCACGATGCGGCGCGAAGCCACTTCGATGGCGATGTGTCCAAACAGGCCGCTGGTCCCGAAGACGACCAACCCGCTCTCGTCCATCCCGCCGAGGACTGCCGCCTCGGCCAGCGGTTGGTACTCATAGCCGATCAGCCCCGCCGGTACACCGCTCTGTCGCAGATCGGCGGCGATCTCAGCGGGCACCATCGGTGAGCAGCCGATACGGAGCACAGAGTACTGAGGCAACGGCAACGGCGGCAGGTCTCGAATCACGCGGACATCATCCTCGTACTTCCGCGTCATGGGGAAGCCGCGAGCCGACCCCACCACCGCCCAACAGACCCCGACATCACGGATTCAAGTTCAGTAGTATCTGGGCTGCCTTCAGACCGCCGTTGGACGTTGGGAAGTGAGCCGGTATCACGCTCGACCACCCATGGGATCCGCGCCCACGCAGCAGCTGCGGGGAGAAGGGAATATGGCAATAAGTCCGACGGGTGAAGAGACAACCGCCCGCCCTCACTGATGAGCCCGTCACCACCTCATCCTGAAATGATCAGTAGGGCACAATGGGCCCGTTATCGTCTGTCGGTGAGAGAGGTGCCAATTGAGTAGGTTGCTGGACGCTTGCGAGACGACAGTCTCCCCGAGTTATCGCCTGTTTGGGCTGGTGGACACAACTGTCGACGCATTCACTCCGGATGCAGATCGCTCCAACTGGCTGCTCCCCGCCCCCGGCATGGTGTACCTGCAGGTGCCCTCCGAGGTGATCAACGCATTCATACGTCTGGAATCCTGGTCCACCGCACCTCCGGTTCCTTCTGCCCGGTGGTCGGGTCGCGAAGAGGCAGAGGTAGTACTCCCCGAGGGGGAACTAGGCATTGCGACGATCGACAACGGGGTGGCGAATACAGATCTGGTACTGCCTTCACCGGGTACGTACAAAACGCGGTGGCAGTGGGCATTCAACCCCGAACGCGGCCCTTTCACCTCTCCTTTGGCAGGCCCTCGAAATCCCTTGGCGGCACCTGCCGGCCACGAAGCTGAGCTGAACGGAAAGGATCAGTTCTGCCTGGTACAAATCTGGCGAGTGGGTGCCGGAGTTGAGATGGAGTAACCGGACTGCGGGGCCGCCCCTGGTGGGCCGGCCCCGCAATTTACTTCACCTGAACACGAGAATCACTCAGTCACCAATAGTGACCGTGAAGGCTTCCCAGTTCAGGATCCGGTCGCTGTGGTACCAGGCACCGAGCCGACTGCCCGCTTCCTGGTTCTCCGTCGAGTCGATGTACCGGACCGAGAAGTCATCGCGGTACTCGTCGCCCTCATATTTGTATCGCGCGGCCCCCTCGGCGGTGGACGCGAAGGGATATTCGTCGCAGTCCTTCCCCTCCGCCGGCCCACCGGGCACCGCAGCGCTGTTGCAGGTGGAAGAGACAGTGCTGCGGTTGGCGTCGTAGCGTTCCGCGTACGTAGCCCCCGCTGACCTCGTGATGCGGTGCAACGGCTGCAACGGTTCCCCGCCGGGCAGCTTCTTGCCGCTCTTCGTCGGCACGGTGTTGCCCGGATTCTTGCGCGCCTCGTCGATGTGCCTGGCCACTGCCTCGACTCCGGTGTATGCCACCGGCGGCCCGGCATGGCTTGTGTCGCTCTTGTCGTAGCGGAAAGAAGGCGTTGCGTCGGGGAAGACAGAACCGACCTTGGCCCAGGGGTTGTAGGCAGCGCTGTCGAAGCGGATCTCTCCCTCTTCGCCCTCGGTCGGAATGAACTGGCCATAGCCGGGGAGCGTGAACTCGAAGGTCGGCGTGAACTTACCTACAGCTACCTGCTCACCGCCCTCCACGCTGGGCAGGTGTGGCGTTGACGACCACAAGTCGAATTGCGTGTCACCGTTGATTTTCCACTGCGTGGGAGAGTCTTCACGCTCTTCATAAAGTCCGGAATAGCAGGCTTCGGCCTCGTTGGCGTCAGCATTTCCGGCATTCCATGACCCTTCGCACGGCAAGGTCGCCTTCAGCTTGGCACCGGGCTTCGCGAACTCCCCGCCCAGCCAGTGGACGTCGATGTTCAGATCGAAGTCGGCGTGGCGAGTGTATTCACTGCCGTCCAGACCGCCGATCTTCCCTCTGCCGATCAGGGTGTTCGTCGCGATGAACTCTCCCTGCAGGTAGCACCCCGGCGGCCACAGACCGCACTTGATGGCCGGCATGAGCGTCAGGGTCTCCTGGCAGTAGGAGAACCGGTTCTTGATGTAGCCGGCGGCGTTGTCCGAGTCATCGGCGTTGGAGCATTCGTCGACGTCGGCGATGTATTCGTACTGGTCCGCGGGCTTCCTGCCGCCAGCGAATTTCGTACTGGGTGTGGTGTAACTGCGCTCCCAGACAGCCCTGGTGTTCTGGGCCGCCGGGGCGGAGGGGCCGCGGGTCGGCTTCAGACCGAGGGCTTCGAGGTTGCCGTCCCTGGCAAAGACCTCCTGCACCTTGCTCGGGTCGGCAATGATCTTACGATCTGTGATCGTGTAGGAATCGCCTGGCTGAAGCGAGGTGGGCTGCCCGGCGGCAGCCGTTTCGACGACGAACTGGGTCCAGGGGGACCAGTTGAGGTTGTAGTGGGTGCCGTCGTAGGCGTTGGTGCGAAATTTGTACGTCCTGCCGTCCTCGAGCTGTCCGGCCGGGACGGTGACGGAGGCCGGTGTGCCCGGCGCGACGGAGCCGGACACGAGCAGGCCCTCGCCCGCCGGGGTGGTGATGGGGGTGTCGGTGGCGGCGTCGTAGACCTGGAAGGTGCCGCTGACCTTGTCACCGTCCGCGTCGGTGAAGGTGTCCCGCAGCGTGGGGGTGAGTGTGTTGACCCCCCAGACACCCGCGTACGACTTGAACGGCGCGCCGGCCTGCCGGTCGGTGCCGTCAGAGGGGCGGTAGTTGTAGGTGACGGACAGCTTGGGCTGGTTGGCCGTGTTGTTCGCGGAGTTGACGCGCTTCCACGCCCGGGTGTCGTCGGTGGTGGCGCGTAGGCCCATGTGGCCGCGGGTGGCCTTCGCGGACGCCCAGGCCTGGACGAGGGTGTCGACGTCGGCGTTGATCCAGCCGTCCGGCTGGGCGGCGCAGTCCGGGGAACCCTTGGTCTCCGTGGAGGAGTGGTACTGCGCGTTCCAGGTCGGCTGAGACGTCCAGCGCGAGGACGTGGAGGGGGCACTGGTGTCCCAGACCGTCCAGGACTGGGCGGTGCAATCGGTGTTGCCGGAGTGGAAGTTCCACAGCGACAGGTTGGTGTCCACGATCAGCGCGTCCTGGATCGGGGTGGTGTTCCAGGTGATGAAGGAGCGTGCGGTGCGCGGGGTGCCGTCGGGGTTCTTGGTGCCGGGGTTGCCGAGGTCGAGTTCGACGTCGCTGGACCAGTCGACGGTCTCGCCCTGCTGCACGTAGGTGTCGAAGGTGTTCGACAGGGCGGAGGTGGACGGGTCGACGGTGACCGGGTACTTGGTGTCCGGGTCGGCGAGGTAGTCGGCGTCCGGGGTAACGACCAGGTCGATCTTGCCGGTGCCCCTGTTGACGACCTTCATGTCGACGCGAGTCCGGTTGGTGTGCTCGCCGGAGGCCTTGTCGACCGAGGCATCCCACATGACGGGGGCGGGCATCGTGGCCCGCTCGGCGCCGGTGCGGGCGTCGGTGAAAGTGACCGAACCGTCCTTGTTCGCCTTCGCCTTCAGCCCTTTGGCCTCGACCGGGAGCGTGTAGGTGTAGGCGCCGGTGGGCCGCTCGGCGAGTTCCACGAACTGCTCGAAGCCGGTACGGGTCGCCTCGACGATGACGTCCGCGCCCGGCACCGCGTTCCTGTAACGGGCACGGGCACCGTCCAGTTCCGGCTTCGGCAGACCCCCCTTCCACCTCAGCGTCACCGCGCTGTCGCCACTGCCCAGGGTGACCAGATCACGGGCGGTGTCCTCCTGCCCGGCGCGCAGCGACTTCGGCAGAGTGCCGCTTCTGCCGCCCAGACGCAGGCCGTTGGGGTGCGCCTTGGAGACGACGCTTCCGTCGGCCGCTTCGGCGAGAGTGGCGTCGGCCTTCTTCCACGTACCGTTCTTCCAGACCCGTTCCGGGCCGGCGGTCAGCTCGGTGGTGAGGGTGCCGTCCGGGTTGGCGACGGTGTAAGTGGTGGGAGTCGTCTCGTCGGTGACGACGGTCTTCTTCCCGGTCTTCTCCGCCCGGGCGATGGCCCAGGCGATAGAACCCTTCGTGTGCTTGGCCGCCCAGGCCAGGTCCGACTCCCGGATCTCCTGCTCGGAGGGACCAACCAGCTTGGCCTGCTCGGTCCGCGGCTCGGAAACCGGTGCTGCTGACGCGCTGCCGCCTGCCACGAGCGCGGCCTCGGCAACCAGGAGAAGCGCCGCCCCAGCCGCGAAGCGCGCCCTGCGACGTGACGCTTGCTGTCTGTGTGAAGACACGAAAGCGTGTGTCCTTCCCTGTAGAGAAATGCGACACATGTACGAGCGCAGGACACTACTCAGACACAGCGAGCAGACACAGGCAGTTACCGGCCGTGGCTCATAACCACCCCATCAAGCCCGCGAGTTGAAGCGGAATTCTTCTTCCAAACGCGTTAATGATCACACCAGCCGTCCCCACCGCGCCGCCCACGGAGCTGTGGCTCTACCTGGGCGCCCCCGGCAGCTTCAATGCCGGGGGCGAGGCGTTCGTCGTGAGGCCGGCTACAGCCCGATCTCGATCTCTTCGACGTCGGTGAACTCCACGTCCAGGTCGTGGGCGCGGCGTCCGTTGTCGCGGAAGTAGTGCTGGCCCAGGCCCTGCGCGGCGATCTGCAGGAGCTGGTTTTCGGTGGCGCCGGCGTCTCGGGCGTCGAACAGGCGCTCCGCCCAGTGGGGGGACAGGGCCTGGGTGATGTGGCGGACCCGGGCGTCGTCGGTGGTGCCGGGTGCGGCGGTGAATCCGAAGCGGGCCCGGGTGAAGACGACGATGCCGTCGGAGGAGGCGGCCTTCTTCTTCGCCTTGGCCCGGATCTGCGGCTGCCAGCGCTTCTTGACCTCGCGCTCTATGCGCGCGGCAAGACCGCGGCGGGGCCGCTTGAGCTTCCCTGCGACGTAGCGTTCCACGGTGCGCTGGGACACCCCGAGCGCCTGCGCGGCGGCCCTGGTGCCCTTGAGCTGTTTCACGAGGTACTTCATCTGTGCCTGCGCGGACTTCGGGATCGGGCGGGTGAACGCCCCCTCCAGTGCGCGGTCCAGGCTCTCCCCGAGCGAGTCGACCATCGGTTACTCCCCTTCTCCGGCGCTCTGGTCGGTCTTGATGCTGTTGGCGATGTTGAACACGCCGCCGCGTTCCTCGAATTGCTGTTCCGCCCACAGGACGGTCTGGGTGCCCTGGTGCTTGACCATCCCCGGCGAGATGCCGAGCCGGAACGTGCCCGGTACGGGCTTGCCCTCGTCGGTGAGGGGCAGGACGTCCAGCGGGGACGGGCCGGGCGAGGGGTGGACGATCGCGTCGGTGCCGATCGTGACCGGGTACAGGCCGGCGGAGGCCGCCGTCCTCAGCAGCTTGCGGTGCAGACCCACGCGCTGCGCCGCGAGCACGGCGGCCCGGATATCGGGGCGCCACGTCTCCCGCTTGAGCGCCGGGTACTCCTCGTAATACGGCACCTGGCCCCGGCTGCGCTGCCGCAGCTTGCCGATACCGCCCTTCGCGGTCGCCTTGATCGCGGTCGCCAGCAGCGCCATCGTCGGGTCGACCTGCTTGGAGCGGACCATCGCGTCCAGGAACTCCTGGCCCTCGAGGTCGGTGGTGACGCCCATGTCGGCCATCGTCGCGATGTACGCGTCGCGCAGCCGCTTGTACCAGCGGTCCAGGTAGCGGCCGGTCTGCGTGCGCACGTAGGCCTCGATCGGCGCGACGTCGAAGCCGAGTTGCACCGCGTAGACGACGGTCGGGGTGGCGTACCAGGCCGGTCCCGTCGGCCGGTCGTCCTTCGGGGTGAACGGTGACGGGAGCCGGCTGACGTCGACGGTGCGCCCGAACACGCGGGCGAGGTCGACGTGGGAGAGATCGACGAGCCACGAGCCGGGCAGCGCCGCGTCGAACGTCGGGTTGCCGGTCAGGTGGGTCGGCTCGTTCAGCCCGACGGTGAGCCCGTTCGCGGCCGCGGCGAACGACATGTTGATGTCGACCGTGACCAGGAACTGGTTCGCGCATTCCTCGTCGGTCAGCGGCCGGCACCAGTCGTAGGGCTCCTCCATCAGCATCTCCGACGGGGTGCGCATGTGGTGCCGGGCGAACTTGCCCTTGAGGACCGGGTGTTCGTCGGGGACCTCGCACTCCACCACGAGGTAACGGCGGTGAGGGCGTCGTCGTTGTACGCCCGCTCGAACACGCCGGTGGTCTCGTCCTTCTGCGCGCGGGTCGGCGGGCGCAGCACGACCATCAGCTCCAGGCCGGTCGTCGCGGTCGTCCCGCGCGGCGTCATCACCCGCTCGGCATAGAGACCGAGGTGGCGGGCGAGGTCGGCAGGGTGCATCGTCGGCAGCTGCGGGGCGTCCCTGCGGTCCCACTCCCGCGCGTCCAGCGCGTTCCAGGGCAGGATGCACAGCTGGACACAGCGGCGCCGGGAGCCCTCCGGGTGCGGGCCACTCCCGAGGACCAGTTGGTCACCGCGGCGTGGGAGCGGCTGAGAGTCTGGCTGAGGCTGCGCGCGCCGGAGTCCTATGCATCGCTGCGGCCGGGCGCCTCCGATCGCCGGATCGAGCAGGCCGAGCAGCGGCTGGGCTTCCCACTACCCGCTCCCCTGCGTGCCCTGTGGACGCTGAACGACGGTGTCACCGGCTCCGGTGCGGGCGCGTTCCTCAACGGGCCGATCGAAACCGCCCTGGAGACTCGTGAGTTCCTCGCCGACGAGATGCCGGGCTGGGGCCCATGTTGGGTTCCCTTCACCGCCGACACGGTGGACGAGCCACCTCGGTGCCGGTGCTGCGCCGCGACACTGTGACGCGAGACCAGCAAGACGTCGCCGCGAGTACCGGTACGGCGACCGGTGCCCGGAAATAGGATGTCGATGCGCCCGAACTCCGCGACGTTGCGCGGTCGACGACCAGGTCGAACGCCGTATCGACATCTCCCAGAGTGTCCCCCAGCCGCAGCCCGCCGACCACACCCGCCACTTCAGCATCCGTGGACAGGGCACTGAAACTGTGGAGCGCGCCAACCCCCTCCCGCACCTCCTCCGGACTCAGCCCGGTGTGCGCGGCCACGTCACTGTCGGACGGGACCCCGGCGAGGGGTTCGGCGGACAGCTCCGCGCGGGCGACGCGGACCGTGTTGCACAGCTCCTGAACCCGCCGGGGCACGTGTACGGACCACAAGCGATCGCGGAAGTGCCGTTTGATCTCACCGGTGATGGTGGGAATCGCGTAGCTCGCGAACGCGTTACCCAGATCCGGGTCATAGCGATCCACCGCCTTCACCAGGCCGACCGCCGCCACCTGCCGCAGGTCCTCCAGCGCCTCACCGCGCCGACGGAAACGGGAGGCGAGACGGTACGCCATGGGAAGCCACGCACAGATCACCTCCGCCCGAAGCCGCTCCCTCTCCTGCCCGTCCGCCGGCCCGGCCGGATCCACCAGCTCCGCCAGACGACGGAAGCCCGCCGTGGTGTCCGGATCATCCAGACCCTGCCCGTCGGCATCCACCAGGGGCTCAACTCCTCGAAACCGGGCCGCGCATCGCGAGACGATGCGGCGCGACAGAGCGCGACGTAGCGATCGGAAGGCTGCGTCGTCGTGAACCCATCGATCAGTTCAGCGACGGTTTCGGGCACGCCGTCGTGCGCGGCGTGGGCGGCCCCGGCCACCGTGACCAGTTCGCCACTCGGCAGGAGTTCGGTGACGTGCGCCGCCCATGCCGTGTCCGCGAGCGGATCGTGTGCGCCGCACTCCGAAGCTCTGGAAGAGGACATGCTCCCCGTCGGGATGGCAGGCAAGATCGCGAAGGGCATAAGAACCATCATGCTGGCTCTTCCCGATCGGGGTCCAAGGTTCAAAAACACCTTCGTGGACATGTCGCCATGGCCATTTGCCGACCTGCTCAGCATCCACCCCCAAGACAGCCGAAGGCTGAGCCACCCTCGCCGGCGGAACTGGTCCGAATACGTGGCGGCGCGACGGGCTGCCCCACAGGACTAGAGATCGTCTTTAAAGTGACGAACAGAGGCGCCCGCCCCGCGTCCCGCCGCAGGCACCCGACCGTCACTTCCGGCTCACTCGAGGGACACGCATCGTGGCGTTCGCGCCACTTGGGCCCGCTTCCTCCATACCGGGGACGAGCGCCCCGCCCTCCCACGTACAGCACCCGCCTGTACACACGCACCCACGCACTTCACCGCCACTCCAGGAACACCGTGTCGTTGGTCAAAGACTCAGCGGAGACAGGAATCGCGGTTCCTTCCCCCGAGGTCGACACCACCCTGAAGTCGCCCTGTCCCAAGGGCTGCCCGGAGCGGTCGTTGGGCAGGTGAACGGAAGCGATGAACTTCTCGCCGTCCGCCGAGACCACCATCCCCTCGACGGTCCTACCGTCGTCATCGCGGACCACGGCGACAGCGGCGCCCTCGGCGCGGCCGCTACGAGCATCCAGCGTCCGGAAGTTGCCGGACTGTGTACGGCACAGCACCCGTTCGTCCCCGACCCAGCCGACGATGCCGACGCACCCACTGAGCAGGGTGGCGGAGCGGCCTGATGCTGCGGTGAGCGGTCCTGAGGAACCCAGGGTCTGGAAGACGTGCCCGTAAATCTTCGGCGTGGTCGCGGTGAGGCGATGGCCGTCGGGAGCGAGGTGGACCATGTTCGCCTGCACGGCGTGCGGGGGCTTCCCGGTGACGCTCAGGGGGAGGTCGTGCCCGGTCGCCGTACCCTCGTCCGACAGGCGGTGATCACTTTCGGTGGACCGCGAGCCGATCCTGCGCTCACCGTTGGCGGTGATGTACGTGAACCACACGCCGCGCCCGTCGGGTGCCATCACGGCGTTCTGCTCCTCGTCGCCCCTCTCGTCGCTGAGGCGCACGAAGTCGTCGGCGTTGCCGCCGCTCTCCACGAAGCCGGCGTGTGTCGTCCTGCCGTCGGGGTCCCGGAGCACCACGGCCATGCGTGTGTACGCCAGGTCGAACAGGGCGCGGACCCGTGGAGTCACGTACTCCAGATCGTCCACGGCGTAGGGCGACGGGCTGTCCGAGCTCACTCCGCAGAGGTCCACGAGGGGGCTGTTGACCTTCTTGGCGTCCTTGTAGTTGGTGAACGCGGCGTCGACCGGGATGAAGAAGTTCCGGGTCTCGCGCAGTTTCCACCGCTCGGGATCCCAGGCCTGTACGTTGACCCCGGCGTAGCGTGCGCCCACGCTGCAGGTCGCGGTGACGACCGTGCCCTCGCGGGTGAACGGGCTGTCCGGGAGGGTGTATCCGCGGTTGCCCCGGTAGGGCGCCGAGGGACCCGACTCCGGCCCTTCCTCTTCCTCGGACGGCGAGGAGTCGCATCCCTGGACGCACAGGACAGTCAGCACGGCGACCAGGACAGCCGCCTTGCCCCTCAGAGCAGCCCGTAACAATGCTCCTCCTCGAGTTTGTCGTGACACGACGTCCAGGGCATGGCGCCGAAGATCCAACTCTGCCGGGGACTCGCAGGGACGGACTCCGTGCGGATGCGAAGCGGCTCGCCCTTGTCGTCCTTCAGCTGGATCCACCGTCCCTCCGGCCGATGGGTGTCCTTGTAACGGACCTGGACGCCCCACTCGCATGTCTGCCCAGGCGGCGCGATCACCTCCGCCCGGAGCCCGCCCGAGGACTGACCGTTGCCGACCTCCACGAAGCGGTTGCCGAAATAGGGCTCGCCCTGTCCCTCGGTGTCGTCGGTCAGCACCGGTTCGTCGGCGCGGGGCGGAAGGTGGAGCCGGATTCCCTCGTAGGCGGCTCCGCCCTGTGGCGGTTGGCCGATGACGGCCTGCGCGGTGCTCTCCCTGCACGTGAGGTCGGTGACCTTCCAGTCGTCGATGGTCACCGCGTACTGGCGTGTGCTCATCACAGTCATCTTGAACGTGTCCGTGAACTCCATGCGCCCACTGGAGGTCTGCTCCTCGATGTACCGCTGCGGAGCGTGCTCCAGCAGCGGCGCGTAGGCGAGCGGGCGGCCGCCCAGCGACTTCAAGTAGGAGAAAACATCCGGACTGCTCTTCATCCTCCGGACTTCGTCGTCGGTCAGCGTCCGGTCGAGCACCATCGCCCACTCGCGGGGCTCACTCTGCTCAGGCTGCACGGACACCGTGAAGGGCGGCTGGGCGGCGTCGTAGGCCTTGTTGGATTCGTTCTCCCTGGTGGTGCTCGGCCCGATCATGACGTAAGCAAGCAGCGCCCCGCCCAACGCGCCCAGCACACCGCTCACCGCCGCCACCGACAACCACAGCCTCCTCTTGCGCCGGGAGGCTCCGGCAGGCACTCCAAGCGCTTCGGGGAGGACCGTCCGGAGGCCGTCGGCCCCGCTGCCCGCGCCGGGGGGAATCGGGGTCGGGGGCGGCACGTCAGGGGGTCGCGTCGGCGGGGACGGCACGAGGGCGGGCGGTGAGGTACTGTCCGGTGTTCCGCTCTGCCCTGCCGGCTCCGGAGTGGTACTTCCCCCGGCGTTCCCGGTGGTGTTCGGCCGGGGTTCCGGTGTCCCGCCCGCTGACACGGTCGCCGTCATGCCATCCCCTCACAACGTGATAGGTGGTGTTCCCGCTCGGCTGCCCGACGTAGAGCCCCACACAGAGCACCAACCGTCCCTCACCAACACCATAGGGACAACAGCACTGCCTGTCCGCCGAGTTGGCGCCTTTCGTCCCAGCCCCACACCGGCACCCCGCCTCATGTACAGCCCACTCCCGTACAGGCGTCGCTGCTGGTGACACGCCGGTCGCCGCCGCCACGCTGGCGGCATGCACAGTCCTTCCCCTCAGCGGCACCGGCTGATCTCCTCCGGTCAATGCCGTGGCGATCGGCATGCACTTGGTCGGCAGAAGCGGCCTGCTCGGGGCGAACGCGGCCCGGGTCGCAACGCGGCAGGGGATGGCCGCCTCCACTCTGGCCAAGACCGTGCTGACCAGCGCCGCCCTGGCCGCCACGGCCGACGCCCGAAAGATGGGTCGCGGCACGAGCAGAGGCGAACCTGGTCTTCCAGGTCATCTCAAAGCGCTACGAGAAGGGATCGATCATCCTCACGTCGAACAAGACCTTCAGCAAAGCGCACATGTTCCGGCGAACCCGTGCGAGGTGCTGCCGAACTGCGACAGGTTCGACGAGGCATAGCGGGAACTCTCGCAGTCAGATGTCCTGTGGCCATCCGCCAAGGGCCCCCGTCAGATGCTGGTGAAGCTCCGGATCATCCGTCGCCGCGGCGAGACGATAGGCAGTCGGTCCGACACGCCAACCCGAATCATGATCGAAAGGCGGTCGCTGTCCCGCTGCGTTATGCGCGAGCTTGGCCACCAGTTCCGCGAGTGCAAAGTACAGAACTTGTCCCTCAGCCATCGGGTCTTCGCTGCTAAGGCTCCGTCGCCGGATTCGGTCGAAGAATTCGCGGCCTCGCGGCCACTGGTCTTCACGTTCTGCCAGGATCAGGGCCTCGTCGATCTCTGGTGACCGCCCCATCTTCCGGGCCGCTGCAGCAAGAACGCTGCCTGCCCAAACAACAGGTTCCTGCTGTTGCTGGAACAAGTTCCGCCCCCAGATATAGAGACGCTCATTCGTCGACAGGTCAGCCACGATCACTCCAATTCTCATGGAGGAAGTAGCGGAGATCGGCGGCGAGGGCGGACATCTGCTCACCGGCTTCGAGCCATGTGGTGACGGAACCCTCCCAGCCGCCGGCGGCAGTCGGCCATGGCCGAAGAGTCCAGGTCAACCCGACGTGCCCGCCCGATCGGAAGACTGCTCTGAGGGTGAGGTCGTGATCGTTGTTCTGCCAGACGCGCTCTCCGTCCCACCCTCGGAAGTCCCGGGCCAGCTCCTCCAGGAAGGGCACCAGGTCCGCGTCCCAGATCCATGCAACTACTTCATCGACACGGGCATTCAGCCCGGGCGCGCATGCCTCAATGGCGTAGTGCACGCAGTCTTCGTCCGGACGGAAACGGTCACAGAACCTCACCATGACCGCCAGGTTGTCCTGGGAGTGGACGACCACCTCGGTCAACTCGTTGAGGCCAACGTCGTGAGTGCTCATCCGCAGAACAGTAGGTCAGCCGGTCGCCCGCCGTCACCGTGATTCCGGGCCGGGCAGTCGGCCGGGATCGACGCGGTCGGACAGATAGATCATGGTCGCTTCGGGGTCCGTGCTGAACGCGGCGGCGACGAGTTTGGGGTGAAGAAGAGGATGGCCCAGACGTCTTCGGCGCTGGGCCGCTGGTCCGGGTACTTGGCCAGGAGCCGGCTTGACGAAGCAGTGGCGTTGACGCGGTTGGTGGGTCCGTCGAGAGGCCGTCGCCGGCCTCGGCCCACCGGACGCGTCCACGCTCGACCCGGACCCGCCGCCCGCGGAGCAGCGCCGGGTGCGCGAGGTGTGGCAGGCGATGCGTACGGAGATGGTGGCCGGCCAGTACCTTGACCTGCTCAGCCAGGCCATCGGCTCGCGCTCAGCCGTCCGGGCGATACGCGCGGCGTGCCTCAAAACGGCCATGTACACCGTCGAGCGGCCCCTCGGCGCGGCGCTGGCTCGGGAGGACAGACCTCTGGTGGGATCCACCAGCACGATCTTTCGCGAGCGAGCGAAATGGAAAACGTCATCTCCGCGGTGGAGCGGATGACGGGTCTGGAAGTCGTGGAGGTCAACATCGCGGTCAGCGACGTGAAACTGCCCGGCGAGGAAGACGATGACTCACAGTCACAGCTGCGCTGACGCGGGCGACGGGAAGAGGAGCACACGATGAACGGAGCGGCGGCCGGCCTCGTGGCGGGTATCGCGCTCGGATTCGCCGGGTACTTCGGCGGCTTCGGAGCCTTCGTGGTGGTGGCCGTACTGGGGATCATCGGATTGGTGGCCGGGTGGTATGCCGACGGCGACATGGAAACCGGCTACTTCTTCCGCCGGCCCCAGCGCGACGACGACCTGCGACGCCGCGATCGCTACGGCCGGCCGCGATGACCCGTAAGGAGGGCGCTCAGACCGCGATGGCCGAGCGCGGGGTTCGACAACTACCTCCCGGATGAGACTGCGGGATCCGATGCAGCCGACGCCCGCTGCGCCGCCCTGGGTGCGACGGTGAGCGACGCGCTGGAACTGCCAGTCTTTCCGGACTCCGGCGCGGGCGGAAAGGCCTGGAAGCAGCTGCTCACGTCGGCGGCCGAGGCCCAGGCCCTACAGTGCCGCTCCGGCTACGACCTAGATGCCCCCAACGAAGACGCCATGGTCAGCACGCGCTATGGGCGGGCCAGAACAGCGCTAAGACAGCTCTTGCCACACTGATTCACATCGGAAAAAGAACTCCACAAACGGCTGAGTCCTCACACTGCATCTGCCGAACAACTGGCCCTGGCAGCATGCGTGGACGCAACCCTTCGCCACTGTCCACCCGCCGCCCGAGGCACCCTGACGTCACCGACCACCCGCTCCGTGTACCCCGACGAGGCGCCCGCACGGCTTCGACTCGCAGACCGAGCGGTGGTGGAGGAGACACTGAAGACCGCGATGCCGGCGCCGCGTCGCTCAGATCAGTCATGCCGCCAGGGTATGGATCGGCGGACAAGGCGGGTTCACTTTCGTGATCCGTTCCAACAAGCTCGCAGCCCGCATCGAGCCGCTCGCACACCACGACGCTCACTGGCTGCCGCACCAGCTCGTACCAGCCGTGCACGGCGATGGCGCTGTCCGCCGGTCACGGCGAGTTCCTCCTGCTGCTGGTCGGGTTGGCGTCAGGTCTGCCAGGAGCGGATGCGGTCGGCCACGTCATACGCGTCGGTCCGGCCGGTGTCGATGTCACGTGCGAGGTCGACCAGGGCGCCGTACGGCGGGGTGATGCCTTCGCCGGCGGCGTTCATGTAGGCCACGGCGATTGCCGAGCCGAACAGGGCGTTGCGGGCCGGGAGGGGTCGCAGCCGAATGATGGTGTGCATCAGTGCGGCCGCGCGCCGGGCGTTGTCGACGGTGACGCCGACCTGTGGGGTGTTGACGCGGTGGCGGCCTGGTCCGCGCGGGAAACATCTGTTCTCCGCCGCGAGCCGGCGCGGACCGATCAGCGGCTGCACCGTGATCTCGGCTGTGAGGACCGCCGCCTGGCGGTCCAGCGGAATGTCGAGCGTGCCGCTGCCCTGGCGGAGCCGTTCCGTCGCATCGCCCAGCCGCACAGCCGGGCGCCGGGCGTGGACTACCGCCGACTGTCGGCCGACAAACACCGGTGGTCTGTGCCGAGTTGATCGCTGACCGTTGTACCTGAGCGGCATCGTCCGCCGGGAGAACCGAGCGTCGCCGCGATGTCGGCGCACGTACTGTTCGGCCTCGGCGAACCAGGCGCCAAAGTTCGACAAGATCGACTACCGCGAGCGCCATGCGGTCGAGTGCGGCATCAACCGTCTCAAGAGACACCGGGCCGTCGCCACGAGGTACGACAAACTTGCCGTCCGCTACGAGGCCACCGTTCAGATCACGGTCATCAATGAGTGGCTGTGACCGGGATTTCCGAAGCTCAAGACTGACCTGCGTACTTGCCGTGCTTGAGGCGGCCGAATGCGAGACCTCTCGGCTGGCCGGGCGGTAGAATCCGCACGTGCGTTGATCTTCTGGGCAGCGGCCAAGCGCCGCCGCAGACGGTGCGGGCGACCCTGATGAGTTGGGGCCGCCCGTCTGGCGTACCCGTCATCACAACACCGGAGATCACGCAATGAATGCTCAGCAGCCCCTCACCTACGATGCGTTTGTCGAACTCGCCGCCGCTGATTCAGCTGTCGTCGGCCTTGTCCTCAAGGGTTCCCAGGCCCACGAGGGCATGACCACCGAGCACTCCGACCACGACCTGTACGTCGTACACGCCAATGGCGCTACGACGGCCTTCACCCGGTTTACGGGGCACCGCACCCCAGAACTCGACCTCGTCATCCTTTCCCTCGACGAGTTCCGCGCCGTCGGAATGCCCGGCTTCGAGCGGTACGCCCTCGCCCGCGCCCGGATTGTGCTCGACCGGCTCGACGGAGACATCGCCCAGATCCTGGCCAGCAAGGCACGGCTCGACGCCGATGAAGCCTTCCGGGAGGCGGGCGAGTGGCTCGATGCCTACGCCAACTCCCTCTACCGCTCGGTCAAGAACGACCGCGACGGGCATGCGCTCGCGGCCCGCCTCGATGCCGCCGACAGCATCCGGTTCCTGCTGGAGTTGTTCTTCGCTCTCGACCGTCGTCCCCGTCCCTACAACAAGTACCTGGAATGGGAGCTTGCCCAATTTCCGCTGCCCGGCTGGGACACCGGCATGCTGCTCGACGCTGCGGACCGCATCTCAGGAACGGGCGACGTGTCCACTCAGCGTCGTCTCTTTGCCCAGGTCGAGCCAGTGGCCCGCCGGGCCGGGCACGCCGCGGTGCTGGACGCATGGGGTGAGGATTTGGACCTGATGCGACCGCAGTAGGAGCGCACCGCGGGAGCTCCCACACCGCCACTTTGGCGGTCTGAGTTTGACGTTTAACCTTGACGGCTGGCCGGCGTCATCGAAGGGGCTTCGCGACGTGTCCCAGCGCGATGAGGACAACACCGACAACGAGAACGACAGCGACAACCAGGAAAGATGCGGAGCCCAGGTTCAAGCTGGTCGGTATCAGGATCGCCCCTGCTCCCCAGAGTCTGGGTCGCCGTACTCGCTGCTGGAGCCATCGGCCGGGCATACGGCCGAGGAGCAGAGCGTGCACCCCGATGACCCCCAAGATGATGACCAGGGCGAGCAGTACCAAGCCCAGCACAAGGAACGCGAACATTTCCCTTCCCCCCTGCTTCTGGCTGTCACGCCATTGCAATCCAATCCGACTGCCAGGGGAGCTTCAATGCCGGGGCGGTGGTGAGGCTTGGCGTCGGGGCTTCGTACCGACTTCGTGGTGGGCGGGGCGGGTGTATGCCTGGCCGGTCGTGAGAACTCTGCCCACGTTATGACGGGCAGCGGGGCGACGGTTTTTCGAGCCGGGCGGGCGTCCGGGGCCGGGGCGGGTGGGTTTCGGTGCACCGGCTGGAGAACCCGCTTTCGCGCGGAGGTTCCTGAACCCGCGTCGGACACGCGCGGGGGTGAGTTTGCCCGGCGGGGCCGGCTTTTCCCACGGCCGACGGAGATCGGAGGCCAGCGGGCGGGCGAGTGTGAGCTGGGTATGAGCGGCGATCACGAGCCAGGTCCAGCGGTCCGCCGCGGCCGAGGTGCGAAGCCGCGGCCGGGTCCAGCCGAGGGTCTGCTTCAGCATACGGAAGGTGTGTTCGAGGTCGAAGCGGCGGAGGAAGGACTGCCAGCAACGGTCGACGTCCGCCGTGGTGGCGCCGGTACCCGACCACCACAGCCAGACCGGCTTGTTGACCCCGCCGGAGGGCAGGTGCTCGACGGCCAGACGGATCACGGTGCCCTCGATGACAGGTAACGGTCCGTCGTAGTCGAGCCAGGTGGCCCGCCGGGTCAGCCTGGGGTGCAGCCGGTCCCACACCTGCGCGGTCGCCTTCCCGTAGAGGCGAGTGTCGGTGACGGTCACGGCCTGCTCAGTGCCCCAGGTACCAGGGTCGCCGAAGACGAACTCGCCGCCGTGCTTGGGTGGCCGACCGCCCTTGGGATTGACCAGGAAGAACTCTTCGCGTGAGGGTCTTGGCCGGCGCATCACACGGTCGGAGCGGAGCCGGCTGTCGGCGTACGGACTTTTCTCCCCAGTTGCGTACGGACGAACGTCCCCAGCTCTGGACGCGGGTGGGGGCAGCACCGCAGAGGATGTCGGTTGAGATCGCTGCCCCGACCAGGGACACTCGCGCGATGAGCCGCAGCACATCGTCTGAAGCGATCGAGCGAGGGTGGGACGAGCCCTGGTATCAGGTCCGTATGGAGGGTTTCGAAGCGTCGTTCCTGCCCAGCGATGGCGAGGACTTGGACGAGGTCTGCAACGTCGATGTCTTCGTGACTCTGAGGGATGGATCTCGTTGGACCGCGACCGTGTTCACCGTCGCGGAAGTCGAGCGCCTGATGAAGCTCTGGGCAGGGACCGAAGAGGCCCTCGGGGGCCGGTACTTCTGGGTCGCGGACGGGCTGATCGTCCGTGATTCGGGCATCGACTGCATGACCGGCGTGATCGCCGGACTGATCGAGAACGGCGAGTTCCCCGAGATCTTTCAGCGGGTGATCAACAACTGATCAAGTGTTCGGCCGCCGGAAGCGACGTGGGTTGTCAGGCCACGTCGTTGTCACGCTCGATGGCCTTGAGGCGGTTCTTGAGCCGGTAGCTGGGGCCGTTGATGGAGATCACTTCGCAGTGGTGGAGGAGTCGGTCGAGGATGGCGGTGGCGAGGACCTCATCGCCGAAGACCTGGCCCCATTCGCTGAAGGTCTTGTTCGAGGTCAGGATGATCGAGCCCTTCTCGTAGCGCTTTGAGATGACCTGGAAGACCAGGTTCGCCTCAGCTCGTTCGAGGGGCTGGTAGCCGACCTCGTCGACGACGAGAACGCTGGGCCGCAGGTAGGTGCCGAGCTTGTTCGTCAGGCGGCCGGCGCCTGTGGGCCTGAGCCCGTCGCTGCGGCACCCAGGTGGTGAAGGCGGCGTCCATCTCTTCGATGGAGGAGAAGGACCGGCCGGACAGGACGTGGTCACGGACGATGAGGACCTGCCGTTCGACGCGGCCTTTGCCGGTGGGCCGGTAGGCGGCCAGGACGTCGATGTCGAAGTCGTAGTGGCCGGCGAACCCGACCGCTACCGGGTGCAGCGGGACCGCTTCGCCCGGCGCGACATGGCGGCGGACGACGGTCTTGGTTCGGTCGTAGACGATCATCATCGGGACGCTGCCGAAGTGGGCGAAGGCCCGTCGGTGGCAGTCGAAGAATGACTGGAGGTCCTGGCTGGTGGTGAAGCAGCAGAACGGGTCGCGCGAGTACGACAGCGTCATGTGGAAGGAGTAGACTTTCGGGATGCCCATGTGGGCGAGGATCTTGCCCTCATCGCCCCAGTCGACCTGGGCCTGGGCGCCGGGAATGACCTCGAAGCGGCGGTGCATGCCGACGAGTTCCTTCGGCGTGATGCCGAGTTCCTCGGCGATGCGGGGCCGGGCTTCCTGAACATAGAGCTTGACGCGCTGGTAGTTGCCGGTAAACCCGTACTCCGCGGCCAGCCGCCCGTGGATCACCGCGGCCTTCATCAGGATCTCTGCCCGCAGCATCGAGTCGACCAGCGGCACGAACTCGTCAATCACCCTCGCCTTCGAGCGCCCGTTCGGCGACCGGCGCGGCGGGGTCGCCGGACCTGGTGCCTACAGATATTTGCGGACCGTCTCCCGGGCCACCTCCGAGAGGCTGATCGCGCCGGACTCCAACAGACTCCGGAAACGCCGCAATTCCAACCATCGATGCGGATCCAGCACCATCGTCAACCGCCTTCCGCCGCCTCTCACCGACCAAGCAGCAGAGTGCCGATCCGCAGGTCTCAACGCATCAACAACTGTCCTTTTTCATCCGTACGCGGGTGGGGACGTTCACGTGTACGCCGACAGACGGTGTCCGGCCGTCGCTTCGGTTCTTCGCCTCGGCCACGATGGCCCGGCAGGTGGCCAATGCGGCAGTCGGCGCCGGTGCGGTCCGGTCGTCGAGCCAGAGCGCGAACTGCCCGAGCAGTGCGTCGATGTCCGCGTCCGCGCCGGCGGCGACCAGCGCCTCGACCCGGACGGGAAGCACGTCGGTCGCCCACAGCCACAGGCCCTTCCGCGCGATCGTCGCAACCAGCGATACCAGGCTCGCCCTCGATGAGCACCAGCGATCGTCCGGACTGCAGCGCCCGCGTCACGCCGACGAGGGCATCGTCCCGGCCGACGAGGGCGGGAATCTCCGCGGCAACCGTGACAGCACCGGACGTGTCGCCTCGTTTCGCGCCACTTGCGGGGCTCGAGCCCCCGCGGTCTCGTCCGATCGGTGTCACCATCAGACCTCCGGGCTCTCCTCGATCGTGGACGCGGAGGCGTAATACTGCACACCACCGATAGGAGGCTAATCAACGTTGCGCAACACTGTGAAGGAGTCCCTGTGGCGCACGGGTCAATGTGCGGGCAGCACGGAGGTCGTTGCACAGGACTGCCCAGTACTTGAACCCTGACGGGCGAGCGCGCGACCACACGCCACCCGTCGGCGCGGTACCGGGCCGAGCCACGGCCCCGCCAGCCGGTCGGGCTGACCACACGCCGCGCTCGACCGCTCCGACGCGTGGGCCACCTTCAGCCCGACCCCCGTATTGATCTTCTGCACGAGCCGGATGAACAGCTCCAACAGCGAGTCGGTGATCTCTGTCTCCCGCACGTAGCACAGCGCGGCCAGCAGGTTGTAGCGCACCGGGGCCCACCGCCGCCCGGAGGTCCGAGGGGTACTCCTTCGATGCCCGTGCCCGCTAGGCGGGCACCAACTTCTCCCAGCGGCGCGGTATCGAGGACTCACGGTCCGGATATCTGGACGTGTACCACGCCTTCGACATGCTCTCGCCGTGGATGGTCGGCCGGATCGGGGACATCGCGGGCGCCGACAACTTCTACGCCAACGTCAACACGCCCGACCAGGCGCACTGCGACGCCAACGGGATCGACTACCAGCCGTGCGTCCTGCCCGGCGACCTCCAGTCGGGCCACCGCGCGCACGGCGACTTCATGTGGCGGCAGTTCTACAACATGTGCCGGATCGGCGTTCAGGGCATCTACATCTCGATGTTCGACGAGTTCAACGAGGGCAACCAGATCGCCAAGACCGCGGAGACCGCCGCGCAGGTCCCGGTGGGGTCCGGGATCAGGGCCCTGGACGAGGACGGCACGGCCTGCTCGGCGGACTACTATCTGCGGCTCACGGGCGACGGCGGGCGGATGCTGAAAGGCGAGTTGGCGCTGACCGCGACCCGCCCCACACCGCCGGTCGTGGATGGCGGTGGCCCCAACCCGCCGACGGGCGACCTCGCACTGCGCAAGGCGGCGAGCGCGAGCAGCCAGACACAGAACTACGGGCCCGGCAACGCCGTGGACGGTGACGGCAACAGCTACTGGGAGAGCGCCAACAACTCGTTCCCGCAGTGGATCCAGGTCGACCTCGGTTCCGCCCTGCCGGTGCGGCGGGTCGTCCTGTCGCTGCCGCCGAACCCCGCCTGGGCCACCCGCAGCCAGACGCTGTCCGTCCTCGGCTCGACGAACGCGACCAGCTTCACCACGCTGAGCGCCCCGGCCGCCCGTGTCTTCGACCCGTCGAGCGGCAACACGGTGACGGTCACCTTCGCCTCGGCGGCGTCCGTCCGGTACGTACGGGTGCAGATCACCGGCAACACCGGCTGGCCGGCGGGTCAGTTGTCCGGACTGAGCGTCTACGCGGACTGAGGCTCCGTCGGCGGGCCCGGACCCGGGGAGGACCCCGGGTTCGGGCCCGTCCGCGCGCGGGGCTCGTGCGGTGAAGCGCTGTGAAACGGTCCATCCCACCCATTGCCCCTCAACCAAAGGCTGCCATAGCGTCCCTGTCGATAGAAATGAATCCTTTCATTTACTGTCGCCGACCGCGTGGACTCGTATCAGCCCGCCGAGGGAGACTCGATGACCGACGGCACGCCCACCCGCAGGAGCCTCCTTCAACTCGCCGCGGCCACGGCGGCGGCCACGGCGGCCGGCGGAGCGGCCACCTTCTGGCAACCCGCGTACGCGGCCGATCCCGGTGACCCCGGCCCCGGTCCCAACTCCGGTGCCACGACCGGTGGTTCCACCGGATTCTCCGCCGCCCGCTTCGCGCGGCCCGGCACCGGCAGCATGCCCCTCGTGCTGTGGTTCTGGAACGGCACGGTGACCCCCGCCCTGGTGGACGAGACACTCGCCGACATGCGGGACAAGGGCGTGACCGAGGTACTGGTCTTCCCTTTCGACACCCCGGCGCTGCGCCCCGCCTTCTTCACCGAGGCGTGGTTCGACATCATTGAGCACACGCTCCGCGAGGCGGACCGTCATCACATGCGACTGTGGCTGTTCGACGACGACTTCTTCCCCAGCGGCCGGGCGGGCGGATTCGTGGTGAACGGCGGCACGGTCGGCGACCGGACCTACCGGCCCCGCCCCGATCTGCGGGCGAAGAACGTCGGCAGGAGCAGCGTCGAGGTCGAGGGCGGCACCTCGGTCACGCTGTCCGCCCACGCCCTGACCGTCGCCGGCGGACGCCTGGGCGTGGACGCCGCCTCGTACGACGGTGTCCGCGTGCTCGCGAAGGGCACCGGGTGGGGCGACTGCACGGTGACCGCCAGGGTCCGGGTCGAGCGGGCCAACGCGGGCCTGATGGTGCGCTGTTCCGACGCGAGGAACGGATATCTGGCCGACCTGCGCTCCGACGGCGGCATCGACATCTGGCGCCAGAAGGACGGCGGCTTCACGCTGCTGCGCCAGGGCGGCGCCGTTGACGGATTCGACGCCGACGCCGACCACGAACTGACCGTCTCCGTAAGGGGATCGGACATCACACCGGCCCTGGACGGCGCCGCCCTCACCCCGGTGACCGACAAGACTTTCGCCACCGGGACAGTCGGCGTACGGGCGACCGCCACTCAGCGCTCGTCCTGGGACAGCCTCACCGTCGTGGACCCGGCCGGCGCCACGCTGTACTCGCAGACATTCGAAGACCCCTCCGCCCTGGACGACTTCGAGACCCCCGCCGACCTCGGGGACGTGGTCGCCGCCGCGGCCCGGCCCGCCGGTGCGACCGGTTCCGGCGCGCTCGCCAAGATGATCGACCTCACCGAGGCCGTCCACGGCGACGGTGTCTGGACGGCGCCCGCAGGGCGGTGGCAGGTGGACAGCTACACCTCCCGGCCACTCGCCGACGCCACGGGCAGCAGGCGCGACTACCTCGACCTCCTGGACGACGAGGCGGTCGACCTCTTCATGGACACCGTCCCCGGCGAGTACCTGCGCCGATTCCCGTGGGCCGTGGGCGGCGTCCTGTGCGGCTTCGCCGACGACGAGCCTTTCGTCGCGTCCGCCGACGCCGGTTGGGGCAGACCTCCCTGGTCCCCGAGTCTCGCCGGTGAAGTCGGCCGTCTGGGTGGCCGGGCCGGTCTCGGGATCGTGCTCACCGCGGTCCATGACGACCTCGGCGACGAGGGCGACCGGCTGCGCGGTGTCTTCTGGCGTGCCGTCTCCAACCGGTTCGCCGCCGCGTACTACCGGCGCGTCGGGACCTGGATGGAGGAGCGCGGTCTCGAACTCGTCTCCAACCCGCTGTGGGACGAGTACGGCCCCGCCGAGCAGATCAAGAGCACCGGCAACCTCAACACCGCGCACCAGTGGGCCCAGATACCGGGCACCGACCTGATCTTCGACCACCTCCAGCGCCAGTACCACCGCATCCTGCCGCGCTGGCCGGCCAGCGCCGCCCATCAGACAGGACGGCGACGCGTCTATCTGGAGGCCATGGGCGGCACCGGATGGGGAGTCACCCCCGCCCTGACCCGCGAGGTGATCGGCTCGTTCGTCGTCCGAGGCGTCAACAAGGTGCTGCTGCACGCCCGCTTCTCCGACGCGGACAGCATCGTCTACCCGCCGCCCTTCCAGCCGGTCAGCCCGTGGTGGGACCTCTCCACGCCCCTCAACGAGTGGATCGGACGGCTCGTGGAGGCGGCGCGCGCGACCGGCAAGGCCCGTACCGCGCTCGTCCAGCCCCAGCGCGCCGCGGAATCCGTTCAGGACCGACCCGAACAGACCACGCTCGACGATGCGTTCGTGGCCGCCGTCCACGCCCTGGAGGACGTCCAGATCGACTTCGACCTGCTGGACGAGGGAGCGCTGGACAAGGACCCCGCGCTCGTCCAGCACGCGCGCGTCCGTGGGTCCCGACTCGCCGTCGGGCCCCAGGAGTACGGCATCGTCGTCCTGCCCCGGACACCCGTGCTGTCCGTCGGTGCTGTGGACGCGCTCACCAGCTTCGTGGACGGCGGCGGAGTCCTCGTCGCCGTGGGCGACCTGCCCACGCGCGAACCGGCGGGCCGGAACGAGGAGTTGGCGCGGGCCCTGGACGGACTCTTCTCCGGCGGGCGGCCGTCCCGCGCCCACCGGGCGAAGGACCCGGCGGAGGCGGCCGCGAAGGTCGCGTCGGCCGGCGGCGGCGCCGCGACGCTCGCGCCCGTCATCGCGGAGGTGCGCGTACTGCGCCTGGAGCGCGCCGGTGAGCAGGCGTTCCTCCTGCACAACGAGCGGGCGGAACGGGCGGAGTTCACCGCGACGTTCCCCGCGCTCGGCGTCCCGGAGGTGTGGGACCCGGACACGGGCCGCGCCGCGCCCGTCGGCGTCTGGCGCCGGGCGCCCTTCCCCGGTGGGCCGGCCGGCGGGAAGGGGACTGCCGTACCGCTGGTTCTGGAGGCGAAGGCCGCGATCGCGGTCGTCTTCCGCACCCCGTCCCACGGCGAGCCCGCGCACGCGGTCGAATCCAATGCGCCGGTGGAGCGACTGACGGTAGAGGGACGCACGGGCACCGCCACCGTTCGGGTGATGTCTCCGGCCACCGTCCGCGTCGTCGCACGGCACGGCGACCGCCGGTACGAGGGCACCCTCACCGTCGAGGACCCACTGACCCCCGTACCGCTGGACGGCGACTGGGGCTTCCGCTTCGACCGCGACGGCGCCCCGAACACCCGCCGCCCGCTCGGCAGTTGGACGGACCTTGACCCCGCCCACTCCGGATCCGCAGTCTACGAACGCGAGTTCACCCTCGACGCGCGGACCCTGTCCGGCCGAGTGTGGAGCCTCGACCTGGGGGACGTGCGCGACGTCGCCGAGATCATGGTCAACGGCAGGGAACTGCCCGCCCGGCTGTGGGCGCCCTACCGGTGCGACGTCACCTCCGCCCTTCGCACGGGCACGAACGTCGTACGCGTACGCGTCACCAACACCGGCGCCAACGCTCACGGAGAAGCCCGGTCGTCGGGGCTGCTCGGCCCGGTCCTCCTGCGTCCGGAGAGGCTCGAACGGGTTCGCCTGTCGCGTACGCCCGGCTGAGTACGATCGCGGCCGGACGGGCAGACCATGTCCTACATGGCAGTTCGTTGGTCCTACCGGCAGAAGGAGTGACTGCTGGTGGGGTGCGGCCGATGACCCTTTTTCGTTTCCGAGTTACGGGCGGTCTGTACTGGTTGGCATCGGCGGAGCTGGGAGGCTTTCAGCACGCCAGGTCGCTACGGCACCGGCTGACACGATCAGTCCCATGCCGACGAGCACCGATGCGGAGAGACTCTCGGCGAGTGCGAGGGCGCCGATGAGTACGCCCATCACTGGATCGAGGGAGAACAACGTCGCGACCACTTTGGCTCCGGCCATCTTCACGGCCTGGAAATCCAGGGTGAAAGCGAGAGCCACCCCGACGACGCCGGAGACAACGACCAGGCCCCAGTCGGATCCGTTGACGCTTGGGGCGGCGGGAAGGGAGAAGGGGAGGAGCAGGATCGCCGATATGCAGACCGACACGGCCAGTCCCTCCAATCCGGAGGACGCCCTGCCCACGCGCTGCGCGAAGACTGTGTAGCAGGCAAGGGCCAGCGCCGAGAGCAGTCCGAAGGCGATTCCTGCCCACTCATCTGTCCCGCCGGGTTCCGTGACCAGGACTACGCCCGCCAGGCCGACTGCCGGGAGGAGCGCTTCGCGCCAAGCGCGCGCCGAGGCGACCGCCACGACGAACGGACCGAGGAACAGCAGCGTCGCCGCCACGCCGAGCGGGAGGCGGCCCACCGTGCAGTAGTAGGCCACGTTCATGACGGCCATCGCCGCGCCGTAGATGACCATGCCGGCCCAGTCCTGCCGCATGTGGCCACGAACCCTCGGACGCACCAGCACCATCAGGACGAGGGCAGCGCAGAGCTGCCGCAGCCCGGCGACGGCGGGAGCACCCAGCCGATCGAAAAGTGTCGAGGCGAGTGCTGCCGAGGCTTGCACACTCAGGCAACTGACGAGGACCAGGCCCGCCCCGATGAATGCTTGGGTACGGGCAGGTCCCGTGGTGGTCGGTTCGCTCACGTGCGCACCTCCGGTAGGAGGCAAGAGGCGCTCAATCTTCCCTTACCTCACTGAAACGATCGTTTCACTGTAACGCTCGTTATGCTGGGGCGCATGGACCAGGACACCGCTGAGGCCACGGCCAGACCGTCCGCCAGGGACCGATTGCTGGACGCAGCCGACGAGCTCTTCTCCCGGGACGGCATCGCCCGCACCAGCGTCGATCAGGTGCTGCACCACGCCCACGTCGCCCCCGCCACGCTCTACGCGCACTTCGGAGGAAAGGACGGCCTGATCGCAGCCGCGCTGCAACGGCGCCTGGACCGCTGGGAACAGGTATGGAAGGAAGCGGTAGACGCCGCAGCCACCCCCGCCGAAAGGCTCCTGGCCCTGTTCGACGCAGTCTCCGCCTACCGGGACCGGTACACCCCGGGCCGCGGGTGCGCCTTCCTCGCGACCAGCATTGAGCTGCCTGACCTCGGCCACCCCGCCCGCGCCGTGATCGAGGCGGAGTCCACGCTCCTTCTCACGCGGCTGAACCAGCTGGCGGAAAGCGTCACCACCGAGAAGCCCGCCACCCTGGCAGGCAACGTACTGCTCGTGTACGACGGAGCCATGGCCAACCTCCAACGAGGACGGACACCAGAGCCGCTCGGCCACGGCAAGGCGCTGGCGAGATACCTGATCCAGAACGCGATCGAGACCGAACAGTAAGACCGTGCCCTACATGGCGAGTTGACGGTTGTGCTGTTCATGGCAAGTGGACGGTGGGGATGGATCGTTCCGGACGGACTGTGCGAGATAGCACGGCCGTTGCTGCCGCCGGCCCCGAACTCGCCCCGGCCGCGTAAACGGTCCGCGCCCTTCCAGCGCCAGGGAAGGGCTGGACGACGGTGCACGGCCCGCGCACCCGCAGCAAGAGGCCGGCGCAGCCCCGGCGTGACAGCCGGGCTCCGGGCGGGGCCGGAGCCACGGTGAAGAACGACGTCGCCCGGGACGCCCGGGCGTCCCGGGCAGTATGCGCGGCAGCCAGCTGCGAAACCGCTTGGGTAGGTGCGGGTGTCTTCGCTATCTCAGACCGAAGCCGGCGGAGCAAATGACTCGGCGGCACGGCGGTATTCGGCGTTGATGCGCCGGTCAGCTCCACCTCGCCGAGAGCACCGGTCCGCAACTACCTGTCCAACGCAATGCGGAAGGCCCAGACCCGGCACGAAGCGGCACGGTACGCCCGCCAGCATGACTGGCTGTGAACACGCAGGGCCTGGTTCAGCGCGGAGCGATGCCCGCCTCCTTGGCACGCAGCGCCTCCTCGAGGGGGCCCGCACCAGGGCCCGCCAGCCAGCGGTCGAAACGCAGCAGGAAGGGGAACTCAGCCCGCAACGCGTCGAGTTGCGCGTTTCCCGCCAGCCTGCCGTCATCGACGAGTGCTGCCAGCTTGCACAGGACCTCGTCCTGTGCAAGCTGGGTCGCCGGCAAGCGGCTGTAGCCGATCGTCCGGCCGGCGGCTCTGGTCAGATGCCCGGCCAGGGTGTTGCCGGTGAGAGCGTCACCGGCGATCTCCACCGTGCGGCCGACGTAGCGGTCGGGTGAGCCGAAGACCGCGGCGGCGACGCGGCCGATGTCGCGTACCGCGATGAACTGCATGGCCTGGTCGGGGCGCATCAGGAAGGACAGGTGCCCCCGGTCGAGACCCACTTCGGGGGTCACCAGGAGCTCCATGAACGTGGCCGGCCGAATGATGGTGCCGGCGATATCCAGGCTCCGGACATGGGCCTCGATACGGCTCTTGGTGTCGAGATGGTCGACGCCCGTTGCCGAACCCGCGGTGACCGCCGAGCTGTAAACGAGGTGAGCGACTCCGCTGCGCTCGGCGATGTCGGCCACCGCCGTGCCGAAGCGGACCTCGTCCTCATTCGTCACACCGGCGCCCGCCTGGCCGGAGTTCGGCTGGACGCTGAAAACGCCGTGGGCACCGGAAAAGGCCGCGCGGAGCGAATCCGGATCGCCGAGGTCACCGCGGACGGTTTCGACGCCGGCGGCGGAGAGGGACCGGGCCCGGTGGCCGGAGGGGTCGCGCACGACCGCGCGCACCGCCCAGCCGTCGGCCCGCAGCGCGGCTGCGACCGATCCTCCCTGCTGCCCCGTGGCACCCAGAACGACGACGGTTCTGTTCATGTTGGTCATACCGACCACGCTGCGCTCCCGGCGATCACGGGCGTGTGCCTGATGAACATCGCTGATTCTTCCCGCGGTCCTGAGAAACGAGTAGCAGATGTGCTGGTCACAGCCGTGCTCCAGAATTCGTAAGGGATGGTTCCCACCGTGTCCTTTACGTTAGAACCTGACGCCAACGTCAGGTGCAAGCAACGTGGAGGCGGGTCAGGGGGCCGGGATGCGGATCGGAGAGGTCGCCGTGAAGGCAGGCGTCAGCGTCAGGGCACTGCGCTACTACGAGCAGCAGGACTTGCTCCATTCCACCCGGAATCCGGGTGGCCAGCGCCTATATCCGGCCGGCGCCGTCGAACGGGTCAGGCTCATCCAACGGCTCTACTCCGTGGGCCTGCCAAGCAGAACCATCCGCGAGGTGCTGCCGTTCGCCGACTCCGGTGAAGTGTCACCGGAACTGCTGGAACTGCTCACGGCCGAACGCGACCGCCTCGACCGGCAGATGACGGACCTTCGGGACGTGCGCGACCGGCTGCACCACTGCATCACCGAGGCACACGCTCACAGGACAGGAAGTTCATCCTGAAACCAGGGGGCAGCCAGTTGCGGCAGGTCCTTGATCACCGGGACGGGCAGGGTCCGCATCACCGCGACCACGATGCCCACGAAGGCGAGCACCGGGACGAGGGCCCCGCTCGCTCTGGATGTGGGCCGGTCGGTCGACGTGTGCGTCATGAGGAACAGCCTCCTGGCCGAGAGGTGGGTGATTCCGTGTCGGATACCGGTGCGCCCCGCTCAGCCCGTGGGCTCCCCGGGCTGTCGCAGGTGGCGACGGTCGCCCCCCCCCCCCCCCCCCCCCCCCCGGGGGGGGGGGGGGGGGGGGGCGGGGGGGGGGGGGGGGGGGGTTGGGGGGGGGGGGGGGCGGCGGGCAGCGCGTGAGCACCGTTAAAGCGCGGCCGGTAGAGAGAGCAGAG